>REEC01000099.1 GCA_007695285.1 Spirochaetaceae bacterium | reverse complement strand
GACGCGCGTACTCATCGACTTTCTTCTTTGTCGCGGGGAACAGATTCCGTTGCCAGACCGGATGCGCCCCGCTCGCACTGTAATGATCCTCAAGATACCCAAGGTACCGAACAAAATCGACGACGTGGGTCGGCAGCGCGCGCATCCGTTCCATGATGTAGCGTTTACGCTCGGCGGCGAGCTTCGTTCGATGTGCGACGTACCGGGATTTTACCGTGAGGAAGGTCGGCACAAACGGATGCCGGGGGAGCCGCCGCGTTCGATAGTAGTTCTCCAGGTTTTCCGGAACGATCCGCGCAGAGTTGAGCATCGCGAACGTACGGCTCGTGAGCCGGACGCGCCGAAGTTCGGGCGAGTTGTCGAGATACGCCCGCAGTACCGCGTACCCGGACGCCTTCTGAACGGTCCTCGGCTGACGCGCGAGCAGGTCGGCAAGCGAATACGTTCGGGTGGACGTTCTCCTCAGCCGCGGGACACGGCGACGCAGTCGTAATCGATTATTCAGGGCCATACCGGAACCAGCCTACTTCGTTGATCGAGCGCCGCGGTTAAGCCGGCACCGGACGCGCCATGATACGACGCACCGCCGAACGCCGCAAGCACCGTCCGGCTCGCCGGTAGAGCAGTTGACGGCAGCGACGCGCGGCGCGTACCATAGACGGCGTGAGTAGACCGTCGGCCGATATCGAGAGCCTGGTTCGATTTCTGAGACCCGGCAAAGTAATGGTGCTGTCGGGCGCCGGAATCAGCACCGAGTCCGGCATACCCGACTACCGTGGCCCGACCGGTCGGAAACGCGAGAGCGATCCGATTCAGTACCGTGAGTTCGTCGGCAGCCCCGCGACGCGCCGGCGCTACTGGGCGCGCAGCGCGATCGGTTGGCCGCGCGTGCGTCAGGCCGAGCCAAACGCCGGGCATCGTGCCGTGGCTGCCCTGCAGGCCGCCGGGCTCGTGACCGGCATCATCACGCAGAACGTCGACGGATTGCACGACGCTGCAGGCAGTCCGCGGGTGGTCGAACTGCACGGCAGCCTCTACACCGTCATCTGCCTGAACTGCGCTCGCGTCTACGACCGCGACGCGGTGCAAACAACGATGATCGAGAGCAACCCCGGCTGGGACGCTCACCAGGCGCGCATGACACCGGACGGCGACGCGGTAGTTCCGCAGGACCTGATCGACACCTTTCGTGCGCCCGCGTGCGTGGCCTGCGGCGGCCCGTTGAAACCGAACGTCGTCTTCTTCGGGGAGAACGTGGATCGCGGCGTCGTGCAACAGGCATGGGCGCTGCTGGAAGAGTCGCGCGCCGTGTTGGTTCTGGGCTCCTCTCTGACGGTCCATTCGGGCTATCGTTTCGTCGACAAGGCGTACCACCAAGGCAAACCGATTGCGCTGGTCAACCAGGGCCCGACACGCGCCGATCGACTCGCGACGCTGAAGATCGAGGCGCCGCTGGGTCGCACGCTCGAAACCGCGGCACGGTCGCTCACACGAGATCCGTTCTCGGCGGCGCCGGCATCCGGTTGAAAGAGGAAACTCCCCTTGACCTTATTTATAGCGAGTGCTATTTTATAATCATTCTAAATAGAATCAGCAAGGGACAGAATGGAGAAAAAACTCACACACCAACCCCGCGTACGCGACGTTCCGGAGTGCCCTGTGCCGGTCGAAGACCGCTGTTGCGCCGCGACGATCTACCGAACCGTTCAGGATGAACCGGCGATCAGGGAGATTCGCTACGATACCGCCGAGCTCGAAATCGAGCTCGAGTACGATCCCGATGGGCTCGACGCGGACCGTCTCGACGACATAACGAGCGAACTCGCGCATCTCCTTGAGGAACGATCTGCGACGTGCCGCGACCGCGAACAACGGCTTTTCCGCCGGGGATGTGGGATCTGCCTCGAGCAGATCCAACGCCGTGCGCGCGAGCGCGGAGCCGCCGTCGAGTGCGACTCGAGTGAATGCAGCGCGCGCGCTCTGATGACCGACGGTGGAATCAAGCTCAAACGCGGCGTCCTGCGCGTGCCACAACCCGCGCCGCGCGGCCGGACGAGTCCGTGGGTCACAAAGAAGGTCCGGATCGGCGCGCGCCCGACGCCCGCGGAGTCCAAGCCTGTTGAGACCGCAACCGGAGGGGGGCTTGGACCGCGTGAGCGGCTGATCGGAGCGCTTCGCCGGCTCCCACTCGAACCCGGCTTTGTCGTGGTGACGCTCGTTGCGATGATTCTCGGCGCCGTGAGCGAGCGGGTCGGGCCCGCCGCGCTGACGTGGAGCGCGTACATAGTTGCGTATGCTTTCGGCGGTTTCTTCGGGGTTCGCGCGAGCATCGAGAGCTTGAGCGCGCGAAAAATCGATATCGATCTCCTGATGGTACTCGCGGCGATCGGAGCTGCGGCGGTCGGCGCTCCGTTCGAAGGCGCACTTCTCTTGTTTCTCTTTTCGCTCTCGAACGTTCTCCAGGATTTCGCGCTCGATCGCACACGGAACGCGATCCGCGCACTGTCGAAACTCCGTCCCGACACGGCTCTCGTGCTTCAGTCGGTGACGAGCGAGAGAGGACGGCGCGTTCCGGTCGAGTCGATCGATATCGACACGCTCGTCCAGGTCCGCCCCGGCGACCGTATCCCACTCGACGGTGTCGTCGAGAGCGGCGCGGGAAATGTCGATCAGGCGAGCATCACCGGCGAGTCGCTTCCGGTGGAAAAGCGCGCCGGCTCCGAGGTGCTCGCGGGCACGATCAACCAGGACGGCGAGCTTGTCATCCGCGTCACAAAGACGAGCGGCGACTCGACGATCGCGCGCGTGATCACGCTGGTCGAGGAGGCGCAGGAGCAGCAGGCGAAGACCGAGCGGTTCCTGGAACGGTTTGAGCAGTACTACGCGATTGGTGTGATTCTCGCGACCGTTCTCGCGGCCGTGATCCCGCCGATGCTGCTCGGAACCGAGTGGGCCGCGAGTCTCTACCGCGCGATCACGCTCATGGTCGCCGCGAGTCCGTGCGCGCTCATCATCAGCACCCCGGCGTCGATTCTCTCGTCGATCGGCAACGGCGCTCGGCGCGGAATCCTCTTCAAAGGTGGAGTGCACGTCGAGCAGGCGGCGGGAATTCAGGCGATCGCTTTCGACAAGACCGGAACGTTGACCGAAGGCAAGCCGTTTGTCGCGGACATCGTGTCGCTGTCCGACTGGAGCGAAGACGACATTCTGATCGCCGCGGCGACTCTCGAGAGCAAAAGCGCTCACGTGCTCGCGGAAGCGGTCACCGCGGAAGCGCGCCGGCGCGAGCTTCAGTACCACTCGCCGACCGATTTCCGGAGCGAGTCCGGCGTCGGCGTGCGTGGAGTGATTGACGGTCGTGAAATCCGCCTCGGCAGCCCGACGCTTCTCGACGCGCTCGATCCCGGAACAGCGGGTCTCGACTCCGCGCGTAATGAGATCGAACGGCTCCAGAAAGAGACAAAAACCGTCATCGTGCTCGTCGAGGACGACGGGAACGGCGGGCGTATTCTTGGGGTCATCTCACTCGAGGACCGGCTGAAGCCGGGTGTGGCGGAAGTCGTCCGCGATCTGCGCGCGGCCGGTATCAAACACGTCGTGATGTTGACCGGCGACAACCGTGCGGCCGCCGAGGCGATCGCCGCGCAGGCGGGAATCGACGCGGTGTACCCCGAACTGCTGCCGGAGAATAAACTCGACGCGATTCGGCGAATCGAGGCCGAGTACGGTCCGACCGCGATGGTCGGCGACGGCGTGAACGACGCGCCCGCGCTCGCGGGTGCCCGGCTCGGGATCGCGATGGGCGCGGCGGGTACCGACGTCGCGCTCGAGACGGCGGACATCGTGCTGCTCTCGGACGACCTCGCGAAGCTTCCGTACCTGATCGCGTTGAGTCGGCGTACGCGCAAGACTCTGATCGTGAACATCGCGGTCGCGATGGGGCTCATCGCGATGATGATCGTCGGCATCTACACGATCGGCCTGCCGCTCCCACTCGCCGTGATCGGGCACGAGGGAGGCACGGTGCTGGTCTCACTGAACGGCGTGAGGCTGTTGATGTTCAAGAACAGGAAAAAACGGCGTCGGACCACGTGAGCACCCACGGTGACAAAGACGCGGCGAGTCACTACAGTTAAGGCATGAACGTAATACCCGACGAAGCCGTCCGTATCGAGCACGAGGTTCTCGAAGCATTTGCCCGTGAGGTTGCGATCGCCGCGGGGCTTGCGAGCGGGCGCGCCGAGTTGCTCGCGACGCTGCTCACGACGAACGATCTGCGCGGGGTTTTCAGCCACGGCACGATCCAGATCGCGACGTACGCGCGGCTGATCCGCGACCGGAAACTGAACGGCAGACCGAACGTACACGTCGTGCGCGAGACGCCGGTCAGTCTCGTCGTCGACGGCGACGGAGGACTCGGATACTTCCCGGCGTGGGACGGAACCGAGTTGATCTGCCGGAAGGCGCTCGAGTCGGGTGTCGCGGTCCTTGTGACGCGGAACCACGGGCATTTTGGAGCCGCCGGCATTTACGCGCGCGTCCCGGTCGAGCACGGCTTGTTGACGTTCGTGACGTCGGGGCATCAGCTCAACCTGACCGAAAACGCTCCGATCTACTCCGCCGCCGGTGGCTCGCCGATGGCGTTCAGCGTGCCGTCGGCTTCAAGCCCGATCGTCGTCGATTTTGGATGCATGCACGACCTGTACTCGAACAGCCCTCATCGCGACACGGTCGCGCGGCTCACTCCGGGCATCGTCCTCCGCTCGATCGGCCTCGGCGAGATCTGCCAGACGTGGGGCGGATTTCTCTCGGGGCTGAACCTCTCGGCGAATCCGCCGGTCTGGTCGTGGCCCGGCGCGAATCAGGGAGCGCTCGTGATCTGTTTCCGGATCGATCTCTTCACGGACCGGGACCGGTTCCTGAACCAGGTCTCGCGCTACACCGAGAAGATCCGGTCGCTCTCCCCTCTTCCGGGCCTCGAACAGAGCTTCGCCGCGGGTGAGTTCGAAAGCCACAACGAAGAGACCTTCCGCCGCGACGGTATTCCGCTCTCACCCGCGACGATCACCGCGCTCAACACGGTCGCCGAAGAGCTTGGGGTGGCGGATCGACTCTGACGGCGGTCAGCGTATGGGGCCGGTGCCGGCTCAGGTCGTGCTTTCTGCGATGGACAGTACAACCAGTTTTTCGGTATTTTTCTTCCTGGAAGGATTTTCCTCTCGGCGGAGCGTAATATGCAGCTGAACGTCAAGAACGCCCGGACACACGAACTCGCGCGAGAGCTGGCGGCCAGGTCCGGCGTTTCGATCACAGAGGCCGTGACGGAAGCATTGACGGATGCGCTCGCCCGCCGGACGAAGCAGCAAGAGCTCACGACCCGCGAGTTACGCGAGGAACTTACGCGAATCGCCGATGTTTGTGCGGATCTTCCGGTTCTGGACAGACGTACGCCCGATGAGATTCTTTGATACAGCACGCGGCACCACCAACTCCGCATTGCCGCGCCACGCGAGTTCCGGTACAGTGTGTGCATGGCACAATCCACGCAGAATAACGCAAAAACTCGCCCGAACGTCCTGTTCCTGATCATGGACGATCAGAGATTCGATACGATTCACGCGCTCGGCAATCGGGACATCAAGACGCCGAACCTCGACTCCCTCTGCCGCCGCGGCGTCGCGTTCACCAACTCGTACATCATGGGTGGAACAAGCGGCGCGATCTGCATGCCGAGCCGTGTCGTGTATCACACCGGGCGAACGCTGTTTCACATCGAGGGAGCCGGACAGAGGATACCACCAGAGCACACGACGATCGGAGAACACCTCGGAAGACACGGCTACGCGACGTTCGGCACCGGGAAGTGGCACAGCGACTGCGACTCGTTCGCGCGCAGTTTCGCCTCCGGCGCAAACATATTCTTCGGCGGGATGGACGATCACTGGAACATGCCGGTTTGCGACTACCCAAACGACGGCGTCTTTCCGGAATCAAAGCCGCACTCGTGGGACGGCGGCACCGGTGAAAAAACGATTCACGAGAAACGATTCGACCGCGTCGCGAAGGGCGTGCACGCGACCGAGTTGTTCGCTCGGTCGGCGATCGATTTCATCGAGTCGTACACCGACGAGGCACCGTTCTTCGCGTACGCCGCGTTCACCGCGCCGCACGATCCACGGACGATGCCGAACGAGTTTCTCACGATGTACGATCCCGATTCGCTCACGATAGCGGACAACGTGATGCCGTACCACCCGTTCGACAACGGCGACCTCGACGTGCGCGACGAGAACATCGTTCCGCACCCGTACACCCCCGCCCGAGTGCGCCGGGAGACCGCGGACTACTACGCGATGATCTCGCACTACGACCACTGGCTCGGGAAGATCATCGACGCGCTCAAGGTCGCCGGGCAACTCGAGAACACGATCATCGTGCACACGGCCGACCACGGGCTCGGTCTCGGCCGGCACGGCCTGATGGGCAAACAGAACTCGTACGACCACAGCATACACGTTCCACTCATCATCAGCGGTCCGGGCCTGCCGGAAGGTGAAACCCGCGACACTCTCGTCTCTTCGCCGGACCTCTTCCCTACTCTCTGCGACCTGATCGGGATCGAAACCGCGCCGACCGTCGAAGGTGAGAGTTACGCCGCGGCGACCTGCGACCCCGCGGTCCGGCACCGCGGCCACGTTCTCACGGCGTATCTCGGGCTTCAGAGATCGGTCCGAGACGAGCGCTACAAACTGATCGAGTACGTCGTCGACGGTGTACGGACGACACAGCTGTTCGACCTGCACGCCGATCCCGATGAACTCGTGAATCTCGCCGACGACGAGAAGCTCGCGCCGGTCCGCGACGAGCTCTCGAAAAAACTTCGCGAGTGGCGCGACGTGTACGGCGACACCGCGGACGAGTTCTGGACGATACTCGGGAAGTAGCTCCCGGTTCCCCGGACGTCGACGGTCTTGCGGACGTTGGCCATGATGCCGAAATCGTACCTTACAGCTTCAGGAAGGAATCAGGACGTGAAACCCGGCGCCGAAAGGCAGCGAAGTGCAACGATCAAAGACATCGCGCGCCGTCTCGGCCTCTCGTACGCGACGGTGTCGCGCGCGCTCAACAACAAGTACGGCGTGAAGCCCGATACACGCGAGAAGGTCGTCGCGGTAGCGCGCGAGCTCAACTACCGGCCGAACGCGATCGCGCGCGGCTTGATCACGCGACGAACTCAAACGATCGGGCTTGTCATACCCGATCTCAGGAATCCGTTCTTCCCGGAAGTGGCGGCCGGAATCGAGACCGCCGCCGAAGAGATGGGGTACAGCGTCCTGCTCGGCTCGAGCGACTGGAGCGAACAGCGCGAGGACCGGTACATGAATCTACTTGTCGAACGTCGCGTCGACGGAATCATCCTGGCTCCGGTCCATCGGATCTCGGATCGATTCGCGATGCCTCTGCCGCCGGACGTGCCTTTGGTGTACGTCACGAGTGCACCGGCCGGAACCGACGCCGGATACGTCGTGATCGACAATAAACGCGGCGGTTACATCGTGACCGAACACCTGCTCTCTCGCGGATACGCGCCGGTCGCGTTTCTCGGCGCGGAGAACGGCTCCGACACCGGCGAGGCTCGCCGCGAAGGGTACCGCGCGGCGCTCGAAGCGTTCGGTCAACCGTACGACGCGGGCAACGTCATGCTCGGACCGTTCACGCGCGCCGGCGCGGCAGAACTGATCCACAAAGTGGCGGCGATGCAGCGTTTACCGCGCGCGGTATTCTGCGAAAACGACGACCTCGCGTTGTCGGTGATCGAGACCGTTCTCAGCCTCGGCCTCCGGGTCCCGGAGGACGTCGCGGTCGCCGGATTCGACGACATACCGTGGGCGGGCATGCACACGGTCGAACTCACGACCGTCGCGCAACCGATTCACGAGATGGGTCGACGCGCGCTCAGGATGCTGATCGACTGCATCGAGAGCGACTGCAACCCGAGCGCCGACGTGCTCGAGCCGCGGCTCGTCGTGCGACGTACGACGTAAAAGTCCGTTCAACGGACGGCGTCACGGGCCGCGTCAGAACTTCCGGGACCAGGTCTTTGGCCACCGTTCGACGACGACCTTCGTCTGCGTGTAGAACTCGACTCCGTGGCGACCCTGCGCGTGCAGGTCGCCGAAGAAACTTTCGTTCCAGCCGCTGAACGGGAAGTACGCCATCGGCGCCGCGACGCCGATGTTGATCCCGACGTTACCGGCGTCCGCTTCGTGGCGGAACTTGCGCGCTACCGCGCCGCTCTCGGTGAAGATACACGCCATGTTCCCGTAGCTTCGCTCGTTCACGATCCGGATCGCGTCGTCGATGTCGCTCGCGTGCATGAGGCTCAAAACGGGGCCAAACACTTCGGTCGACGCGAGAGTCGACCGTGGATCGACGCGATCGAGCACGGTCGGGAAAACCCAGTACCCGTCCTCGTACCCCGGAGTCGTGCGGTTTCTCCCGTCGACGACTACCGCGGCGCCGTCGGACTCGGCGGCGCCGATGATCCCGTGTATCCGCTCGCGGCTCGCGCTGCTGATGACAGGCCCCATCTGAACGCCGTCGTCGAAGCCGTACCCGACGATACGCGCGGCGGCGACGTCGGCCATCTTCTCGGTGAACGGCTTCCGCGCTTCCCCGACCGTGATCGCGACACTCGCGGCGAGGCAGCGTTGTCCCGCGCACCCGAACGCGCTGTCGGCCATGATGCCGGTCGTCGTCTCCATATCCGCGTCCGGCATCACGATCACCGGGTTTTTCGCGCCACCCTGGCACTGCGCGCGTTTTCCGTTCTTGGTCGCGCGCTCGTAGATGTAGCGCGCAACCGGCGTGCTCCCGACAAAACTCACCGCGCGCACCTTCGGGTGATCGATCAATGCGTCGACCGCGTCTTTGCCGCCGTTCACGAGCCCGAGCACCCCGGCAGGGAAGCCCGCGCGTTCGATCAGCTCGAAGAGTTTGGCGGTCGTGATCGGCACTTTTTCACTCGGCTTCAGGATGAAACAGTTTCCGGTCGCGACCGCGTACGGCAGAAACCAGAGCGGGATCATCCCGGGGAAGTTAAACGGCGTGATCGCGGTCACGACGCCGAGTGGCTGGCGGAACATATGTTCGTCGATGCCGGATGCGATGTCCTCGTTGCTGTACCCCTGGATCAGCGTCGGCATTCCACACGCGGTCTCGACGTTCTCGATCCCGCGGCGCAGCTCGCCGATGCTCTCGGCGCGCGTTTTTCCACACTCGTCGGTGATCGCACGAGCGATCTCTTCGATGTTCTCCTCGAGCAGGACTTTGAGCCGGAAAAGATACTGGACGCGGTCGCCGACCGGCGTCTCCTTCCACTCGGCGAACGCGGCGTGAGCCGCGTCGACCGCGATGCCGACGGCATTTGCATCGCTCATCGCGACGTCCGCGATTTTTTCGCCACGCGCCGGATTCATCACCGGCGCCGACTCGGTCACACCAACATCGGTCCAGGTGTTATTGATGTAGTTCAGAACTCGTGTTGCCATCGCCATTTCCCCCTCGTCTCGCGCGTCACGCCGGGTCCGGTTTCACGTCGGGATTCGGGAGCATGAAATCCCGGATCACCGACACCAGGTCGGAGTAGCTCCCGATGAACGACCGCAACGTCCGCACCGACGCGCCGTAAGAGTCAAATTCGTGCGGCGCGAGTCCATCGGGCTCGTACGCGCGGACAAAATCCGGGAAATGTGCGACGAGTGTCTCGATATACGCCGACGGGACCTTATCGTCGATCCGGTCGACGACCGGAACGTTCGATCCGTTGTACCGCACCTGCCACAGGTACGGAATCGTCAGAACGACGTCGCCGCCGATGAACTGCGACCAGTGGTGGTGGTTTCGAAACGCCGCGATCAGAAGCCGCGTTTGATACTTCCGCTCGCGATACATCGCGTACGCGCGTTTCATTACCGCGACCCCCGCCCACTCGAGCGCCTCGGGGTCGACGATCCTGTTGTCGCGTTCGGCGATCGCCTTCAACCAGTCATCGACGCGTCCGACCATCAAAGTACAGACCGGGCTCATCTCGTCGTTTTTTTTCCCTTCGGCCTCGCGCCGGTTCAAGCCACGTTCGACAGCTTCCGCGACGGCGATCGCCTGCGACACGGTGAAACTCACGGTCGCGTTTATGCTCACACCGTGGTACGTTGCTTCTTCTATCGCCGCGATACCGGCGGCGGTCGCGGGAAGCTTCACCTGCATGTTCGGCGCGAGAGCGTCGAACCGCAGGGCTTGATCGAGCATGATGCCGGTGTTCCGGTAGTTCGTCGGATTCGTCTGGATCGAGATCCGTCCCTTTCGGTGATTTTCGCGCTCGAATACCGGCAGCAACTTCTCCGCGCCCTTTACCGCCATCTCTTCGATCAGGGACCACGTGATATCGTACTCGGTCGCGTCGGTCATCGTGCGAACGAGTTCCTTGATGCGATCCTTCCAGAGATGCATCTCCTTCTTCAGTACTTGACCGACGATGACCGGATTCGTCGTCGCGCCGACCGCACCGTTCGCGATCGCGTACTCGAGCTCGGATATCGCGCACGAATCGTTCCAGACATCGGTCGGGCGGTTCGTGACGGTCTGCTCCAGGGGGCTAGTTTTCATGTTCGGATACCTCCGTTGGACTGACGCCGTCGTCGCTTGACGCTCCAGATCGGGTCGTCTATCATTGCCGGGTGGCTTAGCCACTATATACGATCGATAAAATGGGGGCAAGAGTGCCGGTTGAGTCCGACCGAGAACCGATCTACAAACAGCTGACCGACATACTCGCCAAGCTGATATCCAGCGAGTACTCGGTCGGCGATCGGTTTCTGACCGAGCGACAAGTGAGCGAACGGTACGGGATCAGCCGCACGACGGTCAATAAAGCCTTGTCGAACCTCGTCGTCGACGGGCTTCTCGAGTTCCGCAAGGGAGTCGGTACGTTCGTGCAGAGACGCAAACTGAACGTCGACCTGAAACGCCTCGTGAGTTTCACGGCCAAGGCGTCCGCGGCGGGTTTTTCCCCCTCGACGGTCGTCCGCAGCTTTCGCGCGACCCGCGTCGATGGTCTCGAACTGCTTCCGCCGGCCGCCGTCATCGCGCTTCTCGACGTCGATGAAGGCACGGAACTCTACGAGACCGAACGCGTTCGCTCGGTCGACGGCCGCGTCGTGATCTACGAACGACGCGCGCTGCTCGCCGATCGCTGCCCGGGGCTCACCGCGTCGGACGTCGGGGGATCGCTCTATACGGTACTCTCGGAGCGCTTTGCGATAAAAATCGACGGCGTCGCGCAGCGTATCCGCGCCCGGAACATCGAAACCGACGCAGCGGAGATTCTCGGGTGCGCACCCGGAACCGCGGTTCTCGAGCTCACGGGGGTCGGTCACGCCGACGGCGGTAAGCCGCTCTGGTACGAACAGACGTATTACCACGGAGACGCGTACGAGTTCGTGAACCAGGTCCGCGCGACCGGCGATGACACGCAGTCGTCGCTCGAGTCCGCGTCCACGCGCGGCGGCGGCGGCGAGTACGCGTGGTATTCGTGGTGATCCGACGCTGTAAACGTTTGCAATTTCGTTCGGTTGCGGATATAACTATCGATGTGGCTCAGTCGAAAGGAGCGTTCGTCGCGCACTCATACGATCCATGAAGACATTACTGCGAACCAAACGAAAAAAAACCGGTTCACGCCTCCGTCGTACGGTTGTGTTCCTCGACTGCGGTGATACGCTCGCCGACGAAGGAACCGAGATCAAAAACAAGAACGAAGTCACGTTACGCGCACGGATGATCCCCGGCGCGGCCCGGACGGTCAGGAAACTAAAACGGAAAGGGTACACGTTGGCGCTCGTCGCGGACGGTCCGCGCGGGACGTTCGAGAACATCCTGAAACCACGCGGGTTGTTCGAATTGTTCGATGCGCACGCGATCTCGCGCGAAGTCGGTGTCGAAAAACCCGACGGACGCATGTTTCTCGCCGCTTTGAACGCGCTGAACATCCCGCCCGAACAGTTCAAAAACGTCGTAATGGTCGGGAACAACCTGTTCCGCGACATCAAAGGGGCAAACGACCTCGGCCTGGTAACCGTCTGGCTCGATTGGGCGCCACGCAGGTCGAAAACCCCCGCTGATCCAAGCGAGGTGCCGGACTTCACGATCAAAAAGCCGTTCGAGTTGATCCGGATCATCGAACGCCTCGAAAAGGCCGCCGAGACCGCTGCGGAGCGAACCGATGGATGATCGCACCGACACCGGAGAACCGAGGATACGCAGATGGAAATAGTCGTTCACAGGGGCGCAAACGACGTGGCGCCCGAAAATACGATGGCCGCGGCGCGCGCGTGCGCCGAGATGCGCGTCGAGTACGTCGAGATCGACGTCTGGCGGAGTATCGATGGGGTCCACTACATTATGCACGACCCGACGCTCAACCGGACGACCAACGGCCTTGGACCGATCGCGCTCCGGACATCACGGTACATCGACAAGCTCGATGCCGGGTCATGGTTTTCCACGCGGTTCTCGGAAGAACGCGTGCCACGGCTCGAGCAGTTCCTCGATTGGGCACGCGACCGGCTCAACGTATACCTTGACGTCAAGAACGGAGACCTGAAAAAAATCGTGTCGATGATCCGACGGAGAGACATGCAGGATCGTGTTTTTTTCTGGTTCCATTCCGATCGGACCGCCGCGCGTTTTCGGCAGCTCGCGCCGGATATCGCGCTCAAGATGAACAGCCGAACCCCTGAACAGGTACGCGAACATAAACGACTGTTCGATCATCAAATCGTCGAGCACGGCCCAAACGACGAGAGCGCCGCGGTCATCGCCGCGTGCCGCGAGCTCGGGATCCGGACGATGGCGAACATCACCGAACGCGACGGTTTCTCGCCGGATGAGCGCGAACACGTCTACCGGCGCGTGTTCGAGCTAGGGTACGATATGGTGAACCTCGATCGGCCTAGTCCGTTCATCGAGTACGAGAAAAAGCATGGAATCGACCGGAATACGCAGTTCGAGAAGGATAGGACCAATGAGTAAAAAAATCCGTACCCTCGTCCTCGGCGGCGGAAGAATCGGCGAGTTACACGCGCGGAACGTTCTCACGTACGTCCCCAAGATGCAGCTCGTCGCGGTCGTCGACCCGATGCCGACCGCGTCACTTCGGCTGTTATGCGCCGACTCAAACACACCGGTCGTCGCCGAGGCAACCGATTACCTCAGGAACGCCGACGCGGTGATCGTCGCGACACCGACAGTGATGCACGAAGGGCACGTCACAAAGGCGCTCGAAGCGGGCCTGCATGTCATGTGCGAAAAACCGCTCGCGGGTGACCTCGCGGCGGCAAACAGGATGCTCACGGCGGCGTCGAGTTCAGGGAAGGTGCTTCAGGTCGGGTTCAACCGGCGGTTCGACCGGAACTTCATGGCGCTTCGGGACGCGGTCGTTAACGGCTCTGTCGGCACGGTCGAGTCGCTCCGGATCACGTCGCGCGATCCGGCCCCTCCGGGGATCGAGTACATCCAAAAGTCCGGCGGATTATTCATGGACATGAGTATCCACGATTTCGACATGGCGCGCTTTCTCACCGGAGACGAGGTCGTGAGCGTATACGCGAAAGGCGCGTGCCTGGTCGACGACGAGATTGGCCGAAACGGCGATATCGACACGGCGGTCATCACGCTGACGTTCGCCGGTGGGGCGCTCGGGGTGATAGAAAACAGCCGCCGCGCGACGTACGGCTACGATCAGCGCGCGGGTGTCCACGGCTCACGCGGTGCGGCCGAGAGTGGAAACAACGTCGGCAGCTCCGTCGTAATAAGCGACTCAGGCGGCGTACACGGCGAGAAGCCGCTGTACTTCTTTCTCGAGAGGTACCGCGAGTCGTTCGTCGCCGAACTTAACGCGTTCGCCGACGCGATAATTGGCGCCGAGCCGCCGCGCGTGTCCGGCCGCGACGGAATCGAGGCGATGCGCATCGCCGAGGCGTGCCGTCGATCGCACGAACGTGGCTGCGAAGTCGCGCTGTCCGAGGTCGAGTAAAGGAGGCGGAAAATGAAAACGACACGGCTCACAACGGCTCAAGCGCTCGTGCGGTTCCTCGACAACCAGTACGTTTCGCGCGACGCAAAGACGACGAAGTTCGTGCACGGCGTGTTCGCGGTGTTCGGGCACGGCAACGTCGTCGGGCTCGGCGAAGCGCTCGTCGAGATGCCGCACGGACTCACGGTGTACCAAGGTCACAACGAGCAGGGCATGGCGCACGCGGCGACCGCGTACGCGAAACAGAAGGACCGCCTCGCGATCTGCGCCGCGACGAGTTCGATCGGGCCCGGAGCGATGAACATGATCACCGCGGCCGCGACCGCGACCGTGAACCGGATTCCGCTTCTCCTGCTTCCGGGTGACTCGTTCGCGTGCCGTCAACCCGACCCCGTGCTCCAACAGATCGAACACCGCACCGACCCAAACATCACCGCGAACGACGCGTTCAAGCCGGTCTCGGCGTACTGGGACCGCGTCTCGCGCCCCGATCAGCTGATGAGCGCGGCGCTCAACGCGATGCGCGTTCTCACCGATCCGGCCGAGACCGGCGCTGTTACGATCTGC
>REEC01000012.1 GCA_007695285.1 Spirochaetaceae bacterium | reverse complement strand
CAGCGCAAGAGCGGACGAATCGAAATTGGAGGGCGCGGGGTGCACGTGTGCTCGCGCGAGTGGGGATCAACGGTCCAGGCCAAGGTCTTTTCTCACTTCAGCGATGGGCTTACGGGGTTCATCGCGTTCGATCACCGCCAAAGCGAGTAGATAATCCTCACGTTCTTCAAGAAAGTTTTCAATCGCCTGTTTCACATAATAGCTCTTACTCCGCCCGGTCTCGTGCGCAAGACGGTTCAGTCTTTCCTCGGTTTCTGGATCTAGTCGAACGGCCAGCATATTTCACCTCGTGTATAACAAGTATAACGCTATGATCGGTCGAGTTCAATGTCCGTCGCCACGCCGCCATTTGGTTACCCGTTCGATTTGGCCCGCCGGGACTTGACTCGTTGTTCTGTGATCAGTATGTTAGTGATCGATAACTATTTCCGAAGAGGAGAGTCGATGCGTGAATTGACAGGGGAACTGACCGAACGCCAGCGACAGATCGTCGACCACGCGATCGAGATGATCAGTGAGGGCGGGATCTCCGCGTTGACGATGCGCCGCCTTTCGGAGAGGCTCGGCGTTACCGAGCCCGCGCTCTACCGGCATTTCGAGAACAAGACCGCGATCCTTGCCGCAATGCTCCGGGTGCTCGAGGCCGAGACGTATGAACGCCTTCCTCTCGATGGCGCCGCAACGCCCTCGGCGCTCGTCGCGCACTTCGATCGGCTCTTCGCGCTTCTCACCGAACGGCCCGCACTCGCCACCGTTGTTTTCCTCGATGAATTCGCGTCGACCGATCCGGATCTCCAGGGAATGGTGCGCCGTCTGCTCGCGAAGAATCGCGACCGGCTCGCGGCCGTGTTCACTTCGATTCAGGCCTCCGTCCCGCCTGGTGCCCCGATCGATGCGGAGTCGTTGGCAACTCTGCTCCTTGGTGGCGTTCGACTCGTCGTTCGCGATTGGCGTCTCGACGAGTGTCGGTGGGATCTTGCAGACCGCGGACGACGGCTGGTCACCACGCTGGCCGAAACATTGACCGGGAGGACCGAATGAACGGCGCAATAACAATCGAGGCGATCGCGCGTGGGCGCGATCGGCGCGTGATACCTACGTCAAATCAAAGGAATACAGATGACGATTACGAAAGATACAAAGGTTTTCGACATTCTCGAAGCGTACGGAGACATCGCTGACGTCATGGAGATGTTCGGCGTGAAACGCGTCGGAACGTACTCGTTACGTCGACTCATCACTCGGTTCATCACCGTTGAACGAGCCGCGCAGATCCACAAGATACCGCTCGATCACATGCTTGCTCACCTCGAGAAAGCGACGCGGCCGCTCGAGTCCGACGGCGAGTGCCGATGATCGGAAACCTGCCGATCGACAGGATCGTCGACGATGCCCGCTTCTGACGCTTCGGTGACCCCCAAAAGTTAGTGATCGATCACAAATCAACACGAGAGGTATCACAATCAAAACTTTATTTTCCCGGCTCAGCCGGGTGCCGATTCTCACGCTGCTCGTCATCGTGGCGGCGACGATCGTTTTTTCGGTGGCAGCGGTCGGCGGGTTTCGGGTCGAGACCGACCTTGATGAGTATATGCCGAACGACCACCCGGCCTTCGTCTACGCACGAGAGGCTGAGCAGCGATTCAATATCGCCGACGGTGTGCTCGTTGCGCTCCATCATCCGGACGGCATCTACCGTCCAGAGACTCTCGCGAAGATCGCGGCGCTCGGCCGGGCGCTCGGTGAGCTCGATGGTGTCGAGGCCGACGATACGATGTCGCTTGCGACGGCAAACAACATCTCCGCCGACGACTGGGGATTAACAGTCGAGCCGTTCATTACAGGAGTCCCTTCTACCGACGAACAGATTCGGCAGCTCCGCGAATCGGTCCGGGGTAACCCGATGATTCACGGCAGGATCGTTTCCGAGGACGACACTGCGACGCTGATCATCGTGCGTCCGAGCGAAGCAGGCTTCACCGACTCGATGAACGAAGACATCCGCCGCCTCATCACCGATTTCGAGGGGCCCGAACAGATCTACGTCGCAGGGCGTCCGATCGTCGAAGGCGCGCTCGCCGAGCTTGGCCCCGCGGACATGATCAGGATGGGGCCGATCGTGCTCGTCGTGATCGCCGTGCTTCTGCTCCTTGTGTTGCGCAGCGTCCGGAACATGATCCTGAGTATGCTCGTCGTGGCGATCAGCGTCATCTGGACGTTTGGGCTTATGGCGCTGCTCGGAATCCCGGTCTACGCGGTCTCGACGATGATTCCCGTCATGCTTGTGGCGATTGGCGTCGCGTACTCGATTCACGTCTTCAACAGCGCGACGGTCTTTCTGGAGGAACACCCGACAGCAACCGGACGTCGGCTTGCCGATCACGCGATCGCGACGATCACGCGTCCGGTCGTGATGGCCGCCGTCACGACCGTCGTCGGTTTCCTCTCGCTCCTGACGTCGGCCGTACTACCGGTGCGTTACTTCGGGCTGTTCACCGCTTTCGGTGTCTTCTCGGCCATGATTCTCTCGCTCGCGATCATACCGTCGAGCTTCGTGCTTTTCGGCGTGAAGGCACCGAAAAGGTCCAGGACCGATCGCGCCGCTGAACGGGGCGATCCCGGGCTTCCCCGCGTCTCCGAACGAATCGTAGAAGCTCTCGTCCGCCGGTGGAGATCTGTCGTCGTGGTCGCCGTCGCGCTCGTTGCGGTCGGTGGGTTCTCAATCCCGCGCGTCTGGCTCGACACGAGCGTTCTGTCCAACTTCTCGCCGGACTCGATTATCGTGC
>REEC01000013.1 GCA_007695285.1 Spirochaetaceae bacterium | reverse complement strand
CAACGCGATGCGCGTTCTCACCGATCCGGCCGAGACCGGCGCTGTTACGATCTGCTTGCCGCAGGACGTGCAGGCCGAGGCGTACGATTATCCCGACTCGTTCCTCGAGAAACGCGTCTGGACGATTTCCCGGACCCCACCCGCGAGCGAAACCGTCGAGTCGGTCGCGACCGCGATCCTCGCGGCCCGTCGCCCGCTCGTTATCGCGGGCGGTGGAGTCCGGTACTCGGCGGCCGGAGAAGCTCTCGTCGAGTTCTGCGAGAAAACCGACATTCCGTTTGCCGAGACGCAGGCCGGGAAAGGCACCGTCGCGTGGGACCATCCACTCAACCTCGGCGGCATCGGGGTCACCGGCGGCCTCGCGGCCAACCGGATCGCCGCGAAGGCGGACCTCGTGATCGCGGTCGGCACGCGGCTCGGCGACTTCACGACCGCGTCGAAGTCCGCGTTTCCGGCTCTCGCGGCACCGGTCGTCTCGATCAACGTAAACGCGTTCGACGCGTACAAGATGGCGGCCGCGCCGATGGTGTGCGACGCGCGAGAAGGCCTCGCCGCGCTCACCGAAAGGCTCGTGGCGCGCGGCTACTCGGCGGCGTACGGCCGCGAGATCGCCGAGATAAAAGCCGAGTGGACGACCGAGATCGACCGTCTCTACGGTCCGGAGGCCTCGGTACCCGCGGGAGACGAGCTCTCGCAGACGCGTGTACTCGGCCTCCTGAACGATGAACTTCTGCCGCCCGACGCGGTCGTCGTCGGGTCGTCGGGCAGCCTGCCGGGTGACATGCAGCGGCTCTGGAAGACGCGCCGGGTCGGCGCGTACCACATGGAGTACGGCTTCTCGTGCATGGGGTACGAGATCTCAGGCGCATTCGGCGCGCGCTTAGCCGAACCGAACCGCGAGGTGATCGCGATGACCGGCGACGGCAGCTACATCATGCTGCACTCCGAGCTCGTCACGGCGATTCGCGAGCGCGTACGGTTCATCGTCGTCGTGTTTGACAACTCCGGGTACCAGTGCATCGACAATCTGCAGACGTCGCAGGGCATCTCGAGCTACGCGACGTACTTCCGAACGCGCGAAGCGGACGGCAAGCTGTCCGGCCCAACCCCACGCTTCGACTTTGCCGCGAACGCGCGCGCGTACGGCGCGTCGGTCTGGAGCGTCACGACGGAAAGTGACCTCCGGACCGCGGTCACGGAGGCATTGGCCGCGGACGGTCCCGCGGTGATCGACGTGAAGGTCTCTGCGAAGTCGATGACGGGAGGTTACGACTCGTGGTGGCGCGTCGGTGTACCCGAGGTTTCGGAGAATGCGGACGTGCTCGCGGCGCACGCGGCGATGGCGCGCGACATCGCACAAACCCGACCGTTCTGACGGCGCAGTACTATCGAAACGCAGTACGATTTAAGGAAGGACGAGATGATTCGAGTCGCAAATGCTCCGTGCTCGTGGGGAGTTCTCGAGTTCGGGATCGAAGGTACGGCACAGGGTTACCGCGAGGTCCTCGCCGAGATGAAAACGGCCGGGTACGAAGGAACCGAGCTCGGAGACTGGGGCTTCATGCCGACCGATCCCGGTAAACTTCGCGCCGAACTCGACGGTTTTGGACTCGAGTTGCTCGGCGCGTTTGTACCGGTCGCGCTCAGCGACCCCGGCGCGCACGGAGCCGGCATCGAGCTCGGACTCAAGACCGCACGGCTTCTCGCGGACGCGGGCTTCCCCGACGCGTACGTGATTCTGGCCGACGACAATGGAAGCGTTCCCGAGAGGACGGCAAACGCCGGGCGCGTCGTCGCGGATCTGTCGCTCGGAGCCGACGGGTGGGCGGCGGTCCGGCGCGGGGCCGAAATGTTCGCGAAGACCGTGTTCGACGAGAGCGGGCTCAAGACCGCGTTCCACCACCACTGCGCGGGATTTATCGAGACGCCGGGGGAGATCGAGAAACTCCTGACGATCACGAGTCCCGACGTTCTCGCTCTGGTGCTCGACACGGGCCACTACGCGTTCGCGGGAGGATTCCCGGAAGCCGCGATCGAGTTATTCTGGGACCGCATCTTCCACGTGCACTACAAGGACTGCTCGGCCGAGATCGCGCGGCAATCGCGTCTACTCGGGTGGGATTACTTCGAGTCGCTTAGGAACGGCGTGTTCTGCGAACTCGGACACGGATCGGTCGATTTCCCGCGGATAACCGAGCTGCTCCGCAAACGCGAGTACGACGGCTGGATCGTCGTCGAGCAGGACGTGCTTCCCGGAATGGGGAGCCCGGTCGAGTGCGCGACGCGCAACCGTGAGTATCTGCGCGGCATCGGCGTGTGATGTAAGCTTCGGTTCAACGACGGCAACCCGACAATCGCCCCGTTACTCCGCCACAACCAAAAAAGCGACAAGCTGTGGACCCTATCACGTCCGTAACCCTCTTGACATTTGTAGCCTACGGGCTACAATGCCGCGTTAGTTCTTTCGCGTAGTTTATGGGAGTAATCATGGCAAAAACAAAAACCTCGAAATATGATGTTGCTGAACACCTTCGTACCGCTGATGAAATGGCTGCTTACCTTGAGGCCTGCCTTGAAGAAGCGAATGGAGACGCGGCATTTGTCGCGAAAGCACTGGGAGATATCGCGCGAGCAAAAGGAATGTCCCAGGTTGCTCGCGATGCCGGTTTGTCGCGCGAAAGCCTTTATAAGGCTCTTTCCGGAGAACGAACTCCGGGTTTTGACACGATCCTGAAGGTTATCGGTGCACTCGGACTGAAGCTGCACGCCGAGGCGGGGCAAGCAAAAAGCTGAG
>REEC01000014.1 GCA_007695285.1 Spirochaetaceae bacterium | reverse complement strand
TTCTGGCGCTCGATACGTTCATCAAGCTCCGGCGCGCGGTCAACTCGGTTGATGCGGTGATCGGTGTTGTCGATGAGCGGAGCCCGCGCATGATGAGCGAGACACGATTCGGGATGCTCGAGGCACTGTACCATCTCGGTCCGTTGTGCCAGCAGGAGCTCGGGGAGAAGATCCTGACGAGCAAGGCAAACGTGACGATGATCGTCGACAAACTCTCGGCGCAGGGCCTTGTCCGGCGCACCGCTCACCCCGAGAACCGCCGGATGGTTCTCGTCGAGCTGACGGACGCAGGCGCCGCGTTCGTCAAGGAATCTCTTCCCGACCGTGTCGACCGGATCCGTGTTGCGTTCGATCATCTCGATCCGGACGAACGGAAGGAACTCGGACGACTGTGCAAAAAACTCGGGCTCGGGGTATCCCGAGCCACACCAGGAGATGGGAAATGAATATTCAAGTGCTCTTTTACTCAACGTACGGCCATATGTTTCAAATGGCTCAAGCCTCGGCCGAAGGTGCTCGTGAGGTCGACGGTGCTAACGTCTCGCTCCTGCGCATACCCGAGACGCTCCCGGAAGAGGCTCTCGTGAAGATGGGCGCGGTCGAGGCGCAGAAGGCGTTCGCCGATATACCCGAAGCGACGATCGACGGGCTCGCGAAAGCCGACGGCATTATTCTCGGGACGCCGACGAAGTACGGCATGATGGCGTATCAGGTCAAACAGTTTCTCGACCAGACCGGCGGCCTGTGGTCGAGTGGTGCTCTCATCGGCAAACCTGCGGCGGTGATGTCGAGCACTGCGACGCAGCACGGTGGTCAGGAGGCCGCGATCCTCTCGAGCCACGTCGCGTTGTTGCATCACGGTATGGTGATTGTCGGGTTGCCGTACTCGTTCGACGCGCAGATGACGCTCGACGAGATCGTCGGTGGTTCGCCGTACGGCGCAACGACTATCACGGGCGGCGACGGGCACCGAATGCCGAGCGAGAAAGAACTCGGTGGTGCGAGATTCCTCGGTCGGCGGCTCGCCGAGATTGCGGGTAAACTGAAAAGTTAGCTGCCTCCCGCCGTGCCCCTTCGCCTATACGACGAGGTCCGACGCGCGCGGCGGTACTTTCTCCCCGGAGAATATAGCCGCAATCCGGATGGAAATCGCGTCCCAGAGACGCCTCCACCACGGGCCGTCGGCTACGTCGTGCTCGGGTAGAACGGCAAACCGATGCAGTTCCGTCTCTCCACTCGTGATTACGACGTGGCCGAGTACGGCGCCTCCGGGAACGGGTGCGCGTACCGAATCGATGACCTCGACGTGCACCGATACGTCCGACGCGTACGCTGTCGGTACGAGCAGTCCCGCACCGTTGCTCCACCCGTCGATCGACGGATTCACGTGGATCTCGGCCCCTCCGGCTACGCGAACCGGGGGCAACTCCGGCGCCTCCGGTTCAACCCGAATGAACCCCGAAAGCCCGTACTCGAGCAGCTCGCGCGCGATTAGCGCTCGCAGCTCGTTCGCGTTCCGCTGCGCGCGCACGCCCATCACGACCGCGATGACGCGTCGTCCGTCGCGCGCGGCGGTTGCCGCGAGGTTAAAGCCTGAGGACGTGATCGTGCCGGTTTTGAGGCCGTCGGCCTCGGGCATCAGCCAGAGCAGCCTGTTCGTGTTCATTTGAAAGATTGCGTGTTCGCGGTTTCCGGCGATCAGATTCTCCTGACGAGGATACGAGAAAGTTCTGACGTTATGGAACTCGCGTGTCGCTTCAGGGTGTCTCTCGATGTAGTACCGTGCGAACGCCGCGAACTCTCGGGCTGTTGTTCGGTTAAACGGGCTGTAGCCGCTCGGTTCGACAAATCGCGTGTTCTCGAGACCTAATTCGTCCATCTCCCGGTTCATCCGCTCGATGAACAGCTCGACCGACGGCTCGATCAGCAGCGCAGCCGCGACAGCGGCGTCGTTACCGCTCGTCACCGCGAGTCCGAGCAGAAGGTCGTGTACCGTCGCCTGCTGGCGTGGCCCGAGAAACATCAGCGACGATCTCGGTGGTGCGTTCTGCGAGTACGCCGACGGCGGGATGCCGATCAAGTCGTCGAGCGCGAGCCGTCCGGCGCGCACTTCCTCGAGCACGATGTGCATCGTGACGAGTTTCGTCATCGACGCCGGCGCAATCACTTCGTCGGCGTTGTGCGAGAACAGGACGTCGCCGGTCTCGTGATCGAGCACGTGAGCCGATAACGAATCCACCGTCGGCACGTACGGGAGCGGAACGTCGGTCCAGTCGCGGTACGAGTAGGCCGACGGAGCGTACGCGACGAACAAAACCGTTATCAGTAAGACGAACCGGCGCCGCCTACTAACGAGTGTTTGATGCTGTGAAAACATTAGGCCGGATTGTACACGCAAGCCGCGAGGAGTTCAATGCGAACCGTTGTGTTCCTTCTGCTGCCCGTGTGTCATCCGTCTACTCCGAACAGTACGAAGCCGGCGCCGTCGCGATCGAGTTCGAGAGCGATCCGCGCGCGTCCGTCGGGGAGTCTCTCGACCGTGACTCCGGGGCTTGCGAACCACGAGTCGGCGACGACCGATGCCGTGATGTAGAGGTACGTTCCGCGCGTCGATGAGAAAATGGACACGACGCCTCGTCGCGTGCGGCTGCTGATCTTCTCGTGGATCTCGGGCGCGCTTGCGACGCATCCGCTCGTGACCGGGACCGCCTCGGTTATGTCGTCACGCACTGTCTTGTACCGGGCAAGCGACTCGCCGATGAACCGAACGCCGCTCTTCGATACGCCGAGCAGATCGCCCCAGAT
>REEC01000073.1 GCA_007695285.1 Spirochaetaceae bacterium | reverse complement strand
CGATACTGTCGCCGGTCGTAATGCTGGTGGGCGCCGTGTACATCCCGTCGACCGAGACTTCACCGGGTCCCGAAAGCCTCGTGAACGAGTACTCGGTAAAGCCGCCCGTGGCCGTCAACTCGTACTGCGCATTGGTGACGATATCGATCGATGGTCGTGTCATCGCAAACGATCCATCCTGCTGCGAACCGAGAAGATCGTATACCGAGTACTCGCCGCACGCGGCACCCACGAGCACTGCCGTGGCGAGAAGGACAAAAACGCGACGGTTGAGGTGAATGCAGCCGGCCATGACAGTAGAATTATACCACTTCCTTCGCACAGAACCACGGTAATCGGGTACTCCCGGTGACTCCGGAACGCGAAACGACGAAAAAACCTGGAAGAACACGTCACCGCCCTCCCGCACGGAACGCGATCGCGATCGTGGGCCGAACAACGGGTATGTACTCGAACCCGATCGGACCCCCTCCGCTCTCGCGGAACATATGAACCATCGAGTCGAATGATACGCCGGGGACCAACGACACACTCCGCGAGAGCCACACCTGCGCACCGGTTCCCAGTCTCAGTAGAGGAAGCGCCGCGCCGAGCCTGTCGGATACCGGTGATCCGTCGTGAAGCCGTAACGCGGCGCCGGCCGAGGCACGGAGAAACATCTCCACCGGACCAATCGTGAAGAGTCTTACCGAGAAATCGGTCGCTATCGAGACAAACGACCGAACGTACTCCCCCATATCATCGCGATCGGAATCGAACCGAATGAACGCAGTCGATAATCCGGCCGAAACGCGAGCGAGGTTGATCTGTACCAGTAACTCCAGTGAGTATCCCGGATCGAAATACTCACCGAAAGGTCCGATCGGAACCGGACGACCGACTTCTGCGGCCAGCTGGATTCGCGGTCGAGCCGGCACAATCTTCTCGGTGATCGTCGGCGCAACAACCTCGTCGGTCGTTCGTTCGTGCTCGGACACCGTGGGAACATCGGCATCGCGACGGCTTCGCTCGGTGATGAGCTCGGCAACGCGACCGTGTGCCTGCTGCTGAAGCGCGATCATCGCATCGGTCGCGAATCGGTCGAACACCAGATCCAACGGCCGCGAAACCTCCGCGACAGCGATCACGTCGCCGTTGGCCACATCGACCAACTCGATCGTAATCGTGACGTCACGGTCACGAACGCGATAAAGCCCGGAAAGAATCAGGTCCGCACGGCGCAGCTTCGCGTACTCGATCAACTCGTCCCGGCTGAGACGTTCGGACGAGGACGGAAGTGGATAGGGATCGAGCGGGGCGGACTGCGCCAAAACGAGCGCCATCGCGCTGTGAATCACCGACTCGATCGATTCGTCGACGGCACCTTCCGGCTGGAAAACCTGGATCACTGATAGATTACTTGTCCCGACGTCGCACAGAAGAGTTACCGCGGGGAAAACAATGAGAAAGAGGAGCGCTACGCGTTTCTTGGCCCGAGAGGAAACAGATCGATCGGAAAACACGACCATCATCTCTGGATATCCAACATCAAAACGCATACCCTATAGACACTCCGATGCCCGGGGGAAAATAACCAAAGAGGTAGTGAAGTCCGACGTACAGATCGATAACGAAACGTACGGCGCGTACACGACGTAGGCAGACACGAGCGGCAGGTCGTGAGTGCGAACGCAACGAAAGGTGCGCTCCGTTTCTCGAGTAACTTTTTCACAAAGGCTACTCCTCTTGTCACGGTAACGCGGGGCCGGGACGGCGTTCGCCGTCTAACGACACGCAAACGTCTACATCAGAGTATAGTTAAAGATAGTCATTTTTGGTAAATATTCAACAAAAGTTTTTTCATCACTGCGGAACTCAACAATAAGACCGGCCCATCGAACAAACCCGGCCGCTCGGGGTACTCTATCACGATGTACACCGTCGCGCCGGCGATTGCCCCGGCCGAGAGGAGGATTACTTGGATTTTGCATGGGCATCGATCGTCGCGGCGTTTTTCATCGGAGGGCTGGTTCAGGGCTCCGCGGGTTTTGGGAGTGGGCTGATCGGCATCGCGCTGTTGGGATTGGTCATGCCGGTCCGCGACGCGGCGGTCTTGAACGTGCTCGCGTCACTCGCGATCAACTTTGTGATGATCGCGCGTCTGCGACAACACCTTTCGCTCCGCAGGATCGCTCCGCTATTCCCCGCCGTTTTAGTCGGTGTACCGCTCGGCGTTTTTGTGCTGGTAAATGCGCCGATCGGAGTACTCAACGTCGTGCTCGCGATTATTCTCGTAATCTCGAGCGCACAGGCACTGCTCCGCGAACGGATAAAGGTCCTCAGACCGTGGCATCCCGTGTACATCGGAATACCGTGTGGGCTGCTCTCCGGAGCGCTGACCGGCGCCTACGGTACCGGAGGACCACCGTTGGTCGCGTACGTCCTGAGCCAGGGATTCGAGCGTCGACAGTTCGCCGCGGCGATCCAGATGCTCTTTCTCGTGAGTGGAACTCTTCGCCTGGTCGAGTTGATCCGGCGGAACGTTATCCACGGCGACAACATCCTTCCGCTGCTCAGCGCCGCCGGTGCCGCGGTCGTCGGAGCGTCGATTGGACTCCTGATCCTGCACCGAATCCCTGAGCGCGCGTTCCGACGCGGCATCGCGGTGTTTCTGCTCGTTCTTGCGGCCCGATACGTCGTGTCGATCGTCGGATAGCCAATCAACTCGCCGAATCGCGCGACTTGATCACCTTTGCCGGTACCCCGACCGCGACGCTGTCCGGCGGGATGTCGTTCGTGACGACCGCTCCACCACCGATGACCGACCCGCGCCCGATCGTGACGCCCGCGGCGACGTTGACGCGGCCGGCGATCCAGACATCGTCCTCGATCACGATCGGTGAGTTCTTGAGCCCCTGCCCGTGGATCGGACGACCGGGCTCAAAGACGTGGTCGCCGCCGAACATCATCACCATCGGCGCGATGCGGACGCCGTTTCCGATCCGGATCATCCCGTCCGGGTTGTCGCGTGTTCCGTACCCGACCAGGATTGCTCCGGTCTGGATCGAACAGTTGTTACCGAGCCGGACGTTACCTTGTACGATCGCGTTGTGAGCGACCTCGCAGTTCTCGCCGAAAACGATCGAACCGTTTCGCGGATGAATCCGCGCCTCGGGGTGCACGCGGCAGCTCCGCGGGATCGTGACAAACCGGTGGCGCAACGCGAGCCGGCGGCCGACCCACATCGCGATCTTCCGTCCGATCGTATCCGCGCGAGCCATCGAGATTCCGCCATCGAGCAGACTCCATAAAAGACTCATTGTGCCTCCCCTTACCGCTCGCGCTGACGGACTCGTGACGCCGACGGTAGCGTGAGCGCGACGAAAAAACCTGTAACGGTCACGGCGGTCGTTACACCGAACAACCCACCGTAGCTCCAGTACTGTATCATGAGACCACCGATAATTGGCGCCACCGCAGCCGGAACGTACCCGACTCCCATCAGCCCCGCGTACAACGGGCGATCGCGCGCGGGCACGATGTCGAGCATGTAGTTGATGAACGGCGGCCACCCTTCAAGCGCCAGACCGAGCACGAAGAACAGAATTGCGAACGGCACGATCGCGGGAATCGCCGGGTCGAGCATGCCCATCGCAAACGCGATCGCCGACGGCACGGCGACCGTCATTACGACCGACGCGATCGCGCGTTGATGCCCGAAGCGGTCGCCGACGTAGCCCCAGACGATCGCGCCGAGGATCCTTCCGGCGATCTGAAGCGGAATGATGATCGCGAGCGCGCTCTCGGCGAGTCCGAACTCGCGCCGACCGAACACGATGAAAAACGGAAGGCTCAAGCGCGCCATGTTAAAGAGGATTAAAACGACCATCGTAAGCGAGAAGACCTTGTTGTCTTTGAGATATCGCGGCAACGCGCGTATCAACGCGCCGACGGTCAACCGTTGCGTCGTTACACTCGGGCGTTCGATCAAGCCGACGAACGTCCCGATGTTTCCGAGGTACACGAAAGCCCCGATCGTGATCACGACGCCGTAGTTCACCGGGAAGTCGAGAGCGGGCGTACCGAGGATCGCCGCGACCGCGGCTCCGGCCGCGACCGACAGCAGCCCACCGACGACTTGTCGCGTCGCGAAAAAACGTCCACGTCGGTCGTTCTGAACGGACTTCCCGACCATGTCCATCCACGCGGGGTCGCCCGCGGAGTCTCCGAACCAGAACATCGTCTGGACGAGCAGCAACAGGATCGCCCAGAAGAACGGCGACGCCGCGGGCACCAGGATCAAACTCACGCCAAGGATCCAGAGGGGCAGCCGGCCGGCGGCCATCATCGCGACGAGGAACCTCTTTTTGTACTCGAGCGACGAGATCCAGTTGCCCGAGAGAATCGGAATGATTCCTTTCGAGAGAGGCTGAATCGCGCCGACGACACCGACAAGAATGGCCGACGCGGTGAGCCTTTCCATCAACAACGGCAGGACGGTATTCGGGTCGAAAAAAACGAGGCCGACCGTGAAGAGAATGCCCTCGGCGACGAGAAGAAGGTAGTTCCGTCGCGTCTCGGACGGTTGATACTGAGAGCTCTCCGGGGTCGTGGACTCCACGGCTACAACCACCCCGTAAGTCGGGCCAAACCTTCGACGTACTGGAGGTAGTTCTTCCACGAGACGTCCGCGGGTATTCCATGGTCGCACGACGGGATGAACCCACCCGACTCGACGACCGGACGCAGGCGTTCGAGCTCGGCTTCGAGCTCCGCGCCGCCCGCCGCCATTTTGCGTTTATCGACGCCGCCGACGTACGCGATCTTTCGGCCGAACTGTTCGCGGAACGCGACGATGTCGTTGTGCGCCGCGACCTCGATCGGGTCGCACACATTAATACCCGCGTCGATCCAGAGCGGGATGAGCTCTCCGATGAAACCGTCGGAGTCCATCGCGTAGATCGGGACGTTGTACGACGCGACGAGTTCGCCCCAGCGTTTCCACGCGGGGAAAAGGAACTCTTTCGCCATCGCCGGCGATACCATCGAGAACTTTTTGTACGCCATGTCCTCGGAAAGATGAATCTCATCGGGCACACAAAACCGGAACGCGTTCACCATCAGGTTCTCGATATACTCGGTCCAGAACGCGACCATGTCGCGGATCAGATCCGGATCGTCGTAGAACATCGTGCAGAGCTGCTCGAACCCGAGCCACTCGCGCATCTGCCAGAACGGCCCGGAAAACCGAAACTCGATCGGCCACGTCCGGTCGCGCAGAGTCGCTCCGAGCTCGGCCGGGTCGGCCGGGAGCCGCGCGGGATCGTCGGGATTGTACCGCTGCTTCATCGCCTCCCAGTCGTCCCACGACTCGACCGGACACTTGACCCAGCGACGCGTCACAAAATCGATCGCGTTCCGCAGGTACTCGGTCGTGAACTCGCTCGATATCTCGCAGATGTTCCCTTTCCAGTCCTGGACGATCTGCGTTTCACCGCGCTTCTCGATCACTTTTTCTTCGAACCGCGGGATCATCCGTTCGTCGACCGGGAACCCGGGCCCCCGGTCCGGCCAGGGTTTCGGGATACCGATCAACCCGTACCCGTACGAGGCGATATCGTTCGGCGCCACATCGCTCGGCAAGCCCTGCGCGTACCACGCCTCTCGCGTCGACTTCCGACCCGCACCGGGATGCAACGGCACTTTATCGGGTGTGCCGAACAACAACGTTTCGAGATATCGTTCGCGTTCGTTCATGCGGGCATCGTATCATAGAGTATGGCGTTCGGTAATACATTCGGCGCAGGTGCTCGACGACGCGTCGTGGTGCGAATACAATGGGGTGTGCCGCAGACACAGGCTTCCCAAGGAACAAACTCGATCCCGCTGCTCACGTCGCAAACCGTTCTCGACGACCCGAACGTTCCGATCGCGGTGCGTGTGATCGACCAGGCCGACCTGAACGTGCACCGGCACGACTTCATGGAGCTCGTCGTCGTGCTCGACGGTTCGGGTGAACACGTGCTCGACGACGACCGGTTTCCGATTTTCGCGGGCGACGTCTTCGTGATCGACGAGAACCATCGGCACGGGTACCGGAACGCTCACGAGATGCGCATCGCGAACATCCTGTTCGACGAAAAGGTCCTGCTCGCGCGCGACGAGAGCCTCGCGCTGCTCGCCGGGTACCAGGCGTTGTTCCACCTCGAACCGGTCGCGCGGCGCAAACTCTCGTTCGCCGGTAAACTCCACCTGCCGAGCGAGTCGCGCCTCTTCACCGAACAGCGCGTGTTTTCGCTTCAGTCCGAGCTGGCCGGCAAACGCGAAGGGTACCGCGCCGCGGCGGTCTCGCTGCTCGTCGAGATGATCGTTCATCTCTGCCGCCTCTACACCGCGGGCGACTCGGCGGCGCAGAAAAACCTGCTCGATATCGGACGCGTCGTCGGATATCTCGAGACGCACTACGCCGAGAGCATCGAACTCGACGGACTCACTGAGTTGGTCGCGATGTCGGGCCGAACGTTGATGCGCCGGTTCGGCGAGGCGACCGGCACGACGCCGATGCAGTACCTGCTGCGCCTGCGCATCGACCGCGCGGCAACGTTGTTGAAAACGACGTCGATGTCGATCACCGAGATCGCCGGTACCGTCGGGTTCCACGACAGCAACTACTTCACGCGCCAGTTCCGACGTATCATGGAGACGAGCCCACGCCGCTGGCGCCGGACCGCGGTGAGCGGACCGTGAACCAATCCGCGGTGAGTGGAGCGTGATGCCGCGGGCTGGATCGGCTATTTGGCAATTTTGTGCTATTAATTGGCGTTTTTGTGAAGGAATCGCATCACATCGGTCTGGTATTCTGAGACGATAGGTGAACGGCGAAGGTAATCGAGGAGGTACGTCATGGACGTCGGAGTGGTATCGCGCAGTTTTCCGGATCTCAGTAACGCGCAGGTCGCGCAGCTACTCGCCGAGAAAGGGTTCCGCGTGACCGAGCTCTGCTTCTCGCAGACCGACTCGAAGTACTGGGTCTACAACGGCCGGAGCGATCTCTCGGACATGAGCGACGAGCGCAGCCGCACGATCGTCGAGACGTACCGATCGGCCGGTGTCGCGGTTCCGGTTTTGGGCGTTTTCACGAATCTGATCGATCCGGACGACGACGAAATCGAGGCGAACCTCGCGTACTTCGAGCGGATGATGCAGATCGCCGCGTTCAACGGGATTTCGACCGTCGCGACCGAGTGTGGATTCCGGCCCGGCGAACGCGGAGTCAACGCGGACCGGTACGAGAGCGACTTTGCGAGGCTCGCGACGAGTTTCACCCGCCTGGCCGAACTCGCCGAAAAGTACGGGCTCGACGTCGCTCTCGAAGGGTGTGTGATCGACGTCGTGCCGAGCGCGAAGAGAGCGCGCGACTTCATCGCACAGGTCGGGTCGTCGCGCGTGAAAGTCCTGCTCGACCCCGCGAACTACATCGCGAACAGCTCGGAAGAGGATATGTTCCGGTACCTCGCGCCGCACATCGCGTACCTTCACGGCAAGGACCGTCTCGTGAACGACGCAAAAGGCCGGATCGTCGGCGACGGCGACATCGACTGGCCGCTGTTTCTGTCGCTGTATCACCGGCACGCCGAAGGCAAACCGTTCATCCTCGAGTACGTCACAAGAGAGAACTTCGAGATGGTGCGCGACCGCGTCGTCGCGTTCGACGCAGAGGCCAAACAACGATACGGAAATCGATAAAGAAGGAGTCCTTATGATCAAACTTGGTGTCAACTCGGTTTTGTTCCGCGACTACGACTTCGCGACCGCGGTCAAACACATCGCGACGTGCGGCTACGACGGCGTCGAGATCTCGGCGATCGAAGGGATGTGCGAGCATCTCGTGCTGAGCCGGTGGAAGGAGCAGGCGGCGGAGATCAAGACGATCGTCGCCGACGCGGGGCTCGAGATCCTCTCGGCCGAGGTCGCCGCGTTGAAAGAGGAGAGATTGCTGCCCGCGTTCGAGGCGGCGGCCGAGATCGGTATCCCGGTCATCAACGTCGGCCCGGGTGGCAAGTCCGACGTCGAAGACGACATCGTCGCGAGCATCGAAAAACTGAATTCGATGGCCGAGAAGGCCGCCGGGTTCGGTGTCGCGCTCTGCGTAAAGGCGCACGTGAACTCGGCGATCTACAACACGCCGACGACTCTGCGCGCGATGAAAGCGATTAGCTCGTCGGCGTTCGGAATCGACATGGACCCGAGCCACATCTACCGCGCGGGTGAAGACCCGGCGAAAGCGCTCGGCGCGGTCGTGTCGCGCATGAAACACGTGCACATCCGCGACTGCAAAGGCCGGCAGAGCGGCCCCGGTACGCCGCGGGACCAGGCGTGTGGCCGCGGTGATATCGATCTCGTCGCGTACTGCCGGGTCCTGGTCGAGGCCGGGTACGACGGGCCGGTCTGCCTCGAAGTGATCGGCGCGGAGAATCACGACTTGCCGTTGGTCTGCACGATTGCCGCCGAGAGTTTCGGGTACCTGAACGCGTGCCTCAAGACCGTCGGCGGCCGATAAACACCCCAAGGAGGAAACTGTGGCAAAAAAACCAAACCTGATTCTGATCGGAATCGACAGTCTGCGACGCGACCACATGAGCCTGTACGGCTACAACCGTCTCACGACTCCGCACATCGACGCGTACGCACAAGGTGGAACGGTGTTCGAGAAGCTCTTCGCGCCGCACATCCCGACGACGGCCGGGTACTCGTCGATGTTGACCGGACGCGACTGCTTCGGGACCGACGTCGTCGCGCTGCGGCACAAAGGGCCCCTCGGCGACCACGTCACGACACTCGCCGAGGTGCTCGGAGCCGAAGGGTACGACACGACGTGCGTCGGTTTCCAGGGGAACCCCGCGTCGCGCGGCTTCAAGAACTACATCCAGTACGAAGCGTGGGCGTCCGACAACACCGGGCAGGCGCCGAAGGCCGAGTTGTTAAACGACGTCACGATCCCGGAACTCAAGAGGATGGCCGCGGCCGAGTCGCCGTTCTTTCTGTTCATGCGGCACATGGATCCTCACTCGCCGTACCTTCCACCCGAGCCGTTCGTCAGGATGTTCTACGACGGAAACGAAACGGACAAAAAGAATAAGTCGTTGAAACCCGTGTACGACTTCAAGCCGTTCGCGGATTACTTCCGTTCGTGGTTCAAGGAAGGACTCACCGACGCCGAGTACGTCGACGCGCAGTACGACGGCGCGGTCGCGTACATGGACGCGTGCATCGCGAGCATCTTCCAGACGATCGAGACACTCGGCATCGAGGAAGAGACTCTCGTGATCATCACCGCGGACCACGGCGAGACGTTGAACGAGCACGACTGTTACTACGACCACCACGGCATGTACGACTGCACGCTGGTGATCCCGCTCGTGCTCCGGTGGCCCGGCAAGATCAAACCCGGTGTGAGGATTCCGGACTACTGCGCGCTGAAGGACATCATGCCGACCGCGCTCGACCTGATGAAGATCAAACCGCGCATCCCGTTCGACGGGCGCAGCCTGGCTCCGTTGATGAACGGGAAGAGCCGTCCGCAGGAGTCCGAATTCTACATCACCGAGGCGACGTGGATGCGCAAACACGGCTGGCGCACACCCGAGTGGAAGCTGATCTGCGCGCTCGAACCCGACTTTCACTTCAAACCCGAAGTCGAGCTATACAATCTGATCGACGATCCCGGCGAGCTCGTCAACGTCGCGAAGAAGGAACCCGAGGTTGTCGAGTTTCTTCGAAAACGAATGCTCGCACACATCGCAAAACGCGAGACCGCGACCGGCCGACCGAACCCGATGTACACGAACCTGAGCTGGCACGGCCACGACCGCGGTCCGTTCACGTCGTCGCAAGAGGCGTACGACACGCTTCACATCGGAAGCCGTACGACCGCGCAGAAGCTCCAGAGTAAGGACAAGACCGAAACCGAGGCCAAGACCAAAACCAAGGCCAACGCCAAACCGAAGGCCAAGTAGTAGAGCGGAGGTCGAGTATGACGCGTGTATGCGTGATCGGACTAGGGCACATAGGGAATCTACACGCGAGGATCTACGATGAGTACGAAGAGTGCGAGCTCGTCGGCGTCTGTGACATCGTCGAGAGCCGCGCGCGCGCGACCGGCGAGCGGCTCGGCGTGCGCTGGTTCACCGACGCGGCGGAGATGATCGCCGCGGTGAAGCCCGATATCTGTAGCGTCGCAACCGGCGGCTTCGAGTACTCGAGCGATCACTACAAACCGACGATTCAGGCGCTCGAGGCGGGCTGCCACGTTCTGGTCGAAAAGCCGATCTCGAACGAACTCGAACCCGCGCGCGAGATGGTCGCGCTCGCCGCGCAGAAAAACGTCCGGCTCGCGTGCGACTTCAACCACCGGTTCACACCGGCGGCGTACCAGGCGCGGAAATGGATGGACGACGGCGCGATCGGCGACGTGCTGTTCGTGAACATGGCGCTCTGGATCGGGCGCTTCGAGGACCCGGAGACCGACGTGTACCACCTCAAAGCGCTCAATCCGCACAGCATAGACCTCATGCGGCACTTCGCGGGGGAGATTTCGCGCGTGCAGTGTTTCGCGACGAAGGCGCCCGGGCGGGCGATCTGGTCGAGCGCGTCGATCAACGTGCAGTTCGAGTCGGGCTCGGTCGGCCACCTCACGAGCAGCTACGACATCGGTCGTGGCCACCCGATGGAACGGTGCGAGGTCGCCGGTACCAAAGGCCGATTCGTGATCGAGGACATGTGGCGCGAGGCGACGCTCTACCCCGCCGATACGCTCGAGAAACGCGTCTACACGAACCCGGTCTTCGGGGGATACGCGGGTTTCGACGATACGTTCAGAGCCCGGCTCCGCGCGTTCGTCGATCAGGTCGCCACGGGTGTCGCGCCGGAAGACGTGAACGGATCGGGCGCCGATGCGCTCAAAGGGCTTCGCGTGATCCTCGCGTCGATCGAGTCGCTTCGGACCGGACGCGTCGTCGAGATAGAACGAGATTAATAACAGGAGAAAACAGATGGCATTGAACGTAGCGATAGTTGGCGCGCGTGGGATCGGAACGACACACGCGGCGGCGCACATGAATGACGAACTCTCGAACCTCGTCGCGATCTGCGACGTGAGGAAGGACCGGGCCGATGCACTCGCCGAGAAACACGGCGTGAAAGCGTACTACAGTTTGGCCGAGCTGCTCGCGAACGAAGAGCTCGACGTGATCGACGTCTGCACCGGAGGCAACGAGAACGGGAGCTGGCACTTCGAACCGACGATGGAGGCGCTCGCGGCGGGCAAGCACGTCCTGGTCGAGAAACCGATCAGCAACGACCTCGCCGAGGCGCGAACGATGGTCGCGGAAGCTGCCGCGCGCGATCTTTACCTCGGCTGCAACTTGAACCACTACTTCACGGCTCCGGCCGATAAGGCGATGGAGTACATGAACGACGGCAAGATCGGCGAGATCGGGTACTGCCTGCACCGGATGGGCTTTCCGGGAGGAATCGCGACGTACGCGCCGTCGGATGCGCCGCGCTCGAAGGAGTTCCCGTACTTCCACGTCAAGGCGTTTCTGCACCACCCGTTCAGCGTGATGCGCCACTTCTGCGGCGACGTCACGCACATCCAGGCGTTCATGGAGCGCCCGAGCTTCCGCCGCGGCGCGAACGACCTGATGGTGAGCGTAAACGGCATCCACATGACGTTCGCAAACGGCGCGATTGGATACCTCTCGAGCCAGCGAGGCGACTATACGTTTGGACTCGGCGGTTGGTGGAGCGTCGAGGTTGGAGGAACGACCGGGACGTTCTGCATCGAGAACTGCGTCGAGAAGATCACGTACTGGCCCGCGCCGGATCCGAAGAACGCCGCGCAGCCGGAGAACCTGAAGCTCGGACAGTCACCGCCGCCGGTCGTGACCGAGTCGGGTGTGACCGAGTTCAACACGACGTTCCCGAACCGTATCCACGCGTTCCTCGAGGACGTGACGAACGGTGTGCCGAAAGAACAAATCCGCGCATCGGGACGCGACGCGCTCGCGGCGCTCGAGTATACGTTCGCGGCGATCGAGTCGTACGAGGAAGGCGGCGTTCTCGTCCGGCCCGAGCCGCTACCGCTGCTCAAGGGCGATCCGCTCACGCAGGATTAAGACGGCCGAACGGTCGGACAGGAGGAAGATGAAATGAACCGGTATTATTCACGCGCATTTGCCGCGATCGTGCTTTTAGCGTTCGGCTTCGCAGGTCTCTTCGCGGGAGGAAAGTCCGAACGGCCCGGTGCGGCGACGCAGGCCGAACACCACCTTCGGATCTACGTCGGAGAGCTCACTCCACGCACGCGCACCGCGTCGGACCGGTGGGACCCGCCGTCGTACATGAACGTACTCGTCGATCGGTACGTCGAAATGAACCCAAACGTGAGCATCGAGATTCTGCCGGAGCTGCCGGCAGGAGATGAGTTTGAGACGTGGGTCACGACGCAGTACCTCGCGGGGCGCGGACCGGACGTCGGCACCCAGCTCTTCAGCGAGGTGCATCGGCACGTCGCGCGCGGCTGGTACTTGAACCTGACACCGTACCTCGACGAGCCGAACCCGTACGTGCCGGGGAACACGCGATGGCGCGACACGTTCCTACCGGGTGTAATCAACACCGGCACCGGCCCGGACGGCAACGTGTACGTGATCCCGACCGGACTCGTCGGAACCGCGATCTTCTATAACCAGGATATCTTCGACGAACTCGGCCTCACGCCCCCAGAGACGTGGGCGGAGTTCATCACGACTCAAGAGACGATCAAGGATGCCGGGTACGTCCCGTTTGCGTTCCACATGGCGGGTAACCCGTACCAGGCTAACTGGGCGCTCCGCTCGATGCAGGACATGCTGTTCGACGGTGAACTCGGCAGAATCAAAGGCACGAATGAGCCGGTCGAGCGCACGACGATCGAGGCCGAAGGCATCAGCCAGAAAGAACTCGTTGCGGCGATACGAAACGGCGAGTACACCACGACCGACCCACGATGGCAGGAGCAACTCAGGCTGCTGAAAGTGTGGTCGGCCTACTGGGACCCGAGCTGGCTCAGCATGAACGTCGACGACGCGCACCGGATGTTCGTGACCGGACGCTCGGCGATGATGTGGCATTCCTCGGGGCGCGTGCGCCCGATCGAAACCGATACGCTGCGGCGCTTCGAGTACGGCACGTTCGCGTTTCCGCGGATCACGAGTGAAAGCTCGCGCTTTGCGACCGGGATCGACGCGCCGGCGATCGGCGGGTTCACCGGAGCCGGGCCGTTTAACATCGCCGCGGGCACGGTCGGTCGAGGTCTGAAGGACCCGGCGGTCGACTTCCTTCGGTTCATCACGGCCCCGGACAACCTGATCCCGCTGCACGCGGATCTCGGCGCGTACGTTCCGGGCGTTCGTGGAGAGTTTGACGTTGCACCCGAAATTGCGCCGTTCATCGAGAGTCTCGCACGCGGAACGTTCCGGATCGAGTCGTTCTTCCGCGGGTTGACGCGCGAGTACTCCGATCAGTTCGTCCGGACGCTGCAGGAGTATCTGCTCGACCGCACGTCGCTCGAGCAAGCGTCGCGCGACATCCAGGGTTACATGGACCAGGCCGCGGTCGAACTGATCGAACTCAACGGCTGGGACATCCCGTAGAACATGACCGCGAAACGTATCGCGTTCTTCTCTCGCCGGACGCTTGTCGCGGGCGCGTTTCTCGCGCCCGTTTTTCTTCTCTTGATTCTGTTTCGCTTCTACCCGATCGGTTCGGCGATATTTCATTCGTTCACGCGTTGGGACGGGTACACCGCGGGAAGCTTCGTCGGGCTCGATAACTACGCGCGGCTCGTCGGCGACTCAAACATGATCGCGTCGGCGCGGAACATCGGATGGTTCGTCGTCGGCCGGCTGTTTCTGAACCTGACGTTTCCGATGCTCGGCGCGATGTTGATCTTTCACCTGCGGAACCGTCGCGCGGGGTACGTCTACCGCGTCGCTTTCATGGTCCCGATGGTCGTGCCGCTTCTCGTCGTGCTTTTGGTCTGGCGTTTCATCTATCATCCGCACGACGGCATCTTGAATCAAATTCTCGGCTCGATCGGGTTGTCATCGCTCCAACGGATCTGGCTCGCGGATTTCGACACCGCGTTAGGGTCAGTGATCGCGATGGGATTTCCGTGGGTGACCGGGCTCGGGATCGCGGGCTTCGGCGTCCTGATCTACCTCGCGGGGCTTCAAAGCATTCCGACCGACGTCTTCGACGCGCTCACGGTCGACGGCTGCCGGACTCACGCTCGTGTCTTCCGGATCGAGCTCCCTTTGATCGCGAACCAGATCAAACTCGTCGCGGCGCTCACGATCATCAACACACTCCAGAGTTACGTGCCGGTCATGATCCTGACCGGCGGCGGCCCGTCGAACGCCTCGCTCGTTCCCGGTTTGTACCTCTACCGGATGGCGTTCAACTACGACCGGTTTGGCTACGCGTCGGCGATCGGCGTCCTGATGGCGGTCGTTCTGGTCGTGATGACGATGATCACAAACCGGTACATCCGCACGAGGACCGAATGAGCGCGCGGGGCACGCAGCCGCCGGGCGGCCGTATTCACCCGATCCGTCCGGGCCAGGTCGCCGCGCACGCGATCCTGTTAGTCGTGATCGCTTTGAGCCTCTACCCGTTTGTGTTCATGCTTATGACGTCGGTCAAAGACTTCGACC
>REEC01000110.1 GCA_007695285.1 Spirochaetaceae bacterium | reverse complement strand
ACGCCGCGCGCGATCACGGCGAGCACGCGGTGATCAACGCGCACGGCCACGCGCGTTTGCTCGTCGAGTCGCTGAAGGTGCTGCACCAGAACATCCGGCGCCACATCCAGGCGCTGTACGACGGTGACCCCGAGGTTCACGAGATACTGCACATCCATTACGATCTCTACATGAACGAGGTGATCGACCGCGCGTACAACCGGCTCAAGACCTCGGAGAACCTTTCGAAGTACCGGCCGAAGATCCTCTCCGCGGTCGCGCGGTATCTTGCCGACGACGGCTGGCTCGGACGGACCGCCGAGAAACTCGCGGTGATCAAGCGGCTCTCGGTCGCCGGTGCACGCGAGCTGCTGCGCACGTTGCTCACCGAGATCCGCGACGAGCTGAAGAACCTCGATCCTCTTCTGACGCAGATCGACGACAAGAACCGCCGGTACTCGCGGATCTCGACCGAACGCATCAAGGCGCGGCTTTACAGCGACGAATCGATCGCCGGGAAGATCAAACAGATCCTCGCCGCGTGGGGCGACGGCGCCGTCGACGAGGCCGGACCACGCGCGCTCCGCCACGGCATCTACCGGCATCGACGCCTGGACGCGGGAAGCCTTTACACGCGCCGCACGCGCACGCTCGACGACGCCGCGTTCACGATCACGGCGCCGGACGAGTTCGACCTCGAGCGCGCCGAGGCCGAGCTCCTGCTCCGGATCCGGAACCAGCTCAGCCCGGAGCGCATCGCCGGGTTTCTCGATCGCTTCTGTCCACGCGACGGATCGGCCGTTCCGGCGCACACGATCGTCACCGATATCGAAACCTTCGTCCGTGTCATCTACGCCGCTGCGTACGCCGAGAGCCGTGACGAGCGTTTTCCGTACCGTGTCGTGTGGTACGACGACGAGGTGAGCGCGGGACGTTTTGCCTTTCGCCGTCTTGATTTCTCCCGAAGGAGGTCCTCGTGACCGAAGCCGCCGTTCGCCTCTCCCGGCTCTCGCCCGACGAGCGCGAGCTGCTCCGCGAAGCGCTCGCCGTTTTGTTCTCGGGTAGTTTTCTCGTTCGAGCGGTCGAGCAGCACACGAAGCTGTATCGTTTTCTGCTCGCGAACTTCGACGCGATCGAGCAGTACCTCGCCGTCGCCGGGTGGGGATTGCGCAAAGACGAGACGCTCGGTGTGATCAGCTTCACCGGGCCTCCCTCGGCGCGTCTGCAGCTCGGCATCGACGACTCGAGCCTGCTTCTGGTTCTGCGGCTGCTGTACGAGGAGCGCGCGGCGACCGTCACTCTGCACGGCGAGCGGACCACGCTGCAACACGAGGTGCTCGAGCGGTTGCGCGTTCTCTCCGGGCGGTCGATCACGAAGACGCGCTTCGTCAACTCGCTGCAACGATTCCAGACATTGAAGCTGATCCGCGTCATGGGCGATGAGGTCGACCCGGAAACCGTGATCGTGCTCTACCCGAGCATTGCGTTCGCGGTCGAAAGCACGACGATCGATGAGGTCATAGAGCGGATCGAGAGTTATCGGCCCGACGCCGAGCCGCAGGCCGGGGCGGACGACGAAAATGATGACACCGACAACGGCGATCCGGCCGATAGTGAGGCAGATTGATGCTGCTCCTGACGCGCGTCCGGTTGATCAACTGGCACTTCTTCACCGACACGACGATCGCGGTCGGCCAGGCGACGCTGCTCGCCGGCGACAACGGGAGTGGAAAGTCGACGATCATCGATGCGATTCAGTACGCGCTTGTCGCGTACATCAATCGCATCACGTTCAACGCCGCGGCGACCGACCGCCGCGCGGGCCGAACGCTCGAGAGTTACTGCCGCTGCAAGGTCGGCAGCGAGACGCTCGACTACGTGCGCGGCGACTGCATCACGCACGTCGCGCTCGAGTTTCGCGGCGACGGGCGCAGCTTCTGCGCGGGCGTCGCGGTTCAGGCGTTCCGCGACGGCGATACCAAAGAGGCGCAGTGGGTGCTCGAGACCGGCCGACTCGAGGATCTTCCGTTCCTGTCGGACGGCGCGCTCACGCCGGTGCCACGCTTCAAGGAGCTGCTGCGCGCGATGGGCGGCGTCCCGTGCGCGACCAAGAGGGACTACAGCACGCGACTGACCTACTTGCTGCACGTGCACCGCCGGAACGCCGAGTTCAACCCGTACCTCGACGCACTCGTCCGGTCGGTCAACTTCACGCCGTTCACGTCGGTGCACGACTTCGTCTGCAACTACATCCTCGAGGAGAGAGTCCTCGACATCTCGGCGATGCGCGAGAACCTGATGAACTACCGCGAGGCCGAACGCGAGGCCGAAGCGGTGCAGCGGCGCATCGACCGGCTTCACCGCGTCGTCGAGTCGGCCGACGAAGTCGAGCGTCTCGCGCGCCAGATCATCCATCAGAACTACTACAAACTACGGCTCGAGCAGGACGAGACCGAGGCCGCCGTCGCCAAAACGCGTCGCGAACACGCGGAGGCCGAGAGCGGACGGTCGCGTGCCACGACCGCGCGCGACGAGCGCATCGACCGGAGAACGCGCATCGACGAGCAGCGCCAGGAGCTCTCGTTCGCATTGGCCCAGGACGCCGCGCACCGCGACTACGAGCGGCTGCGACGAAACAGCCGCGATCTCACCGACCGCCGCGAGAACGAGGCGCGCCGGCTCGAGCGTTTCACGCTGCTGCAGAAACAGGTCGAAGAGACGCTCGGCCGGACCGTCGACCCGGCGATGGCGGCCGAGGAGCGCACACGGCTCGATCTCGAGCGCGACGTGGTAGCGCAGGAGATCGCGCGGCTTCGCCTACGCGAGCGGGAGATCGG
>REEC01000015.1 GCA_007695285.1 Spirochaetaceae bacterium | reverse complement strand
GTACGACTTCCCGTCGGGTGATTACGAACTCATCGCAGCGGAGATCGAGTCCGGATATCGTGCCGGGGATGAGCAGTGATCTTTATCGACTCGAACATCCCGATGTACCTCGTCGGCGCTGCGCATCCGAACAAAGACCGAACGATTTCCATTCTCGAGCGTCTCGTCCGTGACGAAACGCGCCTCGTCACGGACGCGGAAACGCTTCAAGAGATCCTTCACCGGTACACGGCGATCGGCCGGACCGACGCGATACAACCGGCCTACGATTCTTTGCTCGAGATCGTCGACGAAGTCTTTGCCGTCGAAGTTTCCGACATGATCCGCGCAAAGGAGATCCTGCTTTCCTTCGGCGGCATCTCGGCGAGAGACGCCGTGCACGCGGCAGTCATGAAGAATCGTGGACTCGATACGCTTTTCAGCTTCGACGGCGGGTACGACGCGCTCCCATTCCTCACGAGATTACGATAGCGCGCGAGTGCGTCCACGCGAATTCTTGAAAATCCATAGCGAAACTACGAATTTTCATTGAAAATCAGCAGTTGAACCGTGGATTTTTGTCGTCCGGGTATCTATACTATGAATATGCAGTTTCCGCGTCTGCTCGACATGCGCGCCCTGGTTGCGAATAAATCGTTCTTTCTCTTTGGACCGCGCAGCACCGGAAAAACCACGTTGTTGAGGAAGCAGTTTGCGCCGGAGGCGATCATTAACCTGTTGCGCGCCGGCGAGTACCTCCCGCTCGCGCAGAACCCGTCGACGCTCGCCGAGCGTGTTCGTGAGATCCGCCGTGCGCACCCGGTCGTGATCATCGATGAGATTCAGAAACTGCCGGGGCTGCTCGACGAGGTGCACCACCTGATCGAAGCGGAGTCGGCAACTTTCGTGTTGACCGGGTCGAGCGGACGAAAACTGAAACGGGGCGGAGTGAACCTTCTGGCCGGACGCGCGTGGCAGGCGCAGCTGTTTCCGCTTGTCAGCGCCGAGATTCCAGATTTTGACCTTGACCGCTACTTGCTCTATGGTGGGCTTCCGCAGGTTTACCCGAGCGAGCTACCGCAGGAAGAGCTTGATGCGTACATTCACACATATCTTCGCGAAGAGATTCTCGAGGAAGCGGCCACGCGCGATCTGTCGACCTTTTCGCGTTTTTTGAAAGTTGCAGCAGCGGTGAACGCGGAACAGCTGAACTTTTCCAACGTGGCAAACGATACCGGCGTCAGCGCCTCCTCGGTTCGCGCGTGGTTTGAGATTCTGAACGACACTTTTCTTGGTTTTCTGCTCGAACCGTGGCGTGATGGGTTGAAGCGGAAAACGTCGGCAACCGCCAAGTTCTACCTCTTCGACGTGGGCATCTGGAATTTCCTGAACGGCACCACGGTTCTCGATCGCGGGAGCGAGACGTTCGGCCGAGCCTTTGAGCATTGGATCGCAATGGAGTTGCGTGCGTACCTCTCGTACCGGCGGATCAAACGCACGCTCGCCTTCTGGCGCACGTATTCCGGACTCGAGGTCGATTTCGTGATCGACGGTCTTTTTGCGGTCGAGACCAAATCCACGGCGAGGGTCTCCCCAAAACACCTTCGAGGCCTGCGGGCGTTCGCGGACGAGAAGCCGGGTCTCCCGCGAATCCTGGTCTCGTTGGATGAGAACGACCGGACCACCGACGACGGTATCCGCCTCCTCCATTGGCGACGTTTTTTGGATCTGCTCTGGAGTGATGCGCTCTCGTGAACGCTTCCGGTCAGACGCTGGGGTAAACGCGTCTCCCGTACTTCTTCATGTGCGCGACGTATCGTGGATCCATTTCTTCGAGCCGGGCGATGTGAAGCGGGAGACACGCCGGCGGGTTTACGACGCGGCCGGTTTTCTCGTACGTCTCGAACACCGGCAGGTGCCGTTTTACCGCATCGTTCAGGTCGTTCGGTTCAAATCGCGCGGTCCAGTTCAGTATCCAAAGAACGCGCCCGATCTGGAACGGTTCGATCGGCTCGGCGGGCCACGGCAGATGCGCCTCGTATCCGGATCTAAACGATTGAAGCAACGCGGGATACCTCTCGTCTCCGGTCGTCTCGAGCAGATCGAGCATCGCCATCGCGATGTCGTGCGCGCGGTACCCGTACACGGTATCCTCGAAGTCGAACGGACACAACACTCCGTGGTGCAGTTTGATATTGTCGTGCCAGAGGTCGCAGTGGATGACGCGCAGATCGGCCCGGTCGGCCGCCGCGTACGCGTCCTCTACGAGCCGATGCATTCGCTCGATTGTCCGGCGCGCTTTGCCGGGGGCGACGGCGGTAGCCTGGTCACCGACGATGAGGTTCGGCTCTCCGCGCGAGAGCCAGTGTTCGAACCGGCGCGTCGTGAAGCCTGCGGGCGGTTGCCACGTGACGCCGTGATGATGGAGTTCCGCGAACAAAGCTCCCATCCGGGCGAGGTTCACCTCGGTCAGAAACTGTCCGAGCAGACGGCCCGGGAGCCACGTCATGAGGCTCGCGTTCCACGGGGCGGGTACGGTCGGGATCGATGCTTCGACGACGTACCGACCGTCGCGCGTGGGAATCACGCGCGGTGCATGGATCGTCGTGTCATGCGCGAGCGCCTCGAGCCAGACCGCCTCCGAGCGCAGGTCGTCGAGAGTCCGCCAACCGGGTGACGCGAGGCGCAGCATGAACCGGCGTCCGTCTCCGGTGCGGACGCGGTACATCAGGTTGGTCTCAAAGCCGTGGTACACGATCGAGGGGCTCTTGAGATCGTACTCGGCGAGTGCGGCCTCGGCGAGCGCCCGCACGCGACGCAACTTCCCGGCGTCGGAGAGTGTATGGAACGGTATCATCGAGCGATA
>REEC01000016.1 GCA_007695285.1 Spirochaetaceae bacterium | reverse complement strand
CGGTCGGCTTCGCAACCGGCTTCTCGATCCCAAAAAACTCCGCGTACTCGGCCGCGGTTTTCTCGATGTCCTTCACGATGATCCCGACCTGTACCATCGTGTTGTTTCCCAATAATCCGTGATCCATTGTGTTCTCTCCTGGTGATTGCCACCGTACACCGGAGAGCGTGGGCGTTCAACCGTTCCCGGTCAATTCGCGGCCGTCTACATTTGATCGCCGGCCACCTATCGGGTATACTCAGCTCAGAGTTACCGATGCAAAAAAAACCTAGTGAAAACGATGCGCCGGACGGCGCGCGCGAAACAGAACTGACCGACGAGCAGCGGCGCGAGGCCGCCGAGCGGCCCGGGCGTGAGTCGATGCGGCTTCACGCGTTTTACCGGGGGAAGATCGAGACCGCGTTGAAGTGTCCCGTGAGGGATCTGAACGACTTCTCGTACTGGTACTCGCCGGGAGTCGCCGAGCCGTGCCTCGAGATCGCGAGGAACCCCGACGCGGTGTACGACCTGACGTGGAAGTGGAACACGGTCGCGGTCGTGTCCGACGGAAGTCGGGTGCTCGGGCTTGGCGATATCGGGCCAAAGGCCGGGCTGCCGGTGATGGAGGGCAAGGCTCTCCTGTACAAGTACCTCGGCGGCGTCGACTCGGTACCGATCATGCTCGACACGAAGGACCCGGATGAGATCATCCGGACCGTATTGCTCCTGCAGCCGAGTTTCGGAGGCATCAACCTCGAGGACTTTGCGCAGCCGAAGTGCTTCCGGATCCTCGATACGCTCCGGAAGGAGGCCGAGATTCCGGTCTGGCACGACGATCAACAGGGCACCGCGACCGTGACGCTCGCGGGGTTTTTGAACGCACTCAAGGTCGTCGGGAAAAAAATCGGCGACGTCAGGATTGCATTTATCGGTACCGGCGCCGCAAACGTCGCGTGCGCGCGGCTGATTTTCGGTCGTGGAGCGAACCCGGAAAACTGTATCATGGTCGACTCTCGCGGCACGCTCGGTCGGCACCGGTTCGACATCGAGAGCCGCCGCAACGACTTCCCGGAGAAGTGGCACCTCTGCGAGACGACGAACCGTGACGGGCTACAGGGCGGAATCGACGTCGCGATGCGCGGCGCCGACGCGGTGATTTCGCTCTCGCAGCCGGGGCCCGGCACGATCCTGCCCGAATGGGTTCGCGCGATGACGCCGGACCCGATCGTCTTTGCGTGCGCCAATCCGGTGCCCGAGATCTGGCCGTGGGAAGCGCTCGAGGCGGGTGCGGCGGTCGTCGCGACCGGACGCTCGGACTTCCCGAATCAGGTGAACAACTCGGTCTGTTTCCCCGGGATTTTCCGCGGCGCTCTCGACGTTCGCGCGCGGACGATCACCGACGAGATGTGTTTCGCCGCGGCCGACGCGCTCACCGCGGGAGTCGGCGACAAAATCGCCGCGGACAACATCATTCCGACGATGGAAGAGTGGGAAGTTGTTCCGCGCGTCGCGACCGCGGTCGGGATGACCGCGCAGCAGCAAGGTGTCGCACGCGTTGCGCGCGACGCCGATACGTTGTATCGGCACGCGGAGCTCATGATCTCGCGGAGTCGGTCGCTCGCGCGGATCATGGCGGAAGGTGGCCTGGTTCTCGATCCTCCGGAGGGCGAATGATGCTCGACTTGGCGATTATCGGTGCGGGACCCGCGGGACTCTCGGCCGCGATGTACGCGATACGGAAAGGTTTTCATTTCTGCGTGTTCTCCGAGGACATCGGCGGCAAGACGAACTACTCGCTGAACATCGAGGACATGGACGAGTACAAGATCATCAAAGCAAAAGAGATCGTCGGCGTGTACCGCGGTCGGCTCGAGTACCTCGACCACCTCTACCGGCAAGGCCGCATCGTTTCGGTCGCACCCGAAGGCAACGGGTTCTCGCTCGAGTTCCGGACCAAATCGGGCGCAAACGAGCCGGTAAGCGCGGCGAACGTGCTCGTCGCTACCGGAAGCCGTCCACAATTTCTCGGTGTGCCGGGCGAGAAACAGTACATCGGTCGCGCGCTCGGGTACTCGTCGATAAGCTACTCGCACTTCTTCCCGGACAAGACCGTGTTCGTCGTCGGCAACACCGACCGCGCGCTTCGCGCCGCGGCCGAACTCGCGGTTCAGGCTGCCGAAGTGATTCTCGCGATCGAGCCGAACGCGTCGTACGAGACGGCGTTCCGCGAACACGTCGAGTCGGCGGAGAACATTCACGTGATCGAGAACGCGACCGTTGTCGAGTTTCACGGCGCGGCGTTTGCCGAAGAGGTCGTGATCTCGGTCGGCTCGCACCGACAGGTCATCCGCGCCGACGGTTTTTTCGTCGAGCGCGATCCGGCCCCGTGCTCCGAATCGGTCGAGAAGCTTGTCGAATGCGACGCAACAAAACACATCGTCGTCGACGCGCGGTGCCGTACGTCGTATCCCGGAATATTTGCCGCGGGTGACGTGACGAACGTCGGCCTCGAGCAGATTCTGGTCTCGCTCGGCGAAGGTGCGAAAGCCGTGCTCGGCGCGTACGACCGCATCGTCCAGGCGCGCGAGTAGAACCGGTAGAACCTGGTGTGCCGCGCGTGCGCGCGCGATTGCGGACCAGGACCACCTCCTATCGCGAAACTTCCTCAACAAACCGCGTGATCGCCTCGACGAAACCCGACGCGATCGGCACGTTCGGGTCGGTGTACGCGCGTTGATTCGACTCGATGTCGGCCCCGACCGCCTTCAGGACGTGGTTCATCCCGGTGATCACGATGAGATCCGCGTCACGGCGCGCTGAGTGCAGGCGCTCGGCGTCCGCGACCGAAACCTGAAGGTCGCGGTCTCCCTG
>REEC01000077.1 GCA_007695285.1 Spirochaetaceae bacterium | reverse complement strand
CTCTACCAAGAGTATACTACGATCCTGGTGCAAAAAAAAGCATTCTCTTCGCCGATTCTACGCATCACACGCCGTGTAAACGGGCGCCGCCCGGCTCACTGCGTCTGCGCGAGCGCCGTGCTGAATCGGCGGTACAGCTCGCGATACCGCGTGTAGAGTCGCGAGAACTCACGATGGTTCGCTTCGACAGGGTAAAACCGCTGTTTCGGCCGGTACACGGCGCGCGCCGCCGAGGCAACATCCGGGTACCGCCCTATCGCGACCAATCCTGCACACGCGTCGCCCAACAGCTCGGCGTCCTCGATCTCGGGTACTTCGAGCACGCGCCCCACGATGTCGGCCTTCATCTGGTTCCAGACTCCGTTTTTCGCCTGTCCGCCGCACACCGTGATGCGGTCGGCCGTGCATCCGTTCTCTTCGAGAATCTCCACGGCTTCGCGAACCGCGTATCCGATCGACTCAATCACCGCGCGCCCCATCTCAGCCGGTCCGTGCCCCGCACCAAGCTCGATAAACATCCCGCGTGAGAACTCCCACGACGCGCCGCGATGAAGAGCGGGGAAAAACTGCGGTAGCTGCGTTGCCCCCGAAATTGCGGCCGCTTTGGCGACGATCGTGTCGTACGAAACGTGTGTCTGACCGGAGATCTGTCTGAACCACTCAAACAAACGACCGGTCGAAGACAAGATTCCCGCAACGTTAAACAGACCTGGGACGATGTGCGGCAGGGTCCGCAGACGATCGTCGGCAACGTTAACATCCGTACAAAAGTTGATTCCCTCCGACGTACCCGCACGGTCGCACACCGTTCCGGGGTCGACGGTCGCCGTTCCGACGAGGCTCATGAGGAAGTCCGGCCCCCCCGCGATAACCGGCACGCCGGCGGGAATTCCGAACATCGTAGCGGCCTCAGCGCTCACGGGGCCGACAATCCTGCCGGGTCGCACGATCTCCGGGAAAAGATCGGCTTCGAGCCCATGCGCGCAGATCTCCTGAGGCGTCCAGATGAACTCATCGAACGCCTCGGTCGGACTGATCGCGACGGCTCGCCCCGTCAACGCGTGGATCACGTACTCGGGACACCCGAGGAACCGGCGCGTGTTCTTGTACTGCTCCGCGCGATGGATTTTGAGCCAGCGGGCCTTCGGGAGAAAAAAAGATCGTCCCTCGTCCGCGACTCTCTCATCGCGACCATCGAGCCATAACAGGACGGGGTGGACGGGTGAACCCACCGCATCGACCGGCACAAGCGTCGGACCGTTACCCGAGACGACGATACCCACACATCCGCCGAGTGGTATCCCACTCGCGATGACCGTCCTCACCGACTCGAGCCAGCGCTCGGCCGGCCACGACATGATATCCGAATCAGAACGAATCAAATGTACCCGTGAGAACGAAAGCAACTCCCCGCTCGCGGTAACACATCCGACTTTCAGCGAGGATGTTCCAAAATCAAGACAGAGAAAAGTTTCGTGTGCGTTCATCCGCTCAGATGCTCCGCGGGCACGCTACCATGTACGAAAGCTCCGGTCAACGAATCGAACAACGTCAACGGCGTCTCGCTCCGCATAAAATGGTCGACCGGCTTCATTTACGCGCAGTTTAAGGGTATGATATCCCCATGAAAATTAACACACGCATTGCTGTGAGCACTCTGCTCGTGGCGGCTTTTTTCCTGGTCACCGCGCCGCTTGTCTTGTCACTCGGCAAGACCGAAATCACCGACGAAGACGCGTTCTCGATCGCCGTTTTTGTGCCTGGTGTCGTTGAGGGTAGCCCAACATACGAGATGCTCGTCGACGGTGTGCGCCGCGCGGCAGCAGACTCGGAAAATGCCTCCGTGCGGGTCATCGAAGGTGGGTTCAACCAGGCGCAATGGATTCAGAGCCTCACGTCGCTCGCGGCGACGGGGGAGTACGATCTGATCGTCTCGTCGAATCCGTCGCTACCCGAGATTGCCGATGAAGTCTCGCAGAGTTTTCCGGATCAAAACTTCCTGATTCTCGACGGCCACCTCGAGGGCAACCCCAACATGAGGACCGTCATGTTCAATCAGCGCGAACAGGCATTCCTCTCGGGGTACTTCGCGGGGCTCGTCACGACCGGCGAGATGGCGAACTCTCGCGCATCGGCTCGAGTCGGCCTTCTCGCCGGACAGGAGTACCCGATCATGAACGACGTAATTCGCCCTGCGTTCGAGCTTGGGCTGCGTTCGGTCGCTTCCGACGGGATCGTCGAGTTCCGCGTCCTCGGCAACTGGTTCGATGCCGGCCGCGCGACCGAATTGGCGAACAGCATGATCGACGGCGGCGTCGATGTGATCCTCACGATTGCCGGCGGAGGAAACCAGGGCGTGATCGCCGCCGCACGAGAGAAAGGCGCGTATGTTTTATGGTTTGACTCGCCGGGTTACGACGAGGCGCCCGGGATCGTGATCGGAAGCACGATCGTGCGACTCGACGACGCCGCGTACGAGCGCACGGTCGACGCCATCAACGGCCGCCTCGAGTACGGACGCGCGGAAATCCTCGGCGTTGCCGACGGCTTCGTCGATTTCGACGATACGCACCGGGAGTACCAACGTAATGTTCCCGAGAGTATCCGCACGCGCCACAAACAGATGGTCGAGCGGCTTCGGACCGGAGATCTCGTTCTCGATATGATCATCCGGTGATCAATCGATGACCAAAGGTTCCGTCGCGCCGATCGTCCGGCTCGAGAAAATCACAAAGGTGTTTCCGGAGAATAACGTCCGCGCGGCGGACTCCGTTTCGCTTGAACTCTACCCCGGCGAAGTCAGGAGTCTCGTCGGTGAGAACGGCGCCGGTAAATCCACGATAATGCACATTCTCTCCGGGAACCTCGTCCCCGATGCGGGCTCGATCAGCCTCGACGAACGCCGTGTCCGTTTTTTTTCGCCGGCCGACGCGATTCTCGAGGGTATCGTGATGGTGCACCAGCACCCTCCGTTGATCCCGGACTTTCGCGTCTGGGAATCACTCTTTCTCGGCATAGAACCGACGCGTTTTGGTTTCATCGATCGGCTAACATGCATCGCGGCGCTTGAAAAAATTTGCGAGCGGTACGGACTGTCGTTCGACCCACGCGCACGGGTCGCAGACCTTGCAGCGAGTCAACTCCACCTCGCGGCGATCGCCGGCGCGCTGCTGCGTAAACCGCGTGTCCTCATTCTCGACGAGCCGACCGCCCCGTGCACCGATCCCGAGGTAGAGACGATTTTTTCGGTGATCCGCACCGCGGCACGCGACGGTGTCGCCGTCGTCCTCATCACGCACAAAATCCGCGAAGTCATGAGAATCTCAGACAGCATCACCGTCATGAGAAACGGCCGCGTTGTGACGACCGTACACGCCGCAGAGACCGACGGATCGGCCGTTTCCGCGGCGATCATGGGTGTCGACCGATCCGCGGAGTCGAGGGCGTCGACAACGAACGATTCATCGGCGGGGTCGCGCGACGACACGGGACAACCGTCGGTCGTCGGCGCGTCGCCCCGACTCTCGGTCGAGTCGCTGTCTCTCACGATCAACCGGCGCGAGGTGCTCCGGGATATTTCTTTCACGGTCGCCGCGGGTGAGGTGTTCGGCGTGACGGGAATTCGCGAAAACGGGCTCGAGTTCCTCGAGGACATTCTCGCCGGGCTGATCGCACCGACGCGCGGTAGATTGTGTATCGACGGAGTTCCGATCGCGCGGTACTCTCCCCGCGAGTTTCGTCGACACGGAATCTCGTACGTTCCGACCGACCGCATTTTTCGCGGTGCGAGTCTCGACTCGAGCGTCACCGAGAATCTCATATTGAATCGCCGCCACAGACTTGGTTTTGCCGGCGTGTTCGATCGCGACACCGTAAAAGGATTTGCCGGGTCGCTTATGAGTCGCTTCGACATCGTAGGACACGCGCACGGACCGTTACGCACCTTGTCGGGAGGGAACATACAGAAGGTCATCCTTTCGCGCGAACTCGCCCACCCCGGCCCGATCGTCGTGTTCTCCGAACCGAGTTGGGGACTTGACGTCCGCTCTCGCGACATGATGTACGAGGAAATCCGCCGGCTGCGCGCCGACGGGCACGCGATCGTGTTGATCTCGGTCGACATTGACGAGGTCATTGAACTCGCGGACCGTGTCGCAGTCATGTACGCCGCATCGATGATCCGTACTCTAACGGGTTCCGATCGGTCGCGGGAGAAAATCGGCGAGCTCATGCTGGGCCTCGCCGACCGTATACCCGGTGGGGTTCTGCGATGATGGCGCCGAAACAGCAACATCATGCGGCCGCGACCGGAATCGCGCTTTCCGCCGCGGTAATCGCTACCGTCGTGCTGCTCATAATCGGAAGCGACCGTCCGACTGCCGCTTTGACCGCATTCTTCCTCGGACCGTTCTCAAACCCATACTACTTCGGCAATATGCTCGCGGAAGCCGGGCTTCTGGTCCTGACGGGCCTTGGGGTCTGTCTTGCGTTTCGCGCGGGGGTGTTCAACCTTGGAGGCGAGGGGCAGACGTACGCGGCGGCGACCGCCTCGGCGGCGGTCGTTCTTGTTATGCCCGCGGCTCCCGGAGGCGTTGGCATCGCCGTTGCTTTTCTGGTTGGGATCGCGATAGGAGGGGCGCTCGGTGCGTTCTCCGGCGTGTTCAAGTGGCTCACCGATACCGATGAACTCATCACGTCGTTCCTGATCTCCGCCGCCGCGATCCCGATCGTCGATTACCTCATCATCGGCCCGTGGAACGACCCCGCGAGCAATTTGCTCACGACCCGGCGCGTTGCCGAGCAGTTCAGGTTGTTGCGTATCCTTCCCCCGTCGTATCTACATGTCGGTGTTTTCGGCGCGATCGCGCTCTCGGTCTTTATGGTGTTCTACCTCTTTCGCACTGTCTCCGGTTATGAGTTGCGATTATGTGGGCTCAACCGCGATTTTGCCCGGTACGGAGGCGTCCCGGTCGGTATGTACATTGTCGGACCGATGGCCGCATCGGGCGCGTTCCACGGACTCGCGGGGACGACCGCGGTGCTCGGCATCCATCACGCGGCGCTCGTCGGTTTCACCGGCGGTCTCGGATGGAACGGGATCGCGGTTGCCTTGATCGCCCGAACGCACCCACTCGGCGTGATTCCGGCCGCTTTGGTATTCGCGTATCTCAACGCCGGTGCGAAGGCGGCGATGCTACATACAGCGTTCACGTTCGAACTGGGAACAATCATCCAGGCCGTGATCTTTTTTCTGATCACGGCGACCAACATCGGGCCACGGCTTATCGGGCCGCGACTCATCGGACGAAGACGTCGATCGACACACTCCGAGGCGACGAATGATCTTTAACACGATCGAGCTGATGGCCCCGATTCTGCTCGCCGCGATCGGCGGGCTGTTTGCCGAACGCGCGGGAGTTCTAAACATCGCGCTCGAAGGGCTCATTCTCGTGGGAGCGTTCGCCGCGATTGTATTCGGCGCATTGACCGGCAGCGTCACTTTCGCTTTTACCGCCGCTGCCGCCGCTTCGGTTATGCTCGCTTCGATCTTCGCGTTCGCCGCTCTTCGCCTCCGCGCGAACATTTTTGTCGCGGGGCTTGCGACGAATCTCTTTGCCACCGGGTTGATCCCGTTCGTCTCAAACGCGCTTTTCTCGACAAAAGGCGTCGTGCGTCTCGCCGGCGTCCCCGCGGTACCGCGTCTCGTGCCGGCGCTTCGGTCGCTCCCGGTCGTCGGACCGGTATTTTTCACGCACACGATCTCGGTTTACCTCGCCCTCGCAGCGACAGTCGTCGCCGCGGTAGTTCTCACAAAAACACGGTTCGGGTTGCGCATATCTGCGGCGGGTCTTAACGCCGAAGCGCTGCGCGCGCGTGGATGCCGCCCGGAGCGATACCAGGCGATCGCGATTCTGATATCGGGCGCGTTGTCGGGTCTCGCGGGAGCGGCAATCGTTTTGCGACTCGGTGTGTATCTCCCGAACGTCAGCGCCGGGCGAGGATGGATCGCGTTGGTCGCGATTTTTCTCGGTTACAGGCGCCCAATCGGCGTCTTGATCGCCGCGTTCGTGTTTGCGTTCAGCGAAAGCCTCGCCGTAGCCGCACAGGGCATGCTGCAGATGCCCGGCACCGTATTACTCGCGCTTCCGTACGTTCTCACGGTCGTCGCGATGATCGTGTACTCGATCTTCCGGTCGATGCACCGCTCCCGCCGCGCTTGATACCGGGAAGATCAGTTCGACCGAACGAGCGAGACGTCGCGCCCCGTGAGAGCTCGAAACGCGTTCGAGATTCGCCGGTCACGTTCGGCGAGGCGGGCTCGTAGCGCGGCGACTTTCCGCCGGCCGACGTCGAGCCCGAGATTACCCGGTGCCCCGACCGACGTACGTCGGGCAATCGCCTCGACCGCATCCCCCGTGACTGCCGGGTTCTTTGCGACCTCTCGGTACGCATCGCGAAAACTCGCGCCCTTCCCGACCTTGTCCAGCACCGCGTCGGTGGCAAAAATCTCACTGTCGAATCCCGCGATGAGCTTGTCTGTGTCGACCTGCATTTTTTCCACGGTGATACTCGCGACGCGAAGCATCGTGTCGACGGTCGCGAGACCGCGTAAAAGCGGCTCCTTCGTGTCCTGAAAGTCCCGGTTGTATCCCGACGGCAGCGATCGAACGACCGACCGGCAGTGCGTAGCGTACGAGGACACAGCCGCCGATCGCGCGCGCAGCAGCTCGAGGCCGTCGGGGTTCTTTTTTTGTGGCATAATACTCGATCCGGAACACAACTCGTCGGGCAGCCGGAAGTACCCAAACTCCGGCAGCGAAAAAACGATCAAATCCTGCGCAAACTTTCCGAGCGTCATCGCGATGTGATCGAGCGCATCGAGAATAGCGGCTTCGAGTTTGCCGCGCGAGTTGTTCACCGCAAGAACGTTGTTCTGCAACTCGGCAAACCCAAGCAGCCGCGACGTGAGCTCCCGGTCGAGCGGAAGAGGAACCCCGTAACTCGCAGCTGAACCGAGGGGGCATCGATCGCAGAGCTCGAGCGTCGTCTCGACGAGCCGTGCGTCGTCGAGCAACTGCTCGGCGAACGCCGCAAAAAACAATCCGACCGACGACGGCATCGCCGGCTGCATATGCGTGCGACCGGCCATCGGCACAGACGCGTTCTCCTCCGCGCGTTCGAGCAAAAGGCCCGCGACCTCTGCGAGCCGCTCGAGTATCCGGATCAGGTACTCGCGCGCGTACAGCCGTATCATCGTGATGACTTGATCGTTTCGCGACCGACCGGTATGAATCCGTTTCCCGGCTTCCCCGACCGCCTCGGTCAGCCGATTCTCGATCGCGGTGTGACAATCCTCGTCTTGCCTGAGAATCGTGAAACGGCCGGTCATTGCGTCCTCATAGACGGCGATCAACTCGCTCGTGAGCCGTCCGACGTCGTCTGTCGAAAGAATGCCGATTGTCTTGAGCATCGTCGCGTGCGCGATCGAACCGATCGCGTCGGCCGCGGCGAGCTCACGGTCGAGTTCATAATCGTTCCCGACGGTAAAGCGTTCGATCGTCTCGTCGAATGAGTAATCCTTCTGCCACAATTTCGCCATTCGACGAGGATAGAAGATATCGGCCTACCCACGCAATACCCGAGCCCCGCGACCCGCGTTACGGCGGTGTCACGCGAATACGATCTCGTCGCCGTCGCGCGAGACCGTGACGGTCGAACCGTCGGAGTACTCTCCCGCGAGGATTCTTTTTGCGAGAGGATTTTGAACGCGATGTTGAACGGTTCTTTTCAGCGGACGCGCACCGAAAGACGGATCGTAACCGAGCTCCGCGAGCAGATCGAAGGCCGCGTCGTCGACGACGAGAGCGATTTTCCGCTCTGAGAGCCGCTCGCGCAGCCGATCGATCTCGAGCTCTACGATCTTCCGAATCTCGTCGCGTCCGAGCCGGTTGAACGTGATGATCTCATCGACTCTATTCAGAAACTCGGGTTTAAACGTCGCGTGCAGCATCGCCTGTATCTGGTCGCGCACCTGCGCTACATCATCGGCAGTGAGAATAATATCGCTTCCGACGTTGCTCGTCATGATGATAATCGCGTTCCGGAAGTCGACGACACGACCTTGTCCGTCGGTTAACCGTCCTTCGTCGAGCAGTTGAAGCAGAACGTTGTACACATCGGGATGCGCTTTCTCGATCTCGTCGAATAGAATCACCGAGTACGGTCGCCGTCGAACGGCTTCGGTCAACTGCCCGCCTTGATCGTACCCGACGTAGCCCGGGGGCGCGCCGATCAACCGCGACACGGCGTGCTTCTCCATGTACTCGCTCATATCGATGCGCGTGAGCGCGTGTTCGTCATTGAACAGGAACTCCGCAAGCGTTTTTGCCAGCTCGGTCTTCCCGACCCCGGTGGGACCGATAAACATGAATACACCCGTCGGACGGTTGATATCCGACAGCCCGCTCTTGTTGCGTCTGATCGCATCCGATACCGAGGTTATCGCGCGCTCCTGCCCGAGCACACGACGGCGCAAGATGCCCTCGAGATCGAGCAGCTTCGCCATGTCCGACTGCAGCATCTTTGTGACCGGTATCCCGGTCCACGCCGAGACGACGCGTGCGATGTCTTCCTCAGAGACCTCCTCGCGCAACAACCGCGAGGTTTCCTGCAGCTCGTCGATTTTTTCGGTTTTCTCGGCGAGTTCGCGCTCGGCGTTCGGAAGAAGCCCGTGCTTGATCTCGGCGGCCTTCGTCAAGTTGCCCTCGCGCTCAAACGTGAGCTCCTCGATCGCGAGGTTCTCGATTCTTTGTTTTAGCTCCCGGATCTGGTCGATCGTCTTTTTTTCGTTCTGCCACTGCATCCTCATCGCGTCGCGGTGCGCGGTCAAGTCGCGCAGCTCGCTCTCGAGGTTCGCGAGCCTCTCCTTGGAAGCCGGGTCGTTCTCATTCTGCAGCGCCTGCCGTTCGATCGTGAGCTGCAGGATCTTTCGCTCGAGCTGATCGAGTTCGGTCGGCTGCGACTCAATCTCGATCTTGAGCCGGCTCGCCGCCTCGTCCACCAGGTCGATCGCCTTGTCGGGCAGAAACCGCGCGGTGATGTACCGATCGGACAACGTCGCCGCGGCGATCAGCGCCTCGTCGGTGATCCGCACGCCGTGGTGCACTTCGTAGCGTTCCTTGAGTCCGCGCAGAATCGCGACCGTGTTCTCGACCGACGGTTCATCGGTGAAGACGGTCTGAAAGCGCCTCTCGAGCGCGGCATCTTTCTCGATGTGTTTCCGGTACTCGTCGAGCGTCGTCGCGCCGATCGCGCGCAACTCACCGCGCGCGAGCGCGGGTTTCAACAGGTTAGACGCGTCCATCGCGCCTTCGGCCGCGCCGGCACCGACGAGCGTGTGGAGCTCGTCGATAAAGAGGATTACTTCACCGTCGGACGCGCCGATCTCCTGAATCACGGCTTTGAGCCGCTCCTCGAACTCGCCGCGAAACTTGGTTCCGGCGATCAGCGACCCGAGATCGAGCGATAGAATGCGTTTGTTCTTGAGCGAGTCCGGGACGTCGCCCGAGACGATGCGGCGCGCGAGCCCTTCGACGATCGCGGTCTTCCCGACACCCGGATCGCCGATCAAGACCGGGTTATTCTTGGTTCGGCGCGACAGGACCTGCATGATCCGACGGATCTCTTCGTCGCGTCCGATCACGGGATCGAGTTTTTCGCGCTTCGCGAGAGCCGTCAGGTCCTTGCAGTACTTCTCGAGAACCTGGTACTTTTCCTCGGCGTCCTCGTCGGTGACGCGCTGAGTACCGCGAATCGACTGCATCGCCGAAAGAATTTCGCCGCGATCGAGGCCTTTTGCCTTGAGAAACGCCGAGAGCTGGTTCTTCTCGGCGAGCATCGCGAGGATGATGTGATCGGCGCTGACGTACTCGTCTTTGAGCGCAGCCGCTTCGTTCTCGGCCTTCGCGAGCACCCGACCGAGCCCCCCGGACATCTGAAGCTGAGCCGACTCCCCGTACACTTTCGGCTTCTTCTTCAACTCGGCGTCGAGATCCTTCTCGAGTTCTGCTGCCGAAACCCCGAGTCGACTCAACAGCGGAGGCACAATCCCGTCGGTCTGCCGTACGAGCGCCAGGAGCAAATGCTCCGACTCGAGCGTCTGGTGATCGTATTGATGCGCGATGCTCGTCGCATCCTGAAGAGCGTTTCGAGCCTTGGTCGTGAGTTTCTCGTATTTCATTTATGGAAAAGATACAAAAAAAATACCGAATCACGAAGCATTTCGTGCGTCGTGTCGGGTCATCCGCGGCCGCACCCCGAACACGCGGCTCTGACACACGCGGCTCTGAGGCTTGAATAACCTCTAGTTACGCCGTAAAATCCCGGATGTATGAACGAACGCCCGAAAGAACTCGACAACAAAGTGATCATCCTGAACGGTTTCTCGTACGAAGAGATCAACTCGATCATGCGCGCTGTCAAACCGCTGTTTGAAAACCCCCGAGATCTGATCTTTGCGAAGACGACCGAAAAATCCGTCGAGATGGTCCTCAAGGATCTCATCGTCGACATGTCGCAGGACCACGAGTATCTCAAGAAGAATCCTCCGGCAGCGATCAAGAAGAAATCCACGTCGGACGAGTGACACGCATGAAACTCCGAGAATCAGTTGCCGAACTGACCCCATACTCCCCCGGCAAGAAGCACCCGGGAGCCGTCAAGCTCTCTTCGAACGAGAACCCGCTCGGTCCGTCGCCGGCGGCGATCGCCGCCGTACGCGACAGTGCGACAAAGATCCATCTCTATCCCGACGGGTCGGGCGGCGCGTTACGTGCAAAGCTCGCCTCGTGTCGCGGCTGCGCTCCGGAACAGATCGTGTTCGGCAACGGATCCGATGAGATCATGGTGTTTTGCGCCGGCGCGTACATCGAACCCGGCGACACGGCCGTCGGCGCCGACATCACGTTCAGCCAGTACCGGTTTGCGACGACGTTGTTCGGCGGCCGATACCGCGCCGTTCCGCTGATCGACGGCGTCCACAATCTCAACAGCATGCTCGCGGCGATCGATGAGACGACACGGCTCGTGTTTGTGTGTAATCCCAATAATCCTACCGGAACGTATCGATCGCACGACGAAATGGCGACGTTCCTCTCGATGGTTCCGCCCGGTGTGCTCGTCGTGCTCGATGAAGCGTATGCGGAGTACGCGGACGCTCCGGACTTTCCGCGGTCGGGCGAGCTACTCGATTCTTTCTCGAACCTTATCGTCCTCAGGACGTTCTCAAAGATCTACGGAATGGCAGCGTTGCGCGTCGGATACGGCATCGGGCACCGCGACATTGTTGCCGACCTCGCGCGCGTAAGGCAACCGTTTAACGTGAACGGTGTCGCGCTCGCGGCAGCCGAGGCCGCGCTCGACGACGACGGCTTTGTACGGAAATCGATCGAGTTCACGCGGACGGGCAAACGACGTTTCGGCGATCAACTGACGGCGGAAGGTTTTGCGTTCTACCGATCGCAGGCGAACTTCGTTTGCGTTCAGACCGACGTACCGGCCGAAGTCGCGTATACACGCGTGCTCGAAAGTGGAGTCACCGTGAGGGCTCTCACGTCGTTCGGCCTGCCCAACGCGATCCGCGTCACGATCGGCGAAGAAGCGTCGCTCGATCGCGTACTTGCCTCGCTGTGCACGCTCAGAGAAACACGGTGACGCGATGTCCGCCGCAGCGGTGTTTTTAGCGGTTTTCCCATCGTTCACAATCGTAGTCATCCTCGCACTCCGCTCCCGGTCGATCGATCGTACGACATCCACGCTCTTCGTCGCGGCGGCGATCGGGGGCGCGGTCGCGGTCGTTCCGGTAGCAGTCCTACTGCTCGCGATCGCACGAGTGCCGGTCTCGTACGACGACACCGTCGCGCGGTTTCTCTCCGCGTACATCAGGTCGGCGTTGCTCGAGGAGACGTTTAAGCTGATCGCCGTCGTGACCGTGCTCCACCTTTCTGTTGCACAGTTCCACCGGGTACGCGTTGAGTTTGTCGCTATTGCGGTGGCGGCGGGCTTCGCGGGCGCGGAAACCCTGCTTTACCTTTCGGCCTCGATCGAGACGCTCGCGCTGCGCGCGGTCACGGCGTTTCCGGTCCACATCGTCGCGAGCGCGATCGTCGGGCTCTCGCTTGCCCGCCGCGGGATCGGCGTCCGCGTCGCGATCGGTCTGCTCGTGGCGGTTGTGTTTCACGGCACGTACAATCTCTCGGTCGCCGCCGACTGGACAGGTATCTCAATCGCGATCGCCGCGGTCGCGTGTCTGCTCACGATCGGCTCGGTTTTTTTCCTCTCCCCGTCCCAACCCGACTTCTCGAACACCGAAAACCGCGGTCGCGCGTCCGTCCGTATGCCGAGCCGCCGAAACATTACACGGAGTCGCCGAAAGTCTTGACGTTTTGCGTCTCGATCGATATATTCAACCTACACGACGCAGGGTAGAGCAGTTGGCAGCTCGTCGGGCTCATAACCCGGAGGTCGCAGGTTCGAGTCCTGCCCCTGCTATAAAGAGCACGTTATCCCTTTGGGGTAACGTGCTCTTTTTCGTTTGGGAAAGCAGGACTCGAAACGCAGGCACGGCGCGACCCCGTATGGGAGCGCAAACCGACAGGATGTCGGTTTAGTGCCGGAGGCGGCCCGGCGGGAGTCGGCAGGACGCCGACGACCAGACCAGAGGGCGAGTCCTGCCCCTGATCAACCTAACAGCCGTGAACTTGAATATGATCTCGATGCGAAGTAGGTTTCTGGAAATATGAAGAGTGTGAATACCGGCGACATCGAAGCGATCGCTGAGCGCCTCGCTTTTCAGGCGCAGAAAGAGAGTATTCGCGTCACAGTGCACGCCCATCAGGAAATGGTCGAAGAGGATATCTTGCTGGATGACGTGCTGTGCGCGTTGCGCCAGGCAAAGATTGTCGAAAACTACCCGGAACATAGACGAGGCCCCTGCTGCCTTATCCACGGCAAAAACTCTACAGGAAGAGATTTACACGTTGTCTGTACAACATCCCTGGATGTTGCGATAATCATAACCGTATACGAACCGAAACCACCGAAGTGGAAGAACCCTTTCACACGGGGGAGGACATAATGAAATGCAGTGTTCAAGGCTGCCCAGGACATTATGAGCGCCGCTTGATCGTCCACGCTGTGAAGCAGGGTCGGAACGTGCTTGTGTTTGAAGACGTACCGGCTGAAGTCTGTGACGTTTGCTCAGATACGCTTCTCGCAACGGAAACAATCCGACATCTCGAAAATCTGATGAAACAAGAAACCAGACCTCGATCACACGCTCCTGTCTTTACATACACCTGAGGCATGCCAAACAAATGACACGGACGTGGTGCGTACCGCAGCCACATGATGCCGGAATCGTTGAGTTTGACGAACAGGCTCGGATCTTCCATGGGGAAGTCATCGGCTTGCGTGATGTTATTTCGTTTCAGGGAACGTCCGTCGAGGAACTGGAAAAGGCCATGGCCGAGTCAGTCGATTTCTCCCTCGCCTGGTGCGCTGAGCGGGGTAAAACTCCGGAGAAGCCCTTTTCTGGGAAATTGACGGTTTGTATCGGTTATGATACATTATGACATGTACGAGGTGCGGGTCACAAAGAAGGCGTATAAAAGGCTATCGTGGGCACCGGAGACCGTACAGATTCTGTTTGACGAGCTTTCCGGAGAGTTGCGCAGGAGTGGACCGTTACGCTCGAACCGGCGTGATTATCGAGGTGTACTATGCTGGTTCAAGAGAAGACGCACCATATAGAAGTAAACGTAACCGGACCCGGATCGGATCTTGTCATTGATGCGGTGAAGGCTCGTTACCCGGGTGCGGTCGTCGCACCGTCCGCGGACGAGAACACAATCCGGTGGGACACTTCGCCCCTTGCGGCAGAGATCCGTACCGGAAAGACACCCGGGAAGTTGCTTCGGGCGTACCGCGAGCGGGCCGCCTTGACCGTTGTGGAGTTGGCGCGTCTGGTCGGGACAAAGTACCCAAATATCGTTGCTATGGAGAGAGACCGCCGGACGATCGGTCTGGACATGGCGCGAAAGCTGGCTGATGTTTTCCGATGCGAGTACACGAAGTTCCTGGACGCACCGGACAACCGGACCACGTGTTGATGACGTGGCGGGCGGCGTTCGTCCGAGTCAATACGGAAATATCCCCGATCAAACATTTTGCGCCGCAGGAAGCGTCCATGTTGCGCACAAGTTTGTGCCGAAATTTAAGTTTTCTGGCACTATCTCAGGTGTTCTTGGGTTATGGGTGACCACACCCTCGAGTACCGGTCTTGACCGCTGTTGACAGGAGCGGTAAGCCACTCGCGCCGGACAGACGAGGCGCAAGGTAAAAGAGAGTTCCCAACGGTTAACCTCTCCTTGTCTATCTACAGAACCGCTTGATATCGATACTATTAAATGGTATCATATCGCAGTGAACAGCAAGCAGCGAAAGACACTTGAAACCGTGTTCACCGACCCGGTCAAAGCGGGCATCCCTTGGGTAGATATCGAGTCGCTGCTGCTGTCGTTAGGAGCGCTCAAGAAGGAAGGGGCAGGCTCTCGAGTTGGTTTCTCATTAAACGGAGTTGATCTTATCGTTCACCGACCACATCCACGAAAAGAAACCGATAAGGGCGCCGTCAAGTCGGTTCGCAAGTTCTTGATCAATGCAGGGGTAACGCCATGACATACAAAGGTTATACCGGGATCGTTGAGTTCGACGAACGGGCTCGGATCTTTCATGGGGAAGTCATCGGCTTGCGCGATATTATTACCTTCCAGGGAAGGTCCGTCGAGGAACTGGAGAAGGCTATGGCCGAGTCGGTCGACTTCTATCTGGCCTGGTGCGCTGAGCGGGGCAAGACGCCGGAGAAGCCCTTTTCCGGCAAATTCATG
>REEC01000133.1 GCA_007695285.1 Spirochaetaceae bacterium | reverse complement strand
CTCGGAAATTGACCTCTTTTTTTTACAAGGTTCGTAACAGTCCCGAAGAATTGCGCCGTGCGCCGGATTTGTGGTACACTACGGGCGTATTAAACTGGGTGGGGTATCATGGCAAAGACTTCCGCTGTGTACGACGAGAGCAAAATTAAGACGCTTTCGTCGCTCGAGCATATTCGGTTGCGAACCGGCATGTACATCGGCCGGCTCGGCGACGGGAGCAACCTCGACGACGGAATTTACATCCTTCTGAAAGAAGTCATCGATAACAGCATCGACGAGTACATCATGGGGTACGGCGACAAGATCGAGATCACGGTCGCCGAGGACACCGTCACCGTCAGGGATTACGGTCGTGGGATTCCACTCGGGAAGGTGATCGAGTGCGTCTCGGTGATCAACACCGGCGCGAAGTACAACGACGACGTGTTCCAGTTCTCGGTCGGGTTGAACGGTGTCGGAACAAAAGCCGTGAACGCACTGTCGTCGCACTTCCGCGTCGTCGCGTATCGTGACAAGAAGAGCTTTGAGGCGGTGTTCTCGCAGGGGAACCTGCTCCACAAAAAAGAAGGGAAAACAACCGAGAAGAACGGAACGTTCATCGAGTTTATCCCGGATCCCGAGATTTTCGGCGAGTACACGTTTAACCGCGAGTTCATCGACGCGCGCCTCTGGAACTACGCGTACCTGAACACCGGGCTCGTGCTCACGCTCGACGGCGTGAAGTACAAGAGCTCCAACGGTCTGCAGGATCTCTTGTACGCCGAGGTCGGCGACGACACGATGTACGGGATCGGGCATTATCGCGGCGAGAAGATCGAGTTTTCATTTTCGCACACGCAGAACTACGGTGAGACGTACTTTTCGTTCGTGAACGGGCAGTACACGAGCGACGGCGGAACCCATCTGAGCGCGTTTCGAGAAGGATTTCTCAAAGGCGTGAACGAGTTTTTCCGCAAGAACTACTCCGGGCTCGACGTCAGGGAAGGAATCGCCGGCGCGATCGCGGTGAAACTCAAGAACCCTGTGTTCGAGAGCCAGACCAAGAACAAGCTCGGCAACACCGAGATACGTGCGTGGATCGTCACCGAGGTGAAGTCCGGAGTCGTTGATTTCCTGCACAAGAACGCGACGTCGGCCAAGAAGATCGAGCAGAAGATTCTGCATAACGAGAACCTCCGGAAGGAACTGAACGCCGTTCGCAAGGAAGCCAAGGAAGCCGCGAAAAAAATCGCTCTCAAGATCCCGAACCTCAAGGACTGCAAGTACCACTGCGAAGATGGGAAAAAGGGCGAAAACTCGACGATCTTCATCACCGAAGGCCAGTCCGCGTCGGGCTCGATGGTGTCGTCGCGCGACGTCTATCTTCAGGCGATTTTTTCGCTGCGCGGAAAGCCTCAGAACATGTACGCGCGCAAGCGCGCGGAGATTTACAAGAACGAAGAGCTGTTCAACATGATGATGGCGCTCGGCATCGAGAACGACGTCGAAGGGTTGCGGTACGACAGGATCGTGATCGCGACCGACGCCGACTACGACGGGTTTCACATCCGGAATCTTCTGCTGACGTTTTTTCTGAACTTCTTCGAGGAACTCGTCGTCGCGGGGCGCGTATACATTCTTGAAACTCCGCTGTTTCGCGTGCGGAACAAAAAGGCGACCCACTACTGCTACAACGTGAAAGAACGCGACGAGTCGGTTCGGATAACCGCCGGCGCGGAGGTGACGCGGTTCAAAGGGCTCGGTGAAATATCTCCGAAGGAGTTCGGGCAGTTCATCGGCGAGGACATTCGGCTGGTGCCGGTAAACGTCAAGTCGATCAAGGCGATCCAGGAAACGCTTGGATTCTACATGGGCAAGAACACTCCCGAGCGACGGACGTTCATAATGGAGAATCTGATCTGATGGCGTATGTGAACACTCTCTTCAACCAGAACTTTCTGGAGTACGCGTCGTACGTGATCAAGGACCGCGCGATCCCTCACCTCGACGACGGGTTGAAGCCGGTCCAGCGGCGTATTCTTCATTCGCTGTTTGAACTCGACGACGGAAAGTTCCACAAGGTCGCGAACGTCGTCGGGCACTGCATGAAGTACCATCCACACGGCGATGCGTCGATCTACTCCGCTCTCGTCGTGATAGCGAACAAAGACCTCTTCATCGATAAACAGGGCAACTTCGGGAACATCCATACCGGCGACGAGGCGTCGGCCGCACGGTACATCGAGTGCCGAATCACGAAGCTCGCGAAGGATCTGCTGTACAATCCGCAGCTCACCGAGTACGAGGACTCGTACGACGGCCGGAACAAAGAACCGGTTGTATTCCCCGCAAAGATCCCCGTGGTTCTTGTTCACGGAGCCGAAGGCATCGCGGTCGGAATGTCGACGAAGATCCTCCCGCACAACTTCGTCGAGGTGCTCTCGGCCGTCGCGTCGGCGATCAAGGGCGAACCGTTTCAATTGTTCCCGGACTTCCAGACCGGCGGATTCGTCGACGTCTCCGACTATCAGGACGGACTCGGAAAAGTCCTTGTCCGCGCGAAGCTCGATACGTCCGATCCAAAACGGATCGTCGTTCGCGAACTCCCGTTTGGATCGACGACAGAGTCGCTGATCACGTCGATCGAGAACGCGGCGCGGAAGAATCGCATCAAAATCGCGGGCATCAATGACTTCACGACCGACGAGGTCGAGATCGAGATCAAACTCGCGCGCGGCACGTACTCGAACGAGGTCGTCGACGCGTTGTACGCGTACACCGACTGCGAGCAGTCGGTCGCGGTGAATCTGCTCGTTATCAAGGATCGCACGCCGGTCGCTCTGACGGTCTCGGAAGTCATCCGCCATCACGCGATCCGGCTCGTGCAGATCCTCACGGCCGAGTTGGAGTTCGAGAGGGGAGAGCTCAACGATCGGCTTCACGCGCGTACGCTCGAGCGGATCTTCGTCGAAGAGCGGATTTACAAGGACATCGAGCAACAAGAGACGCAGGACGCGGTCACAACCGCGGTGATCGACGGGTTTGTGCCGTTCGCGGATCAGATCCGCAGAAAGGTCACCGACGAGGACGTCGAGCGGCTGCTGAAGATCCCGATCAGGCGGATTTCGCTGTACGATATCAACAAGGCGAAAAAAGAGATGGAGGAGATTCGCGCGCGACTGAAGCAGATCCGCGAGTATCTCGCGAACATCGAGACGTACGCGGTCGATTTTCTCGAAGGGATCATCGAGTCGAACGCGAGTTCGTACTCGCGGCGGACCGAGATCATCTCGTTCGACCGTGTCGACGTCAAGGAAGTCGCCGAGCGCAATCTCACTCTGCGGTACGACGGGAATACCGGGTACCTCGGGTACGGTGTTTCGAGTGGACAGGCGTTGTTCGCCGTCTCGCCGTACGACCGGATTCTCGTGATGCGCAAGTCCGGCGTGTACTCGGTGATCAATGCTCCCGAGAAGCTCTTTGTCGATACGGGAATGCTGTCGTGTGGCCACGCGGACAAGGACTCGCTGTCGCAGAAAGTGTTCTCGGTTCTGTACCTGAATGAGAAAAAGCTCCCGTATCTGAAACGGTGTCGGATCGAACAGTACATCCTCGGCAAAGCGTACACGATCGTGCCCGACAAATGTTCCGTTTTGAAGGTCACGACGCGCGAGAACGTCGACGCGGTCGTGAAGTACAAACCGAAGCCGTTGCTGCGCGTGCTCGAAGAGCGTTTCGTGGTCGATGAGTACCTCGTGAAGAATGTCAAAGCGGCCGGCGTGCGGTTGTCGACGAAAGAGACGCGTTTGGGGAATTTCGCCCCAACCGGCGGCGCCGCCGCGGCGTCCTCGCCAAACAAGACAAAGCCAAAGGCCGCGACGACAAAGACGACATCCAACACCGCGTCCAAAAGTGCGGCGAAAGACACACCAAAAAAGGCACCGAAACGCGCGACAAAGCAGAAGCCCGGCCCAACCTCCGCGTCCGGGACGTCTCGGACGAAAAAAAAGCCGAAAGGTAGCTGAACCAGGCGATCTAACTGCAACGAAGCCTGGTGAAACGGCCGGGAAACAGATGTTCTGCCGCGATTTAGACCTTTTTCACCAGGCTTCGTTGCAGTTATCTTGACGTGCACGTGAATTTTGTCGTATCATAAACTCAAGTAACTAGATGTATTTAAGTAACAAAGCTACGCGACGGCTCCGATCGCGTGCGTACGAGGGAGAGAGATGCGCGTTCACGACACGATTATCGATCTTATTGGGAACACCCCGTTACTCAGACTGAACCGTGTCGCCGCCGGGTGCGCGGCGACGGTTCTCGTGAAGCTCGAGTCGCATAACCCCCTTTCGAGCGTAAAGGACCGAATCGGACTCGCGATGATCGAGACCGCGGAGCGCGAAGGTCGAATCAAACCGGGGGCGGTGATCGTCGAGGCGACGAGCGGCAACACCGGGATAGCGCTCGCGTACGTGGGTGCGGTCAAAGGGTACCGCGTGATCCTGACGATGCCGGACACGATGAGTCTTGAACGGAGGCGGCTGCTCTCGGCGCTCGGCGCGGAGCTGGTTTTAACGCCCGGGCACGAAGGTATGACCGGTGCGGTTTCCGCGGCGGAAGAAATCGTCAGGAAGACTCCCGGAGCGTACATGGCGCGGCAGTTCGAGAATGCGGCAAATCCGCGCGTACACCGCGAGACGACGGCCGAGGAAATCTGGCGTGATACCGACGGCACCGTCGATGTTTTTGTCGCGGCGGTCGGAACCGGCGGAACAATTACCGGGGTCGCCGAGCGGCTAAAGGAACTGAAACCTTCGGTGCGCGCGGTCGCGGTCGAGCCCGACGCGTCCCCGGTTCTTTCGGGTGGAAAGCCCGGGCCGCACCGGATTCAGGGCATCGGTGCCGGGTTTATTCCGGCGGTCCTCGATCGATCGCTTATCGACGATATCGTTCTGGTCTCGGCCGACGACGCTACGACGATGAGTCGCGCGCTTGCGCGCGAAGAAGGGATTCTGTGCGGTGTTTCGGCGGGAGCGAACGTCTGGGCCGCGATTCACGAGGCGAAGAAGAGCGAGAACGAAGGAAAGACGATCGTGACGATCGTGTGCGACACCGGGGAGCGGTACTTGAGCACGTGGCTATTCGAAGAATCAACAGCAGAAACAAAATAACTTCACGGAGGAATCATGAGTATGCATAAATTCGAGACGCTGGCTTTGCACGCCGGGTTGAGCGACGACGGGAGCCCGAGTCGGGCGCCGGCGGTACACCGCACGACCGCGTACAACTTCAAGAACACCGACCACGCGGCAAACTTGTTTGCGCTGAAGGAGCTCGGATACATCTACACCCGGCTGCAAAACCCGACACAGAACGTGCTCGAAGAGAGGGTGGCCGCGCTCGAGGGTGGCGTCGCGGCGCTCGCGCTCGCGTCCGGTACGGCGGCGGTGTTCTACTCGATCATCAACATCGCCGTTGCCGGCGACGAGATCGTCTCGAGCGCGCACCTGTACGGTGGGACATTCACGATGTTCAACGACATCCTGCCGAAGTACGGGATCACCGTGCGGTTCGTCGATCCGCTCGATCTCCCGGCGATCGAAGCCGCGATAAACCCAAAAACACGCGCGGTTTTTGTCGAGTCGATCGGAAACCCGGCGTTGAGCGTGCCGGACTTCAGGGCGATCGCGGACGTCGCGCACGCGCATCGTGTGCCGCTGATCGTCGACGCGACGTTTACGACGCCGTACCTCGCCCGAACGATCGAGTTCGGAGCAGATATCGTCGTCGACTCGCTGACGAAGTGGATGGGCGGGCACGGAACCGGGATCGGCGGCGTCGTCGTCGACTCCGGGAAGTTCGACTGGACCGACCCGAAGTTCACGACGATGAACGAGCCCGACGGAAGCTACCACGGGTTGCGGTACGCTCACGATCTCGGCGACCTCTCGCCGCTCGCGTACATTCTCCGAATGCGGCTGGTCCCGTTGCGGAATCTCGGCGCGGCGATCGCTCCCGATAACGCGTGGATCTTCCTGCAGGGGCTCGAAACTCTCTCGTTGAGGATGGAACGCCACAGTCAAAACGCGCAGGCCGTCGCTGAACACCTGAGCCGCCACCCCAAAGTCGAGTGGACAAACTACCCGGGGCTGCCGGATCACCCGACGCACGCAAACGCGGTGAAGTACCTGAAGAACGGATTCGGAGGAATGGTCGTGTTCGGTATCAAGGGCGGACGCGACGCGGGTCGTCGATTTATCGACTCGCTCGAGCTCTTCTCGCACGTCGCGAACGTCGGCGACGCAAAAAGCCTCGCGATCCATCCGGCGACGACGACGCATTCCCAGCTCGACGAGGATCAGCAGCGCGCCGCGGGGCTGCCTCCGGAGATGGTGCGGCTCTCGATCGGCATCGAACACATCGACGACATTATCGCCGACATCGATTCGGCGCTCGGCACGGCGTAACTCGTTACTCGGTCCGCTCGATCCACCGGTCGCTCACGAGCAGCTGATGCGGGCGGAATCGAGCCTTATACTCCATTTTTCTGCTGCCGTCGACGAAAAAACCGAGATAGACCCACTGCAAGCCGAGATCGCGCGCGAGCGAGATCTCGGTGAGCGCGGAAAACGTCCCGAGGCTGCGCCCGCTTTCGGCCGGATCAAACACAAAGTATACACTCGAGATCCCGTCGGCGAGAAGATCGATCCAACCGACTCCAACCAGCCGCCCTGCGACCCGGTACTCCATCATCTCCGCGCGAACGGGCGATTCGACGAGAAACGTCGCAAACTGCTTGGGGCCGATGATATCGTGGGGACCGTGGCGCGCGTCGCAGTATGCGCGGTAAAGGTCATACGCCTCATCGGTGAACTCGGTGCGGCGTCGCGTGCACGCGACGTCGGTGTTGCGCCGGATGACTCTGCGTTGCGACTTGCTCGCTACGAACCGGTGCGTTGGGATTCTGATCGGGAGACACGCGGTGCAGCCCGGGCAAACGTTCCGGTAGAACGTGTTTCCGCTCCTTCTCCAGCCGTGGCTCAGAAGATTCTCGTATAACCGCCCGTCTATACGCGGGACCTGAAAGGTATCGGTTACCCACGCTCGGTCGGGAAGATACGGGCAATCACCGTGGTTAATCTCAAAAACGTTGACACGCATCGCGTAAGAACCACTGTATCGCCGGGCACGGTCGGGTGTCAATCTTGGCCCGCACTTGCCCACCGTTTCCGACCGTAGCCGACGCGGTTGCGGCGATGTGTGCGGCAGACAAAGACATAACAGACAATGACACGGCGCAAAAAAGGCGCCCCGAGAGGGGCGCCGTTGATACAAAGGTATCGCTTTGGTGAGTCTATAAGTCGAGAACCGCCTGATAGTCCTCGACCGTTCCGTTGCTCATACAGATATCGATGATCTTTTTGCCGAGGGGCATCAACTCCGGCGTGTAGAACTGTTTGAGTTCCTGTTGGAAGAAGTCGACGAGGATTTTTGCGCCCGCGTCGTACCCTTCCGGGCCGACCTCGACTTGATCCTCGACGTGCAGTAATCCTTTCGGAATCTCTTGACCGCTGACCCGGAGCGAGTTCGGCGAGAGCCCGAGAATCGGGCAGCGTGAGGCCGATACCTGGTCCGGGCGGAACTGGACGCTTCCCCTGCGCGCGATGTACTCGCGTACGATCCACTCGGGCTTGAAGCCGACGTGGTACGCGCCGATGTACTGATTCGGCATCAGGACGTAGCGGGTACGAGGAGTATTCTGGATCAACTCGAGCAGCAGGTTCGCCTGCGTCACCATCTTTCCGGTTGCAAACGGCCAGTACGACCCGACGCCTTCGCTCGAGAGCCCCTCGGTCGTAACGATGCTCGGGTTCGAGTGACCGCGCGGTGCGACGAGTCTCCAGAGCCAGCCCAAGGCCGGAGGCAGAATGTGAATCATGCCGATAACGCCGTAGTTCGGCTTTTTGGCCGTGCTCGGCGGCGTTCGGACGCCGAAGCTGCGAACGTCGACCTCGACCGGTTCATTGACCGTATCTTCGATGAAGTGGCGCGGCATAATCACGCGTGGGTTCGGGCACGGTTTCCCGGGCGCGTCCATCGTGTGTTCCCAGATCAAGAGCGTCGAGTCGACCTTCCCGTCGATGTTCAGGAAAATGAGCGGTTCGGGAGGGTTAATCGTGAGCTTCTCAAGAAACGGCTCGGTGCCGTACGTCTTGAGGTGATCGACGCGCAGGAACCATCCTGCCTCGGCGTCCTCGATCACGAGTTTTCCGCTGGTATTCTGGAGTTTCGGGTGCGCGAGAGCCATGTCGTCGGTCACCGGTTGAAGGATACATGTATCCGGAAGCTCGATCATGATTTTTTCGTCGGTGATCGTGTTGGTCGCCATCACGACGCGTCCGTCGGGCTCGCGGTGGATCGGTTGGGTCATTTCGCTCTTGCCGCCACCCGACGCACCTTCGTGCATGATGACGTAGTGGTTGTCGTACGGCGTGATGAGCCGAACCGCCGACGAGTGAAGCGTCGTCCAGCCTTCTTTCTCGCCGATCGAGAGTAAAATACCGTACACGCCTTTTTTCGCGCTTGGACCCGGGTAGAGGTTATACGAGAACAGCTCGTGCATGTTTTCGAGGCGGTTGTGCACGACGACCTGTTTGCCGTTGAAGTGCGTATGTCGGAACGGCGGAGCGAGGTATATCGCCGCGACCGGCTCAAATCCCGCCGCGAGTTCGCCGGCCGGGATAAACCCCTGGAGATCGGCGAGACCCGTCACGAAAAAACCGGCGTTCGCCGGCGCGACGAGAACGGTCGGATAGCCTTTTTCCTTGTCGCCGGACATGAAAGGCAACACGATGAGTTTTTTCTGGTCCTTGAGCCACGCGAACGTCTCCGCACGCGTATCGGTGAACTCTTTGCCGTACCGGTCGAGATACCGCGTTTTGTCGGTCGGTCCGTCGTCGGCGATCACCATCGCTTCGGGGTCGCGGCGCCTCATGTACTCTTCGGTGTAGTTTACCGCCGCTCCGTTCTTGCACCGCGCTACGTTGACTTCGACAAAAAAACCTTTGCCGGCGACCTCGTACGCGACCTCGACATGATCGTTTTCGTTGCCCATGAACGTTATTTCTAGCAGGTGTTCCCGGCTCTCGGGCACGATCATTTCGACGTTTGCGAGCAGGTCCGCGAGGTCTCCGTGCAGTTTTAACTTTGAGAGTATGTCGTGACTCATCTGTCCTCCATCTCTGAGATTTACGTGCTTCTGTGAATGTGACGTAGGCGATCACTATAAACGGAATCGATCGAAAAATCAATACCCTTCAATTGATTTGATCTAACTCACCCTACGGTCGGGCGTACCCAAGAAAACGTTTCGCGACGGTGCTTTCTATGTGGTCGCTCGCGGACAGCCCGATGACCTCTCGCACGACGTACTCCGCTCCTCTCGGCACCGCGACCGACCGAAACTGCTCGTCGCCGGCGTACGCGTTGCCGTCGTCGTCGCACGCGCCGAAGGCAAGCGCCGCGTGAAAAACACCGGTGATCGCCTCAAACGGCTTGCCGTGACGCGCGCACAGGAGAGCGGCGCCGGTTATGCGGTCCGACTTCGCTATCTTGCGGGGTACGTCCCGGCCGACGCGGTACACCGTGTCACCGAGTGCGGCGTTCGCGAATCGTCGTAACAGATCCTCAATATGATCGGTGAGCGCTTCGCGCGACAGATCGGCCGGGTACTCCGAGCAGATCGCGTCGGCCGCCTCGGACATCGCGCGTGCCGTCGTAGATTGCACCTCATCGAGCCGAAGGACATCGGCGAGTGCGCGTGTCTCGGGCGCAATCCGGTTCCCGAGATACGCGGCTGCCGCGTGGCCGAGGTTGTGCACGTAGAGCTTCCGGTCGACGTACGCGCGGATGTTATTGACCGCATCGATTCCGCTGACGTCCGGCACGCCGTTAATGAAACCCGACCGATCGACGATGAGTCTGTTGTATGCCTCGGCGAAAACGAGCAGCGGGTCAGCGTTTCTGACGTCCGCAGGCATGATCGGAACCATCTTCCCGATACTCGTTTCCACGATACCTAGGAGCGCGAGCGCGTGGCTTCCCGCCGTTTGTCTCACTGCGTCAACGACCGTCGATCTCGCGTTGCGATCGTTCTCCGCCAGAATGAGATCGAGCGGCGATTCACGGTGAGCGATGCTACGAGCGATCGTCCGCGCGACGTGCGAAAGCGCCGATTTCCCGACCGCCGTCGCCGCGATCGTCGTCGACGCGAGTTCACGTGCGACGGCGTCCTCATCGTGTGCGTGGACCGCGCGCACGTTTTTGACGCGGATCGACCGGTCCGGCTCGCCGGTCTCTTTCACGATCACGTCGTACGAACGCCGTTCGTTCAGAGCCTCGACGACAGTTCGATCGACGTCGATGAACACAACCTCGAATCCCGCGTTTGCGAACAACTGGCCGATGAACGATCGGCCGATGTTGCCGCCGCCAAAAATCACGAGCTTCACGTTCTGTCCCCCGATGCCTGCAAGGCGTAGTCCTGGAACAGGCGCATGACCGCCTCCATTTTTTCTCCCGGGCGCGACTCGAGCAGCGTTCCCCCCGCGTAGTAGCACGCGTATCCGCCTGAGACCGTGCCCCAAGCGACCGCTTCCGCGAGATCAGGTGTCTTGCCGTGGACCGCCTGTTCCGCGAGCGAACCGATAACGCCGCCCGCGAAGTTGTCGCCACACCCGGTCGTGTCGCCACCGCGACACACCCCCTTCGCGAGATCTTCGCACACGCGCTCTGAAACCGGGTACCACGTCGGTTTGAGGCGAGCGAACGGCCGGCGGGCCGCGGCGGCGAGCGACGGATCCGCGCCTTGCGTCACGATCACGGCCCCGACGCCGTTGTCGATGAAGAACTCGACCGCATCCGGTGCGGAGTTCGTCCCGGAAATTCGCACCGCCTCCTCCCGATCAGCTATGAGCACATCGATCAAGGAATACGCCGAGTCATCGCCAAGCGGCCACGGCTTCTCGGGGTGCGCGTTTTGATTCAGAAAATCGTACACGGTAGTCACGACGGTGATCGCGCCGTTGTCGCGCGCACGCCTCAACATAAGGCCGAGGTCTTCGTGGATTCGCGGGACCAACGCCGTCCCGCCGAACACGACGATCTCAGCGTCGTAAAAGGCGTCCGGGATCGAGTCGTATGTCGTGTTCCACGCGGCGCCGATGTTGTTGATGAACATCCGCTCGCCACGGCCTCGGTCGTAACGCGGATCGGACAGCACGTACGTGTACGGCGAGACGCCGGTTGTGCGACGGTAATCGTCGACGGCGACCGGTGTTCTTCCGACGATATCGAGTACCGTATCGCCGGTGGCATCCTCACCGATTTCGCCGAAGAAGCGCGCCGTCACTCCGGATCCTGCGGTGAGCTGTGCCGCGTGAATCAGCGCGACGATCGCGGGGCCACCGAGGTTAACGGCGTCCGGTTCGCCAAGGATTTCGCGCAGGAGTTCGTCGGTCTTGCGGCCTGTGAAACGCTCAAACTCCGAGGCGAACACGAGTAACCCCGGGACGAGCCCACCGTCGCCGGCGCTCCGCGAGAGCAACCGCGCGATCTCGGGTGAGACGAACGAGACATCCGTGTACAGATAATCGATCAGCGAGCATCCGACCGCGTGAATTCTCATCGATCTCTCCGGCGCGAAATTTTCTGCCTAAACGTATTGGGCATAGTCGGAAACCAGGAGGTGCACCGGACTCTCGTCCTCGTCGACGGACGGATAACGCCCCGCCTGCTCGAAAAACCGATTATCCGTACGATCATCGTTGACCGTGCTGACCTCGCCGGTCAAAACCGGCGCGCCTTCGGCGAAGAAGCGATGGTACAAGCCCGGGTACAAAGTGATGCTCTCGCCGGGCGTCAACACGACCTGACCACCGCTCTCGACGCGCCGTGTTATCCCGTCGATTACGACGTCCACGGGTTCGTCGGAAAACTCACCGTCGTCGCGCGAGTGCCTCAACTCGAGCACGAGATTCCCGCCGCCGCGGTTGATAATGTCCTCAGTCTTCTTCCAGTGAAAGTGATACGGCGTCTCCTGCCCTTCGCGAACGAGCATGATTTTCTCGGCGTACGTTTTGCCTCCCGCGCTCACGTTGCCGTTCCGTATCGTGAACAGTAACAGTCCGCGATCGAAGAACCGTCCACTTCCGAAATCCGTGACGTCCCACCCGAGCATGTTCTCGGTGATCTCGCTCAGGTCTTCGTCCGCCGAACTCCACCGTTCCGGGCTCCAGTACGCCCACGGCGGCAGTTTGAACTTCATCTCCGCCAAGAATGCGACCGCGTGTGTCAACCATTCGTTGATTTCACTTCGTTTCATTGTTGACTCCCGACGGGATTATACCGGGCGCTGGATCTTCTCTCAATACGCGCTCCGTTTGCACTGGCAATCCAAGCACGAAAAACGGTATCATTGGGAAAAGCCTCAGGAGAACACGATGACACCGAACGTAAGGATGATACGGTCACAAGAGTCTTTTGTCCTAGAGAACTCCGACGTCTCCGTGGCAGTGACTCGTCGGGGTGGGATGATGGCACCGGTCACGTTCGACCGCGCGTCGAAGGCGCCGATCGACCCGTACTACATAAGCCCGTGGCAGGATGAAGCGCTCCGAATCGATGAGCCGGTTCTTGTCCCTCTCCGTGGTGATTTCTTCTGTATGCCGTTTGGCAAGGCCGGAACCGTTCGTGGCGAAACGTACGCGGTGCACGGCGAGCCTGCGGGGCGCGAGTGGGATGGTGTCGATATCACTCGCGAGGGAGGCATTTCGCGGCTCACGATGAAGATCGCGAACAGAGCCCGGCCCGGCACGGTGACCAAGACACTCGAGATCGTCGAAGGCGAGAACGTCGTGTACTCGCGGCACGAGATCTCCGGCATGGGCGGACAGATGACACTCGGGCATCACGCGACGCTTCGCGCCGGCGAAAACTCCGGAGCGCTCGCAGTCTCGACCGGACCTATTGCGTTTGGGATGACCGATCCCGGTGTCGGGCCACCGTACGAGAGCGGCGAGTACCACGCGCTCCCGGCGGGTGTGAAGTTCTCGTCGTTGAAAAAAGTCCCGACAAACTGGAAGTCCGAGCCGTCAACCGACTGCACGGTGTTCCCAAACCGCAGGGGATTTGTCGATATCATCGCTGTCGCGGCAAAGGCGCGAAAGAACCAGCCTTCGTGGAGCGCAGCGGTTTTCCTGGACGAAGGGTTTCTCTGGTTTGGACTTCGGAACCCCGCGCTTCTGCCTCTGACGGTGATCTGGATGGAGAACCATGGGCGATATCAGACGCCGTGGAATGCTCGTACGTGCTGTATCGGCATCGAGGATGTCTGCGCGTTTTTCACAGAAGGTTTGGGACCGTCGAGCAAAAAAAACGCGCTCAACGAGAACGGTGTACCGACGACGGTATCGCTCCACAAGAAGAAGTCCACGGTCGTCCCGTACGTTCAAGGGGTGGTCCGGACACCCGCCGGATTTGATCGCGTGGCGTCGGCTACGTTCACGAACGGTGTCGCACGATTTGTCTCGGAGAGCGGGAAAACCGCGGAGGCGCCCGTGCGATCGGATTTTGTCTTCACCGGAGTTCTGTGAATCTCGTTCTTTTCCGGTCCGACGAGGAGCGGCGGACGCTGCTTCGCGACGATCGCCGTTTCCAACACCTCGTGTCGGTCTTGCGCATCGTTCCGGGAGACCGCGTCGCGGTCGGAATCGTCGGCGGCGCGGTGACGAGCGCGCGAGTAACGACGGTCGAGCCCGAACGGATCGTGCTCGATTGGGACGGCGATGACTCGCCCGCGCAGCCGCTGCTCCCTCTCACGGTGGTCGTCGGGCACCCCCGGCCAATCGTCCTGCGACGTCTCGTGAAGGATCTTGCGACTCTCGGGGTATCGAGAATTCTTGTTTTTCGCGGAGAGCTCTCCGAGAAATCTTATCTCGAAAGCTCGATTTGGTCCGACGGGTCACTCGATGAAGCGCTCCTATTGGGAGCGGAACAGGCCGGTACCACCGTTTTTCCGTCGGTCTCTCGGCTGTGGTCGCTCGAACGCGCGATCGCCGCGGTTTCCGGTGATTCGGTCGTTGTGTTTTCGCCGGACGGTCCGGCTCGTCCTCGCGACGTTCTCGCGGAGTTACGCGGCTCTTCGGAAGTCGCTGTCGTCCTTGGTCCCGAGCGGGGATTTTCGGAAAAGGAGGAAAACCTCATCGCGCGGACTCGGTGCACTCGGGTCCGAATGGGCGAGCGAACGATCCGCACCGAAACCGCGTGTCTGCTCGCGGTTGGTGCGGTCGCGACGGCGACCGGCTGGTGGTAGACCGCCACACCGGTACGCCCATTAAGGCAGAAGCCGATCCGGTCACGTGCTTATCGTTGGCCGGTTTTTTTGACGATATGGTAACCGAACTGCGTCGAGACGACGTCGCTCATCGAGCCGACGCCGATTTTCTTCACGGCCGACTCAAACGCGGGAACCATTTTGCCGGTGCCGAACCATCCCAGGTCCCCGCCCGACGACTTGCTCGGACACGTCGAGTGCTGACGCGCGAGCCCCTCGAACGACGCTCCCTGCTTCAACTCCCGCAGAAGTCGCTCGGCTAGCGCACGATCCTTGACGAGTATGTGGCTTGCTTTCCACTCCATGGCTTTCCTCCTCGATTATCTTAATGAACACTGATTCGGGTAATCTACACTTTTTTCCGGAACAAGGGAATTTGCACGGAGCACGCAGCTCAGCAGTGCCGACATCGTGACGTATGGTGAGAAATCCGGTATACTGCAGAACAGAAAATCGTCCTGAATAAAAGGAAGGAATACGGTGAGCGAACGAGCCGAGAGCGTCGGTATGTCGGCGGTGAGTAACGATTCCGAAGACGCCGACGCGACGAAGTACCTTGTTTTTCTACTCGGCGACGAGGCGTACGCGGTTGAGGTCGTGCGCGTCGAGGAGGTTCTCGAGTTCACGACGATCGCGCGCGTTCCCCGTACCCCGGATTTCCTGCTCGGCGTCATTAACCTGCGCGGTCGCGTGTTGCCCGTCATGGATCTTCGCTCTCGCTTGGGGCTCGAGGCGGTCGAACACACCGACGAGACTCGTTTGATCGTGATCAACACGCGGTGCGGGGGCGAGCAGATTTCGCTCACGGCGCTTGCCGATTCGGTTGTCGGCGTCCTTGACATCGGGAACGACGCGATCGAACCGGCCCCACGGTTCGGTGACTTGGCCGATTCGACGATTTTGGCGGGACTCGCGCGGATGCCGGATCGGATCGTGCTCTTGATGGACGCAGACCGCTTGTTGACCGCCGAGCTGCTCGCCGAGAGTTACGCAGCGCTCAAGACCTGAGTCGCCGGTGTCCCGAGTGCACGTTGAAAAACCGTGATTCTTCGAATACGATGTCGCGATGAGTGAAAAAATTCTGCCGGTCGATCTTCGCGACGTTCGCGTGCACCTCGTCGGGATAAAAGGTACGGGATTGGCGGCGTTCGCTGAGCTGCTGCACGCGCGCGGTGCGCGTGTCACGGGCAGCGACACGGCCGAGAAGTTTTACACCGACGCAATACTCGATAAACGTGGTATTCGGTACACCGAAGGGTTTTCCGCGGAAAACGTACCGTCGGCGGCTTCGGTCGTGGTCTTCTCATCGGCGTACGATCCGGCGACTCATCCCGAGATCACCGAGGCTGTTCGTCGCGGAATCCCGACGCTTTCGTATACCGAGGCGCTCGGCGAATTCTCGGCCGGGCGATTCTCGTGTGGCGTAACCGGCGTGCATGGAAAGACGACGACGACCGCGATGCTCGGTTCGATCGTGAACTCGGCGGGTCTCGACGGCGCCGTTCTCGTCGGGTCGGGCGTGCCGGTATTCGGTGGTGGATCGGTTCTGATCCGCGGCGATTCGTTCTTCGCCGCCGAGACGTGCGAGTACCGCCGGCATTTTCTCTCGTTCCATCCGTCGATCATCGTGATCACGAACGTCGAGGCCGATCATCTCGATTACTACCGCGACTACGACGATGTGCGCGACGCATTCGTCGAGTACGCATCGCGGCTCCCGGCCGGCGGCCGGCTCATCGCGTGCGAGGACGACGCCGGTGTCCGCGACGTGCTCGCTCGTGTCGCGTCATCTCGCCCGGACATCCGAATCATCCGGTACGGCTTCGACGCGAGCGGCCCGTACCGGATCGCGAACGAGTCACTCGCCGACGGCGCGTGGAGTTTTACTCTCGGCGACGATCGTGATCCCTATACGTTGCGGATCCCGGGGCGGCATAATGTGCTCAACGCCGCGGCCGCGGTCGCGGCAGTGACCGAAATCGTCGCTGCGACAGAGGTCGTCGCTTCGGGGTCGTCGCCGCCGGGTTTCGCGCGTGACGTGCGAGCCGGGCTCGAGTCGTATACCGGGACCCGTCGTCGGTCCGAGGTGATCGGATGCGTCGACGGTATCACGATTCTCGACGACTACGGGCACCACCCGACCGAGATTGCCGCGACGCTCGGCGGAATCAAGGAGTTTTACACGCCGAAACGGCTCATCGTTGACTTCATGGCGCATACGTTCACGCGCACCGCGCGGTTATTGGCGCAGTTTGCCGAAGCGTTTTCGGCGGCCGACGTCGTCATCGTTCACAAGATATACGCTTCGGCGCGCGAGACGTTCACGGGATCGATCTCGGGTGTCGACCTTGCCGACGTCGTACGACCGAACGTTTCCCGGCTCGAGTACTTCGAGGAACCGCTCGATGCCGCGGAGTTCGTCTGTGGCCTGCTCGAGCCCGGCGACGTGTTTGTCACGATGGGTGCGGGTGATAACTGGCGTCTCGGCCGCGCCGTGCTCGAGCGGCTGACCGGTGAGCAGGCGGGGAAATCCGGGGGCACGGCGTGAAAAGCATGACCGGGTTTGCGTCCGGAGAGCGTGAAAAAGACGGGTATCACGTAACTGTCGAGTTTAAGTCGTACAACAATCGGTATCTCGACCTCAACGTCTTGACGTCGCAGCAGTACTCGGCGTTCGAGCCGAGAATCAGAGCGTTTGCTTCCGAGCGTGTGCATCGTGGGAAACTCGATATAACCGTGAGGATACGTGAGACCGCCGGGGATACGGTGATTTCGGTCGACCGCGAGAGCGTGGCGGCGTACGCGGCCGCGTTGCGCGAGATCGCGTCGATCGCGGGACTGGGGCGAGACATCACGCTTGAGAATCTCTTGCGGTTCGACGGGGTTCTCACGGTCGACCGGAAAAAGAACGTCGACGCGGCGTGGCGTGTTACCGAAGAACTTTTACACGAGGTGTTCGCCCGATTTGAGGCGGTCCGCCTCACGGAGGGGGAGGAGCTCAGCCGCGACCTCACCGCTCAGATCGCGATTATCGAATCGGCGGTTCTGTCGATCGAACAGCTGCACGAGCAGATCGAGGACGGGATCAAACGAACGGTTCGCGCGCGATTCGCGGAGGTTCTCGGCGACCGGGTCGACGAAGACCGAATGCTCGCGGAGGTCGCGTCGCTGCTCGTGAAGCACTCGATCAACGAGGAGGTCGTTCGGCTGCGCGGCCATATCGACGCGTTCAAAGCGGCGATGACCGAAGACGGACCGATCGGCAAGCGGTTCGACTTCATCTGTCAGGAATTGAACCGTGAGATTAACACGACAGGGTCAAAAAGTGTACTCTACGGGATCAACCGTCACGTCGTCGACGTGAAGGAAGCGATCGAGAACATTCGCGAACAGACCAGAAATATCGAGTGAGAACGAAGGAATACCCCGTGAGCAACCATGTGCGCATAGCGATATCCGGAAAAAGTGGCTGCGGAAACTCGACAGTATCGCGAATGGTCGCCGAGAAGCTCGGCGTGAGGTTGATCAATTTCACGTTTCGAACGGTTGCCGAAGAGAAAGGAATGGCCTTCGAAGAACTCAGGCATCTTGCAGAGACGGATCCGAGTTGGGACCGGTACGTCGACACCCGACAGGTCGAGCTCGCACGGGAAGGCGACTGCGTGCTCGGATCACGTCTGGCTGTGTGGCTTCTCGACGACGCGGACCTCAAAGTGTACCTGACCGCGTCCGAACGAGTTCGAGCCGAAAGAATCGTGAGGCGCGAAGGTGGAAACCTCGACGACGTGATCGCCGAGACGCGAGAGCGTGACAAACGCGACCGCGAGCGCTACATGCGGTTGTACGGCATAGACAACGACGCGTTCGCGTTCGTCGACCTCGTGATCGATACCGAGGATCGGGGGCCGGAGGCGATCGCGGATCTTATCGTCGACGCCATCGAGAAAAAGAAAACCCCGATCGACTCGTGAGATCGATCGGGGTTGTTTGTTTCAATTCAGGTCGTTTCAGCTCCGAACGCGGGTCGAACTACACGATGAGCGGCACTATTGCGAGCAGAATACCCGCGGCTACCGCGGATCCGATCACGCCTGCGACGTTCGGCCCCATCGCGTGCATCAGCAGGTAGTTGTCGGGGTTCTCTTCCTTGCCGACCTTGTTCGCGACGCGCGCGGCCATCGGTACCGCCGAGACGCCCGCGGCGCCGATCAACGGGTTCAACTTCTGTTTGAGGAAGAGGTTCATAAACTTCGCGAGCAGCAGCCCCGACGCGGTTCCAAGCGTGAACGCGACCAGGCCGAGAACGACGATCGCCAGTGTTTCAACCTGGAGAAACTGATCGGCCCGTAGCTGCGCGCCGACGGCGAGGCCGAGCAGGATCGTGACGAGGTTGATAAGCTCGTTCTGGGCGGCCTTCGCGATCCGATCAGTGACGCCGCACTCCTTGATAAGATTGCCGAACATGAGCGCGCCGATCAGCGGCGTCGCGCTCGGCAGCAGCAGAACACAGATCCCGACGACGACCAGCGGAAAGAGGATCCGCTCGGTCTTCGAGACCGGCCGAAGCTGCTGCATCTTGATCCGACGCTCTTCTTTTGACGTGAAGAGACGCATGACCGGAGGCTGAATTATCGGCACGAGCGCCATGTACGAGTACGCCGCGACCGCAATCGGGCCGAGCAAGCGAGGGGAAAGCCGACTCGCGAGGAATATCGCCGTCGGACCGTCGGCGCCGCCGATGATCCCGATCGCCGCCGCGTCGGAAACCGAAAAGTTGAAACCCGCGTACTTCGAGAGCATGACGGCGCCGATCAGCGTCGAGAAGATTCCGAACTGCGCGGCGGCGCCGAGCAAAGCCGTGCGTGGATTCGCGATCAGTGGACCAAAATCCGTGAGCGCTCCGACGCCGATGAAGATCAGGAGCGGAAATAATCCCGACGCGATGCCGAATCCGTAAATCTGGCCGAGAAAGCCCCCGAACTCCTCGACGATCTCCATCGTCTCGGGGTTCAGAACGAGCCGCGTCGTCTCGGTGATTCCGGAGAGTGGCACGTTCGCGAGGATTCCGCCAAATCCGATCGGCAGAAGGAGAAGCGGTTCAAACTGTTTTCGGATAGCGAGAAATATGAGAACGCAGCCGATCAGGATCATCGTGATCTGACCGACCGAGAACGCCGATACGCCGGTTGTTTCCCAAACGGTTACGAGAGCTTGGCGGATGTCCATTGCTCACCCCTTGATCGTCATGAGCGTCTGGCCGGCCGTTACTTGATCACCGGTGGAGATCGATATTTTTTCGACCGTACCGGCTTCGGGTGCGGTGACCGGTGTCTCCATCTTCATCGCCTCGAGGATTACGATTTCGTCGCCTTTCTTGACCGCGTCGCCCGCTTTTACTGCCAGGCGGAGCACGAGGCCCGGCATCGGGGCGTCGATCGTTATCGTGTTGCCGGTCGACGGCGCGGGTTCGGTGTCGCGCGCTTCGCCGATCGAGTACGGGTACTCTTTTCCCGATACGATCGCGCGGCCGTCGTGGACCTCGACGTCGAACGTGTGCGAACCGACGGTTACCGTCACGGTGCTTGATGATCCCGAAGACGATGAAGGTTCTGCGTCAGACTGTTTGTCGGACTCACCGGGTTTCTTCTTCCTGACGTTCGTTCGGGCCTCGCCTTTCAGAAACGAGATGCCCTTTTCCTTGCACGCCGCGGCAATGAAGATGTTCTCGTCGGTGATCTCGATTGACTCGGTCTCGAGAACCTTTCTCGCGGCATCGGCTCCCTTGGATGGATCGCGCTCGTTAATCTCGAGTGGGCTTTCGGTCGTTCTCGGCAGGCCGAGTTGCTCCTCGGCGATCTTCACGATTTCTTCGTCCGGTTCGTACGGTGTTTTACCAAAGTAGCCAAGCACCATTTTACCGTAGCCTTCGGCGATTTTCTTCCATGGTCCGACCATCACGTTGTTGAACGCCTGTTGGAAGTAGAACTGCGAGACCGGTGTTACCGAAGTTCCGAAACCGCCACGCGCGACCGCTTCGCCCATCGCGCGCGCGACCTCGGGGTAGCGGTCGAGAATACCGTTGTCGCGCATCATCTGCGTGTTCGCCGTCAACGCTCCACCCGGCATCGGGCTGAACGGGATCAGCGGTTCGACCGCGATCGCCTCGGGAGGGAAGAAGTACTCCTTCATGCATTCGGAGAAAACCTCTTCGGCGTGCATGACTTTTTTGATGTCGACGTCGAGATCGTACTCGGTTCCGCGCAGCGCGTGCCACATCGTGATGATGTCGGGCTGTGCCGTACCACCGGAAACCGGAGCCATCGAGAGGTCAATCTGATCGGCCCCGGCCTCGATCGCCGCGATATAAGAGGCGACGCTCGTTCCGGCGGTTTCGTGCGTGTGGAACGTGATGTGCGTATCGTCGCCGAGCAGTTTCCGCGCTTCTTTGATCGTCTCGTGCACCTTCCGCGGAACCGAAGTTCCCGAGGCGTCTTTGAAACACACCGACTGAAACGGTATCTCGGCCTTCAGGATGCCTTTGAGCACGCCGACGTAGTACGGCGCGGTGTGCGCTCCTTCGACGCCGGGTGGCAGTTCCATCATCGTGACGCACACCTCGTGTCGGAGGCCCGCGTCGACGATGCACTGTCCGCTGAACGTGAGGTTATCAACGTCGTTGAGCGCGTCGAAGTTACGGATCGTCGAGATGCCGTGCTTCTTGAAGAGCTCCGCGTGCAGCTTGATGATGTCCCGCGGTTGTGAATCGAGCCCGACGACGTTGATTCCGCGAGCGAGCGTCTGGAGGTCCGCGTCGGGCCCGGCTGCGGCTCGAAACGCGTCGGTCATCTCGAACGCGTCCTCGTTGCAGTAGAAGTACAACGACTGAAATCGTGCACCTCCGCCTGCTTCGAAGTGCAGAATGCCCGCTTCCCGCGCGGCTTCAACGGCCGGCAGGAAATCCTTGGTAAAAACCCGTGCGCCGAAGAACGACTGAAAGCCGTCACGGAACGCGGTGTTCATGAAATGGATCTTTTTCATCCTAGTTATTTCCTCTTTTTCGTGTGTGGAGTACGGCCGCAGCGACCGCTGTCGCGATTTCCTGGTCCCCCGACGCCGAAGGACTGGGCGCGAGGTGTTGCGTTGCGAGTGCGAGCAGTCGCAACGCAAGGACGAGAATCGCGAGGAACACGAAAACCATGGTCATTCCTACGAGCGTGACCACAAGAGCATCTTGAATCATGTCGTGCCTCGGTATTTTTTTTCGGTTACTCCAAGAGCGATCGAGCGCCGGCGATCAACCGATCGACTTGCACGTCCGAGACCAGAAAGTCCGAACGGCCGTCTCGATACGCAGCATAGAATCCCCGTGTATGCGGAACGAGCTCCAGTCTGAACGGTTGTTCGAAATCCGTCAAGTGGTATGTAACCGTGACTTCCGGCTCTCCTGGCTCAGGATTCCTGTTGCGCCCGTCCGCGAGCAGTCCGATCGACTTCTGATAGAACTCCCTGAAAAGCTTGTCCTCAATGACACGGTCGTTCAGATAGAACGTCTCGTCCGCGTCGGGGTCGTCGGTGCGCTCGACCCGCGCGACGAATCGCTCGTCGGGGGTTTCGACGACGAACCGGTCGACCTTGTCGATCGAGAGGATCAGAGCGAACTTCGAGACGATCGTGAACGGATCGGTATCGAAAAACGAAAGATCGGTGCGAAGCGTGAAGACTTCCGGCCGGCCGACGATCCGCGCGTAGTACGTGGAGTCGGACGCACGATTGCCGAACACAACGGTCAGATCAGTCTCCGAGTCCCTGAGGCGAACGGTCGGCGCCGCGGGCCCGAGCCCGTACTGAGCGTAATCGGACGGTCGGTCGTCGACAAACCTCTCCGCGAACATCGCCGGCATCGAGTCGAGTAGCTCCTGAAAGCTTTCGCCGTCGATCGCGTGAGCCATGCGGAACGGGCTCGTGATCTGATACATCGAGAATAAAAGCGTCGTCCGGTCGTCATCGTCGGTTACGCGGCGCACGATGATCCTCTCACCGGGAGGCGGCGGATTGAGCTCGAGGTAGTGAATGTCCTCGGTATCGACGTCGGGAAGATTTCGGTCCCGAAGATCGTTGTACGTAGCCAGAAAGCTCGTCGCGTTGAACCGGCCGATGACGTAGACGTCTTCGTCACCTTCTCTCATCGCGTAATACCCTGTTCTCGACGGCGTCTCGGCGCCGATCAGGACGCGCGCGACCGTGCCGTCTTCGAACGTCGCCTCGACGATCCGTTTTGGTTCCGTGAGTCCGTACACCGAAAGGTCATCGGGATCTTCGAGCCGGCGTTCGGCGCTAATCAGCGGGAACGTATTCCCAGGACGACTCACCTGGTGCCGCAGCCAGCGGACATCGTGCGGATACTGAACGCGCCACACGCGCTCTTCATCGCGCGAGATCGTAATCGTGTCCTCACCGCCGATGAGCCGAATCGTCTGAACATCCTGATCGAAATCGGTCAGGTTCACGATCTCGGGCGGCTCCCACGCGGGACTCTCGGGCGCTTGTGGACCCGGGAGGTTTTGCACCACAATATACGTGCCGACCAGTACGACGAGCGCAAGGCCGGCGATACCCAACTTAACCGGTCTTTTCACAGGTGTCGTCTCCTCAGCCATACGACGAACCCGGCCGCGAGGATCAGGACCGGGATGATGATCACTACGATCAACGAGTACACGAGAGTCTGCATCGCGGTGAGTTGCATCGGGAACGTGATCAGCGATTTTGGGCGGATCGACGCGGTGTCACCCCGGTCGCGAAGCCACGCGAGACTGTTCATGAAAAAGTCGACGTTGCCGGGGATCACGCCGTACGGGAAAACTTGATCGAGGAACCGCGCACTCGAGACGACGACGAGCTTTGTGGTCGGCCGTCCCTGGTCATCGCGCTCCCACACGGCGGCCGCGAGCGTGTGTGGCCCAGTTTGGTCGCTCGAGAGCCGGGAGCTCGTCTCGGCGGCGAGATCGACGCGCAGGCGCGAGGAACTCGACGAGCGCAGAAGCGGTTCAAACGTCACCGTCCTTCGCGCGAGCTCGGTTCGGCGAACCGCTTGAGCCTCGGGGATGATCGTGTTCATTTGCCCCGTGATCAGCGGCGAGACGATGTCGTGCTGGATCATCTCGGGGATGATGTCGAACGGACGGAACGCCTGTCGGTTCTGGTCGTCCTCGAGCACGATGCCCGAGACGAACTCGACGCCGAAGTCCGCGAGCACCGAGTTCAGGACAGGGAACTGCCCTCCGCCGGTCCGGAAATCGACCATGAACAACGCACGGCCGCCGTCCCGCAGGTACGCGCGGATCGCGTCGGCTTCGCCTTCGCTGATGTCGGTCCGGGGAGCGGTCATCACGACGACGTTCGCGTCCGGCGGTATCTCGCCGGTTTGAATCAGGTCGACGCTTCGGACCTGGTAGTTTTCACTGCGGAAGTACTCGTTCAGGTTGAACTGCGCTAACGCGCGCTGTCCGCGCCCGGTCAGCTCGTAAATCACCGGTTCGTACCCGGTTCCGACGAAAATTAACGCGTTCGTGATCCGGCGTTCGATGTCGAGGCCCATGACCTGCGGATTGTTCGGGTCGCGCCGTGAGATGCTGAACAGGTCAACCTGCGGGATCTTCCGGAAGACGTCGCCGCTTTCGACGATCACCGAGCCGTTCCGAACACCGGTACCGTCGGTATCGTAGCGCTGCGCAAACGCGGGATTCTCGTCGATATCGAGAATCTGGATCCGGACACGCGGAGACGCGTTCTCGTACTCGCGCAATGTCTGAATCACCATCGGCTGCGGGTCGCGCCGTGCCGCGAGCACGTAGATCGTGACATTATCGTCGAGTTGAGCGAGAATCTCGCGTGTCTGATCCGAAAGCGTGAACAGCTGCGACTCCGACATATCGAAACGCCACGGCAATTGTTGCACGATGAGGTTGACGATCACTATTCCGACGATGACCGCGAACGTGATGAGCGAGGCAAAACCACCGTGTTTCACGTGTTGGTTGCGGAACGATCGGCGTATCATTGCTCCAAAGTCTTTCATGTCTCTCTCCTTACGCCCAGCGCCGTTTTTCTATCACCTGTACGGTGAGGTAGAGAAACACGGTCGTGAAACTTACGTAGTATACGACGGTCGAAAACTCGAGGATTCCGAGGCTGAACGATCCGAATCGCGCGAGAAGCGAGAGCCAGTCGAGCACGTCGGACATTATCCCGAGGAAGAAGCTCCGACTCAGGAAAAACGTCGCCGTGATCGCTCCGGCTCCGATCACCAGCGCCGCGGCCGCTACGATGAGATTCCTCGTGTTCAGGTAGAAGTACACCGTAATCGCGACGACGACGACCGCGGCAAAAATCAAACCCGAGGTCAGGTCCATCGGTACGATCTGCCGCACAAGGTCGATGAGCCAGATGAAAAGCAATGCAAAAAACGTGAAGAACGCGCTCGTCACCTGGTTCTCGGTCACCGCCGAGATAAACGTGCCGACCGAGATGAAACACGAGCCGAGCAGCATAAACCCGAGATACGCGCCGATCGTCTCGGCCACCGCGAGATCGCCGTGAATTCCGACGATCACCGCGTACAGTACCGTCACCGCGAGCGTGATCCCGAAGACCGAAAACGCGGCGAGATACTTTCCGAGCACGATGCCTGAAACCTTGATCGGGCTCGTGAGCAGCAGCTGATCCGTCTTGAGACGACGCTCATCGGAGAGCAACCGCATCGTCAACAGGGGAACCGCGATGAGGTAGATGAACAGGATGTTCCCGAAGAACTGCGCGTACCGTGGGCTCCGCGGCAACAGGTTGCCGTACGAGAAGAAAAATCCTGCGATCAGGAGAAACAAACCCATGAATGTATACCCGAGTGGGGTCAAGAAGTAACTCTTGAGCTCACGTTTGAATACGGCGATCATGCCGGCACCTCCTGTTCGCCACTTGTCAGTTGCAGGAATAACTCCTCGAGACTCATCGTGTTCACGCGCATCTGGATCAACGTGAGCTTCGCGGCGCTCATCGCCTCGAACACCTTCGGACGGACGTCCCCATCGGTGTCGAGCACAAACTCGACTGCACCCGGCTCGTCGGTCGCCCGATCGGTCACCCGCGTGACCCCCGCGACGTCCGCGAGAGTCGCGCGCGCCTTCTCGCCCTCGCCGAGAACCGTGACGATGAGCTGCCCGGTCGGTGAGTGTTGAATCGCGAGCGTATCCGGATTCCCGTCGGCGACGATCCGGCCGAGGTTCATGATCATGACGCGTCGACAGATCGCGCTTACCTCGTGCAGAATGTGCGAGCTCAAGATGACCGTATGGTTCTCTCCGAGTTTACGGATGAGGTCGCGGATCTCGATGATCTGTTTCGGATCGAGCCCGGATGTCGGTTCGTCGAAGATCAGGATCTCCGGATCACCGATCAATGCCTGCGCGAGGCCGACGCGTTGTTTGTACCCTTTCGAGAGGTTCTTCACGAGCCGCTTTCGCACGTCGGTAATTTTGACGGTTTCGAGAACCTCGGCGATGCGCGACGGCACGGTCTTTTTCGCGACACCTTTGATTTGAGCGACGAACTTCAGATACTCGGTGACCGTCATGTCGACGTACAGCGGCGGGTTTTCCGGCAGGTACCCGAGTTTGCGCTTGATATCTTCGGGATACTCGAGGATCGGCATCCCGTCGATCGTGACCTCCCCCTCGGTCGTCGAAAGATACCCGGTCAGGATATTCATCGTCGTGGACTTTCCCGCGCCGTTCGGCCCGAGAAACCCGACGATCTCACCCTTGCCGATCGAAAAACCGACGTCGTTAACCGCAACGTGCGGCCCGTATCGTTTGGTTATGCCGCGAACCTCTACCATCGTCGCTCTCCTTCTCGCACAGACATGGAATGAATGTGGGTGTGATCCAATACGTATCGTGTCGATGTTAAAATACTAAGAATGCCCGTGCGTGAAAAGGGTGTCCCCCGCGTTTGCGGATCGGCGATGCTTTACACGCGCGCGTATTCCGTGTAAATTGCAACAGCGTGTGAAATTACCGCGCTGGGAGAACATAATTGTCAATTCCGATCAATAAACTCGAAGATATCGACTGTAACGTGTACGAACTCACGTGCGCGACGATTCGCAGAGCGTTCCAGATCACGATGACCGGAGACGAGGAGCTCGAGGCCGACGAGGTCAAGGTTGTTTCGACCGCGATAAGACAGATCCTTGACGGGAAAGTCGAGTACCAAATCGAGCAGTAAGGCGGTTGCTCGCGTCGTCTGCCTCTGCGGCGCGACCGGGGTCGGCAAGACCTCGCTCGTGACGGAGCTCTTCCCGGGTGTGGCCGAGGTGATCGTCGCGGACTCGATGCAGGTATATCGTGGCCTCGATATCGGTACCGCGAAGCCGGGCGCAGCTGAGCGCGCGGCGGTTCCGCATCATCTCATAGACATCAAGGATCCTCATGAGACGTTCGACGTCGCGGAGTTCGTCGAACGCGCGGAGAGTGTCATCGCCGACGTTCACGCGCGTGGTCGAATACCGATCGTGTCCGGCGGCACCGCGTTCTACTTTCGGACTCTTGTGTGTGGTTTGCCGGCGACTCCGCCCGCGGACCCCGACGTCCGAAAACACGTCGCGGAGTTCATCGCCCGGAACGGTGCTGCCGGCGCGCACGAAGAGCTTGCCCGTCGTGACCCTGTCTCCGCGCACCGGATCGCCGTGAACGACGTGTACCGCACCACGCGCGCGCTCGAGGTCTCGATCGCGACGGGGCGCCCACTGTCGTCTTTTCACCGTCCCGATCGTCCCCGTGCAGAGTTCGATTGGACTCTCGTGTACCTCGACCGGGAGAGGTCGGAGCTGTACCGCCGTATCGACGCGCGCGTCGGCGCGATGTTCGAGGCAGGTCTTGTCGATGAGCTCGAACGACTGTTCGGCTCGGGGTGTCGCGCCGAGTTTCCGGCGATGCGCGGTATCGGGTATCGTGAGTTTTTTGATGCGTCTTACTTCGAAACGCCGCCGGCCGAACGCGCCCAGCTGGTTCCGGTGATAAAACAGACGATCGCGCGAAACTCTCGTCGGTACGCGAAGCGCCAGCGGACGTTTTTCACGCGCCTTCCCGGCATCGTCACCGTTGATCCGGACGACACCGACCGGATCGTCAACCTGGTCGATGCTTCTCGCGTCTTCGCGTCGCCGTGATGTTGTCTCTCGAAACCCCGTTGACATCGCAACCGGGTTCCGGCATAATACGGGCTCATTTTACGTATCGGATTTAGATTGACGTGGGATCAAACGTAGATCAAACAAGGAGTGGCATAACGTGCCGTGTGGACGTAAGAGAAAGCGAAAAAAGATATCGACGCATAAGAGAAAGAAGAAACTCAGAAAGAATCGTCACAAGAAAAAGGGCAAGAAATAGGTCGGTTTTTATCGGTTTGTGAGAATGGTTCCCATTTTCAAGGCAAAATAAGGCCGCTTTCGGCGCGCCCCGATCAAAACGATAGCCGCCGCGTTGAACCAATCCGTCGTGTATGATATAGTGCACGACGGTACGGTGCGAAAACTTTTTCGAGACAGCAGGCCGACATGAAGATTCTTCCCCTCCCGCGCGAGCGTGCGCTACCTCTCGGGTTCTCTCCTGTCGTAATGGGTATCATAAACTGTACGCCGGACTCTTTTTTTACCTCGAGCCGATCGCTCGGTGTCGAGAATGCGGTCCGAGCCGCGCGCGCGATGGTGTCCGACGGTGCCGACGTGCTCGATATCGGCGGCGAATCGAGCCGTCCGGGAAGCGAGTACGTCGAGGCGGGGGAGGAGTTGTCTCGCGTCGTGCCGGTGATTCGCGCGATTCGCTCGGAGTTCGACATCCCGATCTCGATCGACACACGGAAATTCGCAGTCGCGGAAGGTGCCCTCGACGCGGGTGCCGACATCGTGAACGACATTTCGGCGCTTCGGGATGATCCTGACCTCATGGCGCTCGTCGTCGAACGACGCGTTCCGGTCATTCTCATGCATATGCGCGGCAACCCCAAGACGATGCAGAGCAATCCCGTGTACGCCGACACGATCGGTGAGATATCCGCGGAACTCGTGGCGCGTGTCGATGCAGCGCTCGAGGCAGGGGTCGCTGCCGACCGGATCGTGATCGATCCGGGGATTGGATTCGGAAAAACCGTCGATGACAATGTCGCGATTCTCGCGGGTATCGGTGACTTTCGCCGGCTCGGGTATCCTGTCGTTGTCGGACTCTCGCGTAAGTCGTTCCTCGGAGCGTTAATCGGAGGATCGCCGGCGGCCGAAGAGCGCAGGGCCGCGACGATAGCGGCGCACACGATCGCCGCGCTCAGCGGCGCCGAGATCCTCAGGGTTCACGACGTACGCGACACCGTCGACGCGATCCGGGTTGTGGCGGCGTATCGGGCGGTCGCGGTGCCCGAGGAGCCGGCTCGATGAATCTTTTCCAGAATATCTGGGTCTTCCGGGAAGTCATTTTGCCCGCTCTCGACGTCTTGCTCCTAAGCGTCGTGATCTATAAGGGTTATCAGATCCTGGTCCAGACGCGAGCGATTCAGCTCGTGAAGGGTGCGGTGTTGATCGTCTCGATGTACGCGGTCGCGTACTTTCTGAATCTTCGCACGTTCGTCTGGATCCTCAATTTGCTCGCGCCGAGTCTCGTCATCGGAATCGCGATTATTTTTCAGCCCGAACTCCGGAAGATTTTTACGCGGATCGGGCAGGGCCGATTTCTCAAGTTCTCGCAGGGGCGCGAGGCGTTTCCACTCGACGCGATCGTCTCGGCGGCCGAGGTTCTCGCGTACCGCAAACGCGGTGCGCTGATCGTGTTTGTGCGTCGAGTCGGACAGAAAAACATCATAGAGACGGGTACCCGAATCAACGGCGAGATCTCCTCACCGCTGTTATTGACGATCTTTTCGCACGATACCGCGCTGCACGACGGCGCGGTGATCGTCGAGGATGGGCGGCTCGTCTCGGCCGGGTGTTTTCTGCCGTTATCCGAGCAGCTCGACGTTCGCAGGAGTTTCGGAACGCGGCATCGTGCCGCGCTCGGGCTCGTCGAGGAAAGCGATGCGGTCGTTCTCGTCGTATCCGAGGAGACCGGTGCGATCTCGCTTGCGTACGACGGCAACCTTTTTTACGATCTTGTGCTCGAGGACGTCCGTCGGACGCTTGCGGAGCAGCTCGATGTCGACGACGAGGACGAACTCGTCGCCGATGAAGGGGCGGTTGCGTTTGAAGAGTAGATCGGTCCTCGCACGTGTACTTGATAACTGGCCCGCGAAAGTACTCTCGGTCACCGTCGCCGTGCTGCTCACGGTGTTCAACAGCTTCGCACGGCTCGAAGAGCGATCGATCACGGTTCCGCTCTCGGTCGTGTTGAACGAAGAGTACGTGCCGGCCGCTGCACACACCGAGAAAGTGCGCGTCGTCGTTCGTGGAGAGCCCGATGCGATCGATCGTGTGTCCGACACCGATGTCGAGGCATTCGTCGACCTGTCACCGTATCGGTCCGACGGGGTTCACCGCGCGACCGTGAATATCGCACGAACGGGTGGAGCACTCGAGGAAAACCACCTCGAGATTCGCGTCGAACCTCTCGAGATCGAGGTGGCGCTCGAACGTCGGTTGGTGCGCCGCGTACCGGTCGAGCCGGTTCTATTCGGAGTTCCACCGGCCGGGTACGAGATCGCTTCGACTCGCGTGACGCCGCCGAGTATCGAGATCGACGGGCCACGCTCGCGCGTTGAGTTTATCACGGCCGTAAAGACCGAACAGGTAGATATGTCGTCGCGAACCGAGGAGTTCACTACGCGCGTGTCTCTCGTGAACCCGGATCCTTTCGTTGCGTTCCGGGGCGGCGATACCGTCGAGTTCCGCGCACAGATCGACGAGCGTATCGCGCTCGCGACGTTTGACTCCGTCGAGATCGTCGTGCTCGATCTGGACCCTGACTTGATCGTGCTCGCGCCGCTTCCGGCCGGCTCTGTTCGCGTTCAGGCGCGCGAACTCGACATAGAGCGTTATCAGTCGACCGATGTTCAGCTCATCATCGACGCGCAGGGTGTCGACGGTCCCGGCACGTACACGTTGCCGACGCGGCCTGATGTTCCTCCGGGTTTCGCCGTGTTGCGATTCGAGCCGACCGAAATTGACCTCGTCGTCGGCGACGAGGCCGGTCCGTGATGATTGCCGGAATAGGCGTCGATGTGGTGCGGATAGGTCGCATCTCGTCGTGGCTCGGGCGGAGCACGCTTCTCGAGCGTTTTTTCCATCGCGACGAGATCGCCGCACTCAGATCTCGCGGTATCGGTGCGGCCGAGTCGCTCGCCGCGAGGTTCGCCGCGAAGGAGGCCTTCGGAAAGGCCCTGGGTTCCGGCATGCGCGATATGCGACTCGACGAGATCTGCGTCACAAACGACGAACGTGGCAAACCTGGAATCGTACTGTACGGTGCGGCGCGTGAAGCGTTCGTTCGTATCCGTGGCGGACGCATCCATCTCTCGTTGACGCACGAGGGAGAGACCGCGATCGCGTTCGTGGTAATCGAGGTGGCCGATGAGTGATGCCGGCGGGTCTTTGACTTTTTTTCAGAAGTCCCCAATCGAGTGTCCTGTCTGCGAGAGCAAGATCTACCGCGAAGAGTTGAGGACCGGTCGTGGCAGACTGATCGCCGGTTCGCTCACCGATGAACTTCGGCGAAACTACGAGCCGTCGAAAAAGTACGGCGAAGTTCATCCATTAGTCTACGCGGTCACCGTCTGCCCGACGTGTTACTACGCGGTGCTCTCGGGTGACTTTGACGGTGTTCCGGAGTCGGTTCGGCCGAAGCTTCAAGCCGAGTCGCAGGCGCGGATCGAGTCGGTTGCGCCGGTTTTCCCGTCGCTCGTGTTTACCGAGGCTCGTGGGCTCAAGGCGGGAGCCGCGGCGTACTTCCTCGCGATGATGTGTTACGATCACTTTCCGAAAGAGTTCGCGCCGAGCTTCAAGCAGGGGTTATGCGCGCTGCGTGCCGCGTGGATCTGTAACGATCTTCATCAGAAAGAGCCGAACGAGAATTACGACTATCTCGCGAGTCTGTGTTACCGGAAAGCTCGGTTTTTCTACGATCTATCGATCAGGAACGAGCAATCAGGTACGGAAAATCTCGGTTCCGCGGGGCATTTGGGCCCCGATCTCGACAAGAACTACGGGTACGACGGCGTCCTGTACCTCACGGGGCTACTCGAGTTCAAGTACGGCCCACGGAAGGACAACGAAAAACGGCGCGAAGCTTTGACCCGCGCGAAGCGCACGGTCGCGCGGATTTTCGGGATGGGGCGCGCGTCGAAAGACAAACCGACGGCGATCCTCGACAATGCGCGTGAGGTGTACGAGCAGATTTCACGCGAACTCGGTGACGAGAACATCGACCCGGAGTCGGGCGATGAGTCTCCGTAATATCCGCGTCGTCGTGTCGTACGACGGCACCAACTTCTGCGGCTGGCAGGAGCAGACCAAGGGCCGGTCGGTACAGACGGTCATCCAGGACGCTCTTGCGGCTCACCATCGTCACCCGGTCCCCATCTGCGGAGCGGGGCGAACCGACGCGGGTGTGCACGCAACCGGTCAATGCGCGAACTTCGTGACCGATATCGACTCGATTCCAGGGGATCGTTTCGCGACCGTGCTCAACTCGATTCTCCCGTCCGACGTTCGCGTCATCGAGAGCGCCGAGGTGCCCGCGGAGTTTCACGCGCGGTACGACGCGCGGATGCGAATGTACAAGTACTTCATCAACGTCGGGAGGTCCGCGCCGCCGTGCGGTCGCCTGTACGCGCACCGTGTCTCGATAGCGCCGAACATCGACCGACTGAACCGTGAGGCCGCGTGTCTGATCGGCGAGCACGATTTTGCGACGTTCGCGTCGGCGGCCGACGGAAACGGATCGACGATGCGCACCGTGTACTCGGCCTCGTTTGCGGTTCGACGCGCGATGATAGTATTCTCGATCGCGGCCGACGGCTTCCTCTGGAAGATGGTCCGCTCGATCGTCGGTTCTCTGCTCGCGAACGGGCCGAATCGGGTTCCGCTGCGCGATGCTCTCGAAATGCGCGACAGGTCGGCATCCGGCACGACCGCTCCGGCGCACGGCCTATTTCTCCATAAGGTGTGTTACGATGTCGAACACGAATTCTCACGATCTGCTTTCAGTTCTCGACACGCTTGAGGACTTCGTCGTCGCGGGTCGCCGCCGCGAGCGCGCCGACGAGGCTCAGGTAGCCCAGTTCGGAGATTCGGCAACCCGTGCGTCCTCGATCGAGGCGGAACGGTCCGCCGCCGCGCAGTCGTCCGCCGAAACCGCGCCGCCCACAGTCCTGACCGGGGCCGAGCGCGCCGAGGCGCTCGCGCGGTTGATCGAAGAGATCACCGCGTGCCGCGCGTGTGCACTCGGTGCGGCACGGAAGAATGCGGTTCCCGGCATCGGCGCGCTCGACCCGTTGGTGATGGTCGTCGGCGAAGGGCCAGGCGCCGAGGAAGACGCGCAGGGCCTTCCGTTCGTCGGAGCCGCGGGGAGGTACCTCGATAAATGGCTCGAGGCGATCGAGCTCTCGCGCGATACCAACGCGTACATCGCGAACATCGTGAAGTGTCGGCCCCCGAACAACAGGGACCCGGTGCCCGAGGAAATCGAAACGTGTACGCCGTACCTCGCGCGACAGATCGAACTCGTGAATCCGCGCGCGCTTCTCGCGGTCGGACGGTTCGCGGCCGGGTTCCTGACCGGGCGGCCCGACGGGATCGGACGTCTGCGTGGAACGGTGTATCGGTACCACGGCCGTCCGCTGATAGTGACGTACCACCCGAGCGGCGTGCTCCGGAATCCCGAGTGGCGGCGGCCCGTGTGGGAGGACCTGAAACTTCTGCGCGAAGCTGTCGATTCCTGAGTACCGGATGACCTCGTACGTCTCGATCGCTTTCAACGTGCCGCTACCGGCGTTGACCTACATCGCACCGGCGGGTGAGCCGTGTCCGGTCGGCACGCGCGTCGTCGCGTCGCTCGGACGGCGAAGCCTCGCGGGGTACGTTGTGGAAAACCCCGAACGGCCACCCCTGGGAGTCGGTCCGCTCAAGACGATTACGCGCGTCATCGACGGCGGCCCGGTCTTTGGTCCCGATTACCTCGAACTCGCCGCGTGGCTGTCCGAGCGCTACGACTGTTCGCTCGGCGAGAGCCTCGCCGCGATGATCCCGGGCGGCCGGCGCGAAAGCCCGATTCCCGAACTCCCGATCGCCGACGAGGTTCCGGCTGAGGAGCCCGAGTTGTCTCCGGAGCAAAAAAACGCGGTCGCGGCGCTAATTGCCGCGGGTTCCGGTCTTTTTTATCTGCATGGAGTTACGGGTTCCGGCAAGACCGAGGTCTTTCTGCGCGCCGCGCGCGCGACGATCGAGTCCGGCCGCGGCGTCATCTACCTCGTGCCCGAGATCGCGCTGACGCACCAGCTTGTCGCAGCGATCAGTATCAGATTCGCCGGTGAAACCGCCGTCCTGCACTCGCGGCTCACGCCGTCGCAGAGACTCGGGGAGTGGCGTCGGATCATCGCCGGCGAGGCTCGATTCGTGATCGGAGCGCGGAGCGCGGTTTTCGCGCCGATCGCCGATCTGGGACTCGTCGTGATCGACGAGGAACACGAGGGGTCGTACAAGTCCGGCTCAACCCCGAGGTACCACGCCCGGCAGGTGGCGATGAAGAGGTGCGCCGAGCAGAACGCGGCGCTCGTGATGGGCAGCGCGACGCCGTCGGTCGAGGCGTGGCACCTCATGAACACCGGCAGACTGACGCGGCTCGATCTACCACATCGCGTATCGGGAGGATCGATGCCTGCGATAGAGGTTGTCGATATCCGGAACGAGAGCTCTCCGATCTCGCGGCGCTTGAGCGATGAGATCCGAGCGACACACGCGGCGGGCCGCCAGACGATCCTCTTCCTGAATCGGCGCGGGTTTGCGTACTTCTTCCACTGCCGCAGCTGTGGATACGAGCACCGATGCACGCGGTGTTCGGTTGCCCTCACGTACCACAAAAACCGCGATACTCTCGTGTGCCACTACTGTGGGTACACGACGCGACCGATCGCCGTCTGTCCCGAGTGCGGATCGCTCGACGTCGGGTACGGAGGGTTCGGTACCGAGAGGATAGAGGAGGACGTCGCGCGGCTTTTCCCCGAGCTGACCGTCGCGCGGCTCGACACCGACGCCGTGAAGAAAAAGGGTGTACTCGAGAGAACGATCACGGCATTCCGCGATCACGAGATCGATATCCTGCTCGGGACGCAGATGGTCGCGAAGGGGCTAAACTTCCCGGGGGTACGTCTGGTCGGAATCGTGTTGGCGGATTCCGGTCTCACATTGCCGGACTTCCGGTCCGCCGAGCGCACATTCTCGTTGATCGTCCAGGTTGCCGGACGCGCCGGAAGGTTTGCACCCGACGGGCGGGTAATCGTGCAGACGATGCGACCCGAGCACCCGGCGATAAAGCGCGCGGTTGCCGGTGATCTCGAGGGATTCTACCGCGAGGAGCTCGCGGTCCGTGAGCAGCTCGGGTTCCCTCCATTCTCGCGCCTCATGAGAGTCGTCGCTCGGGGCCGCAACCGGGAGGAAGTCGAGGCGGCCGCGGACGAGTACGCCAAAGCCGTCGCCCGGGCGCTCGGAGCCGACGCCGACGACGGAGGAAGCGAGATTCTCGGACCCGCCGAGTGTCCGATCGCAAACATCGCGGGCAATTTCCGGTATCATGTGATTGTCAAGACGCGATTTTTCCGTCGAGCTCACCGTGCCGTGACGGCGGCCGTTCGCGACGGACGAAAGAACCGCGGCGTTTATCTCGAACTCGACATCGACCCCGTTTCGCTCCTGTGAAGATGAGCTTCGCGCCGAACGTATATATCGATCCGAGCTTGAGTTTTTGCACCGGTTATCAGTATTATTAACCACGGTTCACGACCCGAACCACCGACAAGGGGAGTTCATGCTTTCGCTATGTTTCTATCCGGATGAGTTGCTGTACAAGAAATCAGAACCCGTACGCGAGATCGACGACGAGCTCAAGACGTTTGCCAAACAGATGATCGAGACGATGCACAAGGCGAAGGGCATCGGCCTCGCGGGCGTTCAAGTCGGACGTCTGATGCGGATTTTTGTGACGCACGTTGAACGCGACAAGCCGCGTGTCTTCATAAACCCGCAGATTATCGAGACATCCCCCGAAACGCGACCGCTCGAGGAAGGGTGCCTCAGCATCCCCGGCATCTACGCCGACGTCGTTCGTGCGTCCGCGCTCAAGGTGCAGGCGTGGAACGAACGCGGACGTCCGTTCACTATCGACGCCGACGGCATTCTCGCGCGAGTTATCCTGCACGAGTACGACCATCTCAACGGCGTTCTTTTCCTCGATCACCTCGCGCAGGACGAAACCGAACGGCTCCTTGAGACATACTCGCGCGAGGATCTGCGCGAACGCGCAAACTCCTGATGCGAATTCTGTTCGCGGGCACACCGGAAATCGGCGCACCGACGCTGGAACTTCTCTCCGATCGTTTCGACGTCGTCGGCGTCCTGACCGCTCCGGATCGATCCTCAGGTCGCGGGCGGCGGGTTTCGCCGAGCCCGATCGCCGAGATCGCTGAGAAACGTGGGATCCCGACGTATAAGCCCGAGCGACTCGATGCGCAGGCACGTCGTGACGTCACGGAGCTGCGCGCGGAGCTCCTTGTCTGTGTCGCGTACGGCCGAATATTCGGCCCACGGTTTCTCGGTCTTTTTCCGCGAGGCGGCGTGAACCTTCATCCGTCGTTACTGCCGCGGCACCGCGGCCCGGCGCCGATCCCGGCCGCGATCCTCGCGGGAGACGACGAGACGGGACTTACGGTCCAGATGCTCGCCGAAAAAATGGACGTGGGCGATATCGTGGTGCAGGAACGCGTACCGCTTCTCGGCACCGAAACGACGCGAACCTTGACGACACTCGCGGCCGAACGCGGAGCGCCTCTCGTCGCGCGCGCGGTCGCTATGATCGAAAACGGCACGGCGGAGCTCGAACCCCAGGACGAATCAAAGGCGACGTACTGCCGGCTCATCCGGAAGGACGACGGCGTCATCGACTGGAGTCGCGGCGCGGTCGAGATAGACCGGATGGTGCGAGCGTACGACCCGTGGCCGCGCGCGCGAACAACGTTTTCGGGAGTCGATCTCACGATCCGCGCCGCGCGCGCGCTTCCTGATTCTAACTCGGGCGCCGAACCCGGGGTCGTGACGGGTATGGACAACGATTCGGGAATTTTGGTACAAACGGGGAGCGGCTTACTCGCGGTACGGGAACTCCAGCTCGCCTCACGAAAACCTTTGACCGGGAATGTTTTTCTGAACGGTACGCCCGGGTTCATCGGTTCGAGACTTGGGTCGGAATTGCGGAGGAATGAATGATTTCGATGATGAGACGGCGGAGATACACCAGCGGCGATTCCGACCAACCGGAAGCCCGATACTTTCGTATAGTCGTGTTTTCTTTTATCGGTATCGCGCTTTTGATGTTTCTCGCGGGATTGACGACTTTCCTGATCTCGCTGCGCGGCGCCGAACAGACCCTTGTTCCCGACGTGCGAAACGTCGACGCGCTCGAGGCGCTTGTATCGCTACAGGAGCGTGAGTTATACCCGCGCGTCCAGTTGCGGTTTACCGGCGATCCCGCGTCAAAAGGGCAGGTTATCGACCAGTCGCCGGCTCCGGGAACCGTCGTGCGCGCCGGTCGGCGAATCGTGTTGGTCGTATCGGAGGGCGCGGTCGTGAGCCACGTCGGGTCTTTCGTCGGCCGGACACTCGATGACGTCCAGATTGAGCTCCAGACGACGTATTCGCGATTCGATCCGCTTCTCAGAATCGCCGACGTCATGTACGTCTTTGACGATGAACCGGCAGGGACGGTGCTCGAACAGGATCCCCCGAGCGGATTCGAGCTGTCCGGTCCGACCGACCTGAAACTCGTCGTGAGTCGCGGGCAAGACGTTCCCCGCATCTCTCTGCCCGCGTACACGGGGTTACCATACACCGAAGCGATCACGCTTCTCGCGCGCGCAAATACGCCGTTTGTGTTCCAGATCCTCTCACCGCGTGCCGACCGCCGGCCGGGTATCGTGATCTCGCAGGAACCCGAACCCGGCACGATGGTCGCTCCCGGCACGCGGCTCACGTTCACGATGGCTCCACCCGCCGAAATTCCCGAGGAACACGTCTTCGGCGTGTTCGAGCGCACGCTTCCGGACTACCCGGTTCCGGTCGATCTGCGCCTCGACGCGGTCGCCCCAGGCGGAGACCGTTCAACGCTCTTCGAGATGCGTCACCCCGGCGGCCCAATCGCGCTCCCGTACGTCGCGCGCCCCGCGACCGACCTCATCCTGTACCGTTTCGACACCGAAGTCCTCCGCTTCACGGTCCCGGTACCTTGACAGTCGGTACGGTGAAGAGATACCATCGACATTAACGCGGGCGTCGTATAACGGCATTACCCGAGCTTCCCAAGCTCGTGACGAGGGTTCGACTCCCTTCGCCCGCTCTTTTCCGCACTGGTAAGCCTCCTCACGAGTGATAGCGGACGGAAAAGCAGATGCTGTTACTCTCTACTACCTACGGCTTTTCCTCCTTGCTTCACGAGCGCCGCGGATTCCCGGAAATAGATCTACTTTTTTACAAGGTTCGTAACAGTCTCCTCGCTTTGCGTTGAGGGTGGGAAATCCAAAAGTGTAACGAGCCCGCCGACCACCTCGCCGTGGATCTCTCCCGCGTCGGGGAACCGCAGGCGCCGGTGGATCGCGACGAGGTCGTCTTGCTCCGTTCGCGGTGAGAGGTAGAAAAGCGATGCCGGGCGGAGCGTTTCCTCATCGTCTCGACCCGGCATCCCTGAGATCGTGAACGAGACGTCGGTTTCTCGCGGTAAGGAATAGATGTGGTTTCCTTCGTAGTGCAGCAACCGGACACCGGGGATCTCGTCCAGGACGCCCCCGTCTACGTACCCGGACTTCTTCCCTGATGAGTCGACGAGTAGCGTCTCCGCCGCGTTTTCGACGATCAGCGTCTCGTTCCGCCGAGAGATCAGTTCTTCCCTTTGCTCCGCGAGCAGAAGCTCGAACAACTCCTCGCGGTGCGTGTATTCTTTTCGCACGTCCACGGCCATCACCCGCTCGGCGTATCGGTACTCCGGAACCGGGACACCGACCCACTCGACGTAGGGTGGACTCCTGTCGCGGGCGAGGAAGACGCGAAGGTTTTCCGCGTCGTCGCTGTACATGTTCGTGTCCTGCTCGGCGTTCCAGTTGTTCGCAACGAGAAGGATGAGCTCCTCCGAGCTCTTGTCTTCGATGAAGCCATACGCGACCAGGGAATGATGCCTTTTTGGAGCGATGTAGCTCACGACTACGGGTTGCCCCGACGCGATCTGTTCGATGATGCTCTCTATCTCCCCGAGAAGCGCGGAACGTGACTGTGGCTGCGACAGATCGACGCCGCGGTCGACGAAGTACTCGAACACGATATCGTTCTGGAGCCGGTCCATCTGCCGCTGGACCACAACGTCCCGGCGCGGTATCTCGTACACACTGTCGTACATGTGCGGCAAAAGCTCCGGATACACGAGATAGCGGACCGCACCGCCGGAGAACGCGTAGCAGCGTCCGACCGTAGTCCGGAAAAAAGAATACCCGGATCGCAGGAGCAGGACCTGTTCGGCGGGGGTGAGGGGGCGGAAGCGCATTCCGGCCCACGGACCGAACACTTCCGAAAACGATTCGGTGCCGGTCGGAAGCTCCCCGTCGTTGCTGAACGAAAAGTTGTCGCGCCCCCAGACGAAGTCCACAAAACCGATGCGGTACTCGTACACGTGGGTTTCGTTTTCAGTGTCCAGCTCCAGGACCGCGTCGTACACGCCGGGCGTGACGAACGGGACGACGGTGAACTCGAACTCTTCCGCCGTTCCGAGTTCGAGACGAAAGCCGCTGACCGCGGTTTCGAACGTGACCGTGCGTACCGCACCGTTCTGCGGGGAGACGGTAAGCTGCAGTACAGGCGGCGTGCCGCTGTTGCTGCGGAGCGACACGGCCGGAGTCGAGAGACCGTCGTGCAGAGCGAAGGCACCGAAAATAGCGATGATGAAGGCGAATCGATACTGCATTATCACCTGGAGTGTACTCGCTTGATCCGCGATGCGTAAACCATTCTTCATTATGCGCCGCCTGAGCTCAGCACGGTAGCCGCCCGGTCTGCGCTTTGGTACAATACGTGGAATGGAACTCGACCTGACGCGCGCCGTCTGGCTCAACGAGCCGGCCGTTCACTCCGTCACCCGCACCGAACTCCGTATCACGACCGAACCCGGTACCGACTTCTGGCAGCGCACCTACTACGGGTTTCGTAATACCAACGCGCACGCGCTGCTTTGGAGCGAGATCGACAACATCACGCTCACCGTGCGCGTCCGCTTCGAGTACCGCTCGCTCTTCGACCAGTGTGGAGTGGCGGTCTACCTCAGCGACGACTGTTGGTTCAAGGCGTCGATCGAGTATCACGACGCATCGTTCTCCCGGCTCGGAAGCGTCGTCACGAACCACGGCTACTCCGACTGGGCCACCGTCGACATCCGGTCCCGCGACGAAATCTGGTACAGGCTCAGCCGTCGGGGCCCGGACTTTCTGATCGAGTCCTCACTCACCGGCACCGAGTTCACACAGATGCGCATCTTCCACCTCGCCGCGCTCGGCGAAACCAGCGCCGAGATGGGCCACGAAGATCCGCCACGCACGCCGTCCGCCGACGCGCCGATCGGTTTCTACGCTTGCAGCCCACTCGACTCGTCGTTCACCGCGGTTTTTGATCACGTCACGCGCGAACCCACTCGCTGGACCCCGCACCCCGCGTAGGCCGGCCGCGGGCGCTCAGGCGTTTCGGATTGTCTAAACGGTTGACCCTGCCGCCCGAACTTGTCATCGTAGGAAACCATGATCGAAAAACTCGAGCCCGGCAAGGCGGATTTTTTGGGCACGATGCCGATGGGTAGGCTGCTCGCGCGGATCGCGATTCCGGGCTCGGTCGCGTTGCTCGTCAACTCGGCGTACAACCTCGTGGACACCATTTTTGTCGGGCAGGGGGTGGGTCCAATCGCGATAGGCGCGGTGTCGCTGCTCTTTCCGTTCCGTGTGATCGTGATGTCGTTCGGAAACCTCGTTGGGATAGGGGCCGCGTCGGTCGTGTCACGCTCGCTCGGCGCCGGAGAGAATGCTCACGCCCGCGCGGCGACCGGCACCGCGCTCAGCTCCTCTGCTTTCATCGGGCTCATCGTCGGCATCCTCGGTGCGTCGTTCGTCACTCCTCTCGTGCGGATCCTCGGCGCCTCGGGTGAACTCGTGCAACCGACCTACGAGTACGCGCGCATCATCGTGCTCTCGGAACCGTTTCTGATTTTCAACTTCGCCGCGAACTACCTGATCCGTGGCGAGGGCCGTGCCCGCTTCGCGATGGTCGCGCTTACCTCCGGTGTATTGCTCAACATCATGCTCGACCCGATCTTCATTTTCGTCTTCGGATGGGGGGTCGGCGGCGCGGCGCTTGCCACGCTCTTCGGTCACATGCTGACGACCGTGTTCAGTGTCGCGTACTTCGTGCGCGGAAAAGGGGTGGTGCGGCTGACGCCTGCCTCGCTTCGCCCGCGACTCGACATCCTGCGCGAGACGCTCGCGATCGGTTTCTCCGGGCTCATGCGGCAGCTCAGCTCCGGCGTCCTGCAGGTGATCCGCAACAACCTCATCGTCGCGCTCGCCGGAGCTCTCGCGGTTTCGGCTTTCGGTGTCGTGTTCCGCACGATCCTGATCATGGCGATGCCGGCGATGGGTGTCGCGCAGGCGCTGCCTCCGATCGCGGGTTATAACTTCGGTGCGGAGAATCCGCTGCGCGTGAGGCAGTCGGTCCGGCTCTCTATCGGAATCTCGAGCGTGATCACGTGGATCGGCATGGGCTTCATGATGCTCTTTCCCGCGCCGATTTTCCGGGTCTTCACCTCGGACCCCGAGGTCATCGCGATTGGCGTTCCGTTCATGCGCGTCAACGCGATCGCGCTGCTGGTTTTCCCCACTTACTTTATCGGAGCGGCCTTCTACCAGGCGATCGGCGCACCGCGACGCGCTCTCGTCATCGCATTGCTCCGCCCTGCGGTCGGGCTGTTGATCATGTTTGCCGCGGTGCGGACGGTCGGCACGATCGGGATCGTCGCCGCCGATCCACTCGCGATCGTGGTCGGTGCCTTCGCGGTTATCGTGATGCTCACGCACAGCTTCCGCACCGACGCGCGACTCGCGGTTCGTGGGTGAATCGGAGAAACGCACGAAGTTCAATCGAAGGTGCGATACGGATCTTGGATCCGTGTTGACGCTGAGGGCATTCGCGGCCGATACTAGGCTGCGGGACAGCAAAGCTTTTCCGCTTGATCAGTTTGGGTGTGTCTGAGACGGAGTGCTATGGATGCTAACAAATACCGAGTTTCAGGCAATCTTGGACGATCCGACCAAACGATTTGACGGCGATATCGCATGGGTGGAGGACGAGGACCACTCGCCGTGCCGGGAATTTCGGATCGAGGTACAATCCGAGCCCGGTTGGCCTTTGTTTATCCGGGGCAGCCACAATCCTCTCATCCCGGCCTTCTCATTTGTTCTGATCCTCAAGACCGTGGGGCGTGTCTACGGACTGGACATCGGGAAGGATCATCACAATCCACAGTGTGACCAAGTCGGCGAGACTCACAAGCACCGATGGACCGAACAGTTTCGCGACAAGGAGGCATACGTGCCGTCGGATATCACTGCCTCGGTCGACGATATTACTGGAGTGTGGAAGCAATTTTGTCTTGAGGCGAGGCTTACACACAATGGTATACTTCACTCGCCGACGACGCAGGAGGAGTTTTTTCTATGAACGCGGCCGACATGTGTGGGGCCCTGCGTAGTGGGATTGAGGCTCTTCTCCAGTGTGAAGATCACGGGGAGTTCATCCGCATCCGTACTCCGTACCTGTACCCGGATGGCGACAACATTGATGTCTTCTGCAAGCCCCAGGACGAGTTGATTCTGGTAACCGATTTGGCCGAGACGACGCGCTGGCTGCGTAGTCAAACGCTCGCGCCGCGGCGCTCTCCAAAGCAGAAGGCATTGATCGACGACGCGTGCCTTACCCACGGAGTCGAGTTCTACCGAGGGATGTTGATGGCTCGGTGTCATACGCGCGAAGAGCTCCCGGTTGTCGTCACCCGAGTTGCACAGGCAGCGTTGAGGGTGTCCGACGTCTGGTTCACATTTCGTACTCGTTCAGTCGAATCAGTTACCGACGAGGTTTCCGACTTCCTCGTAGAACGCGAGTTCGGCTTTGAGCGCGGAGAGAAATTGACCGGCAGGTCCGGTCGCATCTGGACTCCGGATTTTCATGTCCGGACAGTTCAGAGGAGTTCTCTCGTCTACGTGCTCAGCACAGGCAGTAGATCGGCAGCACGCTCGGTGGTCTCGCAGGTTCACACCGCGTTTTATGATCTCAACCATCTTGTCGCCGGCCCCGAGGCTATGCGCTTCGTCTCACTCTTTGACGACACCGCTGACGTTTGGAGTGATGAAGACTTCCGCCTGGCCGAGCAGCTCTCTACGGTCACCCGTTGGTCTCAGCCTGACGAGTTCGCTGACGCGTTAGTGTCCGCGTAGAAGGTGTTTTTTCGCACATCAGACCTTGGTGATCGGTAATGACGGCGGTACCAACCGCCGTATGTGGAGCAGGTAGACAGTCCAGCACAAGAGATCATACGGGAATGAGCGCGAGACGTTGACATCGCGTGGTCTGCGTATTACTATTTGTAATACGCGGAGGTTGGGATGACGTCTGTACGGTTACCAAAAGAGATTGAACAAAAACTCGAAAGTATGGCCCGCCGGAGACAGAAATCAAAGACCGAACTAATCCGGATGGCGCTCGAACGTTTTTTCGACCAGGAGGAATCCCGAAAAGACTCCTACGAACTCGGGGAACCATTTTTCGGACTCTATGGAAGCGGCGACGGGACGCTATCGACGACGTACAAAACCCGATTGAAAGAGAAGATCGATGCCAAACTCCGTGCTCATTGATGCAGGACCACTCATTGCGTTGTTCGATAAGGATGACAGGTACCACCTGCCGGTCAAAGAGTTTGTGAGGGACGGCAAGTTCAAGTTCGTGACGACGACCGCCGTTTTGACGGAAGTTACTCACATGCTCGATTTCAACGTCAAGGTTCACGTTCATTTTCTCGAGTGGGTCATGAATGCGGGAGTCATTCTACACACGATAACGCAACACGATATCTCCCGGATCGTCGAGCTAACAACCAAATACAGCGAACTACCGATGGATTTCGCGGACGCGACTTTGGTTGTCGCGGCGGAAAAGACCGCGATCCGGAGGATAATCAGCATTGATTCCGATTTCGAAATCTATCGCCTGCCCGGCAAAGAGCAGATCGAGAACGTCTTCACTGCATGACCTCGATGAACCGATCGATGAGCCGATCGGTTGACGCGAGGCGCCGGCTCCGGATATGATCGCGCTCGCGCCGCGGTTCGTCCCGGCCGGGGGAGACCGTGGCAAACACTACTATCCGCACGATGTACGCGCGGTTCGATCGTCAGGCTGTACGGTGGGCGGCGAAAGTGGGCGTGTCGTGCCCGACCGGCTGCGGCCGGTGCTGCGCCGTGACCGTGCCGCCGTGCAGCGGGGCGGAGGCTCAACTCATCGCGCTCCACCTCATCGAGACGCGCCATCCGCGGCTCGAGGCGATTCTGAATCGGGACCCTGACGGAATCGACGCCGGACCTCCGTGTCCGTTCTACGACGCGTCGAGCGAGTACCACTGCACGATCTACGAAGTGAGACCACTCGTCTGCCGCGCGTTTGGATACGCGTCGGTGACCGACAAGGCGCGGACGCCGGTCTACCGGCTGTGCGAACACATGCCGGTCCCTCAGTCGTTCGCCGGAAGCCGTGTGCTGCCTGTCCGCGGCGCATCTCAAATCGCGATGCCGCCGACTGTGGGCGACGTTCAGGCCCGGATCGACGGGCTCTCCGCGACGCTCGCGACACAGTCACCGATCGACCGCGCGGTTCGGAGCGAACTCCATCGGATCCTGATCGCCCGCGGGTACGCGCGCGATGAGGCGCCGGCATCGTGCGTCGCGCCACAAATAAGCCGCCCCGAGGACGATCCCGATCCCGAACTCACCGACCCGTTGCCACCGTTCGGCGCCGGCGCGCGATCGGCGTAGGAGAACGGGCCCCCGACGTACCGGGGTGTTGGGGTTTACGGTCGCGAATGCGTTCGAGTGTCCGTGATTCTCGACGCGACTGGTGTTGCCGATACAACTTATACATTGTATACTTCCGTATGACGGGTAAGGACGTTGTACGCATCATGCGGAAGAATGGATGGATTCTCGACAGGACTACCGGGTCACACCATGTCATGGTCAAGGAAAACCTCCGATCGGTGCCTGTGCCTGTTCACGGCAACACGGATCTTGGTAACCTTGCCCAGAGAATTCTCAAACAAGCCGGTATCGAATCGCCCGGGAGGTGAGGTGAAATGACGTACAATTGCACGTTGATTGAAGAAGACGGCGCGTTCACCGTCGAGTTTCCCGACTTACCGAACATCATGACCTACGGTCGCGACAAAGAAGAAGCGCTTTACATGGCGCAGGATGCGTTGAACGCGGCGCTTGCCTCCGACGTCGCGCGGGGAATCCTGCCGCCGTCTCCGGTTTTCACCGATGGCCATGCGATCCCGGTCGCCGCGCACATCGAGACTGCGATACAACTTCGAGACCTTCGCGGACCTACGCCCCAAGCGGAAATCGCCGCACGTATGGGAATCACGTACCAAGCGTACCAAAGACTCGAAAACCCGCTGGCCGGTAACCCGACGGTGAAAACGCTCGAAAAAGTCGCCCGCGCGTACGGTAAGCGACTCGAACTGAACATCCGTTAACGTCACGACGAAGCTGAACGGTTTTCTACACCCGTGTTCACGCCGTCCGAAACTACAACGAATACACCGAAAACCCGCCGTCGACCGGGATGACGGTGCCGGTCACAAACCGCGAGGCGTCCGAGATCAGCCATACGAGCGTGCCGAGAAGGTCATCGGGGTAGCCGTACCGACCCATCGGAGTGCCCGCGATCGTCGCCTCGGCACGGGCGGTGAGCTCGCCGGTTTGTTGATCGACGTGCAGGAAGCGTAGTTGCTCGGTCATGAAGAACCCCGGAGCGATCGCGTTGACGCGCACGCCGGTCTGCGCGAGGTGTACCGCGAGCCACGCGGTGAAGTTGCTCACGGCGGCCTTCGCCGCGCCGTACGCGCCGACCTTTGTGAGCGGCCGGATCGCGGTCATCGACGAGATGTTCACGACCGCGCCCGATCCGCGCTCGACCATCGCTCCCGCAAAGACCTGCGTCGGGAGAAACGTGCCGAAAAAGTTCGGGTCGAACGTTTTGCGAAAGTCGTCGAACTCGACGTCGAAAAGACCACGGTCGGTTCCCGCGGTGTAAGCCTGGCGATCGAGAAACGAATTCTGCGTGCTCGCCTTCGGGTGATTCCCTCCCGCACCGTTCACGAGCGCGTCGACCGGCCCGAACTGTGTCGTGACCGCCTCGCGCGCTTGAATGAGCGACTCTTCATCGAGAACGTCGCACACGAACGCGGCCGCGTCGCCGCCTAGTCCCGACGCTGCCGCGGCGTTCCGTGAGTTTTCCGCGGTTCGCACGGCGGCATCGTAGTCGCGGTCGAGAACCGCGATGCGCGCGCCGAGCGACGCCAGAGCGACCGACATCCGGCCGCACAACGCGCCGCCCGCACCGGTTACGGCGACCGTTTTTCCGGCGATAGCGAACATCGAGTGGACGTCGACGGACTCGGGTACAACGAGATCTTTTTCATTCATCGGTAGCCTCCGTGTGGGCGACGAGCGAATCCCTCTTGATGAACTCGGCCGGGAGCAGGACGCGTTTATGTGGATGTGTATCGGAGTAAACCAGCGAGTTGAGTACCTGGAATAGCTCGCTGACGAGGAAATCCATGTCCCACCGAAAAGTCGAGAGGTGCGGTTCGATCTCGGTCGCGAGGTGGATGTCGTCGCATCCGATCACCGATAGCTCGTCGGGGATCGCGACGCCTTTCTCGGTCAATCGGCGCAGCAGACCGAGTGCCATCCAGTCGTTGGCCGCGAATACCGCGGTCGCCCCGTAACTGCCGCGGATCAACGAGAATACCTCATCGCCCATCTCGTACCCGGTGCTCCAGTTCATCTTGCCTTCAATCACCTCGGCGGCGACGCCTTCGTGCTTGAGGCTGTCGATGAACCCACGCCGACGCTCGGCGGCCGACGGATACGCGTTTGGGCCGCAGAGGTGAACGAGTCGCTCGTGCTTGTGAGCCTGCAGGATCTGCCCCGCGTGTTGCCCGATTCGGTAGTCGTCGAAAAAGACTTGCGTGATGTCGAGAGAATCCGGGTAACTCTGAACCGAGACGATATGGTGGTACCGTTTTTTGAGGTCGATCACGATCGCTTGCGGCGCGAGTCCGACAAGGATCAGCGGTGTCTCGGCGCCGTTGAGCTCGGTCTGGTCGGTCGTGACTACTTCCAGGCGAATCGACTGCGTCGCGAGAAAGTGCGAAAACGTCGCGAAGAACTCCTGGTAGAACGGGTCTTTCGGCTTGATGTCCGGAGCGACAAAGAGGTGAATTGCATCGATTCGGGTCTTCGGCACGATGAACGTACCGCTACCTTGTTTCTGGATCAGTAATCCCTCGTGCACGAGACCCTTGATCGCCGCGCGCAGACTCAACCGGCTCACGTCGAGCGACTCTGCAAGCACGCGTTCGGCGGCGATCTTGACCGGCCTGTTGCCGCGTTGTTCTTCGATTATTCGGCGTAGCTTGAGCGTGATCTCGTCGCGCACGAGCTGCCGTGTCGGCATACCCGCGTCATTATTTGTGCCGTGATCCTTCATGTCGTCCTCGTGGCATTCACGCCGAAATAGTAATCCGATGCGTCCCCTGCGTCAACTTTCCAATTTCTACCCAAATAGGCTCCAACAGAAAAATTTTGGTTGACAATTGGTATTTGTATGGTATCATGAATCAGTGCCGTGCACAATGATTTTCTTGCCTTCTTCGAGTAGGTGCGCCGCACAAAATCATCTAATCGGAGCGCGGCCTACCGGTGCGCGGTCCGGAAAAAAGGAGGCCCGTATGGCCCGTAAACGAATAGCGGTTCTTCCGCTGATCGTGTTGTTGGTTTTTGGCGCCGTCTCGGTGTTCGCAACCGGGAAGAAAGAGGCAACAAAAGTCGCGGTAGTCGAAGTCGCTCCCGGTGTGCCGCGGAACGAGACGATCATTCTCGAGAACCCGACCGGGCGTGTCGTTCCGGCGGACGACTTTAACCGATGGCGACCGGGCATGCAGAGCGCATCGACCGGGTTGCAGCAGCTTTCGCTCGACGCGCTGTGGTACATCGATCCGGACGCCGGTATCGACGGCGTATGGGACAACTCTCTCGCGTCGGAACGGCCGATCTACAACGACGACTTCACGAAGATGACCGTGAAACTTCGGCAAGGTTTGTACTGGAGCGACGGAGTTGAGTTCACCGCAGACGATGTGATCTACACCGTTCAGGTCCAGAAGGACACCCCGGGAATGGCGTTCACCGGGCAGTTCCGCGAGTACGTCGCGAGCATGGAGAAGCCCGATAACTACACCGTCGTGTTCAACCTGACCCGGCCGAACTCGCGCTTTCACGGGTTGTTCACTGTACGATGGAGCGCGTGTTTCATCATGCCGAAGCACATTTTCGAGCGCCAAGCCGATCCGTTGGCGTTCAAATTCAACCCGCCGGTGAGCTTGAGCTCGTACGTACTGCGCGACTTCGACCCTGACGGAACGTGGTATCTCTGGGAACGGCGAGAGGACTGGGAACGCACCTCGCTCGGCCGCTTCGGAATGCCCGGTCCGCGTTTTGCAATGTACACCGCGCCCGGACCGAGCGACATGAAGGTTATGTCGATGCAGAACGCCGAACTCGACGTCATACACGACATCACCCCTGAAGGCATGATCACGCTCGCGCGAACAAATCCGACGTCGCGCGGCTGGTTCGACTCGTTCCCGTGGGCGCATCCGGACCCGACTCTTCCGTCCGTCGTCTTCAACCTTGAGAAGGAACCGTTCAACAACCGGGAAGTACGGTGGGCAATGACTCTCGCGATCGACATCGTTCGTGTTTCACTCGCGTCGTACCGTGGTGCGGCGACGATCTCGGCGATCCACATTCCACCGACCGGTATGCATCCCGAACACTACTTCGAACCTCTCGAACAGTGGCTGCGCGATTACACGCTCACGATCGACGGGCAACCGTACCGGCCGTACGATCCCGACGTTGCTTTCAGAATCGCCGAAGAAGCCCGGCAGTCGCTCGGAGATCTCGTGCCGACCAATCGAGACGAGATTCGCGCGGCGATCGGTGCGGGTTGGTGGCGGTACGACCTCGACGCCGCCGAGAAGCTGCTCCTCCAGAACGGATTCCGGCGCAACGCGCAGGGAATGTGGCTGCTTCCGAACGGACAGCCGTTCCGACTCGCGCTTCTTTCGGAAGGCGAGACGCGTCCGATCATGGCGCGCGGGGCGAGCATGATCGTCGAGAACTGGCGGGAGTTCGGAATCGACGCGACACTTGACATTCGCGACAACCCGACGCGATCGCGATTGATGCCGCTCGGCGAGTTCGACGTCGACTACAGCTGGGTCATCGAGACGTGGGGGGGACATCCGGACCTGTTCTTCTTCCTCGAGTCGTGGCACTCGGATTTCTACCGGCCGACGGGAGAACTCGCGGTCGCGCGAAACCGAATGCGCTGGTTGCACCCGGAGCTCGACCGAATCATCGAGGCGATCCAGTCTACCGACTTTGACGATCCGATCGGTGTTGAGCTCGGTCGCGACTTTGTGAGACTCGCGGTCCACGAAATGCCGATCATTCCGGTCATGTCGTACAATGTGTTCTCGGTAGTTGACGAGACGTACTGGGAAGGCTTCCCGACCGCCGACAACCCGTACGCCAACCCGGTGTCGAACTGGGCGAACTCGCGGTACATGTTCCCGATGATTCGCCAACGCCGGCAGTAATACGAAGGCCGTAACGAGTTGAAGTTCCGGGCTCCCCGCGGTCGTCCGCGGGGAGCCGTCGTGATTCCGATTTCAGGGGGAGTTGATGCGCAATTTCGTCTTACGGTATCTCTTGCCACGACTCGGCCAGTACTTGGTCGTGATCTTTCTCGGCGTCACGATAACGTATATTATCCCTCGATTATCTCCGAGCGACCCGGTCGAACGGCAAGTTGCGGAGATCATGGTCAGCGGCGCACACTTCGGTCCCGAAGCGATCGCGCATATGCGCGACGCGCTCACGGACATGTACGGGCTTCGCGGTAGCCCGATGGAGCAGTACTTCGCGTTCTGGGCTCGCATGTTCCAGGGAGATCTCGGCCCGTCGTTGTCGCGTTTCCCGACGCCCGTTATCTCGCTCATCGCGAGAGCGCTGCCGTGGACCCTCGGTCTGCTCATTACAGCGGTTATGATATCGTGGGTCATCGGCAACATTCTCGGCGCGTACGCGAGCTACTACGAGAAAAGCGGCATCATGAAGGTTATCGACGTCGCGAGCCAGGCCGTTCGCCCGATTCCGTACTACATTGTCGCGGTGATTTTTTTGATCGTCTTTGCGTACTTCTTCCCGATATTCCCTGCCGGCGGTGCGTACCCGGTCGGGCGGCGAATCGAGTTGAGTATTTGGGCGGTCCAGACGATTCTCAGACACTCGACTCTGCCGGCATTGAGCCTCGTGACGGTCGGCATGGGCGCGTGGTTCATCGGAATGAAGTCATTGACGTCCAATATCATTTCCGAGGATTACGTTGTCTACGCGGAAGTCACCGGGCTGCCGCAACGGAAAATCCTGTACGGCTATATCATGCCGAATGCGCTTCTTCCTCAAGTCACGGGGCTTGCGCTCAATCTCGGAATGATCTTCAGCGGAGCGCTCATCATGGAAGTCGTGTTTGTGTACCCGGGTATGGGGATGCTTACGTACCAGGCTGTCCTTGCTAACGACTACAGCTTGATTATGGGGATTGCGATCTTTTCGATCGTTGGGGTCGCGACCGCGGTTCTGATACTCGATCTGATCTATCCGCTCTTTGATCCCCGCGTGCGACACCAATAGGGGGAGTGATGCTCAAAGTAATACGGGATTTGCTGCGATACGACGGTCGATTTCGCTTTGCGTTTGTTTTCCTGCTCGCCACGCTCATCATGTCGGCGATGTCATACGTGTCCCCTCACGATCCCGGACGAACGTTCCAGGTTCCACTCGACAGAGCGCCGAGCTTCCAGTATCCGTTCGGCACAAACTCGCGCGGGCAGGACGTGTTCTGGTGGATGACGTTTGCCGTGAGAAACTCGCTCTACCTCGGGCTGATAACCGCGGCCGTTTCCCGCGTCATCGCGATTTTCGTCGGATTGACCGCGGGATACCGAGGAGGATACGTCGACCGTGTATTGATGTCCGTGAACGACAGTTTTGTCGTGATGCCGGTGCTTCCTCTCCTTATCCTGATGAGTTTCCTGTTTCGTGGCCGTTTAGGCTTAACCGGACTCGGTTTTCTGATGGGGCTATTCGGTTGGCCGTGGGACGCGCGGCTGATTCGATCGCAGGTCTTGAGCCTCAAGGAACGTTCGTTCACGCGGACGGCCCAGTACTGCGGCGCGAAAGATTTCCACATCACGATTTTTGAACATCTACCGTTCGTGCTCCCGATCGTGTTCGCGACGACGATCAACAATATGATCTGGTCGATCGGGATGGAGGTGACTCTCGGCGTTCTCGGCCTCTCCAACGTCACGCTACCGACGGTCGGAACGACAATCTACTGGGCGAACGCGCACCAGGCTATGGTAGCCGGGATATGGTGGTGGCTGATGGCTCCGGTTCTCGTCGCCGTCGTGATGTTCCTTGGGTTGTACTTGCTTTCACAGAGTGTAAATGAGTACATCGATCCGAGAACACGACTCCGCCGGATAGGGGGCTGAACCGGTATGCCTTTATTGAGTGTCAAAAACCTGCGCGCGTACTATCGGACCGAAGCGTACGGTATTTCGCGCACCGTCCGGGCGGTCGACGACGTGAGCTTTGAGCTGCAAAAAAACGAGATATACGGGATCGCCGGAGAATCGAGTTGCGGCAAGACGACGCTGATCAAGGTCATCTCGGGCTCGATCAAACCGCCTCTGCGAATCGAAGGCGGAACCATGACGTACACTTTTGACGGTCGTGATGTCGACATCGCATCGGTGGCGCCGGAAGTCATGCGCCGCGAAATCCGGTGGAAAGAGATCTCGTACGTCATGCAAGGTTCGATGAGCATCTTGAATCCGGTTCGAAGAGTCCGGCGCATCTTCCGTCACGTGGTCGACACGCACCAGGGTATCGACGACAAACGGAAATTCGAGGCATTGTGTCGTGAACACTTGAAGAAACTCGGGCTCCCTCCCGACATTCTGCAGGCGTACCCGCATCAGTTATCCGGAGGGATGAAGCAGCGGATCGCAATCGCGCTCGCAACAATCTTCCGGCCAAGCCTCATCATCGCCGATGAGCCCACGACGGCTCTCGACGTCGTAGTCCAGCGTGGTGTTCTCCAACTCTTGAAGGACATCCAGGCGGAGAGCAGCAACACCGTCCTGCTCGTGACGCACGACATGGCTGTGCACGCAAACGTCGCGGACCGCGTCGCGATCATGTACGCGGGTACGATCGTCGAAGAAGGTCCCACCGAGGTGATCTTCGGCGCTCCGCAACATCCGTACACGCAACACCTGATCGCCTCCCTCCCGGTCATCGGCGACAAGGGAACACGGTCGGCGCTCCCCGGCGCTCCTCCGAATCTTGCGAGTCCACCGTCAGGATGTCGCTTTCATCCCCGCTGTCCGATGGCCAAGGAGATCTGTCGGCGCGTCGTGCCGAGTATGATACAGCTCGATACATTGCATCGGGCCGCGTGCCACTTGGTGGGCGAGAGGGAGGAAGCATGAGCACCGACGCGCGCCTTTTGGAACTGGACTCAATCTCGAAGGTTTTCCATATCGGAGGAGCCTTGACCGGCGAGAAACTCACCGCGGTGAACAAGGTCGGTTTTCAGCTTCGGAGCGACAGACCGGAGGTCTTCACGCTTGCCGGAGAGAGCGGAAGTGGGAAGACGACCGTAGCGCGTCTGATTCTACGCGACTTCCCTGTCACCGAGGGGAAGATTCTCTACGAGGGCTCGGACACGACACGGATCCGCGGACGCCGTGGGACAATGAGGTTCATGAGCGAGGTTCAGCCCGTGTTCCAGAATCCGTTCGATACGTTTAATCCGCTGCGGCGCGTCGCCGAGTACCTCATCGAGACCGCGTTGAACTTCGGTATCGCATCAAACAGAAAACAGGCCGAGCCGGTTGTCGACGATGCGCTCAAACTCGTCGGACTTTCGTTCGAGGAGGTGAATCTGCGGTATCCCCACGAGCTCTCGGGTGGGCAGATACAAAGAGTCTCTGTCGCACGCGCGTTGATACCGCGGCCGAAACTCATCATCGCCGACGAACCCGTGTCGATGGTCGACGCATCGCTGAGGATGGCGATCGTCAACGTGTTCAAACGTCTCCGCGACGAAGAGAACGTCAGCGTTCTCTACATAACCCACGACCTCGCGACCGCGTACTATATCAGCGACCGCATCGCGATCATGCTTCGTGGACAGATAGTCGAGACCGGAACCGTCGACAACGTGCTCGGCGATCCGAAGCACCCGTATACGCGTATCCTCAAAGAGTCGGTCCCGCAGCCGATTCCCGAGGTAAAAGGCGCGTGGGCGAAGAGCGTCGCGCTCTCGACGACCGAGGTCCGCGAGTACGGACGGATCGGATGCAAGTTTGCGGGCCGGTGCCCCAACGTCATGGACAAGTGTCGCAAGGTCGAACCGCCGGACGTCACGACCGCGGGGCGTGTCGTGAAGTGCCACCTGTATGAGCAGGAGTCTGAGTAAGAGGCGCCACCGGCGTCTATCCGATACGCCAATGAGGAGTCAGAACGTGAACAAAGCTACGCTCGATGTTGGACTGGCCCGGACGAAGATCGACCGGAACATCTATGGGCATTTCGCCGAACATTTGGGGCGATGCATCTACGAAGGCGTCTGGGTCGGAACCGAATCGGCAATTCCGAACACAAACGGCATCCGAAACGACGTGGTGTCGGCGCTCAAGCGGATCAAGGTACCCGTGCTCCGGTGGCCCGGTGGGTGTTTCGCCGACGAGTACCACTGGATGGACGGGATTGGACCGAAGGAGAAGCGCCCGTCGATGGTGAATACGCACTGGGGCGGCGTGACCGAGAACAATCACTTCGGTACACACGAGTTCCTCGAGTTATGCCGGCAACTGGCGTGTGAACCGTACATCTGCGGAAATGTCGGGAGCGGCACCGTTCTCGAGATGGCCCAGTGGGTCGAATACCTGAACTTCGGCGGTGATAGCCCGATGTCGCGTCTCCGCCGTGAGAACGGCAGAGACGAGCCGTGGGGGGTGACGTACTGGGGCGTCGGGAACGAAAACTGGGGATGCGGCGGCCGAATGACCCCCGAGTACTACGCCGACGAGTACCGACGGTACGCGTTGTACTGCCGAAACTTCGAAGGCAAGAACCTGTATCGCATCGCGTGTGGTCCGAGCGGTGACGACGAGCACTGGACCGACGTGCTGATGAAGAAAGCCGCCGACCAGATGGACGGCCTCGCTCTTCACTACTACACGTCGGTTCGTGGCCCCGACCGAAAACGCACCGGACAGGCGACCGAGTTTGACGAGAGCGACTGGATCGACATCCTCAGGAAGGGTTTGTTCATCGAAGAACTGGTCAACCGTCACTCGACGATCATGGACGTCTACGACCCCGAAAAACGCGTCGCGCTGATCGTCGATGAGTGGGGAACATGGTTTGCCGTAGAACCCGGCACCAACCCGGGCTTCCTGTACCAACAGAACACGATGCGCGACGCGCTCGTCGCCGCAACATCGCTCGATATTTTTAACCGACACGCAGATCGTATTCGGATGGCGAACATCGCGCAAACGATCAACGTCCTTCAGGCGATGATACTGACCGACAAGGAGCGAATGCTCTTGACGCCGACGTACCACGTATACGAGATGTACACCGTGCACCACGACGCTACTTTGGTACCGGTCGATCTCGTGAGTGAAACGTACGCGCACGACGGCACCGAAATCCCCGCGTTGAGCTGCTCCGCGTCGATTGACGATGCCGGAAAGTTGCACGTATCGATGAGCAACCTGAACCCTCATCGCGATATCGCGGCGACTCTCGACGTGCACGGGCGTTCGTGCAGTTCGGTCTCCGGCAGAATCCTGACCGGAACCACGATGAACGCTCACAACACTTTCGACGCGCCCGAGGCCGTCGGGCCGAAAAAGTTCGACCAGGCCGTCGTCGGCGAATCCGGTGTCGATATAACGGTACCGAGGATGTCGGTAGTCGTGTTGGAGATCGCGTAGGCGGCCGCGACCAAAGAGAGAAGCAAGAATTGCTCGAGTTCGCGTTTTTCACTTAGCTTTTTCGGCAAAATGATGTATATTCTCACTGCACCTACAGCTTTTTGTGAGCCACCATTTTAGGATTTAGCCCCTTCGCACGTCGTTGGGGCTTTTTTTTGCCCGCCGCCGGGTGGCCGGCCTTTTTTTTGGTACGCCCGGGAACGTGTTAGTTGATGTCGTTCGCGTCCTCGCGTATATTCATCCCGATGGTACTGGACGTCATCGGCGATATACATGGGCACGCGCAGCATCTTGTGGATCTCTTGCGGCTTCTCGGATACGAGAAACGAAACGGCGCGTATCGGTCCGCCGAGACCGGACGCCACGCGGTCTTTGTCGGTGATTTCATCGATCGTGGCCCTGATATTCCGGGAACCCTCGAGATCGTACGGCGCATGGTCGACGCGGGCGCCGCAACCGCGGTCATCGGCAATCACGAGTACAACGCGCTGTGTTTTCATACGCGCCGTGAGACCGCAAACGGTCCGCGGTGGCTGCGTACGCGCTCGGACACGCACCTTTACCAACACCTTGATACGCTGTTTCAGTTCCGGAACGACCGCGCGTCGCTGCGAGAGTATCTGCGATGGTTCCGAACATTGCCGTTGTTCCTGGAAATCGGCGGTGTCCGCGTGGTGCACGCCGCGTGGGATGAAGACGCGATCCGGATCGTATCTCGCGACGGCACGATGACGGACGAGTTCCTCGAACGAAGCGTGACACCCGGCAGCGACGAGTTCCGGGCGGTCGAGACGCTCTTGAAAGGCGTTGAGGTCCATCTGCCCGAAGGTGTGACTTTTCTCGACAAGGACGGACACAGCCGGAGCGCTACGCGCGTCGCGTGGTGGCAACCGCCGATGCCGACGACGTACCGTGAGCTCGCGTTTCCTCCCGGCACCGTCGCGAGTTCGGCCGATATTCCGGTCCCGAACTCGGCGCTTGCGCGGATTCCCGGTTACGCGGGGGAGGTGCCGGTCTTTTTGGGCCATTACTGGCTCCACGCTGAACGACCGAGCGTGCAGTCGCGCGTCGTGTGCATAACGGATTACTCGGTCGCTGCCGGTGGTTTTTTGGCTGCGTACACGTGGCGTGGTGAGTCGCGTCTGACCGACTCCCACTGGACGTGGACGCCGTCGGGAGGATAAATGCTGTACAACAAAGAATTGACCGAAGAGCAGGCACGAAGAGCGATCGAGTGTGGTGAGTTCCGTGAGGTCGCCGCCGAGGCCGAGAACGTCGCGGTCGTCATGACGCAAGACTGGTGTCCGGACTGGATTCGCATGAAGGTCTGGACCGAATCGTGGGAGAAGAAAGGGAAACCTTCCGGAAACGATGTCGTCGTGTATCGGATCATCTACAACACGGTCCCGTACCGGAAAGAATTCATGGCGTTCAAAGAGACTACTCTCGGAAACCGAAACATCCCGTACATTCGCTACTACAAAAACGGTGAGTTTATCGGTGACTCGAACGGAGTGTCGGCCGCGGCTTTCCTCGAGAGGTTCGGAATCTCGGAGTAACCGCGACCGATCCGACCGCGCGCTACGCTCGGGAAGCGCTTTTTTCTTCCACGTGCGCGAACGCCCGATTGTACGCGCTCACGACGCCTTTGAGCCCCGCAAGCGTGATGTCGGTGTTTCGCCCGGCGCCCCATACAGTGCGGCCGTCGTCGGTTCGAATCTGAAGATACGCGATCGCCTCGGTCTCGGAGCCCGTTCCGACCGCCTGCTCCTTGAAGTCTGTCACCGTGAAGGGCGCGAGTCCGGCACCGAGCATCGCGTGAACGAGAGCATCAATCGGCCCGTTCCCTTCGCCGCGAATGTCCATCGTTTCGTCTTCGTACGAGATATGCGCGCGGCACTCGATACGGTGCTTCCCATCTTCGTGTGCTTCGGTCGTGATCTCGGTGATCGAAAGCGGCTTCGTAGAGTGCGTATACGTCTCCGCGAAGATCTGCATGATCTCGTCCTTATCGAGCTCCCGTCCTCTCTTATCCGCGACCGCGTTGACGATTGTGCCAAACTCGGGATGCATCGGTTTTGGGAGATCGATTCCGAACTCACGCGACAGCACATAAGCGACTCCGCCCTTGCCGCTCTGGCTGTTGATCCGGATGATCGCTTCGTACGTACGGCCGATGTCCTGAGGATCGATCAGCAAGTAAGGCACCGCCCACGGAATTTCAGAGTCGGGTTTCTCGGTCCGCCTGAGATCCATGCCTTTTTTGATAGCGTCCTGGTGCGATCCGGAGAACGCCGTGAAGACGAGGTCGCCCGCGTACGGATGCCTCTCGTGCACGGTCATGCCCGTGAGTCGCTCGTACGCGTCGCGAATCTCCGGTACGTTCGAGAGGTTCAAGTTCGGTTCGATCCCGTGACTGAAGAGATTCAAAGCAACAGTGACGAGATCGAGGTTCCCGGTGCGCTCGCCGTTGCCGAACAGGGTGCCTTCGACGCGATCTGCCCCCGCGAGAAGCCCGAGTTCGGTCGCGGCGGCGCCGGTACCCCGGTCGTTGTGCGTATGGACCGAGATAATCGCGGAGGAACGATTCGGGATTTTTCGGCAGAAGAACTCGATCTGGTCGGCGTACACGTTCGGAGTCGTCCACTCGACGGTCGCCGGCAGATTCAGAATCATCGGGTCGTTCGAACTCGGCTGCCACGCGTCCATCACCGCGGCGCACACTTCGACCGCGTACTCCGGCTCGGTGTCGGAGAAGCTCTCGGGGGAGTACTCAAACCGGAGGTGCGTCTCGGGGAAGTCGCGCGCGATATCGTCCGCGAGCCGCCGGCACGTTTTTGCTCCGTTCACCGCGATCGCTTTGATCTCTTCGCGTCCAAGGTTGAAAGTGACGCGTCGCTGCAGCGTCGACGTCGAGTTGTAGAGATGCATGATGACGTTCTTTGCGCCCTTGATGCTCTCAAACGTCTTCTCGATCAGAGGATCGCGCGCCTGCGTGAGGACCTGGATATACACGTCGTCGGGGATCAGATTCTCTTCGACGAGTTTGCGGATGAAACCGAATTCGATCTCCGACGCAGCCGGAAATCCGACCTCGATTTCTTTGAACCCGATCTCGACGAGTAGTTTGAACATATCGACCTTCGCGGCGATGCTCATCGGGACCGCGAGCGCCTGATTGCCGTCTCGAAGATCGACGCTGCACCACATCGGTGCGTGATCGATCGTTTTGTCCGGCCACGTGCGATCCGGAAGGTTGACCGTTGGAAACGGTTTGTACTTAGCCATACGTTCCTCCATTTTCCCGAAAAAAAAAGCCCGCTGGAGAGGGATCCTCTGCAGCGGGCTTTCGAACCGTTCGGGTCGGTTCACATTGCGCTCGGCTCTTCCGACGCACCCCCTGCGAAGTTGCTAAGGAGTAGACCGAGGAGGAGTGTCACCGTCGCGCGTAAAAAATCGTTCATGCAACGCATTCCGAAAATACTGTAATCTCTTGAACCGCGGGTGTCAAGCGCGACACCGCGTGATATCGTGCAGAAAACTGGATCGAGATTACAGCTTTTCGGGCAGGATGCGGTTCGATATAATGGCCCCGATGTCCGAACTTCAAGCACCGTCCGTCGCTACCACGTCCGTCCGCCGAAAATCCGTCGCGATCGGTTCGGGCAAAGGTGGCGTCGGAAAGTCGACAACAGCAGTGAATCTCGCGATTCAGTACGCACGTTCGGGTCTGAGCGTCGCGCTGATCGATCTAGACCCGTTGTCGAACACCGCGGTGATCCTCGACATCTCCGAGAACGAACTCGGTCGCGTACGAGCCACGTTCGATCGTGACGACGATCAACTCTCGGATCACGTCTTAACGGTGTTCAAGAACCTTGAACTCGTTTTCCCTCACGCGAAGACAAACGGGAGCGCGTCGCACGCGATGCGAGAACGCCTGTACGGAAGGTTTGCGCGCGAGATCGACGATCGGTACGACATAATCCTGCTCGACCTTCCGGCCGGCATCGGTGCCGAGGAGAACCTTTCGTTTCTTCCTTCGGTTGCATCGCTTCTTGTCGTGACGAATCCCGAGCCGACCGCACACGTGTCGTCGGGCGGGTACATCAAAGCCGCATTCGAGATCGTCCCTACGCTCAGGGTATTCTTGTGGCACAATAAGTACGTCCCGGCAGGCGAACACGGATTTGATACGCGCGACGTCGTCGGAAACTACAATCGCCACGTCTCCGACGACCTGAAGATCTCAGCGACCGAACGTGCGCGAGTCGTCGACCTCGCGTTCATCCCTCACGACGCTGCGCTGGACCTCTTGCAACAGACTGTATCGTACACGGTGAACGTACAAGCACGGATGCGCGAAATCGTCGAGCTTCTGCTCGAACGTCGGCTCGCGAACATCGCGTTCGCGCCGACGGTGTCCGAACGCCTGCGGCAACTGATCCGTTTCTACGTCAGAAGGAACAGGGACGTCGCGCCGAGTGCGGAGTACGTTGCGCGCATAGAGACGTTTATCGGTGACGTCGTGCGTTCGGCGTCGGGCAAACCCGTCCGCGTCTCGCTCTCGGGACGTACGGATATCACCGCGTACCTCGACGCGGTTCACGTCGATCCGTTCGTCCGAGATTTGACCGTCGCGCACCGCGTTTTGACGGAAAGCATCGAAAAAAGCGCGAACACGTCACGGATGTTCTCTGCTGCAGGCAGCGTGTTCTCGTCGCGGAATCTCGACGCGGCGTTGATACGTGTGATGCGACGCGTCGCCGCGACGCCGAACCTCGCCACGCCCGAGAACCGGAATCTCGCCGGGCTTCTTATGTTCTACTACGCGCTGTTCAAACTCGGGTCGTCAAAAGCCGTCACGTCACTCGTGACCGATTTCATCCCGACCCGAAAGACCCGTAACGGTACGAGGCGCGACACCCGGACTCAGATCCGGCTGCTCGTCGAACGGGACGAGCGGTATCATCAACGGTACTTCGCGATGGTGCGTGCATTATTTCCGGTCGTACGTACCCAGTTGAGCAGAATCGTCAAAACGTTCGGGTTGAACGCGCTCATCCTCCGGAACGCGGAAAAAAAGACGAACGCGAACGCGTATCTGAAGTTACTGACGAACTTTCTTCACGACACCGTCAACAGCGGACTCGGCATTTTTGTCGGGTTTGCATTCAACGCGGCGTCGGCAGCGATGCGCGACGGTGCGGACCGTCTATCACGAATAGTGAGGCAGAAATGAGTATTCGAGTTGGGTTGATCGGCGTGAGCGGGTACGCGGCGGCGCACCGTCGCTACATCGCGGAGTGCGATGCGCATCTTGTCGCCGTTGTGATCCGCGTGCCGTACGCGCCGGGGCTCGGCGAAGAGCAGATCGAGGCGGAGCTACGCACCTCGGGGGTTCGCGTATACCGCACGTATCAGGAAATGTTCGCCGCGGAAAAAGACAAACTCGAGTTGATCGGCGTTCCGGTCGGAATCCCGTTTCACGAGGAAATATCGGTCGCCGCGCTCGCGGCCGGCTTCAACGTTCTGTGCGAGAAACCCGCCGCCGGGTCTCTTGCTGAGGTCGACCGGATGATCGCTGCCGCTGAGGGGTCCCCCGGTTTTCTCTCGATCGGGTTCCAGAACATCGCCTCCGAGAGCATTCAACGGATCGCCTCGGACGTAAGGTCCGGCAAGTACGGCGCGCTCGTGCGCGCGAAGGGGTTCGGCGTCTGGCCGAGAGGAGAGGCGTACTACCGGAGAAATGAGTGGGCCGGCGCGCTTGAGTGTAACGGTCGCGTCGTGTACGACTCTCCTCTCCAAAATGCGCTCGCTCACTTCGTCATGAACATGTTGTTCATCGCGGGTGTTGCGGGGCCGGGCGTACCCGGGAGAGTCGCGGGGGAGAACTTCCGCGCGAAGCCGATCGGATCTGCCGACACGCAGTTCATACGCGTCACGACCGATGCCGGTGCGGAGCTTGAGTTCTGGGCGACGCACGCGGCACGGATACCGACCGAACCCGCTCTGACCGTCGAGTGTGAAGAGGCCGTGTACGACTGGGTGTATCGGAGCGACGCGGGCTGGGGCATGACGACGGTCCGCCGTGGTGGTACCGTGATCGACGAGTTTTCTAACGGGACCGAGAACGCGCACACCTTGTCGTACACCGATGCGATCCGTGCGATCATCGACGGCCGGGCGCCGAGCTGCCCAATCACCGCCGCGCACGCGCATACGTTCTGTATCGAGGAGCTGTTTCGCGTCGCACCCGTTCGTGAAATCGCGCCGGACTTCCTTGACGGCGATGGGTACGACACGGTCGTTCGCGGAATAGAGGACGGGATCGCGCGCGCGCACGCCGCCGATCAGAGTTTTGCCGAGTCCGGGCTGGACTGGGCACGGTAACCGACCGGACAGCCGCGAAACGGCAGCGCGCCATAGGGAGTTCTTGACCGCCGAGCCTCCCGTGGACATACTCATACCGTATGAGCTTACATGAACCGATCCGAGCCCCGGACACCGATGAGCTGGTGAAGCGGATCATCCAACTCGCACTCGACGAGGACGGCGTCGACGTCACGTCGAACTCGATTTTTACGCGCGACGACTCGATGCGCGCGACGTTTACCGCGAAAGCACCGGGCGTTCTTGCGGGTTGCGACGTTGCGGTCAGGGTTTTTTCGCGTCTCGACCCGACGGTCAAATGCGACTTCGTGCGCCGGGACGGCGACCGTGTCGTCGCCGGAAACGTGATCGGGCACGTCGACGGTCCCGTCTGCTCGGTTCTGCGCGGCGAGCGTGTCGCGCTCAACTTCCTCCAGCGCATGTCCGGGATCGCGACAAAAACCGCGGAGTATGTCACGGCAGTGTCAGGAACCCGCGCGCGGATACTCGACACGAGGAAGACCGCCCCGGGGCACCGATTGCTCGACAAGTACGCGGTTCTCGTCGGCGGTGCGGTGAACCATCGAATGGGGCTCTGGGACATGGCGCTGATCAAGGACAACCACATCGATCGGGAAGGTTCAATCGTGAATGCCGTCGCGAAGGTACGCACCGCGTATCCCGGCGTACCGATCGAGGTCGAGGCGCGGACGCTCGACGACGTAAGAACCGCGCTCGATCTCGACGTTGACCGTATTATGCTCGACAACTTTCCGCTCGATCGTATGCGCGAAGCGGTTGATCTTGTCGCCGGTAGAGTGCCGCTCGAAGCGTCGGGCGGGATCACGCTCGAGACCGTCGCACGCGTCGCGGCGACCGGAGTCGGGTTCATTTCGGTCGGCGATATCACGCACTCGGTGAGTGCGCTCGACATCTCGCTGACTCTCGGACGCGTGGCGAAAAAGGGCGAATAAGTGGCCGATAACTACAAAGAAACCGAGTGCCTTGTGATTGGAAGTGGAATCGCGGGGGCTACGTGCGCGTACGTCGCGGCGCGGGCCGGACTCAAGGTCTGCCTGTTGAGCAAGAGGTCGGATCCCAATACGACGAACACGTACTGGGCTCAAGGTGGCATCGTGTACACGGGGCACGATGACTCGCCGGAGTTGCTCGTCGATGACGTCATGCGAGCCGGGCGTGGACTCAACAACCGAGCGGCAGTCGAGTTTTTGGCGGCGAACGGACCGCGCGTCGTCCGTGAGATCCTCATAGACGTCGCGAAAGTCGCGTTTGCACGAAACGGCGACAAAGGCGAACTCGATTTGACGCGCGAGGGCGCGCACTCGGTGAACCGGATCCTGTACTCCGCCGACAATACCGGCCGTGAAATTCAGCTCGCGCTCATGGCGGTGCTTCGCTCGATGGAAAACGTCGAGATCATAACCGGCGCGACCGCGATCGACGTGATCACGCTGCGCCATCACTCGACGGATCTGCAGGCGCGGTACCTGCTCGAAGACCGATGCGCGGGGGCGTACGTCTACTGCGAAGAAAAGAAAGAAGTCGTCACGATCCTCGCTCAACGCACGGTGCTCGCGACAGGGGGACTCGCCGACATTTTCCTGCACTCGACAAACGAGAAAGGAACCGTCGGTGACGGTGTCGTGATGGCGAAACGCGCGGGTGTTGACGTGATAAACATGGAGTACATCCAGTTTCATCCGACGACATTGTATATCCCGGGCGAGAAACGGTTTCTGCTCTCGGAGGCGTTGCGCGGTGAGGGCGCGCGCCTGCGAAACCTGCGCGGCGAACAGTTCATGCAGCGGTACAACCCCGAGCTACGCGACCTTGCCGGTCGCGACGAGGTGACGATCGCGATCTGGGACGAAATGATCGAAAACGGAGAAGACCACGTGTTGCTCGATGTCGCAAACTACATCGACGAGGATCCGGCGATCAGGTTCCCGACGATCTATGCGACGTGCCTCGCGGCCGGTATCGATATCAAGAAGGATCCGGTTCCGGTCGTTCCGGCCGCGCATTACTTCTGCGGAGGTGTTCTCGTCGACCGGTGTGGGAGAACGACCTTGTCGGGCCTGTACGCGGTCGGTGAGGTCTCGTGTACCGGACTGCACGGTGCGAACCGGCTCGCGTCGACGTCGCTTCTCGAGGGCCTGCTCTGGGGATACGAGGCTGCAAACGACATCGTGGATCAGATGAGCCGCGGCGTAACGATCGCGTTTCCGATGCTCACGTCGGTCAGGGACTGGATCCCGACCGGATACGTGGAGAATGAAGATCCTGCGTTGATCGCACAGGACTGGCTCTCGATCAAGAGCACGATGTGGAACTACGTCGGGATCGTGCGGACGCACCAGCGCCTCAAAATCGCGATCGAGGATCTCCGGCACATGTACCTCAGGATCGAAGATTTTTATCGACGAACACCTGTCTCCAAAGAGATTATCGGGCTGTTCCACGGAGCGCAGGCGGCGATCCTCGTGACCGATGCGGCTCTCAGGAACTCGACATCGGTCGGTTGTCACTTCATCCGGTCGAACAAAGGTTCAACGCGCCGTTTTCCCGCTATGCCGGGCGGCTCGGAGATCGCACAGCACGTATAGAGCGGCGGGCCGTCACGATCCTAACGCGGCGGCCGTCTCCTTGAGCTGTTTGATGATCGGGATGTTCTGCGGGCATTTCGGTTCGCACTCGCCGCATTCGACGCACTCCGACGCGCTGAGGCCGGTGACCTGACCGGTCGCCCACGGCGCCCAGAAGCCGTCGGGTGAGAACTTCGCGTACGCCTCTTTCGCTTCCTTCGTCAGGCCCCAGACTTTGTGCCAGTTCATGTACCGGAAGTTCTCCGGGATGTTCACTCCGTTCGGGCACGGCATGCAGTATCCACACGCGGTACAGTACAGCTTCATCAACTCCGCGTTGCGTTCGACGAGGCCCGCGACCTTCCTCCTCTCCGCGTCGCCGATCTCCGTCATCCTCTCGGCGGCAGCGACGTTCTCATGAATCTGGTCCATTGCGTTCATGCCCGACAGGGCGACCGTGACTCCCGGGTTGCTCCAGACGAACCTGAGCGCGATCTCGGGTACGCGCATCTGTTCCATTCCCTCGCCGTCGAGCGCCACGGCCCCCGGAACGCCGAGCCGTCCACCCGCTACGGGACCCATGACGGTCACTCCCATCCCGATCCGCGCCGCGGCATCGATCGCGCCTTCGTTTCTCCGGTCGAGGAAGTTATACTGGAGCAGAACACCGTCGAACTCGCGCGTCTCTACAAGCCGAGTTATGTTCTCCGCCGAGTCGTGACTCGAAAAACCTACGTGTCGAACAAGCCCATCGTTCTGTGCCGCGCGCGCGGCGGCCAGCGCGTAACCGGGTTTGCCGACGTGCTCGTTGAATGCGTCCCACTTCAAACCGTGGAACAGGATCATGTCGATGTACGGCATGTCGAATCGTGCGAGCTGCTGTTCGAGCTGTTTGCGCCATTCGAGCTCGCGTGAGTTCTCGATGTCGTTGCTCGGGATCTTCGTGACGACAAAAAGAGTCTCGCGATCGTAACTTTTGATCGCTTTTCCGACCGCGATCTCGCTCGTTCCAGTGATATAGCCGCGTGCGGTGTCGATGTAGTTGATTCCCGCGTCGATTCCTTCGCGTAGCATCGGAACGGCTCGAGCGTAGTCGCACGTTCCGTCTTTCTGAGCCGGCAGACGCATCGCGCCGAACCCGAGCATGGATACCGTGCGTCCGGTCTTGCCGTACGGTTTATACTTCATGTTTCCCCCTGTTGCCTATGCCTTCACGGTAACAGGTTTTTTCGCAAAGGGGAAGGCGATTCCAAAATCGCCGCCGGCTTCGGTTAAAGCACTACGCGAGGAAGCCGCATTCGGTATACGCCGCGGCCCTCAAATACACCCGCGTGCTCGAAGTACGGTTGCAGGCCCTCGGGCGTCATGGAGTACACGACGTCGGTCATCACGAAACTTTCGCGGCGAGCATATTTCTCACCGAGGTGGAAGAGGTGGTTGATCGTGTCCGAGACGATCGTGTCGGTCTCACCGTAGTTGCGGAACAGTGTATTGCCGATGTGCAGCGCAAGGCGAAATGAAAGATGTCTCCCGTGTCCAAAATGATCGTACGTCCCGATCATCCGACTCAACATCATACGGACGCAGTTCACTACTGCGGGGCACGTCGAGCCGTCAAAGGGGAAAAGGGCTACACCCGAGACGTTTTTCCAGAGCCAGATGCGGCCGCCCGCGTCGGCGATATGGTGCGACACGAAGGCCCGGAAGCCGGACAGTTGCGCGTGGAACGACTCCGCGCTTTGGTCGGCTTTGAGAGTACTACCGTCGTCGAGCGCGAAGAACAACATGCTGAACGTGTACTCGGACTCAGGCGTGATATCGTCCCAGCCATTCGGTGCGATCAAAAGCGGACCCGTGATCGATACGTCCGAGCTATTACCGTCGTCGTTCGGTTTCATGGCCCCAGGAATCACGCGCTCGACGTACGCTTCGAGCATTCCTGCGCGTTTTGACGTAATACCAGCCGTCGCTGCCTTTTTGCCGATATAGTCGAGACCACCAAAGAAAAACACCTCCGCCGGATCCGGGATCACTCCGCGGTCGTCGTAGACGCCGAACGCGATCCCGTCCGATCGGCCGAGCTCGCGCATGACTCGGTTTATTTCAGCCGGTTTCAGTCCGTGGACGTCGACGTAGTAGAATCCGTCGGTCGGGCCGCCTTTTTTCAACTCTTTCCATGAATCGAACGGCTCGGAGATCAATGTGTGTTTTCTGCCCCGGCATAGAGGCTTGAAAGCTGCAGGAACGGGACGGTTACTCAAAAGGTAGATGTTCATTTAGGTGTCGAACCGGATCTCATAACGGTAGTAGTACGTCGCCGGACCGACGACGAACGGCTCACAGCATCTGGCAACCGTGTCTTCGAGCGAGAGGAACACCGTATCGCTTATCGTCAACGTATCGGGTTTGGTGTGTTTGGCCTCTATCTCGGCGAGTTTCTGGATTACGGGCCCTTGTATCGACTCGATCTGCGGATGGTACTCGCACTGTCCGTTGTGTATCGCGATGCGATATCGGAGCGGCTCGCCGAGCGCGCCACCGGTTGAGTTGTACAGAAACATCTCGTGAATGCACTCCATCCCCGCGAGCGTCGCCGCGGTGCTCGCGTCGTCTACGTGGAACGCCGCGACCCCACCGTCGCCCTCCCAACTCCAGACGCGCCCGTTCCGGCGCTCGACCACGGTCGTCACGATCGACCGGAGGTCATCGTACGCAGTTTTCACGAGTTCCGGCGGGTGTCTCCGCACGAGCGTCGAGTTCCCGACGATGTCAACGCGCAGGAACGTGAAAAGATACTCGTCGCCTTCGCGGAGAAAGCCCCAGTTCGACATTCTCCGCGTTCCATTGTTCTCCAGGAATGAGCGCCGCGACTGATCGTACGCAAACCCCTCTTCTTCGATCCCCGTTATAATTTTTTCGAGGTCGGAAAACCGGTACTTTCTCCCCGCGATCCCGTCACCGGCCGCGTCGATCAGTAGTGAGACAAACTGAAGGAAGTGTCCCGACTTGACCATGTCCTCGACGATCTGCCTCGCGGCGTCACGATTCGCGACGCTCAGACTCGGTGGGTACCCGGTACGTTCGTGGAGATCATAGTTTCGGATCAACCGACGCGCGAAGTGAACCATCGTGTTCACGTCCATCGATTGAGCCAACGAACGAGTCGTCAAGTTCCGGATTTTCGGGCGGACATTCACCACTTTTTCCTTTTCGCGTCACGAGATGCGGACTTCCGATGATAATGTATCAAACCCCCGCGATTGCGGGAAGTCCCGTGTTGCCTGTCCGTAGGAACGTCCGTCGGAACGTATTGACAGAGCAACGGAAAAGGGACATTCTCGTGGACGTCGCGCCGGGGCGGCCGAACACCAGAAGGAGACAATCGGGCAAGTTGAAGGGCAGCGAGGTACGGATCGACGGTGTCGACAAGGCGTTTGGGGAGTTCCCCGCGCTCATCGATGTGAGCCTGACGGTCAAAAAAGGCGAGTTCTTTTCGTTGTTAGGTCCTTCGGGCTGCGGGAAGACGACGTTACTTCGTATCATCGCGGGCTTCGAGACGCCCGATGTCGGTTCGGTCCTGATCGACGACGTGAACATTCTTCCCATCCCGCCGAATCGTCGCCACGTCAACACCGTTTTTCAGAGCTACGCGCTTTTCCCTCACCTCTCGGTGTTCGAGAACATTGCATTTCCGTTGCGCCTACGTGGACTCGGCGCAAAGACCGTGACCGAGCGTGTCGAGTCGTATATCGAGCTCGTTCGGTTGCACGGGCAGGCGCGCAAAATGCCGTCGCAGATCTCCGGAGGGCAGAAGCAGCGAGTCGCGATCGCGCGCGCGTTGATCAACGAACCCGACGTTCTTCTGCTCGACGAACCGCTCTCCGCGCTCGATGCAAAACTCCGTCAGCAGCTGCTTATCGAGCTCGATACGATCCACGACTCGGTCGGCGTCACGTTCATCTACGTCACTCACGATCAACAGGAAGCTCTCAGCGTCTCCGATCGAGTCGCCGTGATGAATCTCGGCCGCGTGCTGCAGATTGGCGCGCCGTTTGAGATCTACGAGCAGCCGGCCGACGAGTTTGTCGCGAATTTCATCGGCGACACGAACATTCAACCGGCCGTCGTGACGTCGGTGGAGGGGGAACTCTCACGGCTCGACGCCGAAGGCCTGGGCCCCGTCGTGGTGACGTGCGACGTGCCCCCCGAGCCCGGGCATACCGTACGGCACACGATACGCCCCGAGAAGATCCGGATCAGCAAGAAACGCCCCGAGGGGCTCGCACCAAATACGAACATACTGCACGGCCTCGTCGACGAGAGGATATACTCCGGGTTCCAGAGCAAATTCTTCGTGGAGCTTCCGTCCGGGTACGTGCTCAAGGCGTTCCAGCAGCACGCGCGATTTCTTGACGACGGTCCTGAGATCGAGTGGAAAGATCCTGTCTGGGTATGGTGGAACGCGAACGACGGATACGTCGTTACGCCTCGCGGGGGAGACGAGTGAGGAGTCGCTCGGGAGGGCTATACACGGCGCCCGTGACGGTCTGGATCACGGTGTTCTTCGTCGTGCCGCTCGCGATCGTCGTGTTGTACAGTTTCCTCGAGAAGGGGCTGTACGGCGGCGTGAGGTATCGGTTTTCACTCGACGCGTATCGGGCGCTCGCGAATCCTCTGATTATCCGTGTCGCGTGGACGACGTTCCGAATCGCCTTGGCATCGACGATCGGCACCGTTCTGCTCGCTCTGCCCGCCGCGTACTACATCGCGAGGAGTTCACGGCGAACGATGCTGCTGGTCCTGATCATCGTGCCGTTCTGGACGAACTTCCTGATCCGCGTCTACGCGTGGATGGCGATTCTCGGCACAAACGGTTTCCTAAACACGATTTTGCTTTCACTCGGGATAATCGGTGAGCCTGTTCGCTTTCTCTACAATCAATGGGCCGTGATCGTCGTGTTGATTTACACTTCGCTGCCGTTCGCGATTCTGCCGCTGTACGCCTCGATCGAAAAATTCGACTTTACGCTGATCGAGGCGGCGCGGGATCTCGGAGCGAGCCGGCTCGCGGCGATCGTGCGGATCATGATTCCGAACATCCGAGCCGGCATTGTGACGGCGATCCTGTTCACATTTATTCCGAACTTCGGCGAGTACGCCGTCCCACAACTCGTCGGCGGTCGTGACTCGTTCATGATCGGAAACGTAATCGCCCGCGAATTGACCGTCACCCGGAACTGGCCGCTCGCCGCGGCGATGGCGCTGATCATCACCGTGATCACCGCCGGTGGGATGGTGGTGTACTCCGCGGCGAACCGCACACGGGGGCGCGGTTCCGGGCGGCGTGTATGAGCACAAAAAGCGGGTTCCCGAGATTCGTGTATTTTTTTGTCACCTTTTTCCTGATCGCCCCGCTGGTCGTGCTCGTCGTGGCGTCGTTCAACGCGTCGCGATCGATGCAGTGGGAACGGTTTTCGCTCGAATGGTACCGGCGTCTTTTCTTCCAGTCGCGGGATCTATGGCGCGCGGTTCGGAACAGCGTCGTGATCGCGTTGTCGTCGGCTACCGTCGCGACCATAATCGGAAGCCTCGCTGCTATCGGGATCAGGTGGGGACGTTTTCGGCTCAAGAGTTACGTGCAGACGGTCACGCTGATGCCGCTGCTGCTCCCCGAGATCATCCTCGGTGTCTCGCTGTTGATTTTCTTTGCGAGCATCGGCGTGCCTCTTGGTCTCGGGACGATCTTCATCGCGCACACCTGTTTCAACCTCCCGTTCGTGATATTAATCGTGCTCGCGCGGCTCGAGGAGTTTGACTTCTCGATCATCGAGGCGGCGTACGATCTCGGCGCGCGCGAGCGCGACACGCTTATCCGCGTGATCGTGCCGGTTTCGATGCCCGGAATCCTCTCGGCGTTTCTCACCGCCGTCACACTGTCGCTCGAGGACTTTGTGATCACGTTTTTTGTCGCCGGACCCGGCTCGACGACTCTGCCTTTGTACGTCTACTCGGCGATCAGATTCGGCGTATCGCCCGTGATCAACGCGCTCTCGGTCGTCATGATCACCGTAACCGTCGCTCTCGTTTTGCTCGCTCGGAATGTGTTGAAGTACATCGCGAAGTAGGTTAGATCACATGGAGGCAACAATGAAGGAACTACGATTTGGACGTCTGCTCGCCGGAGCGCTTATCACCGGCGTTCTGGTTCTGGGCGCGTGCGACCGGGGACAGGAACGGTTATACGTGTACAACTGGACGTACTACGTGCCCGATGAGACGATCGAGGCTTTCGAGCGAGAGTTCAACGTGCGCGTCGTGTACGACACGTACGCGTCGAACGAAGAGATGTTCGCGAAGCTCAAGGCCGGCGGCGGCGGGTACGACGTCGTTTTTCCGTCGGGAGATTACGTCTCGATCATGATCGCCGAGAACATGTTGATGGAAATAGACCGGAGCAAGGTGCCGAACTACGAGAATATAGATCCGGCGGTGCTTCTGTTGACGACGTACGACCCCGGCAGCCGGTTCAGCGTTCCGTACGTCATGGGCGCCGCGGGCATCGCGATCAACGCGAACTTCGTCGACGACTGGGAAGAGAGTTGGAGTGTTTTCGATCGTGCCGATCTTTCGGGGCGTATCACGCTTCTCGACGATATGCGCGAGGTTCTCGGTGCGGCTTTGCGGTCGCTCGGGTACTCGGTCAATACGCTCGACCCGGTGGAACTCGAAGAGGCGAAGACTGTCGTACTCGGGTGGCGCGAGAACATCGTTAGGTTCGACGCGGAGACGTTCGGTAAGGGGTTTGCGGCCGGAGAGTTCCACGTTGTACACGGATACGCCGAGAACGTCTTTATCGAGTTTGAGGACCTCGACGACTCGCACGTTGAGTTTTTCATTCCAGCCGAAGGCGGTCCGATGTACATGGATAGTATGGTGATTCTGAAAGGAGCGCGTAATCCCGACCTTGCTCACACGTTCATCGATTTCATTCATAGGCCCGAGGTGTACGCGGAGATCGCGGATTTTCTCGCGATACCGCCGGTGAACGTTCCTGCACGCGAACTGACGACTGAACAACCGGTGTACGGGTTCGACGCGTTGCTCAACTCGGAGTTTATCGAGGATGTCGGCGAAGGTCTGACGTTATATAACAGAATCTGGCAAGAGATTCGCGCGGGCTACTGAGTCGGTCCCATGCGTGGCAGTTACGATTTTTCGCTTTGATGCCCGCTCTCGGCCATCGAACGCGCGCGCTCGAGGTTGCGTTTGATCGACGGGAGTGGACTCAGCCGCGACGCGGCCTCAAAAAACGCGGCGGCGGCGGCCGGGTTCTTCCTGCGGTTCATCGCGATCGCTCCGAGGTTGTTCATCGACTGGAACGACGTCGGATCCGCTTTCACGGCGTCGCGAAAACTATCGAACGCGTCGTCGACCTTTCCCGCCTGCAGGAGTTCGTTCCCTTTCTTGTGCGCTGCGTTCGCTTCTGAGACGCGTTCGAACCTGGCGGGATCCGACGCGATCTCGATCCGGCGCGTGATAAGCCGCAGCTCCGTGTCGTCGGTGCATTCCTTCGCGGCCGCCTTGTAGTACTTCAACGCCTTTGTCCTCTTTCCCCACGCGTAGTACATGTCGGCGATCGTCTTGAGCCGTGCGAACGCGGGCCCGTACGTTTCGATCTCGTCGAGGAAACACTTCTCGGCTTCTTCATGCCGCGAGAGCGCGAGGTAGCAGAGCCCGATGTTATGGCGTGTCCCCATTCTGCGCTCTTCGATTTTCTCGAGTTCCGCGTAGTTCTCCAGAGCCTGTTCATAGTTTCCGGCGCTGAAAGCCGAGAGGGCCTGGCGTTGATAGTACCACCGAGATAGTTTTTTCATGTTCTGCGCGAATGATACCCGAACACGGCGCTTCCGGCAATCGCAGAACCGAATGTGCGCTCGGGGAGAAACGTCAGACCCGCGGCTGCGACGTACAAGACGACCGCAACCGCTGCAAGCGTGCCGACTCCGCCTGCGATCGCGATCAACAACGCGAGCGGTGCCGCGGTGACCGAGGTGAAGCCGTTGACGGCCCACGCTATCGGGACTGCGCGTGAGGCCCCGAGACGCTCGACGCCCGCTGGAAAGAACCATCCCAGCACGAACGCGACCGGAGCGATCGCGATCCCGGCAACCAGTAATCGTCCAGAGAGCGGCCACGTGGCGAGCACTCCGAGTCCGGCGGCGAAGACGACCGCGTATACGAGACCTGCCGCACCGACCGCGATCACGCCGAGTCGAATTCGTCGTGCCGGATCGGAGATGATCCGGCGGCCCAGCGCGCTGCCCGCGCCTGCTGTCGTGAGCATTACAGCGAGCACGACCGCGACGCCGAGCACGGGGTCGCCGACGTACAACGTCATCGCGACGATAAACGCGATTTCGACGAACATGAAGCCAAAACCTATTAGCGCGAAATGCACGATCGATCCACGCCGTGTCCGGGGACACGGCGGTCGCCGCGCGCGCAGGAATGCTGTGGGCAGTGCGATCAGCACCGCCGCGGCGAGCACCGAGATCATGGCCGTAACGAGAACGACGACGTACCCGGTCTCGAGATGCGTCGTCCAGTTTGGACCCGCCGCGTCGCGTATCCGCGGCAACCCTGCCCACGAGAAAAAACTGAAGAAGTATGGCCGTGAATCGGTTGCCGGGCGAACGTCGTACATCCAATCGGTGAGAAACGATTTCGCGTCGCCGGAGAGTATCTCTCGTGCGGCGTGGTGAAGGTAGGAGTACGGCGTTCCCTCCGGACCGTCGATTCGGTTGCGCTGGACGATCGTAGCCGAGTCGATGCCGGGGTACCACTCAAAGTCGAGCTCGAGTTCGTCGCCGGTGGCGATCGCGCGTTCGGTCTTGTCCGACGAAATCGGATCGCGCGAGATGATCGTCGTGACCGCAAGGTAGTTGCGCGCCTGGATCACGTGATTCTCCGCCGTATCGATTCCCAGTCGGCGCAGAGCGGCCGCTGCCGTCGCGACGATGCGAATCGCGTCGCGCGGGGGTGTCTGAACACCGCGGGTTACCGCGACGGTTCCGCTCGGCTCAAGAGTCGCAAGCATCGACTCGAACGCGTCGACCGTCAGGAGATAGTCTTCGTGGACTGCATGGACGCCGTGAGCCGCTGCGGCGATCTGCTCGGCGCGCGCGATCTGGATGACGTCGAACGTCTGCGCGGTTCTTCGTGCGTTTTCGATGAAGACACGCGGGTCTTCCGAGACTATGCGTACACCGGGCTGTGTGTAGACCGAACCGCCGTCACGGGCGAGTTCGGTTGCGAGAAACTCGAGCAACGACGGTTCGGCGTTGACGGCCGTAACCGCTGCGGCGTCGTTGCGGAGCGCGAGCCAGACGTTCGAACCCCCGACCTCGTCGAGGACTGCGACGCGCGGCTGGTCGTGCGCTATCGAGTAAACGAGCGCCTGAGGCGTCGAGTCCATGATTCGCGCGTCGTTGCGGTCGGATATCCGGAACATCGCGCCGACAGCGTCGTTATCGCGAAGGATCGTGAACTGCGGCGGAACCTTTGCGTCGGTGCCGGGCGCGGCGAACAACGCGGTGTGGAACGCCGGAGACTCGTACACGGCGATCTCTGACCGTGCGGTTGTCCTCTCGGCGCGAATCGCCGCGGTCCCCTGTGCTTCGAGGTCTCGCACGTACGCGCCGGCCTTGTACGGATCCGGGCGCGGCGGGTTCGCTGCCAGTACCGGAACAAGGCCGGCGGCGATAACGAGCGCGACGCCGAGAAGCGCGAGGTCTCCGCATCGCTCGGCGCGTGGCGTCGTCGGACGCTGTGCCGCCGTCCGAGCGATCGCCGCGAGCCCCGCGACCCAGGCACATCCGAGTATCGCCGCGTGAGCCGGGACAACTGACAACACGCCGAACATCGCTATACCTCCGAGGCCGCTTCCCACGAGGTTTGCCGAGTACAACACCCCAACCCGTCGGGTCTCGCGCGTGAGTTCGACACAGATTGCGGTCGCGGCGAGGAAAAACGGCACAAAAAAGCACGCGGCGTACGCCGAAAGACGCACCGCGTGCGCCGCCGAGAACACGACGTATCGGATGTCGAGCTCGATCGTCTCGGCGAGCATGTACATGATCGGGACCGATGCCGCGTACATCGCGTACAAGCGTATGGGATGGTGCGTTACGGTGGGGAAGAGACGGACGAGTGTGCCGGCCGCACCGAAACCGAGCAGCGCGAGCGTGATGATGAAGTACGAGAAATGGTGGTAGCGCGTCAGCGCGAAAAACCGCATCGTCGCGATCTGCGACGCGACGACGGCGACCGAGACGAGAAAGACCGCGGCGATCGCGGCCCGTCCGCCCGTGTCCGGCACGGGTGCGGCGGCGGAGACGTGCTTGCTGCGCGCGCTACTCGCCATCGTGCGCGCGGCCGGTCATAGGGACAAACCGCACGGTCGCGATGCTCTCGGTCGTGAGACCGCGCTCAGGGTCGCGGACCGCGCGAATCAACGTCTGTACTTGGTACGGCGATCCGACCGGAATCACGATGATTCCGTCGGGTGCGAGTTGCTCGACGAGCGGTGGGGGAATATGACCTGCCGCTGCGGTCACGATTATCCGATCGAACGGAGCGTAATCCTCCCACCCGTGGTACCCGTCACCGGCTTTTGTCTTGACGGTCGTATACCCTGCCGTCTCCAGCGCTGCGGTTCCGGTCTCGAGAAGAGGCTCGATAATCTCGATCGAGTACACGTGCGGCGTGATCTCTGCCAGAACCGCGGCCTGATAGCCGCTGCCAGTTCCAATCTCGAGCACTTTCTCGTCGCCCGTGAGTTCGAGAAGCTCGGTCATGAACGCGACGATGTACGGTTGCGAGATCGTCTGCCCATGTCCGATCGGTAGCGGCCTGTCGGCGTACGCGTTCCGCCGTTCATTCTCAGGAACAAACAGGTGCCGAGGAACCGACCTCATCGCGGCGAGCACCTTGGGGTCCGAGACGCCGCGGCCGGCGATCTGCTCGGTAACCATAGTATCGCGATCGGTTCGGCGGTCCTCATCCGCGGGGTCGGACGGCTCGGTGGTTCCTCCCGCGTGCACCGCCGCGACGATACACGCGAAGAAGAGCAACGCCAACGGTACCGGTTTCATGTGCGTTTTATGAGTCGGTGTCTTCGTTATCCTCATTATCATCGTCTTCGGCCCGGGCCTTTTTGCCCTTTTTCTTCTCTTTGTCGTCGAGCAGAACGAACGGTTTGATCTTTTCGTCTGAATGTGGCGTCTCGTTTGTTTCTTCGATCAGCGTGACCGTTTGGAACGGGATCATGAGGTGCGTCGAGTTTCCGAACGTCTTCCGGATTTCATCGTCCGACGGGTCGATGATCAGTTTCGACTTCTCGGGCATCACGATGCCCGTGATCGAGACAAAGTACGGGTGTGTCATGTCGAGGCCTTTCGCCTGCAGCATGACGTCCTTGTCCTTCCATTTGAAGTAGATCTTGTAGATTGACACAAGACTAATCTACTCACGAACAGGGAAGAGAATCAACGCTTATTGGTTTTTGTCGAACTCAGCCTCGAGAGCCTGGGCTCGTTTGATCGACCGCCGGAGCCACGCGAGTTTTGTCTCGGCGATCTGTTCATCGGTAAGCCGCCACGGCAGATCGCTCGCGCGCAGTCGTTCCGTCAGCGTGAACAGCGCTATCGCGGCGGAAACCGAGATGTTGAAGCTCTCGACGAAGCCGTACATCGGGATCCTGACGTACTCGTCGGTCTCGGTGAGCGCCGCCTCCGAGAGTCCGTCGAGTTCGGTGCCGAACATGAGCGCGACCGGGCCGGTGCTCAGGTCCAGATCGGCCGGGCCGACAGCATCGGCGTGAGGAGTCGTCGCGACGAGCCGATAACCTTTTTCGCGGAGTGCGGCCGTCGCGCTTCTCATTGCGCCGTCTCCGCGCGGAAATCGAATCAGGTTGACCCAGTTTGTCGTCCCAAGCGCTACCCCGGGGTTCACCGTGTACGTGTTACGCTGCTCGACGATATGCACGTCGTGCACGCCGAGCGCGTCGCACGTCCGGACGACCGCGCTCGCGTTGTGCGGCTGATAGATGTCCTCGAGCACGACGGTGACGTATCGCGTGCGATTTTCGAGCACGACGTCCATCTTCCGGAGCCGTTCGGGGGTCACGAAGCTCGACAAATAGCGCGTCAGTTCGGCGCGGCGCGTGGAATCCATGGTTTCCGCATACTGCCATAGCGCGCCGCGTTCGGGAAGAGCCTCGATTTGTGCGGTATTATCGTGGCCACCGTCCGAAATCTGCTCGTTTCTCCGCGGTATTTCCGTAGATTGACGCAGAGTTTTCGTGTATTGTGTCCGCAACCGAATACCGTCGACCGGAGGAAAATGTGCACAACCTTCATATCATCAAGAAACGTATCGCGCAGTTCAACGAGCGCCTCGCATCAGCGTATTACACCGAAGCGGTGCCGATGAACGTCGAGTTTACGTACGCCGATGAGCCGATCTCGATCGATTCCGTTCCATCGCGCAAATTCAAGCCGATCACGGTGGGTACGCCGTGGGGAAAGCAGTGGGGCAGCGCGTGGTTCCGGTTCACCGGTACTGTGCCGAGTTCGTTCAAAGGCTCGGAGATTGTCGCTCTGATCGACCTCGACGCGGAAGGATGCGTCTTCAAGAACGGCGTTCCCTGGGCGGGCCTCACGTATAAACAGACCTCGAACGGATTCATCCAGAAGCGGCGTGTTCCGATCGGAACCGCAAAAGGCGGAGAGAAGCTCGAGTTTCTCGTGGAAGCGGCGGCGAACATGCTGTTCGGCGTGCGACCCGCGGGATCCCGGAGCGCCGAGGTCGACGGTTTTACGCTCAAGCAGGCCGAGATCGTCAAGTTCGACCGCGGAATCTGGCAGCTTCTTCTCGATATGGAGTTCCTGTTCGACCTCGCCGAGGCGCTGCCCGAAGACTCTCCTCGCGCGCGGAAGCTCTTCGTCGGACTGAACGAAGTGACGAACATCTGGAACGACGGGAAAGGGCTCGCCGCTGCTGAGAAGGTCACGGCCCGACTGCTCAAACCACGAGCCGACGCGAGTTCGATGATGGTGCCGTCGGTCGGGCACGCTCATATCGATTTGGGGTGGCTCTGGCCGATCCGGGAAACACGCAGAAAAGGCGGGCGAACGTTCGCGACGGTTCTGCGGCTGATGGAGGAGTACCCGGAGTACGTGTTCGGCGCATCGCAGCCTCAGCTGTTCGAGTGGGTCAAGACCGACTATCCGGCTCTGTACCAGCAGATGAAAAAGGCGATAAAGGCGGGTCGGTGGGAGTGCCAGGGCGCGATGTGGGTCGAGCCCGATATGAACATCCCGTCCGGCGAAGCGCTCGTTCGACAGTGCCTCTACGGCAAGAAATTTTACCAGGACGAGTTCGGAATCGACGTCAAGAACCTTTGGCTTCCGGACGTTTTTGGTTACTCCGCCGCGCTACCTCAGATCCTGAAAAAATGTGGTGTCGATGTCTTCATGACGCAGAAGATCTCGTGGAACGAGACGAACACGTTTCCGCACCACACGTTCATTTGGGAGGGGATCGACGGAACGCAGATTACGTCGCACTTTCTCCCGACCAACACGTACAACTTCGATAACAGGCCGCGCCAGTTAGTCGAGTCCGAGAAGCGCTTCTCGCAGGCCGGCGAGCTCGACGGTTTCCTGAACCTGTACGGGATCGGGGATGGTGGTGGTGGGCCGTCGCGGAAACATATCGAGTTCGCGCTCCGCGCTCAGAATACCGAAGGCCTTCCCCGCGTTCAATTAGGTTCGGCCGAGTCGTTTTTCGAGACTCTCCGGAAGATACCGTCGAATTCGCTCCCGGTGTGGCGCGGTGAGTTGTACCTCGAGTTCCACCGCGGGACGTACACGACGCAAGCTCTCATGAAGAAGTACAACCGGCTGCTCGAGCACATGCTGCACGACGTCGAGTTCTTCTCGGTTCTCGCCGCGCGCCGTCCCGCCGAGTTGGACGATATCTGGAAAGAAACGCTTCTGAATCAGTTCCACGACATCCTCCCGGGGTCCTCGATCGGGTGGGTGTATCGTGACGCGCACGCGGCGTCCGAGAAGAATCTCGCGCAGCTCGAGAATTTCCGGACGGAGCTTCTGCACGATATCGTCGGTGCGCACGACGTTCGCGTCGTTCGTCCCGACGCCGGTCCGGTTCCCGTGAAACCCGGCGTGTACGTCGTGTTCAACACGCTCGCGTGGCAACGCGAGATCGTCGCTGCGTTCGAGGTGCCCGGCAAAGGCTCGTACGAGATCCTCGACTCCGACGGCGCTTCGGTCCCGTGTTCGCGTGACGGCAAGATACTGCGCGCGAAGATGTCGGTTCCCTCGGCCGGATACGCGGTCTTCACGGTCGCGGCGACAAAGGCGCCCGAGCAGAGTGGAGACGTCAGCGCGACCGAGAAACGGCTTGAAAACGACGTCGTTCGTGTGACGATCGCGAAAGACGGGAGAATCACGTCGATCTACCGAAAAGACACGCGCCGCGAGTACGTCGCCGACGCCGCGAACGAGTTCACGCTCTGGGAGGACCTTCCGTACGCGTACGACGCGTGGGACATCAGCCATTACTACCGCGAAACTACTCCCGAGCGCGCACGGCTCGTCGAGAAGTCGGTCGTATCGGCCGGCGGCGTGTTCGGTGCCGTGAAACTCGTGTTCGAGATCGGGAAGGCACGGATCGAAGAGGTTCTCTCGCTCGAGAGCGGCTCGCCGACGGTGCGCGCCGATTGCCGCGTCGCGTGGAACGAGTCGAAGAAACACCTGCGCGTCGGCGCACGAACGACGATTCACGCTGCGCAGGCCCGGTACGAGATCCAGTTCGGAACCGTTGAACGTCCGACGAGCATGAATACGTCGTGGGACGAGGCGCGCTTCGAAGTCGCCGCGCACCGTTTCGCCGATCTTACGCAGCCCGATGCGGGTTTCGCGATCATGAACGACTGCAAGTACGGGCACCGAATCGTCGGAAACGAGGTCGAGTTGACTCTGCTCAAGAGTTCGAAACACCCGGATCCCGACGCGGATATGGGCGAACATACGTTCACGTTCGCGTACATGCCGCACCTCGGATCGTCGGACTCCGATGTCGTGTTCCGGGCGGCTCACGAGCTCAACGCTCCAGTCGTGACGGCCGACGCGACGCATCCGAAACACAGCACGCACTCGTGGTTCCGTGTCGACGGTGGGTGCGTCAAGCTCGATACGGTAAAACCCTCCGAGGACGCCAAAGGCATCGTGCTGCGTCTGTACGAGACGGCCGGAACAAACGCGACCGTCTCGGTTCACGTACCCGAGCGGTACACGTCGGGTTTCGAGGCCGACCTACTCGAGAATAACGGAAAGCAGGTCAAGGTCAAGAACGGCGTCCTGACTGCGACGTTCGGACCGTACGAGATCAGGACTTTCAAGCTCGTGTAAAGGGCCCCGGCGCGCGCCGGCGGTCCGATCTGCCGGAGCCCGACCGGGCTTCGGCGGTTACTTGCCGGCGCGTTTTGTTAGTTTTTTATCACCAGAAGCATGCCGTCGGCGACGTTAACGTGGCACATCGTGACGCGTGGATCGGCCTGTGCGCGGCGGTTCACCTCGTCGGTCCCGCGGCCCGCGAGGTCGCTCTCGGCAACGTTCACGATGTTCCCCTGCTTGAGCGAGTTGTCGAACACAAGAACGCCACCCGATTTGACGAGCTTCATGCAGTGGTCGTAGTACGTGGGGTAGCCCTCCTTGTCCGCGTCGATGAACGCGAAGTCGAACGTGCCTTCTTCGCCTGTGTCGAGCAAGGCCTGCGTAGTTTGCAGCGCGGGAGCAACTCTCAGTTCGATCTTGTGATCGACCCCCGCGTCCTTCCAGAACTTCCGGCCGATCGACGTCCACTCTTCGCTGACATCGCACGCGATGAGTTTGCCGTCATCCGGCATCGTCAACGCGATCGCGAGCGAGGAGTAGCCGGTGAAAACGCCGATCTCGATCGCTTTTTTCGCGCGTGACAGTTTCACAAGAAACTGGATCAGTCCGGTCTGTTCGGGCGAGATCTGGAGTTCCGCGTCCGCCATTCGAGCCGTATATTCGCGGAGCCGGCGCTGGACGTCGGTCTCAGTCGGGTTTGTCGCGAGCAGGTAGTCGTACAACGCGTCGTTGAAAGGGATGATTTTACTCATGATGCACTCCTATGATTTCGGTCAGGATAGCGTACCGGGCAGACGCGCCGCGCGCAAGAGGGTAGGCCCTCAGTCGGTGGACCGTCAGATCCTGGGGGCCTTGAGCGGCGAGGCTGCATTGAGATACTCGATGTGCGCATCCTCGTGACGGTTGATCCTGGGCAGATTCGTCTCGAGAATGTGCTGCATCGTCGGATCGATGAAGCGGTGAAGGCTGTAGTTCTCGACGGCGCGAAAGCCGCGACGGATCTTGTGCGACGAGCCCATGCCGGGATCAAAGACACGAACGCCGTTTTCGATCGCCCACTCGATCGGGGCATAGTAACACGCCTCGAAGTGCAGCGCGTCGAAGAACTCTCGGCATCCCCAGTACCGGCCGACCATGAAGTCGTTCTTCACGACGAGAAACGACAGCGCGACGGGGGTAGGGTCGGACTCGGCGAACGCGGCGATCATCAAGATCCGATCGCGGTATCCGGGGTGTAACATCGCGAAAAAATCCCGATTGAGAAATCGCGCGGCCCACATTCCGAACTGGTCGTTGGTGTTCTTGTAGTAGCGATACATGACCGGCATGAGGCTCTCGGGGATGTCGTCGCCGCGCAGGCACTCGATCCTCAAGCCCGCGTCGCGGACCGCCGCGCGTTCGCGACGGATGTTTCGTCTCTGGTTCTTCGTGAAGCCGGCCAGGTAATCGTCGAACGACGAGAACCCCTCGTTGAGCCACTCGTAGCTCTGATGTTTCCACGGTAACCAGCCGTTGGCCGTGACGGCGGCGACCCACTCGGTCTCGGCAAAGTTGAACGCGCACCCGGAAACCTCGTTGACGCGACAGAACGCCTCGATGACCTCGAGCATCGCGGCGGAAATCGTCTGTGCATCGGTCGTTGCGTCGACCAGGAACCGATACCCGGGCGAGGGCGTCGCGGGGCTCATGCCGACCATCTTGGGGTAGTACGCGACGTCTATCTGCTCCGCCACTTCGGCAAACGCGTAGTCAAACACGAATTCGCCATCGCTATGGCCCTTGATGTAGAGCGGCGCTGCTGCCACGAGTTTGCCCGCGTTGCGGACGCCGAGGTGGCACGGGAGCCAGCCGTTCTCGGGCGTAATGCTCCCCGAGTCCTCGAGGCACCGGAGCCACTCCCACTCAAGAAACGGGGTGCGAACCGGCTCGGCGAGCGCGTCCCACTCGGCGCGGGAGAAATCCTTGACCGAGTGATGCCACTCGAATGTATAACGATCTGCCGTGTCGTCTTGATCGCTCATCTGCACCAATATACTCAAGAATCGGTTGAACGACGAAAGGTCCCGGCGACGAAGCGGATGAACGCGGTTCGGCGATGTCTCAGTTGATCGCTTGAAGAAAAACCGGTGCGATGAGGTTCTCGACCGGAGAGTAGGTGTCGGTCAAGACGAGCGGGCCGTTCCTCTCGACGAGATCGGCGAGCATTTCATCGGAAATCGTCGACGCGACGAGCACGCCGCGCGTATCGCGGATCGTGTCGGGGATGATCGGGGTACGGCTCGCGACGATCACGAACGTGCTGCGCGTCGTCGTCGGGAGCGCCGGTCCCGAGTAGACGCGTACGTGCGGGAAGACCGCCGCGAGAGTGTTGCGGTAGGCGTTGAGGAAACGCCCGATAGAGAAAATGTCGATCACGTTCGCCATGATGACGCCGTCGGGAACAAGGATTTGGTCGAGCTCGTCGGCAAACTGTCGCGTCGTGAGGTGGTACGGGATCGAGAACGAGCTGAACGCGTCGAGGTAGATCAAGTCGTACGTTCGCTCATCGCGGACCGTGTTGACGTACGCGCGCGCATCGGCGACGACGATGTTCATCTCGGTGTCGCGGGGGACGTCGAAGTACTCAAACGCGAGTTCGACGACGCGTGGGTCGATCTCGACCACCGAGTTACGGCGCGGATCCCACCGTCGTTCCATGTACGCCGGAAACGTCATCGCGCCGCCTCCGAGCGTCAACGCGGTGAACGACGACGGATCTCGCATCGTCGAGATGTAGTACTCGGTGATTGCGCCGAAGATCCGCTCGTACTCGTACAACAGGTTGTCGGGGTTCGCCGGATCGTGGCGGTTGTGCTGCAGGCCGTTCATGATCAGCGTCCGCACGTCGATCCGGTCGCCGGTCTTGAAGTCCTTTACCTGGATGTGCGCGTGCTGCGAGTGGCGCGAGTACAACACTTCGTCGTCGCCGGTGCCGATGAGTCCGTCGGGGTCGGCGGTCTGGAACACCAGGAAAAGAACGACGATCGCGGCCATCACGCCGACCGTGACGAGTTTCTTGCCGATCACGAGGAAAGAGAGCGACGCGATCACGAGGCTCACGATGAAGATGATGATCCTGATATCGAACGACGGAATCAAGACGAACCCCGCGAGAAAAGTCCCGAGGATGCTTCCGAGCGACGAGACCGCGTAGATCGAACCGACGGTCGTTCCGACTTTGAGGTTGAGCTCGAGCGCGTACTTTGCCATGATCGGCGCGTTCATGCCGAGGAACGTCGACGGTATGAAGAACAGCAGTACGATCACCGCGAGTGAGCGTACGACCATGACCGCCGTGACGATCGTCGCCGCGTCGCGCATGATCGAGCCGAGCACCAGATCGAGAACCAGAACCAGGAAAACCAATCCGGACGACGTGAGCAGCAGCGGGAAAATCACCGACGACGGCTTGAAGCGGTCGGCGAGGCGGCCGCCGATGTAGTTGCCGAGCGAGATACCCGCCAACACGACACCGATTACCCCGGTCCACGTGTAGAGCGAACTTCCGAAGTACTTCGCGATGATCCGACTCGCGACAAGCTCGAGGATCATGATGCTCATGCTGCCGAAAAACACAACGGTGTGCGGCGTCACTTTCCGGATGAGAGTTTTCATAGCGTGAACCGTAGAGGAATTTCCAGACGCGGTCAAGTTATTTCCTAGCCCGTCACGTAGAGATAGCCTGCGAACGTCGCGAAAAACAGCGTGATCGAGAGCGCGATCGAGTTGAACCTGAGCTTTTTGGAGCGCACCCACGCGGTCACAGCGGGCAACCGCGCGATGCCGTGGTACACGGCGATCGCGACCGCGAGCGTGCCGAGAAATGTGAACGCTTTGTCGGGCTCGTACGCGCCGCCGATCGCGAGGTCCCGCGCGAACAGCACACGGATGACTGCGGGCGACGCGAGACCGATCGCAAGGCACGCGAGGCCCATCACAACCGCGACACCGCCCGTGAACACGTCGGGGTGAAACTTCTCACCGTCGGACCTGCCGAAGTAAACCGCCGCGAACTTCACGAACACCGTGATCGTCCCGAGATTCATCAGGATCAACGCGGCGCTGCCCCAGCGGCCACCGGCGCCCGACTCGATCAGGTACTTCGAGATGCTGCCGTTGAAGAACGGTACTCCGGCGATGCCGAAGACGGCCATGATCGACGCGATCGCGACGACCGGCATGCGCATGAAAACGCCGCGGATCTCGGCGATTCTCCGCGTTCCGTACTTTTTGACGATCAACCCGGCGGTGATGAAGAGCAGCGCCTTGAAAAGCGCGTGGTTCACGATGTGAAGCAGGCTACCCCAGTACGCGGTCTCGGTGCCCGCGTTGAGTCCGAACACGATCAACCCGATTTGCGATACCGTCGAGTACGCGAGCAGTAGTTTCAGGTCGTCCTCGGCGAGAGCCGCCGTGAAGCCGACGACCGCGGTCACAAACCCTATCGCGACAAAAAACGGTCCGGTGTTGAAAACCGGAGCGAACATCGCGGTGAACCGGATCAGGAGGTACACCCCGGTCTTGACCTGGATACCCGAGAGCGCGGCCGAGACGATCGACGGCGCGCTGTGCGCGCCGTGCGCGTGGGGAAGCCAGCTGAACAGCGGAAAGATCGCGGCCTTGACACCGACACCCGTCACAAGAAGCGCGAAAGGCAGCAAGACCGCGCGCGGGTCTTCGATCTGCATGACTCGTTCGCCGATCGCGGCGATGTCGAGTGTTCCGACCGTCTTGTACAGGAGGCCGATGCCGAGTAAGTAGAACGACATTCCGACCATGTTTACCATGAAGAACACGACGCCGTCGTACAAAGTCTGCTTATCGTGTTTGTACATGATCAGGATACTGACCATGATCATCCCGAGTTCCGTCAGAACGTACACGTTGAAGATGTCGCCCGAGAGAAACAAAGCGATCGTCACAGACTGTAGCGTAATGAAGAGAAACTGGAAAATATTGTTCATGTACTGCTTGCGCGTGTTGAACACGAATAAAAAGAGAAAAAGCACCGCCGTCAACAACACGAGGACGCCCGAGATATCGTCGGCTCTGAGCGCGAGCCCGATACCCTCCGGCCAATTGCCGATGTACTCGACGATTGGTCCGGTTCGCCGCATGCGGACGAACACCTCGATCACGAACGCGGTCTGCACGGCCTGAGCGCTCAGGAGCAACGCGTGGTACACGCGGCGCGGGACGAGAAAACAGACCGCGGCGACGACGATCGGCAGCAGAACGGGAACGTACAGCGGGATCATTTGGCTTTCGAGCGGCCGGCGATCGTCGCCCAGTCGGCCGTGCCGTATCGGCGGAACAGGCCGATGAAAACCGTGAGACTCACCGCGGTGACCGAAATACCGATCACGATCGCGGTGATCATCAACGCCTGCGGCAGCGGATCCGCCATCCGGGCGAGATCGGTGTGCCCGATCGGAGGGATGCTGTCGGGCCGGTAGTTGACCGTGATCAGGAACAGGATTCCCCCAACATCCATCATGTTCACGGCGATGATCGTCTTGACGATGTTCCGTTGCGTCAGAACGCCGTACAGACCGATGAAAAACAAAACCAAACTAACCGTTTGGCCGTTGATGAATCGTCCAATCTCCACTGCTTTACCTATCCTTTGAGAATGCGAATCTGAACACGACGATCGTGAGCCCCAAAGATACTTTGACGCCTATCAAAAGATTCATGAATATCAGGTACGGTTCGTTGAGCCACGAGTGCGCGCGGTTGAGCTCGGAGAAGAGGAAAACCACCGGTACGAGAATCAAGACCGCGAGCAGAAGCTTTTCGAGACTGTGCATCGCGTGTAGATTCATGTCGTCGACCGGCGTGACGATGTATCGTCCGATAAACACGGTCGCGAGAATCGCGCCGCCTTGGAATCCACCTCCGGGGGTGTTGTGCCCGTTCACAATAATATAGATCCCGAACATGATTATGAACGGGTACAGAACGCCCGTGATCGATGCGATGATCGGAGAGTCTTCATTCATTGGGTCCTCCGGCTCTGAAGAAATGGATCATCCCGATTATGCTCACCAGCAGAATCAGCGCCTCGAAAATCGTGTCGTACATGCGGTAGTTCAGATAGATCGCCGCGACGGCGTTCTCCGCACCCGTGTCCGAATAGAAGTTCTCGCGATAGTACACGTGTAGATCGTTATCGAGCGCCTCGGTGTGCGTGTCGTGGACAAAGAGCACAAACACGAGCAGCGCGGCGACAAAGAGTCCCAAGAGCAGCTTTCTCACGCGATCTGCTCCTCGTCATCGTCACCGTCGTCGCCAAACCGGACAAACGTGCACTCGAGGTCTTTGTACCGGAGAATCAGGAACATCTCGAGCTCGTCGACGAAGTAATTGTCCCGGTGACCGTACACCGTAATGCTGTCCTTCTCCTGACGAATGATCAAATCGTAAATGCCGCGCGCCTTCACCGACTCGAGCGGATCGGGCGTGTAGACGATCTGCGGTTCGAGCTCGCGGTTCAGGCAGATGTTCTCGATATCGCGGAGCAACTGTCCACGCCGGGTGCCCTCGATAATGTTTCGGTCGACAACCGTACCAAACTCTTCGTTCGTGAAGCAGATATTGTACACCTTGTACCTCCGAAGCGCGGTCAGGTACAGAAGCGTCACGAGCGCGCTTCCGATCACCGCTTCGGCGATCGCGACGTCGGGGGCGTTGTTATACAGGTACACGAAAGACGTCACGAGCGAAAATATCCCGAGAAACACGACGGCCTTTCGCAGGATGTTCGTCTCGATCGCGAGGAACGCGAGTACGATCATGATACCGAACAAGATGAGCTCAAACATCGTCGCTTCTCCTCACCTTGTAACCGGCAGCGTACGCCGAGTGCGCAATCGCGTGCGTCGAGAGCGGCGTCGTGAGCAGCTCAAAGACGAGAATCAACGCGATCTTGAGCGTGAAGAAATTCGCGCCGCTCACGAGCATCGCGCCGATCAGCACCGTCGTGAATCCGACCGTATCGACCTTCGACGTGATTACCGCGCGCGAGTAGAAGTCCTGAAACTTCAGGACGCTGTAGACGCCGGTCGCTGTGAAGAACAGTCCTGCAAGGATCAACGCGTACCCGATTCCCACGATCATACTTGACCCTTCTTCTCGACGAAACGCGAAATCAGAACGCTGCCGATGAAGCCGATCAGCGAGTAGACGATCGCGATATCGAGCAGATACGATTTTTCGAGGATCAGCGCGAAAAAGACGATCGCAACGATAATTTTCGACGAGATCAGGTTGAGTCCCAGGATTCGGTCCCAGATAGTCGGGCCGATTATCACGCGCGCGACGCCGCCGACGCCAAGCACCGCGACCACGATCAGGACGGCGTTCAGGAATGACATCGTCACCTCCTCATGAGCAAGTCTTCGAAGTTGGCTTTTATGATCCGGCCGGCTTCGACCGGGTCGCGTGTGCTGCAGTCGATCCAGATCACCAGGAGCTTCCGACCCTCGGTTGCGAGCGTCACGGTCCCCGGAGTCAGCGTGATTGAGTTCGCGAGTAGGCTGATCAGGAACTGATCCTCGAGTTCGGTGTGGATCTCGACGACGTCGACGTTGAGTTTACCCGTGATAATCCGGTACAACGCCGAAAAGCCCGCCAGATAGATCTGGACCAGCAGGTTGAAAAAGTACTTGATCGCGCGAAAGAACCCGAATCGGTACGTCGCGACGTAGTCCTGCTTCAAGATGTGCCTGTCGGTGGCGAACAGCGTGACCAGACCGACGATCGCACCAAGGATCAGCTGCGCCGGAGCGAACGACTCGCTGAAGATTCCCCATATGATCGCGAACATCACGGTAACGCGGGCCAAACGGAGGACAAAGCCGAGGCTAACCGGGCGTGGGGGCTTTTCGACGCTGCTCATAATGCCTGCAAAGTATAACGAATCTCATCATGTATTCAAGACGAAATACGTCACAGCAAGAAATACCACGCAAAATACGTGTTGACACGGCGCAAAAAACGCTCGTACTATCGTGGCGATGATAAGCGAACTGCTTTCCGAAGAGTTAGTCGCGACCGATCTTGCCGCCGAAAGCAAAGAGGACGTCATTCGGGCGTTGTTCGACGTCCTGAAACGGTCCGGGAAGATCAAGGATCCCGAGACGGCTCTTCAGGATCTGCTCGCGAGCGAGGCACGGATGTCGACCGGGATGGAGAACGGCATCGCGATCCCTCACGCAAAGACCGACGCGGTCGACGAGCTCGTCGCGTGCGTCGGCGTTTCGAAAGCCAAGATCGAGTTTGAGTGCATCGATAACAAACCCGCGCAGATTTTTATCATGACGCTCTCGCCGAAAGACGGGACCGGCCCGCACGTCCGATTTCTCGCGGAGATCGGCCGGCTTCTGAAAGACAAGACCAAGCGGAAAAAAATGCTCGGCGCGAAGACACCGTCCGAACTGCTCGCCGTTATTACCGCGTGAACCGTCGGAGCGATCAGGAAGCGAGCTCTCCGGTATCCGTCACGACATCTGGTCGATCTCTTCGGCAGCGGGGATGTCGCGTTTCGTGATCGTACAGAGAATTTCGTCGGTGAGCGGCGATACCTCGGCGATCCGGTTCGCTTGTTTTTCGACGATTCGCTCAAAGAGGTTCCGCACGAGCCGGCCGTTTCCAAAGCTCCGGTCACGCCTCTCGTGGAAAACCCCGAGGATCCTTAAAAACTCGCGTCGCGCGCCCGGCGTGATCGTGAACGTCGCGTTGTCGACAAAAATATCGAAGATTTGGAGCAACTCGGCCGGCGAGTAGTTATCGAAGTAGAAGTACCGGCCGAACCGTGACTTGAGCCCGGGATTCGACGTGATGAAGTCCTGCATCTCGTCGGTGTAACCCGCGACGACGACCGCGAGCCGGTCACGATGGTCCTCCATGCGCTTGAGAAGCGTATCGATGACCTCCTGCCCAAAGTCTTTCCCCGCGTTCCGCGGGCTCAGCGTGTACGCCTCGTCGATGAAAAGCACACCGTCGAGCGCGTCGTTGATGATCTCGTCGACCTTGAGCGCGGTCTGCCCGACGTACCCCGCGACGAGACCCGCACGGTCGGTCTCGACGAGGTGCCCACTCGAGAGCAGTCCGAGGCAGCGATACACCTTCCCGAGGTACCGCGCGACCGTCGTCTTGCCGGTTCCCGGAGGGCCGTAAAACACCGCGTGCAGTGCAAACGCGGTAACCGGCAGGCCGCGTTTTTCGCGTTCCTTGTGGATCTTGATGAGGTTGATGAACGTGAGGATCTGATCTTTGACCTTCTCCATGCCGATGAGGCCGTTGATCTTCTCCATCACCTCCTCGAGCGTCTCGGGTTCCTCTTCCGCGGCAATACCGTCCCGCGCGGGATTCTGCCTTTGAGCCTGCACCTCGCCGTCGCCCGTGTCGTTGTTCGAAGCGTCGGTCCCGTAGATCAACTCACGGATCTTGATGAGCCGCCTCGCCTGCGCCTTCGTGATCGTACCGTCGGCCTTCATCACGCATTGTGCGTACGCGTAGAACGCCGACGCGACCCGGTCGACGTGCGATGTTCCGTTTTCTTCGTCGTACTTCGCGAGATACGCGAGCGTTTTACACGCGCGCCGCGGTCGACCCGAACCGACTTTGCGAATCTCGTTGCTGAATCGCCGCCACTGGTCGAGGATCGCGGTTCGCCGCTTGTCTGAAAGCGTATCGTATCGGAAGAGATCGACGATGAGGTCACGATCCTTCACGAGATTCTGCTTCAGCGGCATGAAACACATCGCGATAAATAACTTTGTCTCGTCGGAGACGTCGTAATCGTACCCGATGCAGTTGTACGTGATGTACAGGAGATCATCGATCATATGTACCAGAAACGTCGGCTCGCCGTTGAACTTGTTGTACTCGTTCACGAGCGTGTAGAGTTTCCTGGCCTCGCCGAGCAGGAACGAGATGTTTCGTTTCCTGTCCTCCTCGGTCGCGATCGGTCGGGGATGAATTTCATCGTTGTCGTCGTCGAGCCCGTTCGCCGTGGCACCGTTGGTGCCGGCCAGATGTGCCGGAGGTTCCGGGCGAGGCCTAGTCGTGTTGGGCGTCGAAGCGCCGCCGACTTTGGGCGTCGAAGCGCCGCCGACTGGCACCAGATGATCGCCCGCGTGTTTCTTTACGCTTTCGAGGAACGAGTACACCTGGATCTCGTTGCCCGGCGCGGTCAGAACCGTAGAGCCGCCGCGCTGGTTAATGTGCAGTTGTGTCGAAGCGAGCCCACGTTTGACCGTCATCGTCGAGACGTTATCAAACGGGATCGCTTCGGGACGCGCGGTACGCGCTCCCGAGAGGAAGAAGAGCAACCGCCGGTTGGTCAGGCAGAGAAGCCCCGACGCGCCGGTGCCGGACCCGGTGATGACGCTCCCGCGATAAAAGCCCTCGAGCACGTCGAGTACTGTCTCGTCGTCGTCGAGAGTACGGCCGAGCCCCGAGATCAATTCCTTCTTGAATGCGACGTTCAGCCAGTTCGAGATAGCGCTGAGCTGTACTTCGATGTTCGTCTCGTCGGCCACGTCGCCAATAGTAACAGATAATCGGGCGTTGGCCCATATCAAAGCACGTCCAAATATGTTGCACCGGCGTCATGGTTGTACTACACTTCCTCCGGGCACTATATGTTACACGCAACGGTGATATTGCTGCACGGATACGGGGTTCGGAGCGCGTTCTGGGAACCCGCTCACGAGGTCTTCGAGAGGCATTTCGAGGACGTCCTTGTCCCTGATATCGAGATGGACGATCTTCGGACGATGCTCGACTGGACCGCCTCGTACGTCACGGAGCGGGCCGGGGAGATCGGCAAGCCGGTGTACCTCGTCGGACACAGCCTCGGAGGTGCGCTTGCTGCGGTGACCGCCGCGCAGCTCGGCCGCAGCGTGGTCGCGGGCTTCGCTGCGATCGCCGCGCCGTACGGCGACCGTCACGTCTCGGGTTTTCTCCGGTTCTTGATCCGGTACCGGCTGATACCGGGTTTTCTTGCGCGTGGTCGGTTTTTTTCCGATCTCACGCCGAAACACGTCCAGAAAAGGATGTTTGCTACCGCGGTGCCGGAAACTCCCGAACTCCAGGATACGCTTTTCGCGCCGAGGTTCTTCCACACAGATATGCTGACCGCGCCCGCGGCACAGCCGGCGATCGTGATCGCGAGCGCGTGCGACAGAGTGACCGCCGCCGCGCAGTCGAGCGCGCTTGCCCACGCGCTCGCCGCGTCGTTGCACGAGTTTGGCACCGAACGCGGTGTCAACCACAACGACTTCATCGGCTCACCGGAAATCTGCGAGGAAGTAGCTTCTCTGCTCGAGTCGTTTTTCGCCGCGGGGCCTTCCGTTTAAACGTGAACGCGCCGCAAAGAGCGCCGGCCTGTTACAGGCGCGTGTCCGCGTCGTGCTCGCGGCGGCGACAGACGAAAATCTGCTCGCGTCCGGTCCCGATCGGGCGACCGTCGTACTCGCCGAACTCCTCCTCGATCGTGTATCCGAACGACGCGAGCACCGCCTCGATTTGAGCACGTAAGTAGTACTTGAGTCTGATCGGATCGCTGACGCGCTTCTCTGCGCCGTCGCGCGTGCGGATGTAGTACACGATCTCGGACGAGATTATCTGCGCGTGAGGTTCGATTCCCGTGCGCCGATCGGCTCGCCTGATCTCGGTTCCGGTCTCCGGGTCGCGGTATACCCACTCGACGCGTTCGACTCCGTCGGCCCAATCGGGGTTGAGGTACCGATACGGGACAAAAACGTCGAGGATGAAGATACCGCCCGGCGCGAGATGTCGCGCTACCGAGCTGAGACACCCGGAAATCTCCGCCTCGGTCGTGAGCGCCTGGAACGCGCGAAAAGGGATTATGATCAGCGGGAACCGGCGGCCGAGCTTGAACGACGACATCGGCGCTTTACGGATGCGAATGCGGCGACGCACGGGCTGCGGCGTCTTCCGCAGTTTCTCACGGAAGACGTCGAGCATGTGCGGCGAGAGGTCGATTCCGGTGACCGAGTGCCCGTTTTCGGCGAGTTTGATCGTTACGCGTCCGGTTCCACACGCGAGCTCGAGGATCTCTCCGGGCGTTCGGCGCGCGTACCGGAGGTAGAAGTTTGTGTCGTGGGTCTCGAGGCCCCTCGTATCGAGGTCGTACAGCGTTGCGGTATTCTCAAACAGGTTCGAACTCGGCACGCCTTCCCGTCTCCTCACCGACCGCGTTCGCGGCTCAGTTCATGACACATCGTGCCTTGTTTACATCGTGGTGTGTCAAGATACGCCGGCTCACGAGACCCGAGAACAAAGCGTCGACGACACCCGGGTCGAACTGACGCCCGCGGTTTCGGTGCAGCTCGAGGATCGCCTCGGAGAACGATAGCGCCGCCCGGTACGGTCGGTCCTCGGTCATCGCGTGCCACGCGTCGGCGACCGCGATGATCCGCGCGATCATCGGAATCGAGTCGCCCGAGAGCCCCCGAGGGTACCCCGTGCCGTCGTACCTCTCCTGGTGCGCGAGAATGATGTCGGCCACGTCCCGGAACGACTCGAAGTCGCGCAGCAACTCGGCTCCGATCTCGGCGTGTTTCTTCATCGTCGCCCACTCTTCGGGTGTGAGCGCGGCGGGTTTCAGCAGGATACGATCGGGAATCCCCAACTTGCCGATGTCGTGCAGCAAAAGCGACTCGCGCAGCCGCGCATCGATCGGGAGCCCGAGTTCTTCGGCTATGATAATCCCGTACGCGAGCACGTCGTTCGAGTGACCCGCGGTGTAGTGATCGCGGAGCTCGAGCGATCGCGAAAAACTTAAAGACAGCTCCTGGATACGCCCTTCTAGTTCGCGCGTATGCAAAGCCGCTTCGTGCAGTTTCCGCCCGGTCACGAGGTTGCGTACGCGTGCCTCGAGTTCGCGGATGTTGATCGGCTTCGGCAGGTAATCGTCGGCGCCGAACTCGAGGCCTTCTATTTTCGAGTCGAGCTCGGACTTCGCGGTGATCAGGATGAACGGGATGTGACGTGTCTCATCGGTCGACTTGACCGCGATCAGAAACTCGTACCCATCCATTCGGGGCATCATCACGTCGGACACGATTATGTCCGGAGGAAGGCGCAAGACGCGCTCCCAACCTTCCTGTCCGTCGACAGCGGTTGTAATCCTATGGCCGAATTTCGAGAGCATCGTCGAGACGAAGGTACGCAAATCTTCGTTATCCTCGGCGTACAGAACCTCGAGCCCGTCGGCCGTCGCGGGACTCTTTGCCGTTACCGAGTTGCCGGTCTTGTCGCCCGCGTCGGCGAACGCGAGATCCTCGACCGAGACACGCGAACTCTCGGCCCCTCGGCGTGGCCCTTGGCGCCGGTCCGGCCCCGTGAACGGCCGGTCCGCGTTGCGCCGATCGCGTCCGCGTCGCTCGATGAACGCGTCGGGAGCCCGCGTTTCGAGATCAAGCGGGAGTTGAATCGTGAACTCCGCGCCGCGTCCGACAGTGCTCTCGACAGCAATCGTGCCGTGTTGAAGCTCGACTGCTTCTTTTACGATCGTGAGACCGAGACCGGTTCCTTCGAAACGGCGCGTGCTCGAGCCGTCGACCTGTTGAAAACGCTCGAAGATGCGTTTCAGATGATCATCCGGGATTCCGATCCCGGTGTCGGTGATCTTGATCACGATCGCGGTCGCGTTGCGGCCGATCGTGACCGAGACCGAACCCGAGTCGGTGAACTTGATCGCGTTTCGGATCAAATTCGAGAGGATGCGGTCCATTTTTTCTCGATCGAGATACACCGTAGGGACTTCTTCGAGGACCTCGTACGACAGCGCAAGCCCTTTACGCGCGCTGACCTCGGTGAACACCGTGACGACATCGCGGACGATCTCGGCCACGCTGACACGGGCGAGGCGGAGTTGCATCTTCCGCGCATCAAACTTCGCGAAGTCGAGCATTTGGTTGATCATGTCGAGTAGCCGGACGCTGTTGCGATAAACCTGGCCGACGAGCGTTTGTTGCTCTTCGGTCAGCCGCCCCGCGTCGCCCTGGAACATGCTCTGGACAGGCGCGATTATCGACGTGAGCGGCGTGCGGACTTCGTGACTGATGTTTGCAAAGAATTGTGACTTCAGGATGTCGAGTTCCTTGAGCTCCTCGTTCGCGCGCGCGAGGCGGAATCGCGCGGTGAACTCTTTCAACCGCATTTTTGTCGAGAGGTACGAGCTCATGATCACGAGGATCATCGTCGCAACAAGAAAAAAATGATTGTTGAGGAACGTCGGGTGCGATGAAATCGGAGGCGCGAAGAACATCGGGATGAGGTACGAGAGGTATACGACTCCGCAGACGAACGCGGTGCGGCCGACGTCGAGAGGTAGGATAAATAGAAACGTTATCAGAACGAGGTTGATGCCGGCATAGTACGGGCTCGCGTATCCGCCGGTCAGGTGCACCATCGCGACGATCGAACACGTCCAGATCAGATACGCGACGATTCCGTACCCACGCGCGTGCCGGCGCTCCGCTCCGGTTCCGACGATCACGAAAATTGCTATGCTTCCGAGTACAACCGCCGCCCGGATCAGGATGAAAGCACCGATCAAATCGGGATAGATCACCGCGTCGAGAATCGTGAAAAGAGGGAACAGCACGGCGGCCGCGATCGTCGCGATCCGGATATCGCGCGCGGCCTTTTCGATAGATTCCTTTCGAAAGCCGGTCTCGATCTCCTGTTTGTCGTGCCTCTCCATCGTTTGCGCCTTCTCTATCGGGTTCTTTGCGCACCGTGCGCGGAGTGAAGGAAATCCAGAAAATCGCCGATCGTAAGCGCGTCGACGCAACCGGTTTCATCAATAGTGAAACCCAACTCCGTCTCGCACACCGCGATAATCTCGAGCCCACGCAGACTGTCGATCCCGAGTTCTTCGCGGAACAATACACCGTCGTCGAGTTGGTCTATGTGGATGCGGAACAGCCGCGAGATCACCCCGCGCGCGCGTTCCCTGATGTCGTCGTTGGAAGCCGTGTGATCGTGAACCATACTACTTCGTTATCGGCGCGTTTACGAGATTCTTTTGGGAATTTTGTACGGTGCGATTTGAAATCTGAGGTACTCGGTCAACGCGGCGGCCGGCAGGGCGGTGCCGGACTCGGACGGCTCGACGGTCACCAGAATGTCCCCCGAATCGAAAACCGCCGACGCGCTCGCGACCGAGTCGTGCTGTTCGAGTACCAACTCGATCTCGCGCAGATCGACGAGCAATCCGTTTGCCTTGCACGTCCGCTTTTTTTCGCACCGGAAGACAAGGTGCCCGTCGCGGAGCTGCCCGAGGTCCCCGGTGCGAAAGCGGCCGTCGGTGGTACACGCGTCTCGAGTCTCGTCGGCTCGACGGTAATAGCCCGAAAAGACGTCGCGTCCGCGCAGCAATATCTCGCCGTCGACGGGATCGAGCGACAGTTCGATGTCGTCGGCGACCTCGCCGATTGTACCCGCGCGCGTCGAGCCGAAGAAATTGCGGCTCACCGGCGTGCACTCGGTGAGCCCGTAGCCGTGAACGACGTCCGCGGCGAACGCCGTTCGGAACGCCGTGTACTGGTGTTCGGTCAGACGGCTCCCGCCGGTCGCGAGAATCGTGAGGGCGAAGTCGCGTGCATCGGCCGGCGCGAACCGCGCCAAGAGATCCAGGATCTCGGGGATCGTCGGGAAAAAGTCGATTTTCTCGGTTGAGAGCACCGAGAAAACGCGACGCGGGTTCAGCGATCGTGCGATCACGGCGGTGACACCGTACAGAAGCGGCACAAACACGCATCCGATCAAACCGAATATATGGCTCATCGGAAGAGCGACGAGCAGCCGCCGCGGGGAGTGTGAAGCCGTGCACTCGAAAAACGTCCGCGCTCCGGATGCGTAGCGCGCGTGAGGCACGATCGCGCCGAGTGGATACCCGATGCCACGGTACGTGAAGTTCACCGACGCGCTCGACGTGGGGAGATCGAGCGGCGCGTCGGGCTCCGGTGCGACCCCCGCGACCGGCCGATTCGGCGCCGCCGTCGCGTTCATCGAAAGCGCGGGAGCAAAGAGAAGCGAATCCCCTGTTCGGACAAGAACGGTGCGGCCGACGAGAAAAGGCGCGACGGTCGCGATATGCGCCTGCTCGACCACGACCGCGTCGGGCGAAAAATCCGCAAAAATGGACGAGAGCTCAGACACGCGGAACTCGAGTTTGACCGGGCAAAACACCGCGTCGCGTTCGAGAAGCGCCGTTACAACCGCTGCGAACGCGACCGAGTTCGGTAGGCAGATCGCAACGCGGCTTCCGGCGCCGATCCGGTGCTCGCCGAACGCCGCGCCGAACTCGCGGACCAGCCGCAGGAACTCCGTCCCCGAGACCGTTCGGCGCTCGGGCATCCCGGGATTCTCGACGAATATCTCGTCGTCGAGACGCCGCGCGACCGCGGAGATGATCTCACGCGCGATGTTCATGTCTTTACGGCCGTCGCGATCACCGTCTGTGGGGGAGTTCCCATCGCCGTCTCGATACCTTCGAGTTCGAGCCCCGCGTTTCTCACGAGGTCCGCAAGCTCCTCTCCCGTGAAGAACCGGAAGTAACCGTCCTCTTCGAGCTCGAACAGTCCCGCAGCCTCGTTCAACATCTCGCGCGCGTCGCTCAAGCGCGCAGCGCCGTTTTCCTGTTGTCGCGTGAGTGTTTCGACGTACTCGGTAAAGATGGTCGAGATATCGCTATCGGGGCGCATGCTCGAGAGAACGAGTCGGCCGCCGGGTTTGAGAATCCGCGCAAACTGTTCGACCGCGTACTCCGGGTTAAAGAGGTACGATATGAACAGGCTCGCGATCACGACGTCGAACGATGCCTCCGGGAAGAGTTCCGGTGCGTGAACCGGTCCGTGCCCAAAACGAAGCGTGTCGAACGCGAGGTCGCTCGCGACGATCGGCGCGCCGTCGATACCGGCTTCCGGTAGAACGCCCGTGCGAAAATCGTCCGCGACGAGTCGATCCGCCGCGGCGCGTGCCGCGCGGCTCAGCTCGACGAGTGCCGCGAATGACGGCGGCACCGGCGTCGCGGCCTCGAGAGCCGCCGGCGAGAGAGCCTCACCGCGAAGAGCCGAGGTGAGCAGCTCGGGGGCTTCCCCGAGCAGCGAATCGAGCGTCTCGTTCGTGAGTCCCTCGACGCGCCCTCGGAGGTACTCCGGCCCGAGTGCAGGGTTCTCTGCGATGCGCGCGAACGGGATGAACCGACTCGGCTCGACGTCGACGCGTCGGAACTCGAAACTGTACGGGACCGTGTCCGCGGCCCGGAGCACGGCATCGACCTTCGCGCGGGCTTTTTCGAGCGCGTTCGGGACCAGGTCGACCGCGGTGATCGCGACCGGCTCGCGCGGCGCCGATCGGAGCAGGGCGATCGCGAGCCGCTCGAGAAAAAGCCCCGTCCCGCACCCGATGTCCGCGACCTTATCGCCCGCGCGCACCCCGGCAAGCTCGACCTCACGATCGAGAAACTCACGAAACGCGCTTATGTTTCGGTACACGTCGTACCCCGCCTCGGACTCGCCGTCGCCGATAAGATAGCGTTCCCAGTACGCGTCGGTGTCGAGACTCTCGATCGCCTCGAGTCGTTCGCGTTCGCGGGTGACGATCGAGAGCAGTTCGTCGCGGTCGGGCCGAATCGGCGTGACCGACAGCTTGCACACGGTCTCGAGTATCTTCGCGGTTAAAAGACCGAACGTCGCGACCGCGTCATCGCTTGTACGCAGATTGTGCCCGGCGGGTACGCGGATCAACTCGCGCGGCGCGGATGACGCGATACTCATGACGTCGTGCACGTCGTCCGGCGTTACCCATTTGTCGTGCTCGCCGTATACCCAGAGGATCGGCGACGCGATCTCGGCGAAATCGGCGTGCGCGTCGGTGACCGTCGCAAAGCCGTTCTCGACGACGTCGGCCGCGATCCGGTCCATGTCGACGAGGTGGCCGAGCAGCCCGCATATCCCGGTTGTGACTCCCATTTTGTGGTTACCGATCGCGTCGATCCCGCCCATTGTGTTCACGAGCGCGGGCTGTGCCGCGGGTACGCCCATTACGTTGATCCAGTACACGATGCGTCCGACGTTGACCGGGTCGATCGCGACCTTCCTGCCTTCGAGCGCGGACATACTGAACGTGACCAGGACAACTCCCGACGGCGTGAATTCGTGCGTCGAGTACGCGTACTCGATTGTCGCCTGCAGATCCGAACGGCTTTGTGAAACGCAGAATCGGAGCATGTCACACCCGCGCGCGGTCGGACGCACCGTCTTGTGGCTCTCTCCGGGCCGGTCGATCCCGTCGTAGCGGATCGTCACGATATCGAGACCCGACGCAGAGAAATTCGCGGTCAACATGGCCGCGAGCGGCGCGAGCGACTCTTTCTTTTTGCCGAACGCCGGCGGAATGATCACGACGAGCGCGGTCGCGCCCGGTTTCGCCGACGTGGCGTTGACCAGAGCCTTGATCGCGCGTCCTTCATCGTCGTGGTACGTCACCGGTCGGGACGACCCGCCGGCGCCGATCTTCCCGGTCGTTCCGGCTTTTTTCATCGCTTCCCACTCGGGCTCGGTTATCGTGCGCGTCGCCGGTTCTCTCCGCTCTATCCCGACCTCGATGCCGATGTGCGCCGTCGGGCCGTCGGTTCGCTCTTCGACCGTGACGTGCCGTATCTCGCCTCGTGTCGAGTCGGCGTGATCGAAACGATAGCGAAGGCCACGTCCGGCCGCGAGCGCCGCGGAGAGCTCGCCGCTGAGCGGAATCTCGCACCGAAGACCACGTCTGCTCACGTCGAGAAGCCGGCCGACGAAGCTCTCGCCCGGCAGATCGTCGAGCTCGAGAACAAGCTGCTCCCCGTCTTGCGAGCTGACCCTGTCATCGCCTCGTTTTTCTGATCGGTAGATACGGCCGGGCGCGACGATGACGAGCGATTCCTCCGAAGCCGAAACGCTCGGCGTCGAGAAAAAGAAACTGCTTCCGGTGTACGTGAAACTCGCGTACACCGTATCGCCCGGAGATAAATTCGCGCCGCCTTCCGACCGATGCACGGTGAGCCGTTGTGCGTGAGCGCCGGCCGGAGCAATTCTTGCGGTCTCGATCCGATGGGAACCTTCGACTAGGAGGCTGATCTCGACGCCCGCGTTCGACGCGTGGTGCAGGATCGTCGCGGCGGCCGATCCGACGACGATGTGCTCGCGATCGTGTCGGTTCGCGAGCCGGTCGTGCACCATCCTGAACGCCTCGCCGGCGCCGGCCGTGACGATGAAGTTACGCACGCGCGCACCGTCGATCTCACTGACACGCGTTATTTTGAGGCCGACCGTCGTGAAGCCCGACGAACGGTCCTCTATCGAGTACACGACCGAGGCACCGACCGAGACCGCTCGTTCGTCGCCCGGCAGTCGAAATGTCAGAGCCATCGTGGTGTCGACTGGAATTTCCCCTTCGATCGTCGCGAGCAAGCCGTCGAGTGAAAGATTGTCGATCGATCGAACAGTGACGTCGTCGCGGTCGCTCGTGACGTCGTCGATGTGACACGCGAGGCGGGGAATCTTCCTGACGTCGCGACCGTCGCTCGTTGAGTCATGCGAGAACGCCGCACGAACGTACGCATCAATCAGCGCGAGCTGGTCGTCTCCCTGGAAATCGAACTCGAGGCCGAGTTCGTGCCGCGAAGGATCGGCGGACGACGCGCGCACGAGGCGCACGGGTATGCTCAGAAGTTCGTTACGACTCGGCAGCGAGAACGACACCGACTGCACCTCGTCGTGCGAAACCGGCACGTTCACGATCACCTTCATCCCCGATGTGCTGAGATCGAGCGCCCGCGCTTCGAGGGTCTTCCCTGCTGCGTTGAATACTACCGACCCGCTGTGCGAAATACGGACGTTCCGTCTCATTCATTTACTCCATATGATGTCCGTTATCGTTTCGGAGGTACTCCGGTGTCGACTGGCAACAGAGTACCGATACGCGTGCCGCTGTTCAACCCGAAGTGCGTGCCGCGAAGCCTGGTGAATGCCGTTTCACATACGGCTGCGGACGTGACCTGCTCGGCGATTTCCCGTATACTGCGCCAATATGGATCCACGACGAAGCATCTATCCGTCGCGCGGCTCATCGGCCAAGCCGTTTTCGCTTCTGGTCAAACCCGCGTCCGCCGACTGTAACCTTGAGTGCACGTACTGCTTCTATCTCGACCGAAAGGAGCTGTACCCCGACCACCGACGGCATCAGATGAGCACCGCGGTTCTCGATCGGATGATCGGTACGTACATGCGGACGCAGCAGCCGGTGTACTCGTTCGGATGGCAGGGCGGCGAGCCGACATTGATGGGGCGTTCGTTTTTCCGCACCGTCACCGAACTGCAGGAGCGGTACGGGCGACCGGGAAGCACGGTCGCGAACGGGTTGCAGACAAACGCGACGTTGATTACCGATGAACTCGCCGCGCATCTCAAGCGGTACAACTTTCTGCTCGGAGTGAGCCTCGACGGGCCCGCGGAGATTCACGACAGGTATCGTGTTCACACCTCGGGCCGTGGCTCGCACGCGGACGTGCTGCGCGGCATCGAGACGCTTCGCCGTCACGGCGTCGAGTTCAACGTTCTGACTCTCGTGAACAATGAAAACGTCGTGCGCCCTCGCGAGACGTACCGGTACCTCAAGGACCTCGGCATCATGCATCACCAGTACATCCCGTGCGTCGAGTTCGATGAAAACGGAAACCTGCTTCCGTTCGCGATCACCGGCGATCAGTGGGGTGATTTTCTGAACGGCGTATTCGACGAGTGGTCCGCCGGTGACACCGAGACGGTCTCGATCCGGCATTTTGACTCGGTCTTGACGATGCTCGTCGACGGCTACGCGAACGCGTGTTACCTCGCGCGGAACTGCCGGCAGTACTTCGTCGTGGAGTTTAACGGCGACATCTATCCGTGCGATTTTTTCGTGCAGAAGCAGAAGCGGCTCGGAAACATCATGCGCGACGACTGGGATATCCTCTGGGCCGCGTCGAAGTATCGTGATTTTGGCCACATGAAGCACAAATGGAACGACGACTGCGCGCGCTGCCCGTACCTGAAGTTGTGTTCGGGCGACTGCCTCAAACACCGTTTTGCGTACGACGAAAACCCGTCCAATCTCAGCGCGCTGTGCGAAGGATGGAAAAAATTCTACGCGCACACGCTGCCGGAGTTCGAGGCGCTCGCAAAAAAAATCCCTGAGTTGAGGCAAAACGAATTGAGGCGAAGAGCCGCCGCGGAGGCGCAGAATGGATGAGTCTTCGTTCTCTCCGACCGACAACGATGCGATTATCGGCGTCGTCACTCACTATCATCGTCACACGAAATTCATCGCGTCGATCTTCTCGGTCGCGTCTTTGTTGGTTGCGGGTGCACTCGTCGTATTAGTACGGTCGACCATCCTGCCGGCCGCGATCGCGATCATCGTGTTGTCGGTGGTCACGACGATCTTCCGGCTTCGCGTGCGACGGCTCGAGACCGAGCCCACGCTCGTCGTGACGGGTGTCGTGAACTCGATCGGCGACGACGGGCGTGTCGGCATGGTCGTGAGCGATGTGGAGACCGTTCTTCCACGCGTGCCGCGCGCAGGGACGTCGGTCGCGTTGCGTCCGCGATACGGTAAGGTACCCGAGATCGGCGATGAGTTCTCGTTTCGCGCTCATCGTACGATTCGTGACTCGTTTTTTATCGGAGCGGAGTCTTCGTGCGTCGTGCTGCCGCACGACGGAGTCGCGCGGTGGAACGCGTAAGCTATCCGAGGGCGGGGCTCACGTCGACCGGACAGCCTTTCGTCGAACTGCGCGAAGGTGAGCCCCGCCTTTTTGTGTTCGACGGCCTGCCGGTGCACAACACCGTCCCGGAAGGCTTGATGCTGCAAGGCGTCGCCGACGCGTATCGCGAGTACGCGCGCGCGTACTCGGTCGTCGTCTTTTTCCCCCCGATCGCGAACGCCGTGGGCCTCACTATCCCTGAGGTCGCGAGAATTTACGTCGATTCGATGAAAGAGTTCGGACCGGAACCCGCGCACGTGATCGGAGTCGCGTACGGTGGCATGGTCGCTCTCGCGGCAGCCGCGCTTTTCCCCGACGCGATAGACCGTCTGGCCGTCGTGACGGCTGCATACCGGCTCGGAGCCGACGCGCGGGCGGCGATTCCGGGGTGGATCGATCTCGCGCGTGAGCGCCGCTGGCGCGATCTGCACCGCGCGATGAGCGAAGCGATCCGGACCGGCGTCGTGTCGCGTGGGTTTTTCGGAACGATTTCGTGGCTCTTTCCGGGTCTGCTCGGCACCCCCGACGACGCCGAACAGTTCATCGGTGCGCTCGAGTCGCTCGCCGCGTGTGACGTGTCGTCTCAGCTTCCGGCGATACGCGCGGCGACGCTCGTGCTCGGAGGTGATCGTGACTTCTACTACCCCGAGGACGAGATCCGGGTCACCGCCGATAAAATCGCGCGCTCGGAGTTGAGGATCTTCGAGAAAACCGGACACGACGCGGTCAAGACACGCGCGGAAGAGATCGAGACGGCCGTGCTCGAGTTCCTCGCGCGGGAGAGTTAAAGATGCTCGGCGGCTTCGGTTTTATCCTTCTGTTCCTCACGATCGGTGAGGCGGTAGCTCTTACCGGCATCGGACTGCCGGGCAACGTGATCGGTATGGTGTTGCTCGCTCTCGCTCTCGCGGCCGGCGTCGTGAAACTCGATGCGGTCAAACCCGCCGCGGACGTGCTTCTGAAGAACCTTGCGTTTTTCTTCATTCCTGCCGGAGTCGGCGTGATGGTGCACGGCGAGGTGATCGCGGCACACTGGATCGCGATTACCGTCTCGGTTGTCGTGAGTTTTCTCGTCGTGCTCGTCACGGTCGGGATCACGCAGAAACTGCTGACGCGCCGCCCAACGCGCGGCACGTCGGAGGAAACCTCGTGACCGCGCTCGTCGAACTCCCGATCTTCCACTTGACGCTGACGTTTCTGGTATACGTTGCTGCCGTCGCGGTGTACGCGCGCGTGCGTTTTTTCCTTCTCCACCCGGTGCTCGTGACGATGGCCCTCGTGATCGTCGTGCTGCGGATTCTCGGCATCGAGTACGAGACGTACGATCGCGGCGGCCGGTACATCACTTTTTTCCTCGGGCCGTCGGTCGTCGCGCTCGGTGTTCCCCTCTACCGCGAGTTCCGTGCTTTGCGCGACTCCGCCCCGGCGATTCTCGTCTCTGTCCTGCTCGGAAGCGCGGTCGGAATCGTCTCGGCGGTCGTTCCACTCATCGTCGCCGGCGCGCCGTACGACGTGATCGTATCACTCGCGCCGAAGTCGGTCACGACGCCGATCGCGATCGGCATCGTCGAGGGACTCGGGGGCAATGTCTCGCTCGCGGCGAGCGTCGTCGTGATCACGGGTGTGCTCGGCGCGGTGCTCGGCGCGCCGATTCTGCGGCTGTTGCGAGTCGGCGAAGCGGTCGCGTTTGGCCTCGCGATCGGCGCCTCGTCGCACGGCATCGGGACCGCACGCGCTCTCGAAGACGGCCCTCGCCAGGGAGCCGCCGCGAGCCTCGCGATCTGCCTGAACGGCATCATGACCGCGATCCTCACCCCACCGCTCGTGCGGCTTTTGATCTCGATCATGTAACGCGCATTTCTACCGACTCCTATTCTTGACAGCTTCCGCCGCGCGCCGTACGATCGCAGGTCATGAACACAGTACAGGTATCCACAAATCGACGGCATCTCGAGTTCTCCGACGGTACGCCGTTTTTCTGGTTGGGCGACACAGCGTGGGAGCTTTTTCACCGGCTCGACCGCGAAGAAGTCACGGTCTACCTCGACAACAGGGCGAAGAAAGGCTTCTCGGTGATCCAGGCGGTCGTGCTCGCGGAGCTCGACGGTCTCGATAAACCGAACTCGTACGGTCACACGCCGCTTCACGAGAACGATCCCACGCGGCCGAACGAGGCGTACTTCGAGCACGTCGATTTTGTCGTCGCCGAGGCGGGAAAACGGGGCCTCTTCATCGCGATGCTCCCGACGTGGGGCAAGTACGTCGTCGATATGGGAAAGTGGTCGAAGCCGATTTTCACGCCGGAGAACGCGCGCGCGTACGGTGAGTTTCTCGGCTCGCGGTACAAGGACAAGTCGATCGTCTGGGTCCTCGGAGGCGACGTTTTTACCAGTTCCGACCGCGACCGCGCGATCTTCTCCGCGATGGCCGAAGGTCTCGGCGCGGGCGACGGCGGCGCGCACCCGAAGACGTACCATCCTCGTGGCCCCGGCCGATCGAGCGAGGACTGGCACGACGCGCAGTGGCTCGACTTCAATATGTGCCAGACGTCGCACGCCGCGCCGTCGCACGACTCGGGGCTCTTCTCCGCGTCGGACTACGCCAAAACGCCGACCAAACCGACGCTTGACGGCGAGCCGCGGTACGAAGGCATACCGGTGGGCTTCTACAACACCGGCGCGCGGCCGATGGACCGATTCGACGACTACGACGCGCGTACCGCCGCGTACTGGTCGATATTCTCCGGCGCGTGTGGGCACACGTACGGCCACAACAGCGTCTGGCAGATGTGGCTTCCGGGTCGGAATCCTATCATCAGCGCTAACACGCCGTGGACCGACGCGATTGATCATCCCGGCTCGTTCCAGATGGGGCATCTCGCGCGGTTGTTCCGCAGCCGCGCGTGGCAGAAGCTCCGGCCCGAACCCGAGATGGTCCACGGAGCGCCTTTGACCGGGCCGTCGCTCGTGCGCGGCCTGCGCGCCGACGACAAATCGTTCGGCTTCGTGTACTCGAGCCAAGGAGAGCCGTTCACGGTCGATCTCACGATGTTTGAGACGCCGCAACTCGCCGCCAAGTGGTTCGACCCGAGGTACGGCGTCATCTACCCGATCCACACCGGCTCGGCGCGCGGCTTTCAGACATTTGTTCCGCCGACATCCGGGCGCGGCCGCGACTGGCTACTGATTCTTGAAGATGCCCGGCTCAAGTATCCGGACGAGATTTACGACGTGCCGAAGAAGGATTTGCCGCCCGACACGACCGAACGTCCGGCCGACTGGTAATAACTGCCACGAAGCTTGGTGAAACAGCCGAGAAACACCGGAAATGCCACGAGTTGAACCGTTTTCCCCAAGCTTCGTGGCAGTTCCTGAGGAGCGAGTGAAAAATGACGAGAAAACCGAACGTACTGTTGATCTTGACCGACCAGATGCAGAAAGGCTACACCGGACCGTCCGCGCCGGAACCGACTCCCGCGATGAACGCGCTCGCCGCGCGCGGCGTGTGGTTCGATCGTGCGTACACGGCGAACGCGGTGTGCTCTCCCGCTCGCGCGAGCATCATGACCGGGCTTCTGCCGCACAATCACGGTGTTCTCTGGGTCACGCATACTGTCGACCCCGATCAAGGGTTGATCCGCAGCGAAAAACCTCACTGGGCGAGCCGGCTCGTCGAGGCGGGCTACGACACCGCGTACATCGGGAAGTGGCACGTCGAGCACGATGAAAAACCCGGCCGGTACGGTTGGAAACACGATCTCTGCCCGAAGAGCGCGGACTGGGCCGCGTGGGTCGAGCGCGACGGTGGTCCGGTCAACGATCGGGCGGAGCTCGCATCGTCGGTTGTGTTGAGCGATCCTCCCGGGTACGGCGACGCTCTGATCGCGGGGATCACGCGAACTCCGATCGAGAAACGCACGATGGGCCGGATCTCTCGCGCCGCGGCCGAGCAAATCGAGTCGCTCGCGAGCGCCGATGCGCCGTGGTGTCTCGGCGTGAGTTTCCCCGAGCCGCACGACCCGTTTATCACCGGGCGCGCAGCATACGAGGCGGTCGGCGAGATCGCGCCGCCCGCGAACGCCGACGACGACCTCTCGGATAAGCCCGCTCTGTACCGGAAACTCGACCGTGCATGGAGTTCGCTCGGGCCCGACGACCGCGCGTACATTCGCCGGTGTTACGCGGGGTACGTGCACGAGCTCGACTCGCGGATCGGTCTCATTCTTGACGCGCTCGAGGCTTCCGGACAGGCCGAGAACACGATCGTGATGCTCACGAGCGACCACGGTGACCTCATGGGTTCACACCGGCTGTACTACAAGAACATCTCCGCGTTCGAAGAGATCTACAACGTTCCGTTCATCGCGGCGGGACCCGGGATCAAAAAAGGCGCGGTGAGCACCGCTCGCGTCGGGACACACGGGATCGGCCCGACGATCCTCGAACTTGTCGGTGCCGAGCCGCTTGCGAACGTCGACCACGCCTCGTTCGCCGGCGCATTGCGTGACCCGGAGGCGAACGACGCGCGTTTCCGCACCGGGTACGCCGAGTACTTCGGCGGCCGCGTTATGCTGACGCAGCGCGTGTACTGGAACGACGACTGGAAACTCGTGTTCAACACGTTCGACGACGACGAGCTGTACAACCTCGCCGATGATCCCCATGAGATGACGAACCTCGCGCGCGATCCCGCGCACGACGCGACGCTGAAACGGATGATGAGGGAGATGTGGGACGTGATCGGGAAGACCGGCGACCGTTCGCTCTACAACTCGCGGTACCCGATTCTGCGCGTCGCGCCCGCGGGGCCGGATTACGACCCCGCGGGCGACGGCAGCCTGAGCGACTAGAACTGGAGCGCGGCGGTGTCGGCCATCGTCGGAAGCGGCGCGGGGCGTTCGCATTTCGACGAGATCTCGACGTGTCGCCGTTGATCCGAGGCATCGTGGAACGCGTGCATCACATCTAACACGTGGTACGCGACCGTGCCGTTTGCGCGGTGCGGTGTGCCGTCTTCGGCCGACGACGCGAGGTCCGCGACGCCGATCCCGCGGCTGTTTTCGGAGTGGCCGTGCGTGTACGGAAGCTCTTCCCACTCGGTGTCGTTCTCGCGCTTGATCTTGACCGAGCCGCCGAACGTGTTCGGGTCCGGCACGCTGAGTGAACCGAGCGTGCCGTGGATCTCGATCCGCGGAAGGTTGTTCGCCCAGACGTCGAAGCTCGTGATGATCGTGCCGACCGCGCCGCCATGAAAATCGATCAACCCCGCGATGTGCGTCGGGATGTCGACCGTGATCACCTGACCTTCCTTGATACCTGATCCGACGGTGCGCTGTTCGAGTCCCTTGCGCGCGATGCCGGCGACCGCATTGATCGGGCCGATCAGCGAGACCAGCGCGGTCAGGTAGTACGGACCCATGTCGAACATCGGGCCACCGCCGGTCTTGTAGAAAAACTCCGGGTCCGGATGCCATTTCTCGGGGCCGTGGCCGAGCATGAACGCGGTCGCCGCGACCGGCCGGCCGATCATGCCCGAGTCGATCGCCGCGCGCGCGGTCTGAAGCCCCGCGCCGAGAAACGTATCGGGCGCGCACCCGACGCGGACGCCGTTCTTCTCGGCTTCGGCGAGAATCGATTCACCTTCGGCGCGCGTCACCGCGAGCGGCTTTTCGTTATAGACGTGTTTTCCGGCACGGATCGCCGCGAGCGCGACCTCGGCGTGCACGCTCGGGATCGTGAGGTTCAAGACGATCTCGATCTGCTCGTCGGCCATCATTTCTTTGGCCGAGTACGCTTTTTTGATCCCGTACTCTTTCGCCTTCGCCTCGGCGCGCTCGGGAACAAGATCGGAGACCGCTCCGACGGTGGTGTTCGAGAACATGTTCGAGAGATTCTTGAGGTAGATGTCGCTGATCTTCCCGCATCCGACGATGCCGATAACGTGTTTTTTCATCGCGATTGTCCTTGTTGTGGTGTGGATCGTACGCGGCACAGCGTAGTGGGAATGCCGTACGCGGTCAAGGGCACAAAAGAGCCGAAATTCCCACAATGTGTATTTTGGCATTATGTCATCAAGCATTATGTTTCAATGCATAATGTCGACATCGCGTCTATCGGTCGAGAACGGGAAACACGACGGAATGGAGGCTCCGGAAGAGTGATCGGGACGGAGTGTGCCGCTCTAACGGTTGGGTTCACAACCCCTTGAGCCGCTCGTACAATGTCGTGTACCGCTCGTACAACGCGGCGTACTCGGCGGAGTCGGGGCCGGGTTCGATCATGCGGCCGATCCGGACCGTCGCCGCGACGCCGTCCTCGGGTGAGGCGTACACGCCGACCGCCGAGCCCGCGAGGATCGCGGCGCCGAGCGCCGCCGCGTCGGGGCTTTCGAGCGTTGCGACCGGGACACCGAGTACCGACGCCTTGATCGCGAGCCACATCGCAGAGCGCGCGCCGCCGCCGACCGCGCGGATCTCGTCGAGCACGATTCCCGCGCTCTTCATCGTCTCGACGTTGAGTTTGAGCTCAAAAGTGAGCGACTCGATGATCGCCTTCGCGATCTCGGCGCGGCCGGTCGCGAGCGTGAGCCCGACGATCGCACCGCGCGACGCCGGGTCGCACATCGGCGTGCCCGAGCCGTTGAAGTGAGGGAGAACGAACATCCCCGTCGGCGCCCCGGGTGCCGCGCGAAAGATCACGTCGTACGCGTCGGCGCCCGATCGGCCGGCCTCGGCTTTCTCTTCGGTCGCGATCGTGTCGCGAAACCACTTCAGCAGGATCCCTCCGACGTGGTTGAGCGAGAACGTGAAGTAGAGCGGGTCGAGCACGTGCCGATAACACGGGAAGTACGCGTCGTGCATCGCGCGGTCGAGCCGCGGCTCCGCGAACGCGGTCGAGAGCACTTCGGCGGTTCCGGTCGACGCGACGCCGATCCCGGGCCTCACGACGCCCGCGCCGAGCGCCGCGCAGCACTGATCGTGTCCGCCGCTCACGACCGGCGTGCCCACAGGAATACCGGTCTCGCGCGACGCGTTCGGCCTGACCTCGCCGACGACGAGCCCCGATCCAACGACGCGCGAGAGCAACGCCCGATCGATCCCGAGCTCCTTGAGTACAACGGTCGACCAGTCGTCGGCCGCGACGTCGTACACCATCGTGCGCGACGCCATCGTCCGGTCGATCGTGGCCTCTCCGGTGAGCCGTCCGGTGATGAAGTCCGCGTACGTTACGATGCGCACCGCGCGCCCGGAGAGATCGGGCGAACTGCGCGCGAGTTGAACCATCTTCACGCCGGAGTTCATCGCGTGCGGCCTCATGCCGGTTTGTGAGAACATCTCAAACGAGCCGTGCCGAGTCGCGATCTCTTCGGCGATTGGCGCCGGCCGCATATCCATCCCGAGGTACGTATTCCCGATCGCGCGAAAATCCTCGTCGACCGGGATGATCGCGTCACCCTGGACCGACGCGGCGATCGCGGCGTACGGAGCCGGTACTGCGGCGGTGATCTCGGTGAGGCACGCGCACGTCGCGCGGTACACCGCCTCGGCGTCCTGCTCGGAACCGCCGTCGGCGGTGTGGATGATATCGTACTCGCGGTACGCGCGCGCGAGCACGGCGCCGTCCGGGTTGAACGCGATCGCCTTGCAGCCGGTTGTCCCGACGTCGAGACCGATAATCGTCACACCGCGTCTCCGTGGAGCGCGTCCTGGATCCGCCGGAGCTGCCACAACACGGTCTCGGGCCCGATCGTGACATCGTCGTACGTGATCGCGTTGTCCTTTTTCACGGCGCGTTTCATCACGCAGTTTCGCGCGAGTCCGAGCGGCAGCAGCTTTTCCTTCCTCGCGACCGCGTACGTGTCGATGCTGCCGCGGTAACAGTACTCGCCGATCCCGTCGAGTGTCTCGCCGGGTTCGAGATCGCGTTTCGCGATCGTGATGCACTCGGAGGTCGGGACCGGAAGTGGATTTCCGGTCGACTCGTTGTAGAACACCGCCTGGCAGACCGAGTGCGGGACTTCGACCGAGCAGAGGTGGTACGGACGGAACAGCGGATAGTACGGCCCGGCGCCCATGTCGCGCTGCGACATTCCGTCGCGGATCCGCGCGTTCAGCGTCTTCGCGATCACGAACACGCCGGGATGCACGCCGATCGCAAAATCGACGACGCCGCTCCGCGAGAACACACCGCCGTCGGCCTTTGGGATAAACACCGAGCCGATCGTCTCGACCGTCGCGCGCGCACCGTGCATGCCGCGGACGTCCGGTACAAGCCCGGTCGCGTTTGATACCGCGGTCATCTCGATCGCGGTCTTCGATCCGTCGACGAACTCCGAGAGCATGCGTGGATTCATCTTCCGTTTCTCGGCCTTTTCGCGCTCGGTCTCGGGTGTCGAGTAGATGTTGAGCGGGTTGTTCTTGCCCTTTCCGGCCGAGACGATCTCGAAGCCGAGCGTGCGCGCGAAGCGGTATAACTCGACGATCGCAGCGGGTTCATCGCCGGCTGCAAGCGTGTACACGACGCCCGCCTGGCGCGCGAACCGGTTGAGCACCGCGCCGATCGTGACGTCGCACTCGACGCTCATCATCACGACGTGTTTCTTGTGTTCAAACGCCTCGAGCGCGACGATCGCGCCCATCTCGACCGAGCCGGTCGCGTCGACGACCGCGTCTATCGACGGCGCGGCGATGGCCGCGCGGTAATCTGTCGTCGCGACGTGTTTGCCCGATTGGATCGCCTTCTCAACGTCGTCGGCCGTCTTTGCCTGCACGACGTCCGCGCGTCGTGTACGGTCTGCAAACGCCGCGGCCGCTCTCTCGATCGTGAGATCGACCGCTACGACGACGTCGAAGGCGACCATCTCGCCGGCTTGCGTCGCGATCTCGACCCCCATCTGTCCGGCACCGATCAACGCGACGCGGATCGGCCGTCCTTCCCTCTCGCGTTCGAGCAGCTTTTCATCGACTGCGTTCATCTTATCCTCCGTATCCGCTATCTCGTATCCGGTTTCACGAGAACCTTCAGGGCGTCGCCGGCCTCGGCCGCTTCGAATCCCGCGGTGATCCCGTCGAGGTCGACGGTCCGCGTGATGTACGCGGGCGCGGTGATCCGGCCGTCGGCGAGCGCGCGCAACGCCTCTTCGTGCACGTGCGCGCGGTACGAAAACGAACCCATCACCGTGATCTCGTTGTAGTGAATCGTATTGCTGTTCAGTGTCGTCATCGGCTCGTGGCGCGATACACCGCCAAAAAGCACGACCTTTCCCCGCTTGCGGACCGCGTCGACCGCGGGCTGCTGACTCGACGCGCGGCGGTTCGCGCAGATCGCGACGTCCGCGCCGAGCCCGTCGGTGTACTCCCTGACGACCTTTGCGATGTCCTCCGACGCGCCGTCGATGATGAGGTCGGGAGAGAAGCGCGGCACGATCGAGAGTCGGTGTTTACCCGCGATGATCACGCGAGACGCTCCTCGCGCGCGCGCGATTTGAATCTGGAGGCAGCCGATCGGGCCGTCGCCGATGATCAGGACCGTGTCGCCCATCGATACGTTCGCGTCGGTCTGGCACGCGATGACCGACGACGCGGGCTCCGAGAGCGCCGCATCGTCGAGCGAGAGCCCGTCGGGAACCGCGTGGATCATGCCGTGTTGCATCACGATACTTTCTATTCCGACGTACTCGGCAAATCCGCCCGGCCAGTGTGTACCGAGCATCCGATGATTGTCGCAGAGATTCACGTACCCGCGGCGACAGTAGTAACACGTCCCGCAGCTCACGTCCGGCGCCGCGGCGACCGGGTCACCGACGCGGAATCGCGTGACTCCACGCCCGACCTCCGCGACCGTTCCGGTAAACTCGTGCCCCATGATCTGGCTCTTGATACCGTCTTTCAACCCGGTGTGATAGTTCCGTACGTCGGACCCACAGATTCCACACGCGTGAACCTTGATCACGATCCCGCCGTCGGGACAAACCGGGTCCGGTACGTCCTGAACGACGATCCTTTCGGGTGCTTCAAATACCGCTGCTCGCATCACGTCTCCTCGTGCTTTTTATCTGCCGAGTGAAGCCTCGCCCCGACGGCGCCACCCGGGTGGATCACCGCGAACTGCTCGCGCGTATACCCGGTGATCTGCATCGTGACGATCGCGATCGCGTCGAACACCGCGATCACCGCGGTCGTGCTCGTCGTCGCGAGCATGTTGAACGGGTCGGCTTCGCGATCGACCTTCACGCGCAGGAAGATCTCGGCGTGTCGGCCGAGTGTCGAGTCGGGGTTCTCGCCGACAGCGATGATCGGCACGCCTTTTTTCTCGAACGCCGGCAGAAGCGCGATGAGTTCATGCGTGTTTCCGCCCTTCGAGATCAAGACCGCGATATCACCCGGTTGCACGGCGCCGAGCGCTCCGTGCACCGCGTCGGCGGGCGAGAGGAAAAACGCCGGACGTTCGATGCAGCTTAAGCTGTGCGCGATCTTCCGCGCCGCGACCGCAGATGTCCCGGTTCCCGACGTGACGATCCGTCCGCGGCACTCGGCGATCATCTCGACGCACCGCGCAAAAACCTCGGGATCGATCGATCCGTGCAGAGCCGCAACCGCGTCGGACGCAACCGTCCAGACGCGCTTCGCTTCGGTAAATATTTCATCTCGTGTCATCGCGCTCGCTCCGTCCTGTACGTTATACGGCTCGACCTGGTGCGGGATCTCGAGTCGCACACGCGAATTGTAAATTAATTTTCGGAAAAGCACAACAAAAACGGCAATAATTTCGTTAGAGCGGGGAGGGAGCAAACCGACAAGCTTGACGCCTTCGGCGAGTGGTGTTACAAGAGAAGGACACCGGAGGACCGAATGAGTTTGATTTTGAGCGCGTTTGCCGATGAGGCCGGACGCGATGTCGATACACAAATAGCGGCGCTGCGCGAAACGCGCGTGTCGCACGTCGATCTGCGCGCGGTCGGCGAGTACTCGATCGTCGATCTCCCGGTCGACGACGCGAAAAAAGTCGCCGAGAAACTCACGGCCGCGGGCATCACGGTCGGCATGTTCGGCTCTCCGATCGGGAAGATCGATATCGCCGACGACTTTTCCGTTGATCTCGAGCGGCTCGCGCATCTCGGGCGGCTCTCGCCCATTTTTGGCGCGTCTGCGGTCCGGATTTTCAGTTACTACAACAAGGCCGGCGCGCCGAAGGACGCCTGGCGCGAGGAAAGCCTCAAACGGCTCACCGAGCTGCGCTCGCGCGCGGCCGATCTGGGCCTTGTTCTGTACCACGAGAACGAGAGCGACATCTTCGGCGATCACCCGCTCGACGTCTTGACGATCGCGGAGCTGCGCGACCGCGCGGCGTTCCGCACCGTGTACGACTTCTCGAACTACCTGCGGACCGGCGTCGGAGGCCGGCAGGCGTGGCAGATGCTGCGCGACGTCACCGACGCGTTCCACTTCAAGGACCAGCTCTCGAGCGGCGAGGTCGTTCCGATCGGGCAGGGCGACACCGACGCCGAGTGGATCGTCGCCGACGCGCTCGCAAACGGCTGGAGCGGTCCGTGCACGGTCGAGCCGCACCTGGTGCACTCGGACGCGGTGCTCGCGACGATCGTCTCGGGCAAGGAGAACGCCACGCTCAAGGAGCTCGGCCCACGCGAGTGCTTCCGGATCGCGTGCCGCGAGGCGCACGCGTTTCTCACGCGCATCGGCGCCGAGTACCGGTAGGCCGCGCGGCGCTACAGAATCTCGGCGAGCTCCTCTATCATTCGCTCCGCGACGTTTTCCGCCTCGCGCGCTTCGGTGAGTAACCCGGTTTTCTCCGCCGCGGCGAGTTCGCGGTCTGATGCGGCCGAGAGCGAATCCGCGACTTTCGTGTAGACGTGCGCGAGCTCTTCGCAGAGGTGCAGGATATGCCCGTCGTGCGAGATGTCTTTGAGCTCGCGGAAGAAACCGGCCGCGTGGCGACGGGACTCCGCCCAGACGGTCGCGTTCCACCAGTGCCCATGGCTCCCTCCGTGCCCGCTTCCTACCGCGGCGAGCCACGCCGCGTACGCCGCGTCGCCGACGTGGTACCCCGCCAGAGCGAGCTCTTCGGGCGTCCGGCGCACGTCTCGCGCGAAAGAGATCGCGTTTTTTGCGGCGGTCGACGCGTCGACCGACGGTGAGCGCTTCGCGACGGTCGTCAGGTAGACCCAGCCTTCGTCTTTCAGGCACGGCTCCCACGTCGAAAAAGCGATCCGCGCGATCTCGGTCGGCGCCTGCCCGTTCCACGGACGAAGCACCGTGAAGCCCTCATCGTCGTACCCGCCGATCAGCTGATACTCGAGGTACCCGATAATACAGAGTTCACCCGCGTCGAGTCGGCGCATCACCTCGGTCTCGATCACGCGCCTCTCGGCTTCCGGCGTATCGCGCGTCACGGGAAACTCTCCGGTGACCGCGACGCCGAGATCCGCGAGCAGCGCGAAAAAACGCTCGGTCTTCCAGACGTACGGTCCACTCGGACATATTTCATCGTGAATGTTGATCATGAACGCGTGTCCCGAGAGCCCGTATAACATCGGCGTCGAGTACGCGTGCTCAAAGTACCGCGCCGCGCCCTCGACGCAGCCCATCAACGTCGCCGCGTGAGCGGTCTGGGTGAGTCCTGCAATCTCCATAATCGAAAATGCCTCCCGCATGTTTGTGATGAACCTCTTGTACTTGTCGTCGATCGCGGCGATCTCACCGGGTGTCACGCCGAAGTACGATCGGAACGCGGTCGTGAAGTTATCCTGCGAGCTGTAGCCGTACTTCAACGCCGTATCGGCGATGCGTCGGCCTGCAACGAGCACCCTGTCGTTCATCACGATAGCGCCAGTATACACCCGTTTTACCGGCGAGTCTTTTGTCCGTACGCCATCGTGACAAGATTTGTATGTGTATATTTCAGATAGAGATAGAGAGTGAAGAACGCAAAAAAACCGGGCAGGAACCGTCCGCACTTTGAGAAAACACCGGCCCGGGACGTGGATCACATATCGAAGGTGTACGTCACGCCGACCGTGAGCGCGACCGCTACCTGGCCTTCGACCTCGCGCGGCGTTCTTCCTGAAGCCTTTCCGATATCCAAAGCTTGATGAGTGATTGGCGGCTCACTCCGATCATTTTTGACTCTTGGTCCAGGCTCCGGATTATCCATTCAGGAAAATCAACATTCACGCGACGAGCCTCAAGACCGGGGCGTTTGATCGTGGAGCTGTCCACGAACGGAGAAATGTCTTCGCCGCGATCAAAAAGCTCATCGAATTGCTCGGCTGTCATTGTAGAGTTCCTCTTCATATGTTCTCGCCCTCCGCACCGAAATGATCCGGACCTTCTCGCCTCGAAGCGTGAAAATCGCACACCAATGTTTCCGATCGTGGCTTGCGACCAAGCCATGCCTTTCCTCATCCTCGAAGCGAGCAATGAACTCAACCCTGTTCGGATCGGCCCACAAAAACTGAGCAGCATCAAAATCGATGCCGTGTTTTTCGGCGTTGATCGCGCTCTTTTTCGGATCGAACTCAAAGTCCACTATGGTATAGTACTTATACCTTCAAGGGGTGTCAAATGACTTTTTCTGGGCACGACGTAACCGAAACCCTCGTCGAACGTCGGAAGGAACTTTTTCGATTCGAGTAAAAAAAGCCTGTGAAAATCGGTTGGGAGCAAAACGCCGTGTGCGACGCGAAAACCCCGGGCCGGAATCGCCCAAACTTTGAGAAAACACCGACCCGGGGTGCGGTCTACAAGTTAAACGTGTACGTCACCCCGACGGTGAGCTTCGGGATGTTGGCCACGAGCAATAACGGGCCGGCGAGTGCGAGGCCGATCGCCTGGCCGAGGTCATCGGGCTCGTCGATGTAGATCGCCGAGACAAAACCGGCAAGGCCGATATCGAGTCAGAGTTCGCGACCTCCGACCGTCGCGATCCGTGGGGTTATCCCGAACGAAATGAGCGGCGAGACCGCCAACTCCGATTCGGAGAGCGCGATCGCGACTTTTCCCTCGACCTCTCGGGGAGCGCTGAGCTCCGCAACGATCCCGCCGTCGAGGTAGAACCATCCGATCTTCCCTCGGCCGAACGCCGAGATATACGAGTCACGGTACTGAATCCCGAGATACGCGGTGCTCCCCGCGCCGATCCCGAATACGCCCGGCTGATACACCGCGGTGACACCGGGTGCGAGGTACGTCGTCGTTGCCGACGCGATCGACGGCGTGATAGAAAACCCGGAACGCGCGTCTTGTGCGACGAGCACCGACGAGAAAAACAGCAGGAGTGGTACACAAAAGGCGACGAGTCGATTTTTCCTCATAAAGTCCTCCTATCGTGTTGGTGTCTTTTTTAAACCTAACACAATCTGTAAGGAAATCAAGCGCCGCGCAGCCACCGCAGTTTTTCACCCGAGTTTCGGTTTTCTATGGAAAAATCTCCAAGGAGGTGTATACTAAGGCGGTGCGAAGGTGTTATACCTACGATCCGCACATTGTTAGATTCTGGAGGAAAATACATGAAAAACAAGAGATTCGCTCTGTTAGTGACGGGCGCGCTCGCCGCGCTCGTATTGGTAGCCGCGGGGTGTGAGATTACGCTGACCCTACGCCCGCAGGTCAATCCGTCGGTGCAGGTAATCAACGTAGCAAACGCACAACCGATAGACGGAGCAACGGTGCGTCTCACGTTGACTTCGTCTGCTACGGCCGGTGAATACAAGTACGACGCAACGACGCATACCGCAACGTACAACTCGACACAAAAACGTTATAATTTCTCAAACGTCGAGTTCGGCACCTATGAGTTGACCGCCACCCGTTCGGGTTACGTTTTTGTGCGCCAGATCGTCGAAGTCTCCGGCTCGGATCAAGTCTTGCCGCAGATTGGTGGGTTTACGTACGATCCAGACCCTGACGGCGACGATCCGTACACGCTGCGATTCATCGTTTTCTGGGATGAAAGCTTCGCGGATGTGGATGCGCATTTCACGTTCCCGGATTACGGGGCCGCGGAAACCGGACAAGCACCGCTCATGGACACCTGGTTTGAGACCCAGGACCTCGTACCGGCCGGTTTCTTCCCCCGCGACGAAAACGCCCGACACGAGGTGTACTGGGATAACAGGAAAGCGGGCTTACTTCTTGGGACGGATGCGGTCGTTCTCGATGTTGACAACGTTGGAGCGCCTTCGCAGATCAAAGGCGGGCCCGAGACGATACGAGTTCTGGGAGTACCCGACGATCTTTGGGGTAGTTTCGATGACGCGCCCGCATCGTTGGGCGTGACGGCCGGCGACAATAGCACATTGCCGGTTGGCGACTACGTATGGCTCGGCACCGGTGAGTACTATCTGAACGCGTGGAGCTCCCAATTCCCGGACGACTTGGCTGGGAGTGCTGCCGAGGAAGACGCGTTCCTTGCGACGAAAGACGGCACCGGGAAAGTGGCAAATCCTGTTGTATACGCATTTTTTGCTGACGAACAGATTGGCCGTTTCTCTATTCCGACGTATACGACTGTCAAGACAGCGTCTATGGTCCGCGTGAACTTCATGCGCCGTATTGTTGACGGCGGTGACAACGAGGAGTGGTTCCAGGTCCTCTCTAATGTACGGCAGACGAGTCCCAATCGTATTCTCTCAACCGGAGAAGCAGAGGCACAATTCGAAGTTGTCGGATCATTCGGCGGCCGAGTACGCTGAGACGTAGGGTATAATTGGAGGAAGTATGACGAAAAAAATTGTGACGTTGTTGATAGTTCTTGCTCTCGTTGCGGGTAATCTCGTCGCGCAAAGTGCTGCAGGCGGGCGGGCGCGGGCCACCACTCCCGCGTCGTATAACCTGACCGTGCGCTCTAACGTCGCGAATGCGACGCTACTGATAAACGACGAGCAGCAGCGGGTTACGCGGTATCCGCATACGGTCTCGCTCACCGAGGGGACGTACACGATCGTCGTTCGCGCGCAAGGCTACCAGGACTTTCGGACGACCGTGAACTTGACCTCGAATCAGACCGTTACGGCAAGCCTGCAGTCATCCGCGTATACCCTGCGCGTGAACTCGAACGTGCGGGAAGCCGAGATCTTTGTGAACAACCAGCGCAAAGGGACCGGGACGCATCAGGAGAGTTTGGCGGCGGGCACGTATAATATTCGCGTGACCGCGCAGGGGTACTCGGACTTCACGACGACCGTGAATCTGAACTCGAACCAGACCGTCACGGCGAACCTGCAGCAGGTGACGTTCAACCTTCGCGTGAACACGAACGTCCGGACCGCGACGATCTACGTCGACGGCGATCAGATGGGGACCGGGTCGTACGCGGGGTCGATGCCGCAAGGAACGTACAATGTGCGCGTCGCGGCCGAAGGGTATGAGGACTTCAGCACCACGGTGAACCTGAACTCCAACCAGGTCGTTACGGCGAACCTGCGGCAGGCGATGTCCGGGGTGAGCCTCTTGTTCCCGAGCAGTATGTTCGCGCCCGGCCTGAACGATCCGTTGGGTCAGATCGAAGTGTACATCGACGGAGACCGGATCAACAATCCTAATCGGATCCAGACCGGATCTCCTCCGCGGCAAGGCTTCGAGCTCCAGATCCGGCCGGGCCGCCGCCGCGTGCGAATCGTGTCGGGTGCGTTCGTGTTCGAGACCGACTTCGTGTTTCATCCGCTGCGGACGTACACGATCGACCCGTCTTTCAGCTTGAACGTCCGCGAGCAGTAAGCGACGTTCTTAGATTACCGGTTTTCGACCCGACGGCCCGCGCCGTCGGGTTTCGTCGTTTAGGGGGCAGACATGAGAACCCGCATCATTTTGTTCGTTCTAATTTACAGTGCCGTCTCAACCGCCGTCGTCGGAGCGCTCGATCTGCGCGGCGAATGGGCCTTGCGTTCGCTCGCCGGTCTGATCGAAACCGAGAGTCCCGTCGTCTCTTCGGGCGATCTGGATGAGTTTCTCGTCGAGGGTGATGTTTTAGCATTTTTTGAACTGTTTCATGAGAATTTCGTACTAGAAGTCAACGCTGAACGAAAGATCGTGACGCTAAGCGGCGAGGCTTTTCCGTATACGACGGAGAACGGGCGGATGAGGATCGCGGCAGACGCAGACGACTTCATGGAGTTCACGTTCATCCGCGTCGGTTCCGCGGTCATGTGTGTGATCTCTCTGTCCGAAGGTGGCGTGCCGTACGCGATGCTGTTCGAGGCCGTGCCCGGTCCGGGAGCTACGATTGACGGCGCGGCGCCCGAGGTTTCGAGCCGGACCGGAGCCGACGTTCTTGTCGGCAGTCGGTTTGAGAACCGTGCGACCGGGGTGGCATTCGAGTTCCATGAGAATCGCGTCGCCGTGTCTCTCGATGGCCGGCAGACCGGGGTTTTCGCATACGAGTACGACGGCGGGTACCTGTACATCGACGATCCACGGCACGGTGAAGTGGAGTTTGAAGTGATCGATGCCGAGACAATCTACACGGCCCAACCCGGGCTCCGGGGATACTACGACCGAACGCGGTGACGGCTCGGGTCATCGCGTGCGCGCGCTACCTCTGCTCGTACGCCTTCCGCGTCGCGCGGCGGGCGGCTTCCTCGCGTTCGTCGAGGTTTTTTCCGTCCGAGACCGCGGCGACGACGATGTCGCGTACTTCCTCCGGGGAGTCGCTCAGCGTGATCAGGTCGAGGTCTTCGGCCGAGATATTGCCGTGCGCGAGCATCGTGTTGCGGACCCACGCGAGAAGTCCACCCCAGTACTCGGTGCCGAACAGAACGATCGGGAAGCGCGAGATCTTGCCGGTCTGGATCAACGTCATCGACTCAAACAGCTCGTCGAGCGTACCGAACCCACCCGGGAAGATCACGAACGCCTGCGCGTACTTCACGAGCATCGTCTTGCGCACGAAGAAGTACCGGAAGTTCACCGCGATATCGACGTACGGATTGACGCCCTGTTCAAACGGGAGCTCGATCCCGAGCCCGACCGAGAGCCCTCCGGCTTCCTTGGCCCCTCGGTTGCCGGCCTCCATGATTCCCGGGCCACCTCCCGTGATCACCGCGAGTCCCGACTCCGCGAGCAGCCGCGCGGTCTCGACCGTAGCCCGGTACCACGCGTGGTCCTCGTGCGTGCGCGCCGAACCGAACAGCGTCACGGCGGGCCCGAGTGTCGCGAGACGGTCAAAACCCTCGACAAACTCACCCTGGATCCGGAACACGCGCCACGGGTCCGAATCGGTGAACGACGCTTGTTCCCGCGTCGGCTTCGCGAGCAGCCTTTGATCTTCGGTCACGGACGGCGAGTCCGTGTGTTTCAGGTTTTTTTTCTCGTCCATATGATGAGATAGTATCGATACCGCTCGATTCTATCAACGATCGCGATACTGTCTGCCGACTCTCAGGCCCAGTTTTCCAGCCTCAGGTTTCTGATTCGCCCAAACTCGTTCGTGTTGTTTGTCACAAGAGTCAGGTCCCGCGTTATGGCCTGCGCCGCGATCTGCATGTCGTACGGTCCGATCACCAATCCTCGGGCTTCGAGGTCGACTCGCAGTACTCCAAAAACTTCGGCATCCCGATCGTCAAAAACGACAATATCGAACCCGGACACGAACTCGATTAGAGCCGCTTTATTTTTCTCTTTGCTTCGACTCTTATAAACCCCGCACTCCAACTCGCCGAGCGATATCGAAGACAGTTTGATTTGCGACGGCTTGAAAGTCTTGATTTTTGCGACAACATTTGCCGGAGATTTGTTTATGACATAAATGCAAATGTTTGTATCGAGCAGATACATCAGAGGCTTTCTCTATCCTGAATCGGCGGCTGATTTCTTCCGTCAGCCATAAAGTCATCGGAAAACCCGCCCAAACTGCGTTCGAATGCTTCCCAAGGGTTTTCCTTCGAAAACAAAACGATCGTGTTGCCGATTTTTTGAACGAACAACTCTTTGTCGTCTACCTGGTATTCTTTCGGCAGACGGACTGCCTGACTATTTCCGCTTATGAAGACTTTTGCTGTCCGCATTCCGGTCACCTCGTAAGAATAGTATATACACGTGTAGATACTTTCGTCAATTATCGGGGACTGTTACGAACCTTGTAAATAAAGACGCCATGCGCAGGCGTCCGTCCGACGATGATCCGGCCATTGGGCCGACTGTCGCGCTCGGTAATTGCTTTGTCCTGCCTGGTAGTTTTGCACCACCCACGAATCGTGATACGCTCGCGTACCCGGAAGGAGGACACCGATGACTTTCGAACCCAAAGGGATCATCCCCGCGATGATCACGCCGCTCACGGCCGATGAAACGGTCAACGAGACCGCGCTGCGCGCGCTGATCAACCATCTGATCGCCGGTGGCGTGCACGCGATCTTCGCGGTCGGCACGACCGGCGAGTTTTACGGGCTCACAGAAGACGAGGTGCGCGAGGTGTTCGAGATCACGGTCGATGAAACCGCGGGCCGCGTCCCGGTCTACGCGGGCACGACCGGCATCACGACGCGGGACTGCATCAGGCTCGTCCGCATCGCCGAGAAAGCCGGGGCCGACGCGCTCTCGGTGCTGACGCCGATGTTCATCAGTCCGAGCCAAACCGAGCTCGCCGAGCACTATCGGCGGATCGCCGCCGAGACGAGTTTGCCGGTCGTTCTGTACAACAACGTGCCGAAGACCGGCGTGACGATCACGCCGGACACCGTCGCCGAGCTCGCGGAGGTCGAGAACATCGTCGGCATCAAGGACTCGAGCGGCGACTTCACGCTGACCGCCGAGTACATCCGGCGCACCCGGGGTACGGGTTTCGGCGTGCTCGCGGGGCGCGACACATTGATCCACGCGTGCCTCTGCTACGGAGGCAGCGGCGCGATCGCCGCGTGCGCGAACGTCGCTCCGCGGCTCGTCGCGGACATCTACGATCTGTACGTCGCGGGTGATATCGCGGGATCTCTCAACGCGCAGTTCCGCCTCGCGCCGCTCCGGCTCGCGTTCACGCTCGGCACGTTCCCGGCGGTGATCAAAGAGGCGCTACAGATGCAGGGCATCGAAGCCGGCCCGTGTATGAGCCCGGTCGGACGCATGAGCGACGCCGAGCGCGCACAACTGCGCGCGGTGCTCGACGAGATGGGCGTTCTCGGGTAGGCGGCTGCCGCCGCCTACCTATTCGTGTAGTTCTGCGCGATCCAGTCTTTGTACGCGCCGGAGCGGATATGGTCGATCCAGCCGGTGTTGTCGCGGTACCAGCCGATCGTCTCGTCGAGGCCCGCGGAGAACTCGTGGCGCGGGCGCCAGCCGAGTTCGCTCTTGATTTTTGAGCAGTCCACCGCGTACCGGCGGTCGTGGCCCGGGCGGTCTTTCACGAAGCGGATCAGGCCCGTGTAGTTCTCGGCGGGTTCCGCGTTCAGCGCGGCGATCTTCTCGCAGATCGTCGTGACCAGCTTCAGGTTCTCCCACTCGTTCTCGCCGCCGATGAGGTACGTCTCTCCGGTGCGGCCGCGCGTGATGATCCGGTAGATCGCGTCGCAGTGGTCCTCGACGTACAGCCAGTCGCGCACGTTTTTGCCGTCACCGTACACCGGCAGTTC
>REEC01000017.1 GCA_007695285.1 Spirochaetaceae bacterium | reverse complement strand
CGGGATGATCAGAAACACGATCAGCGGCATCGAGAGTTGCCCCAAGTGTTGCTCGTCCTCCGCTCCCGAACCGATCGCCGCGTACGCGGAGGCGTACAGGAAGAACGCCAACGTGAAGAACACGAACAGGTAACCGAGGTTGGCCGGCGAGATGTTCACCGGCACCTCGACTCCGATCGCCGGTCCGACGATCGTGACGATGAGCAACGCGACGCCGATCCAGATCGCGTACTGGAGCATCGCGGCGAAACCTTTTCCGAGAATCTTCCCGAACAACATTTCGGTCGGCCGTACCGACGACAACATGATCTCGACCGTGTTCGACGTCTTTTCCGTCAGGACCGACCGGCCGATCATCTGCCCGTACAGAAGCACCGTCATGTAGATCAGCATCACGAACGTGATCGCCGTGAGGATGACGCTGAAGAAGTCCTGCTCGACGCCTTCTCCGGTCGTCTCGAGCCGGCGCATCACGACCGACGGTCGGTGCGTCAACGCGGCAACCTGAGCCGGATCGAGCCCCGCGTCCGCGACGCGCCGGCCGACGACGACCGCGCCGAGCGTCGTCTCGAGGATCGTCGCGATCTGCATGTCGGTCCCGGTGCGCGAGAAGTACTCGACGGTCGGACTCGCGAGGTACTCGTCCGGGACGACGAAAGCGCCGCTGACATCACCGTCGAGAACGGCGCGTCTTGCCGACTCGTCGTCGGCGAATCGCTCCGGCACGAGCCGCGTGCCGACAAGAGACTGCGACATCTGATCGAACAGAGCGTCCGAGCCGCCGACGAACGCGATAACCGTGTTCTCGGCGACTTCGCCCTGGCGTTGCGCCAACGTTCCCGGCAGGATCGATATCGCGGCGATCAGGAACGGCCCGAGGATCGTCATCACGACGAACGCCTTGTTCGCGGCCGTCATCTTGAACTCTTGTTTGATGATCGTCGTCAGTTTACTCATCGGAAGGTACCTCGTCGTTCGCGTTTGCCGTGCTTTCGCGGATCTCCGTGATCTGCCCGGGCTTCGCCCCGACCAGATCGACGAAAATTCTGTGCAACGACGGCGCGGTGAGCTCAAAACGTTTCACCGAGACGCGCCCGACGATCCGGCGCAAGACATCGTCGCCGGTCGCGCCGTCGGCGAGCTCGAGTTCGGTGTACCGGGGAAACGCGTTGAGACCGCGGACCTCCGGGATGCTCTCCATGAACGAGCCGTCTCCGTCAAACTCGATCGTCACGCTCCGGCGTCCGTAGCGACTTTTCACCTCGTGGATCGGACCCGACACGACTTCTTTGCCCTTGTTGATCAGGAAAATCTCGGAGCAGATTCGCTCGGCGTGGTCCATGATGTGAGTCGAGATCAGTATCGTCTTGCCCAGTCGACCGATCTCGATGATCGTGTTCTTGAGAAGGTCCGAGCTCACCGGATCGAGTCCCGAGAACGGTTCGTCGAAGAAGAGAATATCCGGATCGTGCGCGACGGCCGCGATGAACTGCACCTTCTGCGACATGCCTTTCGAGAGTTCCTCGATTTTTTTGTTCTTCCACGCGAGCAGGTCGAACTTCTCGAGCCACGCATCGATGTTTTTCTGCGCGACCGTGGGGTCCGCGGACTTCAGACGCGCTAAGTACATCAACATCTCGTTGACCGTCACTTTTTTGTACAATCCGCGCTCTTCCGGCAGATACCCGATTCGCGCCTTGTCGTTCTCGGATATCTTCCGGCCGTCGAACCGGACCTCACCGGTGTCGGGTACCAGAATGTTCATGATCATCCGGATCGTCGTCGATTTTCCGGCACCGTTTGGCCCGATCAAACCGAACACACCCCCGGGGCGCGCGGAAAACGACACCGACTCGACCGCGACCGTCGACCCGAACGTCTTTCCGACGTTCCTCAGCTCTACCATCGGTTGGCTCCTTCAGCGATGGCGTGAGCGTAACAGACGCCCGGTCTGCTGTAAACCAGAGAAATCGGCCGACCCACGGTGAATAACCGGACGTCGATCGGTGTATATTTACAGGTATGAGTGCTTTTCGTTATGCGATCGTTTTTTGCGCGCTCGGAGTTCTGTTTTCCGGGTGCGCAGGTTTGCGGCCGGAGGCCGATGTGACACGCAGACCCGCGGATGACTCCGCTCGACGTACGGCGGCGGCCGCTCCGGAAGAACCCGCGCCCGTCGTGAGTCCCGACCCGTTCGCCGGACACTGGACCGGCTCGATCGTCGTCGCGGGTCAGGTTATCGGGATCGAGGTCGACCTCGGTACCATCGACGGCGCTCGTGCCGCGACGCTCAACATTCCCGCGCAAGGCGCGTTTGGTGTCGTGCTTCGCGACGTCGTAACCGACGATCCCGAAGTCCGGTTTGAGCTTCCGGTCGGTATCCCGGCGGTGTTCGACGGGAGCCGCGACAGCGAATCGATTACCGGGACGTTCACGCAAGGCAACGCGGCCGGCACGTTCGAACTCGAGAGGACGTCCGGTTCTCCGCAGTCTGAACTTTTTCTCGGACGTCCGGTCCGTCGCGCCGCGAGCGATGTCGACACGCCGGTCGTTTTGCCGACCGCGCGCGGTGAGCTGCACGGCAGCTTGAGGCTCCCCGCGACACCGGGGCCGCATCCGCTGGTCTTGATGATCGCGGGATCCGGTCCGACCGACCGCGACGGAAACTCGGCGCTGTTGCCGGGCAGGAACGACTCATTAATGATGCTCGCCGAGGCGCTCGCGGAGAGCGGCGTCGCGTCGCTTCGCTACGATAAGCGTGGCGTCGCGCGCAGCGCATCGGCGGCGATCCCGGAGCGTGAACTCCGCGTGAGCCATTTCGTCGACGATGCCGCGGGATTTATCGATCTCGTGCGCGACGATCGCCGGTTCTCGGCGCTGATCGTTCTGGGCCACA
>REEC01000018.1 GCA_007695285.1 Spirochaetaceae bacterium | reverse complement strand
GACGGCGTGCTCTCGTGGCAGTTCCCCGCGGCTTCGGTCTCGGTTGTGGAGATTGCGGTGTGATGGAACTTGTCGAGGTTGGTCGATAAGCCCTTTTTTCGCGGATTGAGACGTTGATTGGTAGACCGGTCGAGTGGAATCGACCGGTTTGCGGTGGGTTTTCTCCGTGTTAATCCGTGTTTTGCCGTAAGCTGGTTATCTCCTGCTCAGACAGCCCGGTTATCCGCGCAATCAGTGCGATATCGAGCTCCTCGGCCAGCATCTTGCGGGCAGCTTCACGAGCTTTTTGCTGCATACCCTGCTGCATGCCCTGCTGCATGCCCTGCTGCATACCTTGCTGCATGCCCCGGTCTTCTCCGCGCTTTTCGATTTTGTCGACTACTTCGGCTAACATCGTTTTCACCTCCGTTAGTTGGCTGACTTTCTCTATTTCACTATCCTCAAGCGAGCCGCGGAACATCCGGTTGATCCAGTGGCTGAACTGCCGTAGCTGTTCGGGCCGCTCTTCGGCAATCATTGCGATTGCCGTGTCGATCGTCTGCCGCAGTCCGTGGTCGTCTTCCTGCTGTTCCAGGTACATGATCGCGGCGACCAGGCCCTTGATCCGCTCCAGCCTCTCCGCCGGGATGTCGTGCTCGATGATCGCGTAGTACTCGAAGGACGGGATGTACCTGGCGGGGATCTCAGAAGCGATTAGTTCGCTCAGGTTGGTCGGCACCGTCCACGGACGGCTACCGTTGTACAGCAGGACCGGAAAGACCGCCGGAAGCAGGCCCTTTGTGCTGCTTCGGAACAGCTGGTCGTACAGCTGAAGGATGTACAGTAGCATGCGTACCGGAATGGTTTTATCCGGGGTCGACTGGAACTCCAGGAGCACGTACACGTAGACCTCGCGCCCGGGCAGGTCTACTTTGTAGATGATGTCCGACTCGCGGTCGAGCAGCTCGTCGCTGACAAAGCTCTTGTCCACCATTTCCACGTCGTCGACAGCGAGATCGCGCAGAAACTCCTCGTCCACAAAGCGGGTGAGGAACTGGTGGAAGACGTGCCGGCTTGAGAAAAGGTACTTGTACGCACTGTCGTACGACTTGCGCTCTGCCATGGGGATAAGTATATGCCTTTTGTTCCGGCGGAACAATTAGTCACGCCGGCGCGCGGATCATCTGTTGCTCGCACAGGTCCGAGTACATCCGGCACCGCGCGAGAAGTTCTTCGTGTCGTCCGGAGGCGATCACGCGGCCACGATCCATGACGTATATTCGATCGGCGTTCTGGACCGTCGAGAGGCGGTGCGCGATCGCGACGGTCGTTCGTCCGGTCATGAGGCGGGCGAGGGCCGCCTGGACCTTTTTCTCGGACTCGGTGTCGAGAGCCGACGTCGCCTCGTCGAGCAGGAGAAGGCGAGGGTTTTTCAGAAACGCGCGTGCGAGCGAGATCCGCTGGCGCTGCCCGCCCGAAAGCTGCGTGCCGTTCTCGCCGATTCGGCTGTGGTAGCCGGCGTTCATCGCTTCGACGAACTCCGCGGCGTGGGCTGCGTGCGCCGCGTGGATCACGTCCTCGTCGCTGCGGTCCGGGTCTCCCGCCAGGATGTTTTCGAGCACGCTCATGTCGAAAAGGTGCGTCTCCTGCATCACGAGCGCCGTCTCGCGACGGACATCGTCGATCGGGATGGTCGAGAGATCGAGCCCGTCGAGAAGAATTCTCCCGGCCGTCGGCTCGTAGAACCGCACGAGAAGCTTCAGAACGCTCGACTTTCCGGCACCGCTCGGGCCGACGAGCGCGATGAACTCGCCCGGGCGCGCCTCGATCGAGACGTCGGTGAGAACCGGTCGACCGTCGACGTACGAGAAATCGACGTTTCTGAGCTCGATGCTCGCCCCGCGCGTAGGGACGGTAGACGCATCCGGGATCACGTCAACGGCGCCCGCGTTGTTCCGTTTTGATGGTAACTTCGGTGAGACGGCCTGAGGCTCCCCTTCGACGTCGATCAATGCGAAGACGCGCTCGATCGCCGCGAGCGCCTTTTGAATCTCGACGACGATACCGGTCAGCATTCCGATCGGCCCGATGATCATCTGCGCGTAGATCAGGTACGCGACGAGCTCGCCCGGCGTGATCAGCCCACGGAGAACACGCGCGCCCCCGACGCCGATCAGCGTGATGATCGCGATCCCACCGGCGACCGTCGAGAGCGCGGCGCCCGCAGCGGTCAACCGCACTTGAGTGCGTCCGGTCTCGAGGACGTCGTCGTTCGTCTTCCGGAAGATCCCGATCGCGTGCGATCCCAGGACGTAGCTCTTGACGACGTCGATTCCGCGGACGCACTCGGCCGCGATGCTGGTTACGTTTCCCAGCAAACTCTGCAGCCTGCGCGACTGAACACGACTCTTGCGCGAGACTACCGTGACCACTGCTACGAACGGCGGCACCACGGCGACCATCAAGGCGGTCAGGATCACGTCGATCCGGAGCAGAAGAATAAGGATGACGACGAGCGATACGATCTGCGTGACGACGAACGCGAGGCCTCGAGAGACCGAGTCCTGCACGCGGTTGATGTCGTTCGTCATGACCGAGATGACATCGCCACTGCGATTCTGATCGAAGTACCGGAATGGCAGTTCGGGAATCTTCGAGAAGACACGGTCGCGAAGATCCCGGACGACGCGCAGACTGAGGTCTCCAAGCGCTCTCTCTTTGACGTACGTCAAAAGCGCGAGGCACGAGAACGCGGCCGCAAGAAGCGCGACGCTGCGCGTTACCGCGTCGTGCCCGCCCGAACCGATGAGGCTGTCGATGATGTCTCGAGTGAGAAGCGGGAAGACCAGTCCTGCGCCGGTTGCAAAGAGCGTCACAAGCTGTCCCAACACAAACAGTTTCCGGTACGGCCGGATGAACTTC
>REEC01000019.1 GCA_007695285.1 Spirochaetaceae bacterium | reverse complement strand
TACGGCGAGTGTACCACATCGTCTCAATACGATGGTAGCCGGCAGGTGCGTGGCGGCGCGCGGATAGCGGCTTGTCTTTCCGCGCGACACCGTCTATGATTCGCCGTCGTCCGCCGGTCGTTTATGGAGGAATACTCGATGAAGTCGTGGAACGCCGCGCCGGTCACACGCGCACGACGGGACGTCTCGCTCGCCGATCCGGGTGTCCGCGGGTACGCGCTCGCGGTGGTCCGGTTTCTGGCGCCCGCGTACCTGCGATGGGGAGTCGGCTGCCGTCGTGTACGCGTGATCCATCCGGAGAATCTTGTCACGCCGTTCGCCTCGGCTCTCGACGGCAAGACGAAGTTGATCATCGCGTTCCGCCATCCTTTCGTCGACGAACCGCAGATCCTCTCGTGGTTGTTTTTCCGTGGAATCAGACACGAAGCGCGCCGGCTCAAGACACAGCTCCCGCGCGCTCCACACGCGGTGTTCGTGCACGGATACGAGGTTCCGCGGTGGAGTGGCGCGCTCGTCAGGTGGATCATGCCGCGCCTCGGCGCGATGCCGGTGCACCACTCAAAAATGGACTCAAACGGTATCTCCCGGATTCGCCGCGCGATCATCGACGGCGGCTACCCTGTTGCGCTCGCGCCCGAAGGGCAGGTCGGGTATTCGAGCGAGACCGTGCCGCGGCTCGAGAGTGGCGCGCTCCGCCTCGGGTACGAGGCGGCATCGATGATGAACGCGGCGGGTCGAAACGAACCCGTCGTCGTTCTGCCGCTCTCGGTTCACCGGCGTTACCGGGGCCGCCGGCCGAGGGTCGCGCTCGAGCGGCTGATTCGTCGGACCGAAAAAACGATCGGGATCGATCTACCCGCGACACGGAGCAGCGCGATCGCGGCCCGGCTGAACGACGCGTGCGACCGGATCCTCGGCCGCGCCGAGGCGTTGTACTTGATCCCGGCGGAACCCGATCTCGACCGCGACTCGCGCGTTGCCCGCGTCGTCGTGGCGGCGGTCACGGCAGGAGAGCGGATCCTCGGTATCCCGAAAGGTCACGGCGAGATCATCGAGCGCGTCTACCGGATCCGGCAGATCGGGTGGGACCGGATCTACGTTTCCGGGGATCCGGGACACCTCACGCCGCTCGATCGAGCGATCGCCGACCGCGCGGCGGGCGAAGCGTGGTACGCGATGCGCCACATGGAGCTCGCCGACTTCGCGTGGTATTTCCGGACGACCGTTCCGGCACCGGACGCGCCGTTTCACTCGGTCGTCGAGTACGCGCAGAACCTCTGGGACTTTGCGAATCGACTCGCGGGCGGCGCGATCTCCGGCCGCGTCACCGTGAGGCCGTTTGACGCGTTGATCGTCGCGGGCACCCCTTTAGACCTCACCGCGCGCATGGATGAGTATCGCAGCGGCAAGAAGGCCGCGGTCGCACGCGCGCTCGATGACTTGAAGATGGAGTACGAACGCTGCATAGAGGAGGCTCGTCTTGAACGATGACACCGTCGGATCGAAAAAAACGCTCGTGGAACGGCTCACGGTTCGGACAAAACTCGGGTTTGGGGTCGCCGATCTCGGAGGAAACCTGTTCTTCACGGCGATGGGGTTCTGGGCGCTGAATTACCTCACCGACACGGTCGGGCTGCCGGCCGCGCTCGCGGGGCTCGCGATCATGGTCGGGAAGGCGTGGGACGCGGTGACCGATCCGCTGATGGGCTACATCTCCGACCGTACCCGGACCCGGATCGGACGACGGCGGCCGTACATCCTGTTCGGCGCGGTTCCGCTCTTCCTCGCGTGCTGGTTGTTTTTCACGGCGCCGCTCATCGACGGCACCGCCGCGCTCACGGTCTGGGCGATCGCGACGCTCTGTCTCTTGAACACAGCGTACACGGTCGTGAACATCCCGTACGGCTCGCTCACGCCGGAACTGACCAAAGACTATCACGAGCGAACGAGCCTCAACGGCTACCGCTTCGGATTCGCGGTGTTCGGCACGATCCTCGGCGCGGCTCTCGTTCTGCCGCTCGTCGAGGCGGTCGGCGACCGACGCATGGGTTTCTCGGTCGTCGGCCTCGTGTTCGGCCTCGTGATGGCGGTTACGGCGATCATCACGGGTGTCTCGGTCCGCGAGCGCGCGGCCTCGACCGAACGACCCGAGGGGTTCTTCCGGACGTACGGCGTCGTGTTCAAGAATCGTCCGTATCTCTTTGTGCTGTTCACGTACATGCTGCATCTCTCGGCGATCAGCTTTCTCTCGGGCATCCTCGTGTACTACATGAAGTACGTGCATAACGACGAGGGCCTCACGACGCTCGCGATGGTCGCGCTGCTCCTGGTCGCGATGGTCTGTATCCCGATCAGCGTTTTTGTGTCACGCAGGATCGGAAAGAAGCGCACGTATCAGCTCGCGTTCTCGTTCCTCGTGATCGGCTGTATGGCGATTTTTCTTGGTGGCCACATCATCGGCCCCGGCTTCACGATCGGAATGATGGTGATCGCGGGCATCGGCGTCGGTTTTGCTTATGTGCCGCCGTTCGCGATGCTGCCGGACGCGATTGAGGTCGAGGCGAAAAACACCGGCCGCCGGCGCGAGGGCGCGTACTACGGCGTCTGGACGTTCGTCGCCAAGCTCGGCCAGTCCGGCGCGACCGCTCTGATGGGCTTCATCCTCGCCGCCGCGCGTTACGTCCCGGACGTCGCGCAGACCGAGAGCTCTATTCTCGCGATCCGGCTGCTCGTCGGACCGATCCCATCGATCGTCCTGATCGCCGCGATCGTGCTTGTGCAGTTCTATCCGATCGACGAAAAGGCGTACGAGATCGCGATGGCCGACATCACGGAAGTGGTCGAGTCGCCGGAGAATCAGATTTGAGCCGTCTCGAGCAGCGCCTCAAAGCGCGGAGGGATGCAGAGCAGGTTCCAGATCCCACG
>REEC01000242.1 GCA_007695285.1 Spirochaetaceae bacterium | reverse complement strand
GATCTGCTCATGGTCGGCGACCACGTCGAGCGCGGTCACGTCCTCGGCGTCGCCGGGCTGTACCTGTGCCGAGATCGGCAGTACCAGCGCGGCACCAAGAATAACCGTGATGATGAAAAGCCGTGTTTTCATGTCTGTCCTCCTGACTTTGCCGTCCGTTTTCGAACGACTTTGGATACGACAAACGTGTTGCCCGACTTTCAAATGCGGTTCCAGTCGATGTCAAGATCGTGTTAAGGATCGCGTCGGCGCGTTAGTCCTCGCGCTCGTAGACGCGGAACATCTCGTACGGTTTCTTCAGGTCGTCGATCGTGAACGGTCGGTCGTCGTTCGGTCCGATCTCGGGCGAGAGTTCGATAACGAGGTAGCCCGAGTATCCCGACTCGAGCATCCGCTCGACCGCCGCGACGTTGTCGGTTGTTCCTTCGCCGAACCGGACAAACTGCTTCTCGCCGAACTTGAGATTCTCCTTGAGATGGATGTGGTTGATCTTCGGCGCGAACTCGTCGATCAGGTCGTCGAGCGATACCGACGCGGCCTCGAAGTGACCGGTGTCCATACAGATGCCGAGAGCCGGCGAATCGACCGCGTCGAAGATGCGCCGGTAGTCGTCGAGGTTCTCGAGGTTGTTCCCCGCGTGATTCTCGAGGCTGATCAAGACGTTCTTCGCCTCTGCCGCGGGCATGAGCTCTTTCAGCACCTCTATGATCGCATCGAGGCCACCTTCGGCGCCGCGGCGCGCGCCGGTCGCGCAGACGACGTTGCAGCCGAGCTCACGAACGACAGCGATCGAACGCAGCTTGTGGCAGAGATCCTTTGTGATCGTATCGCGATTGTCCCCACCGAAGCCACCGACGTGGATCGACCCCGGGGATACGCCGGCGGTCTTGCACCGCTCGACGAGATCGCGCGTCTTCGCGGGGGTGAGCGTCCGCGGATACCAGCAGTTGAACTCGAGGTGCCGGTACCCGGCCTCCCTCACGTTCGCAAAAGTCTTGATGTAATTCTCGTCGCCGAACCCGTCGAACGAGAGCGACGCGCACGATAGCCTGATCATTTCGTGTCCTCCGTGGTGTCGGCGGTCGGTTTCGACGCACCGGTGAGCGCCGACCAGAGCGGCGGGTACGGTCGATTCATGTTGTCGCGTCCGACATCGGGGTACCTTTTCATGAATGCGTGCAGATTCGTGAGGATCGGCGCGGTGAAGCCGGTCACTTTCGCGTCGTCGAGAAAGTACTGATACTCGGCGTACTTCACGTCCATGCCGTCGCCTTTGCCGTCGGCGATTCGGCCCGCGATGTCGTGAAACTGTTTGCGGAATCCGCCGTCACCGCCGACCGCCTGCTGCAAAGTCTCAGCGTCGACACCACCGGCCACGCCAAACGCGACCGCCTCGATGAACGCCGCGTCGACGAGCCCCATCGCGAGCTGATTCACGGCCTTCGTGATCTGCCCCGCGCCGGACTCTCCGCAGTACGTCAAGCGGCTGCCGCCGAGTACGCCGAGCACCTTCCAGGTTCGGTCCGCGACGGCGCGGTCGCCCCCGACAAAAATGAAGAGCGTTCCGGTCGCAGCACCACCTTCACCGCCACTCACGGGCGCGTCGAGAAACCCGACCTCCCGCGATTTCAGGAGCTTGTGAAGCCTCCGTGTTTCGTCGAGCAGCGTCGTGCCGAGATCGACGACCGTCGCGCCCGGCTTCACCGACGGCGCGATTTCGGTCTCGATCACGTTGACCGTGACGCGCGAGCTCGGAAGGCTCGTGAACACGACGTCGCAGTTCGCCGCGAGTTCCGAAGCGCTCGAGGCCGAGATCGCACCGGCGTCGACGGCGGCCTTCAGACGCGCCGCGTCGAGATCGAAAACCGTGAGCTCATACCCTCCACGCAGCAGAGTCGCCGCGAGACCACTTCCCATCGCCCCGAGTCCGATCAAACCAATCATTTTATCCACCTTGTGTTACTGTTGTTCTCGAGCCGCTACCCGGTCTGTCGTCACTTCGTGTAGTCCGGGAGGTCGACGCGCTCGCCACCTTTCAACGCCGATTGGTGCGCGCATATCCCGACTGACGTCCAGTTTGCCGCGGTCGCTGCGTTCGGGAACGGCTCGCGCTTCTCGATCAGCGCCGAGACAAACTCGTGCACCATGTGCGGGTGTGAACCGCCGTGGCCTCCTCCCTGGATGAACGAGAGATGATCCTCGTCGGCGACGCCCATCGTAAACTTTTGGATTTCTTTGGGCAAACGGTGTGCAAAGTCGGGGACCGTCACGCGTTCTGCGATCTCGGGCTCGGGTTTCTTCGCGGTGTGAAGGACCGGCTCTTCGCCTTCGATCAACGGCCACTCAAACGACTTCTTACTGCCGTACACGTCGATACTCTCGCGGTACTGCCGTGCGGTATCCCAGAGGAACCGCCAGATGTGCGCGGCGACGTCGGAGTCCTTGATCTTGATGTGGCACGACTCGACCGCGAATTTGTTGCCGGAAAGCGCGGCACACTCGTCGTTGATCGTTCCGGACCCGAAGCAGCTCACGTACTCGGCGAGTCCGTCGACCATCGCGAGAACCGGACTCACGACGTGCGTCGCGTAGTGCATCGGGATCATTTTCTTCCAGTAATCGGGCCACCCTTCCATGTCCTGCGGATGAGACGCCTGCATGTACTGGATCTTCCCGAGCTCACCTTTCTCGAGCATCTCTTTCACAAAGAGGTACTCACGGCTGTACACGACGGTCTCGGCCATCATATACGTGAGACCGGTTTCCCGGACTAGATCGACGATTCTCCGGCAGTCCTCGAGCGTCGTCGCCATCGGCACGGTACACATCACGTGTTTGCCCGCCTCGAGCGCCTTGATCGTGTGCGGCGCGTGATCGGGGATCGGTGTGTTTATATGCACGAAGTCGATCGACGGGTCGGCGATCAGATCCTCGTACTCGGCGTACCGCGTCGCGATCCCGAATTTGTCGCCGACGGCCTTCAGCTTCGCCTCGGTGCGCTGACAGATCGCGCCGACCTCCGCGTTCGGATGCGCCTGGTAGATCGGGATAAACTCGGCTCCGAAGCCGAGTCCCGCGAGTCCAACTTTTACCGGTGTGTTCATGGTTTGCCTCCGTGCGCACCTAACCGAACCATCATCGCCTCATTATCCCCTCGGTTCACACCGATGTGAATGAATAATTCCGCAATGTTTCTGAGATTTTTTACCGCCGCGAGGCGTACGATCGGGCCTGGTTGCGATACTCGACCGGCGTCATGCCGGTTTCTTTCTTGAAAAATACGCTCACGTACTCGGGGTGTTCGATCCCCATCGTTTCGGCGATCTCAGCGAGCGTCATGTCGGTGTTGAGCAGCAGTTCGCGTACCCGGTTCGTCCGAACACGCACAATCTCCTGGTGAGGCGTCCGGTCGAGTGCGCGCCGGAAACGCGACTCGAAAATGCGGCGCGACAGCGGCACCGAGGCGAGCACGTTCTCGACCGACAACGGCCGGTCGGCGTTCGCGCGGATAAAGGCCACAGCACGCGCGACATGAGGATCGTCGACGGTCAGGATGTCGGTTGAAACCCGTTTCTTCACGCCGAGAGGCTTGACCGAGTGTTTTTGACCGGAAACAATCTCGCCGCTCATCATCCGGTCCAGCAGCTCCGCAGCGAGGAACCCGGTCGCGCGCGAGTTCGGCACGACGCTTGTGAGAGTCGGAGTCGCGAGTTCGCACAACAACTCGTCGTTGTCCATGCCGATAACGGCAACGTCTTCAGGGACAGGAATGTCGAAGTAGCGGCAGATCTCGAGCAGTTGTTGCGCACACGCGTCGTAACACGAGAAGATCCCAACCGGTTTTGGTAACGACTCGAGCCACTCCTTGATCTCGGCACGGTTCGCGTACCACCGGATCTGCGGATCGCGGCGCACCGGCAACAGGAAAACCAACTCGGGATGTCCTTTCTGTTGCATGATCGCGCGGAAAGCCAGTTCGCGCCAGTTCGACCAGTTGTAAAACGGGTCGCCAAAAAACGCGATGTTTCGGAGTCCACAATCGAACAGATGACCGACCGCCAACTCGGTTATCGCCGTGTCGTCGGTCTCGACCCACGGTATGCCGGGCACGAGCCGAGCCGCGCTCACGTCGACGGTCGGCACGTTCAGTCTCTGTACCATCTCCGCGGTTCGTTCCGTCTCGATCCGCGCGATCACGCCGTCCCCCTCCCAGCCGCCGACAAACGACTCGTCGGGCTCGTGCCGGCCGTGTTCGGTGAGGTAGACGGTCCATTCGGGGTGGATACGCGTGTAGTCGTGGATTCCGCGCAGGATTCCTCGCGCGTAGTCGTTCGATGTCTCGATTATCAGCGCCACGTTTTTTTTCCGCTCGCGCGGATTCGGTTTCATCGTGCCGGCCCCTTCGAGGACAAGAATAAAGCCGCATACCAAACGATACAAGGTGCGCGGATTGGCAAATGCCCGCTCGATCGTGGTACGATCATGCGATGACCACGGAGGCCCCATGACACAATCCGCCCGAACCCGTCTCGAAAGTTACATCGCTCGTCTCGAGTCGGACGGGAGCCGGCTCACGATCGACGCGGATACGCATATCTCGGACCCCGACTCATCGGCGTTCAACCGTCGGCCGTCCGGATTGCTCTCTCCGGACGACTACTTTCACGGTAAACCGATCTCGGCCGAGGATCTCATAAAAAGCATGGACGCGGCGGAAATCAATATGTCGCTCGTGTGGCAGAATCCCGCGGTAACCGATTATGTCGGCGACCCCGACGCGGATTACAACACGCTTTTCGCCGCAAACCGGTACATCGCAGAGAGCGCCGACCGGTACCCCGACCGTCTGCTCCCGGCGGGCTGGACCGATCCGCGGGCGCTCGGTGTCGACGGTGCGATCCGTCTCGCCGAGTTTTGTGTAAACGAGTTCGGCTTTCCGATCGTGAAGATCAACCCCGCGCAGAACGGCTTTCCGATCGACAGCGAGCATGTGCTCACGGTCGTCGATGGAATCGTCGGGCTCGGCGCGGTGCCCGCGTTCCACTTCGGCGCGGACACGGAGTTCACCCCGGCGAGTGGCCTGCGCGTCGTCGCCGAGAGGATCGCGCCAAACCCGATCATCGCGGTGCACATGGGAGGTGGAGGCGCGGGTTACGTTCAGGCCGAAGAGACGTACCACGCGGCGAGACGGCTCGGGCTCGAACTCGACAACATCGTGTACATCGAGAGCGCAAAACGCGAGACGCACATCGAAACGGACTACCTGACGTACGAAGCGAAAGGCGCGCGCGCGAACACGCGCATCTGCTGCGCGAGCGACGCGCCGTACGGCCTTCAGATCTGGAACTTCGCCGGCCACCGCGCGTTACTCGCGCAACACTTCACGTCCGACGTCGCGCAGAAGTATCTCGGAGGCAATGCCGCCCGATGTTACGCGTCGGCGTGCCGGTCGGTGCTTCGGTAAACCTCTACGCCGAACTCATCTCGTACATCCGGAAGGTGGACCCAAAGATCGATTTCGATGATATACTGATACCGCTATGGCACTACCGAAAGAACAGACTGGCGGGTATACATACGGTGACTACAGAACGTGGTCCGACGATGAACGGTGGGAGCTGATCGACGGCGTTGCCTGGAGCATGAGTCCCGCACCGACACCGGATCATCAGTCGATTCTGTTACGTCTCACGCGACAGATAGCCAACATTACCGATCGAACCGGATGTGCTACCTTCGTGGCGCCCCTCGATGTTCGGTTGAGCGAAAAATCAGCGCAATCGGAGGACGAGACTCCCACAGTCGTGCAGCCCGATATCTCCGTCTTCTGCGATCCCTCCCGCCTGGACGAAAAAGGCGCACACGCCGCGCCGGACCTTGTGGTGGAGATACTCTCTCCCTCCACCGGCTACAAGGATCAGACAACGAAACTCGCCCTTTACGAGCGTCACGCCGTGCGGGAGTACTGGGTCGTTAACGGCGACGCCGGGTGGGTAATGGTCTATCGCCTGGGAGCGGAGAGACGCTACGGCAAGCCTGACTACTATCGCCGCGACGAAGCGGTCCGTAGTGATGTCCTCGGCGGTGCGGAAATCGCGACCTGTTCATTCCTAGCCGCGAAAGCGTAGCGCCCCCGGTTGTTTTACCGCCCGGCCTGTTCTTTTCATTGACCCCCACTCCCGCATCGCGTACACTTCTCGCACAATGAAAACCGGAATCACCGCTCTCGCGTGTTACGTGCCGGATCGGGTTGTCACGAACGATGAGCTTTCGCGCACGGTCGATACATCCGATGAGTGGATCGTATCGCATACCGGTATCCGTGAGCGACGGCTCGCCGCACCCGGGGTTTCCGCGTCCGATCTCGGGGTCGAGGCGGGCCGGCGCGTGCTCGAACAGCGCGGCATCGGGGCGGATGAGATAGACCTCGTGATCGTCGCGACCTCGACGCCCGACTACGCGCCGTTTCCCGCGAGCGCGTGTGTCGTGCAGGAGCGGTTGGGCTGCAGTCGCGCGGGTGCGTTTGACCTGCAGGCCGGCTGCACGGGTTTTGTGTACGCGCTCGAGGCCGCGCGTAGCTTTGTCACCGCGGGAAGTTTCGGCCGCGTGCTTGTGATCGGAAGCGAGGTGCTCTCGAGCATCACGAACTGGTCCGACCGCAACTCGTGCGTTCTGTTCGGCGACGGCGCGGGTGCGGCGATCGTCGAGTCGCTCGACGCCGTCCCGGGGCATGAGATTCGCGCGTCATGGCTCAGGTCCGACGGCGCGGGTGAGACCGCTTTGATGAGGCGTATAGGTGGTTCGCGTGTTCCGTTTGATCCGGCCGTGCACACCGCCGAAGATTTTTTTCTCACGATGGACGGTAAGCGCGTCTACCTGTTTGCGGTCGACGCGATCGTGCGCAGCATTCGCAGTCTCTGCGAGACCGCCGGATTGACACCGGCCGACGTTGACTGGATCGTTCCGCACCAGGCGAATCTCAGGATCATCGAAGCCGCGGCGAAACGCCTCGGACTTCCCGTTGAGCGGTTTTACACGAACCTCGACCGGTACGCAAACACGTCGGCCGCGTCGATTCCGATCGCGATCGAAGAGATGGTCGGAAAAGGACTCTTGAGTCCGGGGCAAACGATGCTCACGGTCGGGTTCGGCGCAGGGCTCACGTACGGTGGCAATCTGATCCGCTGGTAAACCCGGGACCCCGGCCGACCGCCGAGGTTACGCCATGATCGCGGTTTTCTTCGGGCTTGCGCGTCCGGCGAGAACCGGGGCGCGGCGCTCGATCGCGGCGCGGCCGATCTCGATGTCCTCGCGCGCTTCCTCGGGTGTGAAACACCCGACCGTTACCATGTCGCACGGGCGGATCGTCGCGTACGAGAACGTGATCCCGACGAACGGCGAGACGCGCCCGGCGGCCATCGACTTGATCGTCATCACAGGCTTCTTCGCGTTCTGGATCACCTTGTGGATGTACTCGACCTCGATCTGCATCAGGAAACCGATGCAGTTGTAGATCTGGATGTACGTCTCGACGTCGTACTCGTTCATGTCGCTGTACGTCACGAGCTCGGGCATGTGCGCCGAGAGGCCCGGCACCATTCCGTGTTCGCGGATCATCGCGAGGTAGTCGGGAAGCCGCGGGATCGCCTGCAGATTCTTGTTCACGAGCTGTTCGGTCGACGAGTGGTGCGGGAAACAGAACGTCGCGCCGTTCTCGGCGCTCTCGGCGATCACCGCCTGCGCCTCGCGCCGCGCCTCGGGCGTGTCGTCGACGTTGAGCGGCGGCGTGTCGATCACGATGAGTTTTTTGCCGGTCCGGTCTTCGGCGAGCTTCCGCGCGTCGCAGAGAGCCTTGTTTCCACGGAAAAGCCCCATCAGCGTATCGACGCCGTTGTTCAGAAAGACCTCGAGCATCTCGGCGATCGAGTCGCGCTCCGAGTGACGCGTCTTTATCATCGAGTCGGCTGCGGGACTCGTATGGCTGTATCCGAGAACCCAGTTGGTGCCGATGATCATGCGTGAAAGGGACACTCCGCCGACGTCGGTCCGGGGAAATGAATCGCTCATGCTACTGTCCTCCGTGTAATAATCATGATACCGGTCCGGGGCGGGATTAGCAAGCAGATGAGCCCGCGACGTACCCGGTGGCCCAGCAGATCTGCAGACTGTACCCACCCGACGGCCGATCGATGTGCAGCATGTCGCCGACGATGGAGAGACCACTCACTCGTTTTGACTGCATCGTACGGAACTCGACCTCTTCGACCGGGACGCCGCCGCTCGAGACGACGGCCCAGTCCTCCGACTGCAACGCACGGAACGTGAGCCGGAGCGCCTTGAGCTCTTGAACCACTTTCTTCCGGACGACCTTCGGCACGGTCGCGCCGGTCAGGTCGTCCGGCGCGGCGACGTTTGTGAGCACCTGTTGCACGAGCCGCGGCGGCACGATCTCTTCGAGGATCGTCCTGAGTTTCCGAAGTGGATGCGCGGCGATCAGTGCGAGCAGCCGTCGGTCGAACGCGCCGTCATCCTCGGACGGGAAGAAGTCGATGACGACCTGCACGTTCCAACCCGGTGTCCGGTCGGACGACGCGGCGTCGGCGATTGTCGACGCGAGGTTGAGTATGCCCGGGCCGCTCAATCCAAAGTGCGTGAAGAGGATTTTACCGTCGCGTTTGGCGATCACGGCGTCGGGTGTCCGGACCGTGATCCGGACGTCCGAGAACGCGAGACCTTGCAGGCGCTCGACCCACGGTTCTTCGACGACGATCGGAACGAGCGCGGGCGCGGGACGAACGATCGTGTGTCCCGCCCTCTCGAGCCAGAGAAACCCGTCGCCGGTCGAGCCGGTATCGGGTCGCGCGAGCCCACCGGTCGCAACGACGACGGCAGCAGAGCGAATCGTCCGCGACGCGACGCGCACCCCGGCTACGCGTTCATTCTCGATGACAAGGCCATCTACCGCCGTGTTCGTTCTGATCTCGACGCCGCCGTCGCGCGCATACGCGGTGAGTACCGCGAGCACCGACCGGCTCGCGTCAGACCGAGGGAATGCGCGGTTTTCATCCTCGATCTTGTACGGCATCCCGCGCGACTCGAAGAACTCAAGCACCTCGGCGGGGCCCATCCGGCTGAACGGGCTCAAGAGAGCTTTTCCCGTGCTGCCGTACTTCGCGACGAGGCGATGAAGGTCGAACTCGGCGTTCGTGAAGTTGCACCGGCCGCCGCCGCTGATCAGCAGTTTCCGTCCGGGATCGCGGTTTTTCTCGAGCACGAGCACACGGGAGCCGGTAGCCGCCGCGGTCCCGGCGGCCATGAGCCCGGCCGGGCCCGCGCCGACTACGATGAGATCGTACGCTTCACCGCCCGACGACCCGGGCTCTCCCGGCTGGGCGGTCTCAGCTTTCGGCAAGCCGCTTCATCTCGGCGAGCGCAACCGGAAGCTCGGTCTCGACGTCCGCGATTCTCGCCTCGATCGAGAGGCGGCCGGTGTAACCTGCCTTCGCGAGCGCCGCAAAGAAACCGGTGAAATCGCATTGCTCGCCGCCCGGCGAGAGCCGGTTCGGAACGGTCGCGATGTGCGCGTGTTTTATCAGCTCGCCGTACGCGACGATGTCGTCGAAGGGGTCGTCGTCGCGCATCATGTGGTACGCATCGACGAGCAGCAGGAACCCGGGATGCGACACTTCTTTCACGTACGCCGCGCTCTCGGCGACTGTGTTCAAGACGTTGCACTCGGCGAGGTTGAGCGGCTCGACGACGATCGTCACGCCGTGGTCGGCCGCGATAGGACCGGCCATCCGGCCGAACGCGACGAGCTGATCGTGCGCGGCAGCGGTATCGAAGCCGTCGGGGATGCGTCGTGCGCCGCCCGATCCGAACACGATGCACTCGACCCCGGCGGTCTCGGCGCGTCGCATCGTCGTCGCGACGTACGTCTCGAGAGCGACGAGATCCGCATCCGGGCCGGTGATCTTGAGATCACCCGGGATGAAAATATTGAGAACCGGGTACCGGAGCTCCGCGGCGCGCACCTCGCTGAGCGCAGCCTCAAACGCGGCCTCGTCCTCGCGCGGCTTCAACACCGCTCCGACGCTCCACTCGGCGTAGTCGTATCCCGCCGCCGCCGCGACTCCCGCGGTTTTTATATCACCACATACACCAAACTTCATGTCACTCTCCTGATTTCTGTTACGGTACTTCGCACGAAAAGAATCGCATATTCGGCGGCCTCGGTCCATCGACCGACGTGAGATCACTCCACCCGTTCGAACCGTGCCGCGATGCGCGTACTCGAGTCGGCCGTGACGAGTATCGTTCGGGCCGCCGCGTCCGCCGCGTCGAGATCGCCGGTCCATCCGCTGAAGCGATACCCGCGTGCCGGCACGGCCGTGAGGCGCACCGGGACGCGTGAGAACCAGACACCGGTCCAGCGCCGGGGGTCGGCGATACCGGGCGTTTCGTCGCGTACATCGACGTTTTCGACGCGGACAAAACCGCCGTCCGGCTGCTCGTTTTCAACGGTCAACTCGAACGTGCCGGGAAGGTCCCAGCCACGGCGGGAGAAGTACTCGATGATCTGGCGCCGCTGAACGCCCGGGCGCGCGGCGGCGAACCTTTTGTGCGACGCGATCTGTTCGCGCCAGAACGCGAGCGAAACGGGATAACCCCAGCGTTCGATGTGTTCCGGCATCTCGGGTTCGAGCAGCGCCGCCGCGGCGTCGATCGCGGCGTTCATCTCATTGGGGTGGAAAACAGTGTTGAGGAAGCCCGCAAATCGGTTCAGAAACGTCGCGCGGAATTCGTCGTTCCGGAAGAGGCTTACGATCATCGCGGTGAACTCGGGTGAACGGTGGAAAGCCGAGTGAATCCCGGTCGCGGCGGAGCGCTCGGCGTCGTCGAGTCCGTCGTTCGCGTAGAACTCCATCGTGTTGTTCTGCCCCATGAACGCGTTGTCGAAGTCCCACGTGTGCCACCGCCACCGGCCGTCGTGGCCCGGTCCGGCCGTCGGATCGGGCGCGGTCCGTTTCCGCCAGACCGCGACGTGGTCGTTCACGCCGTCGCGGTCGCCCGAGTAGATCCGCGCGATGTTGTAATCGATGAAACTCACGACGTCCATCTCGCGGTTCACACGCGCGTACGCCGCGGGGTCGCGCATATCGTTCTCGGCGATGAAGGTGTGCAGCGCGTTGTACGGTCTGTTGTCGCGTGGTTCGCCTTCGACGAGCTGCCGGTCGAATCCGAACGGACCTTCGACGACGATCACGTCGTCCGGATCGATCCCGTAGTTCGCCTCGATGAAAAAACGGTCGAACCTCTCGCGCAAATTCTTTATGCCCCAGTACTCGCCGTTCACAAAATGCACAACAGGGCGGTACCTCAACAGCTCGATCTCGAGCCGGCCGTTCATCTGCTGCTGAATCACCGCGTCCTGCATGTGCGAGCGGAACAGGCTCTGGCCCGAACGGAGAATCAGCCGTCGGTAACGGTCGATCGGCGACGTCGGGTCGTCTCGCCGTGTTGCACCCGGGAAGATCGAATGCTCAAAGTAGTCGGTAACGCCGTACAGTTTGCGCGCGTACAGCCGGAGCGACTTCAGCGGGTGCGACCGCGAGTACGCCCCGTGGACCCGGATGCCGCCGTCGATCGCAAACGCCGAGCCGCCGTCGCGCTCGAAGAACTCAAGGTGCGCCGCGGGCTCCCACGGCCGGCGATAGTTCGCGTCCTGCGCCATCCACGACTCGTCGTACGGCGGGAGCTCGTCGTAAATCCGTCCGGGAACATACGCGCCGTCGTTGTAGTCGAACAGGGCCGACGGCGGTGTCGCGATCGTGATCACCGGCATCGAAAAACGCTCTGGCCCGTGAAGAACCGCGAAGTACGTCGCGGTCGAGATTTCGCTGACCCTCACGGGCTGCTCTTCCTCGGTGAAGACCGCGGCGCGTACGACGGTTCCTCGGACGGTATCGGTCTCAGGCGGCTTCCATTCCCAGAACTCGGCGTTCGGCGACGTCGTCGGGATTTCGGTGATACGCGGCTCGCCCGCGAGCGCCGATGCAACCGTGTAACTGCCGGAGCGGAAGTCGGAGATCACGATCGGCCGATCGTACCGGTACGTCCGCTCGAACCGGGTCTCAAACCGTGCCTCCGACCCCGCATCGGTCGCGCCGGTCTCGTACATTTGCACAGTGTAACCGCGTGGGTTATCGACGGCACCGGGGTCGGGAACCGACCCGTCGAGCGTGTAGTAGATCGCGACGTGCCGTCCGTCGTCAAGCGACGGAGTCGAGAGCCTGAGGCCAAATCCACCCGAGTGAAAGCCACTCGCGTGAGAGAACTCGACGGGTTGGAACTCGTAACCTTCGGCGTTCGCACCGGCGGGGGTCGCCCTCGCGAACGTCGTGTACACCGCGCGCTCGGTCGTCGAGTCGTCGGTCTCGTTCCGCCGTCCGTACGACATGTCGCGGGGAATCTGCGGAAAAAGCAGTGCGTCGACTCGCGTCCGGCCGTCGGGTTCGGTGATGATCGCCGCCTCGCCGTGCCCGTCGAGACGAAAACTCGTGTGGTACCGGCCGTCGGGGCCGAGGGTGTCGCGGCCTGAAGCCCAGACAAGCAGATGCTCGCCTGCTCCGATCGCGGCGCCGTCCGGAAAAGACCACCGAGCGCTGCGGTCACGATGGTCCGAGAGAAAATACCCTGAGAGATCGACCGCGACGTCACCCGGATTGTATAACTCGATCCAGTCGGGGAACTCACCGGTTCCGTCGTCGATCGTCGCGCCGTTTGAACTCATCACCTCGGAAATTACGACCTCGCGGCTCATCGGTGCGGGCAGCTCCTGCGGGTGTCGGCGCGAAACATTCGGCCAGTACGGCTCGAGCACGCCGTAGCCGTCGGCCTGACCTGAGACCGAGATCGGGTTCTCACGGATGTCGACCTCGGCGTAGATTCCCCGCGCGGGGTCGTCCTGCAGGACACCACGCTCCATCATCCGTGCGATCGGGGTGAGATCGGTGATTCCGGCGTTTCGGGCGTTCAGGTGAACGAGGCCCGGCAGCGTCTCGAGTATATCGAGTTGATCGCCGATATCGAGGTCCCGGACGATCAGCGTATTGAGCCGCCGAAGCCCCGAGATCGGTTCGATCGAAGGAATCTCCCGATTTCCGCGCAGGTTGAGGTACGCGAGGTCTCGCAACGCCTCGATCCCGTCGAGATTTCTTACACGGTTCCCTCGCAGGTTCAGATACTCGAGTTCCGTGAGTGCGCTCAAATCACGCAGATCAGCGGACTCGAGCCTGTTGTCGCGGAGATCGAGCCGGGTCAGCCGAGTCAAGCTCGCAAGCGACGCGATATCTTCGATGTGGTTGTCGCGTAGGTCCAGGTGCTCGAGCCTCGTGAACCCCGCGAGAGCGGTGATGTCCCGGATGCGCGCGTGATCGTCGGGACTCTCGGGGTGCGACGGGCCACGGTTGTGGCGCAGATTCAGCTCGCGCAGTTCCGGTAGAGCGGCGAGCTCGCCGAGCCTCGCCGCGATGAGGTCCGGCGTGTTCGTGTCGCGCAAGTTCAGCTCGCGGAGCCGCGGCAGCGCCGCGATCGGCGAGACGTCGTGGATCGGGTTTCCGCGGACGTTCAGGACCTCGAGATTCGTGAGCTGCTCGATCCCCGCGAGCGACTCGATCCCGCGGTTCTCCGCGTCGAGCCGCGTGATGCGATCGAAATCGGCACCCGGAGCGCCGCGGCGCTCGCGCGCGAGGGCGTCGCGGACCGCGGCGGCGAGCGCGGGGTCGTCGAACTCGACCGGAGTCGTGGTGACCGCGAGCATCGCGTACGCGACGGTCACGACGACGAGAGCGGCCGCCACGACGATCACGAGTATCTTCGCGCGCGGCATACGTCCGGTTCCGACGAACATCGCGGCGCTCACTGCACGGCCTCGCGAGGCGTAACCATGTCCGGACGGATAACCTCGATCCCCTGAACGTACTTGCTGTTCGCCATCACGCGCAGCGAGTGTTCCATCACGAGCTCGGTGAGCCACCGTGGTTCACCGTCGGACGTCTTGGTTTCGAGGATGACGTGGTTCGGACGATGCGGCTTGAGGATAGATCGTTCCGGGAAAAGACTCGCCGCGCGTGCGCTCACGACGCCGTGGTCGAGCGTAACGCGCAGCGGCAGGCGTTCGCGCGAGATGAACCCCTCGCGACGGTACTGCACGAGCACGACCGGGACGAGCGCGCGCACGTGCACGAGCCGCTCGAACTCCATCACGACCGGATCGCTCCGGTCGGGCCAGTGGCGCGTACGTTCGAACGCCGCGTACTCGTCGTACGAGACGCGTGTCGTGTACTTCGTCATCACGTCGCCGGTCCGGGTCTTGATCTCGACCGAGATCGGCCCCGCGCTCTCGGGCGAGTCGCTGTACGCGCGAATCCTCAGTTTGATCCGGCCGTAGTTTCCGCTCTCTTTCTCGAAGTACGCGCGGTAGTCGCGCGAATCGTAATAGATGCTTCGGACGAGGTAGCGTCGGTCGGGGGCCGGGACGGTATAACGATCGGGTTCGAGATGGACGCGCAAAGCCGCTTTCAGCCGGTAGTACGCAGGGAGCGTCAATAGGCATTTTCGTTCGAACCGCGTGAGCCCGTCCATCGGGTACCTACATCGGCAGAGCGAGCTGCGGCGTCAGGAGCGATACCTTGCGAACACCGACGATGTTCTTGAGGTCGGCGACCATGTCGCGGATATCCTGCTCGTGAGCGCGGGCCAGACGGATCTCGTACGTGACCTCCCACGTGTCACCTTCGACCTCGTGATTGCGCAGCTGTACGCTCGCGCGCTTGCTGTTCACGACGATCTCGACGACCGAGTCGTGATGCGGATCGACGCCGGCGACGACAAGGATGTACTCGGAGTGCAGCGGCCGACCGTACCTCGCGAGATACATCACCCCCATGAAGATACTCAGCACGAGCGTCGCAAAAACCGAGACGGTCCAGTTCAGTGTTCCGACGCCGAGTCCGATCGCGATCGACCAGAACAGGAACACCATGTCGCGAGTATCCTTGATCGGCGTCCGGAATCGGATGATCGAGAGCGATCCCACAAGACCCAGCGACAGCACGAGGTCGCCCTGGATGAAAAACATCACGAGCGTGACGATCGGAGCGAGCAGAGCGAGCGTCGAGAGGAATCCACTCTCGTAGTTCATGCCTCGATGCGTGAACCGATACACGACCGCGATCAAAAGGCCGAGTCCAAGCGCGAGAACCATCGAGATGAAAAAGTTCA
>REEC01000080.1 GCA_007695285.1 Spirochaetaceae bacterium | reverse complement strand
CGGCGTCCGCGCGCGCTCCCGACGGAAGCGACTGAAACGCGGCGACCGCGCGGCGCGCCGAGTCCAGGGCGAACGACGCCTCGCGTTCGCTGTACGGCTCTCCGGTCACGAGCGACGCGATATACCACTCGAGGTACGCAAAGTACTTCGCGGTCAGATCGCCGACGCCCGAGAGAAAAAGGATCTGCGGTGCGGCGGCCATCACGTCGACGTCGCACACGACGAGCGACGACGGGGTCGCGGGAATTCCGTTATGGTAGCCGTCGACGCGGATCGCCGACTTCGCCGAGGTGTACGCGTCGACCGACGGCGCGGTACCGATACACCAGTTCGGCACACCCGCGAGATACGAGACGCGCTTTGCGATGTCGCTGATCGTCCCACCGCCGATCGCCACGACGAGTCCCACTTTCGCCGCGACGACGTCGCGCGTGATCTTCTCGACGAGAAAGTCGTCGGGGACCACGCGCGGCGTTCCCGGCAGAGCTGGGCACGCGGCTATCCGCGCATCGGAAACAGGCGTGGCGGCCGAAGTGAACGACGAGAGCGCCGAGCGAAGAGGGAACGCCGCGTCGGTGTTCTCGTCGGAGATGATCCAGACACGCGTACCCGCAGGAAGAGCGGCGAAGCGCCGCGCGACGGTTTCGACGCCGCCGGCGCCGAGAATTATCTCTGGCGGCGGTGAAATCGCCGGACCGAGACGCTCGAGATACGACTCGAAGAACTGCACGGGATCGTCCGGCTACTCGCCGTCTGCGAGGAAGCGTTCGGCCTCGAGTGCGGCCATACAGCCCGAACCGGCGGCCGTGACGGCCTGACGGTACACGTGATCTTTGACGTCACCGCACGCGAAGACGCCCGGCACGTTCGTCACGGTCGAGTCGGGTTTCGTGATGACATACCCGGTCTCGTCGGTCTCGAGCTGCCCGTCGAGGAACGCGGTGTTCGGCACGTGGCCGATCGCGAAGAACAGCCCACCGGCTTCGATGAGGCTCTGCTCGCCGGTTTTCAGGTTCTTGATTTTTACGCCGGTGACGGTCTTCTCGCCGAGCACCTCGACCGCGACGGTGTCCCAATGTACCTTCACTTTCTCGTTATCGAAAACGCGCTTCTGCATCGCCTTCGAAGCGCGGAGTTCGTCGCGGCGATGCAGAAGGTGCACCGTCGTCGCGAACTTCGCGAGATACGTGCTCTCTTCGCACGCGGAATCTCCACCACCGATCACGACGAGCGGTTTGTTCCGGAATATCGGCAGAGCACCGTCGCAGACCGCGCACGCCGAGATTCCCTTCTGCCAGTACTCCTCAACTCCCGGAAACTCGAGTTTTTTTGCGGTTGCACCGGTTGCGACGATAACGGTCTGCGCGACGTACTCGCCGGAGTCCGCGGTCACCGCGAAAGGTCGGCACGAGAGATCGATTTTCGAGACCGTCTCGGTTTTGATCCGCGTTCCGTGTTTTACCGATTGCGCGCGCATTTGGTCCATTAGCGTCGGGCCGTCGATGCCGTCGGGAAAGCCCGGATAGTTCTCGACCTCTGTCGTCGTCGTGAGTTGCCCCCCCGCGGCGACGCCTCCTGCCATGAACCCCTCGAACAGAAGTGGCTCGAGTTCGGCGCGCGCCGCGTAAATCGCCGCGGTGTGCGCGGCGGGCCCCGATCCGATGATGATAACCTTCTCGGTTTTTTTCTCGCTCATGGTGACGTGCTCCTCGTTTTCGTGATCGCTTTCCTGAACGGTATCTTCGCGATCTCGACGATCGCGAACAAGCCGAAACCACACGCGAACATGATTCCCCACTCGGTGAAGCCGATCGGCGCGGTTCCGAACAATGCATTCATGAACGGAAGGTACGAAAAACCCATCTGCAAGACAAGCACCGCGATCGAGGTGCCCCAGACGTATCGTGTCGCGACGAGTCCCTTCCGGGAAAACGACGTCTCGGTCATGAGTCGGCTGTTGAACAGGAAGAATATTTCCCCGATGATCAGCGCGTTCACCGCGATCGTTCGAGCGGTTTCGATCTCGGCACCGTTCGCGTAGAACCACGAAAAGAGTCCAAACGAGATCGCCATGAGCAGAAAGGACACAAAAGCGATCATTGCGAGGAATGCGCCCGGAACGAGAGCTTCGCCGGGGTCGCGCGGCGCGCGTTTCATCACGTTCTTCTCCATCGGCTCGAACGCGAGCGAGAGAGCGAGCGTCACGGCGGTCACCATGTTGACCCAGAGAATCTGCGCGGGTGTGATCGGGAGCGTGAAGCCGAGAATGATCGCGGCGACGATGATGAGCCCTTCACCGCCGTTCGTCGGAAGCAGGAAGAGCAACGCCTTCTTGAGGTTGTCGTAGACCGTCCGGCCTTCCTCGACCGCGTTTGCGATCGACGCGAAGTTGTCGTCCGCGAGCACCATCTCGGCGGCCTCTTTGGCCGCCTCGGTCCCCTTGATCCCCATCGCGATCCCGATGTCGGACTTTTTGAGCGCCGGCGCGTCGTTTACCCCGTCACCGGTCATCGCGACGATGTAGCCGTGTTTCTGAAGCGCCGTAACAAGCCGTAGCTTGTGTTCGGGCGAGACGCGCGCGAACACGTCGACGCGATTGACGAGGTCAGGAAGCGCGTTGTCCGGCGTCTCTTCGAGCTCGGTTCCGGTCACGACGGTCTTCCCGTCGCCGATCCCGAGCTGCGCGGCGATGCTGCGCGCGGTGAGCGCGTGGTCACCCGTGATCATCTTGACCCGAATCCCCGCGTCGTGGCACTCGCGAACCGCGGTGATCGCCTCTTCGCGCGGAGGATCGATCAACGCGACGAGCCCGAGCAACACAAAACCCTCGCGCGCGTCGTCGTGGCCTATATCGTCGACGTCCTTGCCGACGTTCTTGTACGCGACCGCGAGCACGCGGTTCCCGTCGTCGGCGAGCTCTTCCTCGCGGCTCTTCCAGCTCTCCGCGTCGAAATCCGCCTCTCCGTCGGCGCCGAGCACGCGCGCGCACCGCTCGAACACGCGTTCGGGTGCACCTTTGAGGAAAATTTTTCGCGTACCGTCGGACTCTCGCGCATTGAGCGTCGCCATGTACTTGTGCTCGGACTCAAACGGAATCGTATCGACACGTTTCCAGACCTTCTCGACCGTGTCGGCGTCGCAGCCGGCTTTTGCGCCGAACGTGAGAAGCGCCCCTTCGGTTGGGAGCCCTTCGACGATCCACTCGCCGTCCTCCTTTCGCAGCCGTGCATCGTTGCAGAGCACGACGGCGCTCAGAAGAAGATCGAACGGCGAATCCCCGTTCGGGTCGGCTCTCATACCGTCGGTAGCGTCGCCGTTTTCCGCCTTGGTGACTTTCCCGTCCGGGGCGTACCCGACGCCGGTCACGGCGTACGTCCGGTCAACGGCGACGATTCTCACCGCGGCCATCTCGCTCCGCGTGAGTGTTCCGGTTTTATCGGAACAGATCACGGTCACCGCGCCGAGCGTCTCGACGCCGGGCAGTCTGCGGATGATCGCGTTGCGTTTCGCCATGCGCTGAACACCGATCGCGAGGATGATCGTCATGATCGCAGGCAAACCCTCGGGGATCGACGCGACGGCGAGTCCGACGACCGCGAGAAAGATATCGTCGAGCGGCATGCCCGCGACGAAGTAACCGACGACAAACGTGATCGCCGCGATCACGAGGATCACCGCGGTGAGGTAGCCGCCGAACTGCGCGAGCTGGCGCGTGAGCGGCGTCGTGAGTTGCTTCACGTCGGACAGCATCTCGTTGATCTTGCCGAGTTCCGTACCCGCGCCGGTCTCGGTCACGACGCCGGTCCCCTGCCCGGACACGACGAGAGTCCCGGAGTACGCCATCGACGTGCGGTCTCCGAGCGAGGCGTCGGCACCGACCGCATCGGGTGTCTTCTCGACCGCCTCGGACTCACCGGTCAGCGACGCTTCGTTCACGCGCAGGTCTTTCGCTTCGATAATCCGAACGTCGGCGGGAACCCGGTCGCCCGACTTGATGAAAACCAGATCACCGGGCGCGACGTTCTCGGCGTCGATTTCGTGTTTCTTGCCGTCGCGGATCACCGTTGCGTGCAGCGACAGCATGTTTCGTACCGCGTCGAGAGCCTTCTCGGCCTTGCCCTCTTGTATGTACCCGATCAACGCGTTGATCACGACGACCGCGAGAATGATCCACGTATCGAGCCAGTGCCCGAGCAGCGCGGTCACGACGGCCGAGCCGATCAAAACGTAGATCAAGACGTTATGAAAATGCGAGAGGAACTTCAGCACCGGATGCTTCTGTTTCGGCTCGGGCAACCTGTTCGGACCGGACTCCTGGAGCCTCGTCGCAGCCTCCGCGTCCGAAATACCGTTTATCGAACTCGAGAGACGCTCGAGTGTTCGTTCTACCGACTCAGAATGCATTTCAACCCCTGATCTCTGTGCCCAGATCGTACGACCAAAGCCCGTTTTTACCTTTGACGTGAAGGATCGGTTCGGGGAAAACCACCGGGTTTTTCAGGACCCAGTGATACGGCGCCGAGCCGGCCCATTTTGAGTTCGATTCGCGTCGGATATCGACGAGATCGACCTTACCGATGATCGCGTTCACTCTGAAGAACGGCCTCTTGGGATCCTTGTCGTGCATTTTATAGACGTCTGACAGCAAGCTGTACTCGGCGTGAACCGCGTCGGAGTGCACCTTGTCGTCCTTCAGCTCGACCCGGATCCCGTGTTCGGGAATCGCTATGAATTTTGCCCGACGTTCGATCTCGGCAGCCTTGTCGATTATCGAGTTGAACTCGTTGATGACCGGCATCGGATACGCACCGACATCGGGCATTCCGATGATCGCCCGGCGTCCTGAAGAGTGGATGTATATCGTGCCGCGGTAATCGGTCTCCCACGGCCTGCTCTCGACGTCCTTGAATCCGTACGCCACGAAGTACGAGACGGGGTTAGGAATCGACAGACACTGAACTTTCATCGTGGTACTTCTCCTATGTAGTCTTTGTAACGGCTAATCCCGAGGTTATTTCCGGTTCGCCCCGACATTTTCCCGAAATGTGGGTATAATTACAAGGAAGGCATCCTTAGTCAAATAAATACTCGAGTGCCCCGGCACTAACCGGCGTTTGGTTCGGGGCGAGATACTCGAGAAAAAACACTCGAAGGAAAATGAGAGCTGCCGCGATCGCGGCCGAAAGAGAGGACAGAAATGAAACGTATCGTGATTCCGTTTATCGTTTTGTGTCTCGTTACGGTAGCCGCGTTCGCCGATTACTCCGCGGTCTATATCGCGGGCACGGTGGAGTACGAATCCGCCGGCCGGTGGCGTGCACTCAGAATCGGCGACACCATGCCGGCAGGGGCGAGGATCAGGCTGACCGAAGGTTCCGCGGCCGAGATCGTCGGAGCCGGGAGTACGCTGCGGCTCTCCCGCGCGGGAGTGTACGAGCTTGCCGAGCTCGCGGCGAGCACGCAGCGGACCCGCGCGATCAACATCGACACAATGATCGGCTCACGCGTACGCAGACTCAGCACTGCCGACACGGATCGTAGCACGCCGACGGCCGGCGGTGTTCGCGCATCGGAGGCGGTTGCGGGGCCGGAGACAATCTGGGTCGGCGGCGAATCGCCGGAAGACCTCATCGAGGAAGGAATAGAGCTGATCGAGCTCGGGTGGATCGACGACGCGTTTTTCGTGTTCGAGGAAGCGTTCGACTACGCGACCGGACCGACGCGCGACAAGGCTCAGTTCCTGCTCGGGTATACCGCGGCGATGCTCGACGATGTCTTCCACGCAATCGACCTGCTTTCCAGTCCGGGACCCGATCGATCGACGGAGTACTTCGACGAGCACTCTATTTTGCTCGCGCGCCTTCACGTCGAGACGTTCGCTCTCGCCGACGCCGAGAGCGTACTGACTCGGTACATCGCGGCGAGCCCAAGCGACACTGACGCGCTTCAGACCGCACAGCTCCTGTTAGGCGTCGCATACCGAAACGCGGGCCGCATCGACTCGGCACGGACGGCGTTCTTTGATACGATCGGCGTCGCACCCGGGTCCGAGCTCGCGGATGCCGCGCGTGAGTTGATCGCGGAGATGCCGTAGCCGACGAATGCAGCTTGATCCCCGTTTTATCACTGTCCGCGGCGCACGTCAGAATAATCTCAAAGACATCACCGTCCAGATTCCGCTCAACCGGTTGACCGTCGTGACCGGCGTGAGTGGATCGGGAAAATCGTCGCTCGCGTTCGACACGGTGTTTGCAGAAGGGCAACGCCGGTACGTCGAGACTTTCTCCGCGTACACGCGCCAGTTCCTCGACCGGATGGACAAACCGATGCTCGACGGCATCGACGGAATCCCTCCGGCTATCGCGATCGATCAGACAAACCCTGTGCGCACGTCGCGCTCGACCGTCGGAACGATGACCGAACTCAACGATCACTTGAAGCTGCTGTACGCGCGCATCGCGCGGCTGTTCTGCCGCGACTGCGACCGACCCGTACTCCGCGACACCCCCGAAAGTGTCACTCGTGACCTTTTTTCGGCCGCCAAGGGCGAGCCGGTCGTGATCGCGTTCGCGGTTACGGTACCCGAATCGTCGAGCGCCGAAACGATGAAGGAGGTACTCGCGTCTCAAGGGTACACGCGCTTCTTCGGTGAAAACCCGCATCAAGTCGAGGTGATCCAGGACCGCCTCGTGCTGTCTCCCGATGCACGCAGCCGTGTATTCGAAGACGTCGAGGCCGCGTTCCGATTCGGTGGCGGCAAGATCCTCGTCCACGTGCTCGACAAAAACCGAACAGATGTCGTCGAGACTCGGTTGTACTCGGCCGACCTGCATTGCCCGCATTGTGACATTCACTACCGTACACCGTCACCGTCGGCGTTCAGCTTCAACTCGCCGATCGGAGCGTGCGACACGTGCCGCGGATTCGGCCGCGTGATTGGGATCGACTACGATCTCGTCGTTCCCGATAAGACCAAAACTCTCGCGGGTGGTGCGATCAAACCGCTACGCACCAAAACGTACCGCGAAAGCCAGGAGGATCTCGAGCGATACGCGCGACGGCACGGTATACCACTCGACGTGCCGTGGAGCGAGTTGTCCGACGAACACGTTCGCTGGGTGATCGACGGCGAAGGCGATGGCGACGGTGTCTGGTACGGCCTCTCGCGCTTTTTTTCGTACCTCGAGGCGCGCAGCTACAAGATGCACATCCGCGTACTGCTCTCAAAGTATCGCTCGTACCGCGAGTGCACCGAGTGCCATGGCGCACGGCTCAAGAGCGAATCATTAATGTGGCGAATCGACGGAAAGAATATCCGCGACGTGATGGTCATGCCGGTCTCCGAAGCGTACGCGTTTTTGTCGAACATCAGAATCCCGAGCGACGCCGAGAAAACGGTTATGGTCCTCATGGAAGAGATCTCCGCGCGTTTCTCGTATCTGCTCGACGTTGGGCTATCGTACCTCACGCTCGACCGGCAGTCGCGCACGCTCAGCGGCGGCGAAGTGCAGCGCATTAACCTAACGACCGCGCTCGGAACGTCTCTGGTAAACACGCTTTTCGTGCTCGATGAACCGAGCATCGGGCTTCACTCGCGCGACATCGGACGTTTGATCGGCATCCTGCACCGCCTGCGCGACGCCGGGAATACCCTTCTCGTCGTCGAGCACGACCCCGAGGTGATCCGCGCCGCCGACCACGTGATCGATATGGGGCCGGGCCCCGGCGAACAAGGCGGCACCATCGTGTTCGCGGCCGGAGTGCCCGAGCTGCTCGGCAATACGGACTCGATCACCGCGCGGTATCTGCGCGGCGAGCTCCGTGTGGCGCGTGCCGCGACCGAAAAACCCGGCACGCCGGACGGTGAAGCGACATCGATTCGGGTCGGCGGTGCGGCCGAGCACAACCTCGCGCAGATCGACGTCGAGTTTCCACTCGGCAGGTTCGTCTGCCTGACGGGAGTCAGCGGTTCGGGAAAGTCGACGTTGATGCAGGACGTACTGTACCGCGCGCTCCGTCGACTCAAGAACAAGCCGACCGATACGCCCGGCACTCACCGTGAGATCACCGGCCACGAGCGGATCGACGACGTCGTACTCGTCGATCAATCGCCGATCGGAAAGACGACACGATCGAACCCGGCGAGTTACGTCGGCGCGTTCGACGCAATCCGGAAGGTCTTTGCTGCGCACGAGGACAGCCGCGTGCGCGGCTACACGACCGGCACGTTCAGTTTTAACTCCGGCGCCGGCCGGTGCCCGACCTGTGGCGGAAACGGCTTCGAACACGTCGAGATGCAGTTCCTGAGCGACGTCTACATCCGGTGCCCGGACTGCGACGGCGCGCGTTTCCGTCCCGACGTGCTCGAGGTCAGGATCGACGGCGCGAACGGACCGGCGAGCTCGATTGCCGACGTGCTCGCGATGACAGTTGACGACGCGTGTGATTTTTTTGAGGCCGAGCACGCGGTCGTGCGTGCGCTCGAACCGCTACAGGCGGTCGGTCTTGGGTACCTCAGGCTCGGCCAACCCGTACCGACGTTGAGTGGCGGTGAGGCGCAACGACTCAAACTCGCCGCGCATCTCGCAACGGGTGGTCCACGGTCGTCGCGGAGGCTCCTTTTCCTGCTCGACGAGCCGACGACCGGGCTTCACTTCTCGGACATCGCGGTGCTCGTGCGCGCGCTCCGGGAACTCATAGCCGCCGGGCATTCGCTCGTCGTTATCGAGCACAATCTCGACACGATCCTGGCCTCCGACTGGGTGATCGAACTGGGCCCCGAGGGCGGCGATGCGGGTGGACGCGTGGTTTTTTCCGGCACGCCGGACGACATGACCGCGAGCAGAACGGGGCACACGGGCCACGCGCTCGCCGAGTACGCACGCACGCTCGCCGAACTCACTGCCGGGGTCGGGACCGGCCACGGCGCCGTGGCTGCGGAACCAGCGCCTGGGTACCACGGTGGACCACTCCCGATCGTGATCAAGAACGCGCGCGAGCATAACCTGAAGAACATCGACGTCACGATTCCACCCGACTCGTTCACGGTGATCACCGGCGTCAGTGGGAGCGGCAAGAGCACGGTCGCGTTCGACATTCTGTTCGCCGAGGGCCAGAGACGGTACCTCGAGTCGCTCAACGCGTACGCACGGCAGTTCGTCGAACCCGCCTCACGACCCGAGATCGACGGTGTCACCGGCGTACCGCCGACCGTCGCAATCGAGCAAAGAACGAGCCGAGGCGGACGCAAGAGCACCGTTGCGACCGTGACCGAGATCTACCACTTCCTTCGGCTGCTGTTCGTGAAGCTCGGCACGCAGCACTGCCCACATTGCGCCGTCGCGATCGAACCGCAGACCCCCGACGCGATCTTCGCCCGGATCATGCAGCAGTACCGCGATCACGAGGTCGTGCTTCTCGCGCCGCTGATCACCGCGCGCAAAGGGTACTACACCGATCTCGCCGCGTGGGCGCGCACGAAAGGCTTCGAGTCGCTCCGCGTCGACGGCGAATATCTGCCGGTCGAGCCGTGGCCCCGCCTCGACCGTTACCGCGAACACTCGATCGAACTGCCGGTCGCGCGGCTCACGGTCGGACCGCGGACCGGCAAGAGACTCAAGGCCGCGCTCGCCGAGGCTCTCGCGTACGGCAAGGGAGCCATCACGGTCGCAAACGAAACCGCGGACGTCGTGTTCTCGACGAAGCGTGTCTGTCCGGTCTGCGGCGAGAGTTTCCGCGAACTCGACCCACGGTTACTGTCGTTCAACTCACGGCACGGGTGGTGCCCGGAGTGTTACGGCACAGGCGTCGTGATCGCGGGTTTCGACGGCGAGCAAACCGGCGAGGAAGCCGCGTGGCTCGAGGGTTACACGGGACACGAGCGCTCGTGCCCGACGTGCAACGGCAGACGTCTGCGCCCGGAAGCGCTCGCTGTCACGTTCAAGGGTGAATCGATCGACCGGATTACCGCGCTCTCGGTCGATGCGGCAGCAAAAAAACTCGCATCGATCAGACTCACCGGCCGCGAGCTCGCAATCGCGCGCGATCTCATAGGCGAAGTAAACACGAGGCTCGCATTCCTCGCCGACGTCGGGCTCGGGTACCTCACGCTCGACCGCTCGGCGCCGAGTCTGAGCGGTGGTGAAGCCCAGCGGATCAGACTCGCGTCGCAGCTCGGTTCGAACCTGCGCGGAGTATGTTACATCCTCGACGAGCCGAGCATCGGCCTTCACGCGCGCGACAACGAGCGTCTGCTCGCGACGCTGTACGGGCTCAAAAAGAAAGGCAACACGGTCGTCGTCGTCGAGCACGACGACGAGACGATCCGCTCGGCCGAGCACGTAATCGACCTCGGGCCGGGCGGTGGGATCACGGGCGGGCACGTCGTCGCCGCGGGCACGGTGGACGATCTCATGAAAAACGAAGCGAGTATCACGGGCCGCTTCCTCGCGCGTCCTCTGCTTCACCCGATGAATGAGCACGCGCGCCCCGACCACGACGAGATACTCACGATTCGCGACGCGTCGCTGCACAATCTGAAGAAGATCACGGTCGACGTTCCGCTCCGTCGCCTCGTCTGCGTGACCGGCGTGAGCGGAAGTGGGAAGAGCACTCTGGTCCGAAATGTGATGTACGACGGGATTTCCACGAAAATCGCCGCGGCGCGCCATTCCCGCAAACGATCGAACAAGAACCCGACGGCATCGACCACGGTTTCACCCGGCGAGACGGAAGTGAAATTTCTGAACTGGAAATCCGTGGATCGCGCGCTCGAGGTCGACCAGACACCGATCGGAAAGACTCCCCGCTCGTGCCCCGCAACGTACATCGGCTTTTGGGACGATATCCGCGCGCTGTACGCGGAGTTGCCGGAAGCACGCGTACGCGGTTACACCGCAAGCCGTTTCAGCTTCAACGTCACCGGTGGACGGTGCGAAGAGTGTCTGGGCCAGGGGTACAAGCGCATCGGGATGAGTTTTCTGCCCGACGTCCTCGTTCAGTGTGAATCGTGCGGCGGCCGGCGGTTCGACGACGAGACACTCTCGATCACGTTCCGCGATCGCTCGATCGCCGATGTGCTCGCGATGAGCATCGACGAGGCGGTCGAGTTTTTCTCATTTCACCCGCGGGTCCACCACGCGCTCGAGCTTCTTCAGCAGGTCGGCCTCGGGTACGTCAAACTCGGGCAGCAAAGCCCGTCTCTGAGCGGCGGCGAGGCGCAGCGGATAAAACTCGTGACCGAGCTCGCGAAGGCCGGCACGCCGACCGGCAAAAAATCGCATACATTGTACCTTCTCGACGAGCCGACGATCGGGCTCCATACCGCGGACGTCGAGAAGCTCGTCGGCGTTCTTCACCGGCTGGTCGATGCGGGCAACACGGTCGTGATCATCGAGCACAACCTCGACGTGATCGCCGAAGCCGACTGGATCATCGACCTCGGCCCCGAAGGCGGCGCTGCCGGCGGCCGGATCGTCGCCGAAGGTCCTCCCGCGACTCTCGCGGCAAACGCAAACGGAAAGTCGCACACGGCACGGTTTCTCGCGGCCTTCCTCGCCGAGCGTGGACGCTGACGCCGACGCCCTCATTCGTTCACGAACGTTTTTTCTTGACACCGTATCTGTCCCGGGTTAGAATATCAGTGTATTAGTTATTTAATACACTGGTTCACATCGGACCGGTGAACGGAGGCGAGAATGGGTGTCGTAGAAACGAAGAATCTTTCAAAGTACTACGGGCGTTTCCTCGCGTTGAACGGGGTGAGTCTATCGCTCGACCGCGGAGAGATCCTCGGCCTGATCGGGCCGAACGGCGCGGGCAAGACGACGACGGTTCGGATCCTTTTGGGGCTGCTGCGGCGGAGTGGAGGCGAAGCGACGCTCTTTGGAAAAGACGCGTGGGCCGACTCGGTCGAGATTCACCGGAGGCTCGCGTACGTTCCGGGTGAAGTTCAGCTCTGGCCGAATCTCACGGGCGGCGAGGTGATCGATTTTCTTGCACACTCGCGCGGAGGCATCGACAAGAACCGCCGCAGTCATCTGCTCGAGCGATTCGATCTGGACCCGACAAAAAAGTGCAAGTCATACTCGAAGGGAAACAGGCAAAAAGTAGGGCTCGTCGCGGCGTTCGCATCGGACGCCGAGTTGTTCATCCTCGATGAGCCGACGTCCGGACTCGATCCTCTGATGTCGAGTGTTTTCCAGGAGTGCCTTCTCGAAATGAAGAAGGAAGGCCGGACGGTACTCATGAGCAGTCACATTCTCGCCGACGTCGAGAAGCTCTGCGATCGTGTGAGCATCATCCGGAAGGGTACGATCGTCGAGACCGGTTCTCTCGAAGAGATGCGCCACATCAGGCGCAACGTTTTTTCGGTTACGACCGAAACGCCGGTCTCCGGCCTCGACAAAATCGACGGCGTCCACGACCTTGAACAGAACGGGACCCACGCGGTATTCCAACTCGAGAACGACAAGATCGACGCGGTGATGGCGCACGTGATGAAGTCGAGAATCCGGTACATGACGAGCGTTCCGCCGACGCTCGAGCAGTTATTCATGCGGCACTACGGCGACGAGCTCGCCGAGTTCGCGAACGCGAAAGGCAGGCAGTCATGACAGCGAAAGACTTCACAGGAACTGCCGGGCTGCTCCGGCTCGCGATCCGACGCGATCGGGTCAAACTGCCGATCTGGATACTCGGTATCTCGGGGTTCGTGTGGATCGCGACCGGCGTGAACGACCACTTCTCGGCCGCCGAGATGACGGCGATCGTCATCCTCGCGTCGGACAACCCGGCGATGCGCATGCTCGTGAGCCCGATCGTCGCGGAGAGCGTGACCGAGGTCAGCCGATTCGTGTTCTTCCGGTTCTCCGCCGTGTTCTCACTTCTGACGGTTCTTATGAGTATACACGCGGTGAATCGGCACTCGCGGATGAACGAAGACACCGGCTGCGCCGAGATGGTCGGCGCGACGATGACCGGTCGATACGCGACTCTCGCGGCGGCGCTCACGATCGGCGTGATTGCGAACGTCGCGCTTTCGGTGCTGATCGGCGTCGCGCTGATCGCGTACGGGTTGCCCGCTGCCGGATCGTTCGCGGCGGGAGCCTCGTTCGGCGGGCTCGGGATCGTCTTTGTCGGCGTCGCCGCGCTCACCGCGCAGCTCGCGGGGACCGGGAGTGGATCGAACGCACTTTCGGGTGTTTTTTTCGGCGGCGCGTACGCGGTAGCCGCGTTCGCGAACGCGTTCGGCCCGACGAACGTCGGCGGCCTTGGATTCCGGGCGTCACGGCTCGCGTGGTTTACTCCCGTCGGCTGGACTCAGGGCGTCTACCCGTTCGACGACCGGAACTGGTGGTTGCTCGCGCTGTTTGTCTCGCTCTTTGTGGTCATTTCGCTCTGCGCGTTCGGCCTCGTCAACCGGAGGGATGTCGGCCGTGGCGTGTTCGCCGACCGAAGCGGCCGTGCATCGGCGCCACGAGAATTGCTCAGCCCGCTCGGTCTTGCGTGGCGGCTTCAGCGCGGGTCGCTTCTGTCGTGGACGCTGCCGATGGTGTTCATGGGCTTCATGCTCGGCATGTCGGCGGAGTCGCTCGGAGAGACGATGGGCGACACCGAGTTCTTCGGCGGCGCGTTTTCCGCGGCGATGGCGGAGTTCCCGTTCCTGATGACCAGCATGGCCGCGCTCGCGGCGGCGATTTTTGCGATGCGCGCGCTGCTCCGAATGCGCGCCGAAGAGAACGCCGGACCTCTCGAGAACGTGCTCTCGACGCGTATGACGCGATCGGGTTTTGTCGCGAGTCACGTGGTCTGCGCGCTCGTCGGCAGTGTCGTCCTGATCGTCGCGTTCACGGTGAGCCTCTCGATCTCGATGCGAGCGACCTCGTCCGAAACCCTCGAGTTGATTACCGCCGCATTGTTCCAATTCACCGGTGTGTTCGTGCTCTCCGGGTTCGTTCTCGCGACGTTTGGCCTCTTCCCCGACGCGGCCGGCCGCGTGTCGCTGACCGTGATCCTCGTCGCGATCGCAACCGGCCCGTTTTTTGGTACGGCGCTGAACCTGCCCGACCGCCTCATGAACGTCTCGCCGTTTACGCACATCGCGTTTGCGCCCGCGGACGTCTCGGCAACCTCGATCGCCGTGCTCGTGGCGACCGGTGTGCTTCTCGGTTTACTCGGCTTCGTGGCGTTCGCGCGGCGCGATCTGCGACCGTAGGATCACGCGGAGGGCTCGGCGCGAACCGTGTCCGGCTCTTCCGGCCGGATCGCGCCCATCGGTCCCAACTGCCGGAGCCGGGGGAACAACCCGGCCCACGTCAATACGACGACGATCGTTCCGATTCCGCCGCTCACGACCGAGATCACCGGCGAGAACAGCTGCGCGACGAGGCCCGACTCGAAACCTCCGAGTTCGTTCGAAGAGCCGATGAAGATCGCGCTCACCGCGGAGACGCGGCCGCGCATCTCGTTCGGCGTCGAGAGCTGAACGACGCCGTGGCGGACGACCATGCTCACGTTGTCGAACGCTCCGGTCAAGAAAAGCGCGAACGCGGAGAGCCAGAAGTTTCGCGAGAAACCGAACACGATCGTCGCGACGCCGAACCCGGCGACGTTCAGAAGCAACGCGCGCCCGGTCCGGCGGAACGACGGCAGGTACGCGAGTGTCAGCGCCATGATGCTCGCCCCGAGCGCCGGTGCCGCGCGCAGCGCACCGAGGATCTGCTCCGCGGTCAGGCCGAGCGGAGAACCCGCCGGGTCGGCCGCCATCTGGTGCGCAAAGACCGGGAGCAGGTACACCGCTCCACCGAGCAGAACCGCGAAGAGATCGAGCGAGATCGCCCCGAGCACGACCTTCCTCTGCCACACGAACTTGATCCCCTCGGCGACTTTCTTGAGCATCTCACCGCGGACCGCGCGCTGTTCTTCTCTGATCGTCGTGCGAAGCACCATCGACATGAACACGAGCGAACAGACGGCGCTGAAGAGGTACGCGCTCGTCAAGTGAAACGCGATCAGGAACCCACCGAGCGCCGGACCGACCACGCCGGAGAGGTGACTGAGCGTCGTACGCCACTTGATGCTGCTCTCGAACACCTCGCGCGGCACGAGCAAAGGTTGGATCGCCGTGCGCGCCGGGCTGCCGAGGCGGATAAACGACGAGTCGAGGAAGAGAACGAGGTACACGAGCCACGTCGGCCCGGCGAGAAAACTCACCGCGGCGAGGCAGAGCGACGTCAACGTCGCGCCGACCATGCTCAGGATCACGAGCCGACGCCGGTCCATAATGTCGGCGAGGTACCCCGCGGGCA
>REEC01000020.1 GCA_007695285.1 Spirochaetaceae bacterium | reverse complement strand
GGCCGGTATTCCAGCCGCTGACGCAGACGTACGGTGGCGCCGGGCGGCCGCACGATCTGCGGTTCGGCGAGGCGCCGCTTCCCGACACGGACGCCGGCCGCGCGGGTGTGAGTGAAGAGGCGATGCAGCGTTTTTCGTACCTCGCCGACAGCGCCGAACGCCACGGGCTGCGGCTGATCGTCGGGCTCGTGACCGGCTGGATGAGCGGGCGGCTCTTTGCTCCACCCGCGTTCGAACGGATCAACGTGCTCACCGATCCGCTCGTCCGGCGGTGGACGCTGCGTTTCGCCCGCTACTTTGTCGCTCGGATGAAGGACAAACCTGCCATCGCGTACTGGGACCTCGGAAACGAGTGTAACTGCATGGCCGAGGTCGAGTCGGCGGACCGCGCGTTCGACTGGACGTCGTCGATCGCCGGTGCGATCCGTCTTGCCGATCCGTCGCGGCCGGTTGTCTCGGGCATGCACAGCCTCGGGCCCGCGGAGCGCGATGTGTGGCGCATTCAGGACCAGGGTGAGCTCACCGACGTGCTCACGACGCACCCGTACCCGATCTTCACGCCGCACTGTAACCAGGAGCCGGTCGACTCGATCCGGAACGCTTTCCACGCGACCGCCGAGAGCCGGTTTTACGGCGACATCGCCGGCCGGCCGTGTTTCGCCGAGGAGCTCGGCACACTCGGGCCGGAAGTCGCGTCCGAGGCGACCGCTGCGCGGTATCTGACGAACGCGCTCTGGAACCTCTGGGCGCACGACTGCCGCGGCATGCTGTGGTGGTGCGCGTACGACCAGGATCTGCTGAACCACGCCCCGTACGACTGGAACGGGCACGAGCGCGAGCTCGGGCTGTTCAGGAGCGACCGTTCGGCCAAGCCGATGCAACTCGCGATAGCCCGGTTCATCGAGCGCATCGAGTCGCAGGGCCGCGCCCCGGGGTTGCCGGTATTTCGACGCGACGCCGTCTGCATCCTGACCGAGGGCCAGGACCACTGGGCCGCGGCGTTTGCCACGTTCATCCTCGCGAAGCAGGCCGGTTTCGATATCGAGTTCCAGTTCGCCGACCAGCCGCTCAAGGACGCGCAGCTTTATCTCGTGCCGTCGGTCGCCGGCGCGCGGGCTATCGATTCGCGGTTGCACAATGAGCTGATCGCGCGCGTCGAGAACGGCGCGACGCTGTACCTCAGTCACGACGGCTGTTTTCTCGGTTGGTTCGAGCCGACGTTTGGACTCGAGATTCAGTCACGCGCGGCGGGCGAGACGCGCGTTGAGTTCGAACTCGGCGGCGACCCGATCGTGATCCGGTCACGAACCCGACTGGTTCTCCGCGAGACGACCGCCGAGATCCTTGCGCGTGAACCCGACGGGGCAGCCGCGTTCGCGCGCAACAGGATCGGCGCAGGCTGGGTCTACTTCCTGAACGCACCGCTCGAACGCTTCGTGAGTTCCACTCCCGGCGTCTTCGATCACCACGAGACCGCCGCGTGCCGGCGCGTCTACGAGTCGATCTCGCGCGACGTTCGGTCTCACCGCGCGATCGAGTCCGGCGATCCTCTCATCACGGTGACCGAACACGAGACCGCCGAGCACGAAAGAATCGTCGTGCTCGTTAACAACTCCAACAAAGAGAGACCGGTCGCGGTGAAACTGAACGGCGGATGGATAGTGTCGGGAGTGTTGTTCGGTGCGGCACCGGAGCCGGTGTCGTCGACGATTCCCGCGAACGACGCGATCGTTTTGCGCTTGCGGGAGGGCTGATCGATTTTGCCCAGCAGCGCCGCGATCCGCCGTTGCCGGAATCGGCGGCTACCGGTAGAATCGGAGAGATGAAACACAAAAAAGGCGACGTATTCGATGAGTCCGAACTGTTCGACGATCCTTTAACGTCGAAGCTCACGCGGCGCTTGACGCGCACACGCGACTTCAACCAGACGCCGACGTATCACCTGAACACGGCGTTCTCGGCGGATAACCGTTTTCTCGTGATGGCCGCGTGGGACGTCGACGGTGACTCGTACCTGTTCAAGTCCGAGCTCGAGACGGGTCGGACGACGGTGCTCGCCGCGCTCGATCGGGAGTCCGGGGAGAGGTTCGACGGCAACAATGTCTCGATGATCCAGGCGAATGGATGGGTCGCGACGAACACCGGCACCAAGCTTCACCTGTGTCACCTCGATACTTTCGAGGAAAAGGTTCTGCTCGATCTGGGCGGGACAAAACAGACGTTCGGGCATCCCGTCGGCAGCATCGACGGAAAGACGGTGTTCATCCCGCGGCACTCGAACGCGGTCGTTCCAAACGAGACCGTCGACGTAACGACGACTCACCTTGAGGTCGATATCGATACCGGGAGTATGACAGAGTTGTTCGAAGACGTCGGTAGAGGGTGTAACCACGTCGTCCCGAATCCGGTCGACCCGGATCTCTTGCTGATCGACCGCGATATGCCGCCCGCGTTCGCGCACGGCGGCGACAAAGGCCGGACCACTCGCGTTTGGGTTCTCAACAGAAAGTGCGGCGATATTACTGAAATTCGGCCGCAGGATCAACATCGATTTCAGGTTCACTCCAACTGGAACTGCCGAGGCGACCGCGTGTTCTACCACGGAACCTCGGCCGAAGGCGGCCACTACATCGGAGCCGCCGACGTCACCGGCCGGACGGTGTTCGAGAGACGGTACGGTGAGTACCACTACGGGCACATGTGTACGCACCCGTGCGAGGACGTGATGATCACCGACGGCCTGTTCACGGCCAATCAGGTGATCAAGATCCACTACACCGACCTCGATCTGCACGGTGCGCCGAGGCTCGAGGTTCTCGCGCGGCACGACACCGACTGGACGCCTCGTCAGCAGCAGTGCCACCCGCACTGCCACGTCTCGCGCGACGGCAGGTGGCTCAGCTACAACCGCGGAATCGGCGGAAAACGGTCGGACGTGTACATCGTGCAGATCCG
>REEC01000127.1 GCA_007695285.1 Spirochaetaceae bacterium | reverse complement strand
ACCGCGGCGAAGAGCGACACCGTCGAGTTCAACGAAACGTCGATGATCCAGACGCCGTCCGGCGACCTCGTCGCGTTTGTCCGAACCGCCAACTTCGACGACCATACAGTAATCGTCCGATCTTCCGATATGGGCAAGACGTGGCAGCCTTGGGAAGATACCGGGATTGTCGGACACCCTCACCACGCGCTTCAGCTCCCCGACAAAAGAGTCTATTTGGTGTACGGATATCGGCACGAACCGTTTGGCGTTCGGGCGCGTGTGCTCGACCCGGAGTGCACGGCATACGACACGGAAGAGGTCGTCCTGCGTGAAGACGGGGGCAGTCGCGATATCGGGTATCCGTGGTCGTGCTTGACCGCAGACGGCAAGGTGCTCTCGGTCTACTACTTCAACCAGGGCGGCACACGATTCATCGCGGGGACGTACCTAGAAATCGAATGAGGCGCTCAACGCCGAGAATAACTGCGTCGTCGGGCCGGCGCGGTCATTATCGGTCGATTTGCCGCGGCGGTACATGAGTGATATTATAGTGGACTAACGTGGAATCACTTGCGTAACGCGTATACGACTCGAAAGAGGGCTGTCGAATGCCGGATACGACATATCAACGTCTTTACAACGTTCTCCGCGAACGTATTCATTCCGGCGAGTATCTTCCCGGACAGCGGTTACTCAACGAACGCGAGCTTTCTGAGAGGTTCGGTGTGTCGCGGATAACGACCCGGCACGCATTGATGCTTCTCCAGCGCGACGGTTACGTGGAGCGGCGCCCCCGGTGCGGAACCGTCGTCCGTCCTCTCCCTCCCCGGAAAATTCCGATCGTAGACGGCGATTTCGCCGGCGCCGTCCAAACCGAAGCGAAGAATCTCGATCGAAGGTTGATATCGCGCTACTCCGCGCAGCCGCCGGATTATGTGCGCAGGGCACTTGGATTACTCAAGCACGACGTGTGCGTAATCGCGTCGAGGGAGGAATCGCTCGATTCGTTCCCGATCGCGTTAGACAATACTTTTATCCCGCATGAGTACGGTCGGAAGCTCTCGGACTCGATGTTGAAGTCCGTCGAGTTTCTCGCGCTATGGCTCAAGGCCGAGAACATCGTCCTGTCGCATATCCGCCAGACGATCGAGGCCGTACTGCCTTCCGAGCAGATCGGTAAAGCGCTTGGGATCCACGCGACTGAGCCGATTATGGCAACGACCGAGGTGGTTTTCTCCACCTCGAACGTTGCTGTGATGTTTGTCGAGACGTTTTATCGTGGCGACCGGTGGCAGCTTGTCTCCCAAGCTACGGCCGAGAGCGCGACCGTCACGCATTCCGGATGAACCGAAGCGAACACCACATTGTCGCACTCAATTACTCGTGCCGGTGCTCTAAAATGCTCTCGGCGGTACCGGTCGAGACAAGTTGAATCCGATCCCCGCGGTAAAACGTCTCGACGAGCATGAGCGGAGTTCCTCTTTCGCTAGTAATTATGTCAGTGGTGAGGAGCAACGGCTGCTCGGGTACTATTTCCAGAAGTCGTATCGAATGCTCGTCCGGGCGGACCGCCTCGGTCACCTCGCGGATCGTGGAGCGTTGAAAGCCTTCGGTGGCAAGCCACCGCGGGAGAAAATCGATTGCGGTTAAGAGTTCCTGTTCGTATTCCATCGAAAACCGGCACGGGAGATACACGCGGTCATATGCGATTGGAACGTCGTCGATTATGTCGACGCGTTCAAAAACCTCACATTCTTCGGTGTCGAGCAACCCGAGAGTGTCTTTCACCTGTCGCGGGGGTTCCGTTCGTTCTCTGCGTACGAGTTTTCTGAATAGGTTAGGCGCATCACGATGGACCGAACGGATGTAGTCACCCTCGACGATAGGGATTTTATGAGGGGCAGTCGTTCGGACAAAGGTTCCTCGTCCGGCCGACCTCACGACGAGCCCTTCATCCTGAAGCAATCGGAGCGAGTGTCGTGCGGTAATGCGCGACACTTCAAAACGGGTGCAGATTTCCTGCTCGGTCGGTATCTGCTCTCCCTCGGGGTACTCGCCCGAGAGAATCTGGGCCTTCAGGACGTTATATATCCTGCGATACGCGGCTTGCGTTGTTGTCGATTGCTCCATGATACATTGATTATCGCATGAAAACGGAAAAAGGTCTCGTGTTTGTGCGACAGCCATCCACAAACCCATTTTTGATCATGAGTCGAACCTGCGTGATGAGCTATGGATCGAGCGACGCGATCCTCGCGGGGGGTGCGGCGGTTGACCCGGCTCGGTTTTCTCAATACAGTCATGCGGGTATGTAACGCTCTTAACGCTTGGTGCCAGGCTCAAAAAACGTCGGGCTTGTCCGGCGATACGAGGCGAATAACGGAGAACCGCGATGACGTACGATGTCCATACTCATGTCGGACTCGATCTTGCTTTCTACCTCCGAGGGTTTTGGCCGTATGCGGAGACTGCGCAGGCGCTCCTCGGGCACATGGACGCGCACGGAATCGATCGCGCCGTTGCATTTCCGTTTGTCGTATCAAGTGCGTTCGACCCATACGCTTTTTCGGCGGCCGGTAAGCTCGAGCTTCTTCCCGGACGCGTTCCGTACGACAGGGAGAATCAACTGCTCTTGCGCGAAATCGAGCAGCGCGACGATTCCGGGCGGCTTCTCTTCTTCGCGATGTTCGACCCGGCGCGCTGCGTCGAACAACAAATGGCGAATCTCATGCCGATCGTAGCGCGGACGAACGGGCTCAAGACACAGACCACCGTGACTCAGTCGCCGATAGCGGAACTTCTCGATAACGGACGCCCGTTCATGGAGCTTGCCGAGCAGCACGATCTCCCGGTCGTGATTCACACAGCGGTACATCCTGATGACCCGTGGGCGCAAGTCGCGGACTGCATCCGGGTTGCGAAAAAGTATCCACGTGTCCGTTTCAACTTGGCGCATTCGCTGAGATTCCATTCGGGCTTTCTTGCCGAGGCCGCCTCGATGCCAAACGTCTGGGTAGACTGTTCGGCGCACCTTGCGCATTGTGCTCTCGCGCGTGAAGACAGCCCTGCGGTCGCGCGTGCGGACGAGAGGGTCGACGCCGACTACGCGGATCCGGGCCAAGTGTTGGAGGCCGTATACGCTATTCTCGGCGACCGGTATATGTGGGGAACCGACAACCCATTTATGAGCTGGTCGGACGGCTCTATCGATCTGATATTCACGTACAAAGCCGAGGTCGAAGTTCTGCGTGCCGTTTCACCGGATGTCCGGACGAGTATGGCCGGTACGGCTCCTGAAGCGTGGCTCGGTTCCGCCGCGGTAAGCCGGGTGAAGTAGACCACGCCGCGGCGCAGGTCGTGGCGAAAGACCAAGAGGTATGCGATTGTGAAACACCAGTTGTCGGCCGGTACCGCCGAATGCGATATTTCTCCGCCGCTCGGGGTCTCGCTCGCGGGTTATCCGCATCACCCGCGTCCGAATGAGGGTATTCACGACCGCCTTTTCGCGTCGTGTCTCTATCTTTCTGATGGTTCTACGCGACTCGCGCTCGTTACGGTCGACGTCATCGCCATTTCAAAGGCAAACGCTGCGCGGATTCGGCGTGAAGCCTCTCGTGCGACCGGCGTACCGGAGCGGCACATCATGGTCTCGTGTTCGCACTCGCACTCATCTCCTCGAGTCGCGCATAGCATGACGATGGATGCGTACGAGACCGGTACCGCGCCCGATGAAGAGTACGTCTCGATCGTCGTCGGCGCTGCGGTCGATGTAGTCCGCAGTGCCGTAGCCGGCGCTTTTTCCGCACAGATCGGTATCGCCAAGGGGTTCTGCGGACGTGAAAACGGTGTCGGCGGTAACCGTCGTGAACCGATGGGATTAGCCGATCCCGAGGTCTGGACGATCGGCGTCAAGGACTCAAACGGTACCGTGCGAGCCGTCCTCGTGAAGTACTCGCTCCACCCGACCTTTCTCCATTCGGACAACGTGCTCGTCTCCGCCGATTACCCGGGGTACATCCGATCGCACTTCCGTACGGCGGCGCCGGACGCGGTGTTTCTCTTCGCGCTCGGCGCGGCGGGCAACCAAAGCCCCCGCTTCTTCCGGTCCGGGAAGATTTTCGCTGAGGCTGAACGCGTCGGTACCGCGATTGCCGGTGAAGCGGAGCGGGTGCTTTCGGAGATGCAGTACCGGAGTGATCTGCCGCTCACGGTTCGGTCTCGCGAGATCGAGCTTGAACTTAGGAAGTTTCCGCCGAAAGCCGAGATTGTCGACCGCGTTGAGTCTCTGCGACGCGCGTGGCACGAACTCCGCGACTCCGGGGCTGCCGAGCCCGAGGTTTGGAACGCCGAGCTTCGATTTCTGGGCGCCGAGGACACTTTGAGTCTCATGTTGTTACACGAGCGCGGCGAGCTCATGGTTCTCAATGAAAACACCCCATCGGAAGTTCAGGTGATCGGGATCGGCGAGACGCGCATCGTGGCTCTGCCCGGGGAGCTCTTCGTCGAGTTCGGGATCGCGGTCCAGTTTCGGGCACCGTTCGCGAACTGTTTCGTGATCACGCTCGCTAATGGCGGGTTGCCCGGGTACGCGGCGACCGCACGCGCGTACGCCGAAGGCGGGTACGAGACCGGCGCTTCGATGCTCACCGGCAGAAGCGGCGAACAACTCGTCGACGCGGCGGTTCAGTTGTTGTACGACACGGTGTGACGCATCGCGCGCATGGTGGTGCCCGCGAGGAGGAACAGTTCGATGCTAACCGAGATGACACCGCTCGAGCGTTTCGTTCGTGCGCTGCGCCGCGAGCCGACCGACCGTGTCCCGGTATTTGACGTTCCGAACAATCCCGCGCTTTTCCGGGAGGTACTGGGCGCGGAAAACCGACTCTCCGAAGGCCGCCCACACGCTCAATTATCGCGCGCTCTTGGGATGGACGCGTGCATGGTTGTCGACCGATTCTACACCGGAATAATCGCATCAGAGCGGGACTGGCGCGACGCCACGACATTTCTTGACGAGTACGGCGTGGAGTACCGCGTGAGTGACGCGTCGTGGCCGCTCGCGATGCCGACAAAACCCGGTATCGTTTCACGCGACGACTGGGCTCGTGTAGTTCTTCCCGATGTTCGGGAGCAACACCGATACCGGGAAATTCGTTCCGCGGTCTCGGTGGCGCATCGGGGACGGAGCGACGACATCGCGGTCGTCGCGGGCGTGAGGGGCGCGTTTTCGACGATGAACATCGCGATGGGGATCGAGAATCTGTCTATAGCTCTGTACGATGATCCCGAGTTCGTGCTCGAGATGAGTCGTGCGCTGTCGCGGTACTGGGGCGAGTGCGCCATAATGGCGGTGGAAGCGGGCGCGGACGCGGTCTTTATCGCAAACGACCTGGGGCAGAACACCGGGACGATTATCTCGCCCGATGACTTGCGGAGGTTTTTCCTTCCTCCGCTTTTTGAGCAACTCGCGATGATACACGAGACGCGGGTTCCGGTCGTGTTCCACAGTTGCGGTAACATCGCGGCGGTGCTCGGTGAGCTTGTCGACGGCGGCATCGATTGTTACAACAACGTCCAGGTTTCCGCGGGAATGGACATTGCTTCGGTAAAGGCGTCATACGGGGATTCTGTCGCATTGATGGGAAACGTCGACTCGACGAACATCATGCCGTCGGCCGACCATGACGCGATCGAAGACGCGGTCATCGAGACTCTTCGAGCTGCGGCCGTCGGAGGAGGCCATATTCTCGCGACCGATCACTCGTTTCACCAAGGGATACCCGTAGAAAACGTTCGGATCTTCCTCGATGCGGGCGCGCGATGGGGCGCGTATCCGTTGGACCTGCCGGAGTACCGGATTTCGCGAGGTAGAGAAGGAGGCGCTCGGCAATGACGTCGAGAGAACGAGTGTTCGCCGCGTCGCGTCTTCGGCAGACCGACCGGCTTCCCGTCGGTTTGTACATGGCGAACCACAGTACGGTTGCCGTAGGGGGTAAGCTCGATGAATGTTGCGTCGACGCGTGCGATTGAGACCGGGAAGACCTTGTCGTACTCGAGAATCGATCGGAGGCCCGTCGCATGACTCCGCGCGAACGCGTCCGTACGACCCTTTCACACCGTGAACCCGACCGAGTTCCGCTTGATCTCGGTGGACGATCGACCGCTATCGAGATCGAGGCATACCGTGATCTTGTCGAATACCTCGGCCTCGACTCTGAATCCACGTGTTTTCTCCGCAGTCATGCGGTGATTGACGAGCCGGTAGCTGCCCGCCTAAGGATCGACACGCGGTGGGTGCGTTGGATCAAGACCGATGCGTGGAAAAATGAGAACGGAGACAGTGTCTTCGTCGATCGATGGGGCGTGCCGTGGAGAAAGAGATGCGGCACGCTGTACCACGAGCTCGACACTCCGCCTCTCGCGAACGCCGAGGTGCACGAGCTACGATCGGTCACGTTCCCGGATCTCGTCGACGACGAGATCGCCCAGAAAACGCGCGCACAGGCGGAGCAGCTCTCCGAAGGAACCGAATTCTCGGTCTCAAGCGACCTGATCGGAGCGGGGGTATTCGAGCGCGCGTGGTATCTCAGGGGGTTCGAGCAGTTCATGATCGACGTGATGTGCGAAGAAGAGGCAATCCACGGATTTCTTCGGCGGATCGTCGATCACCAGCTTGCCGGGTACGACGCGCTGCTGTCGGCTATCGGGCACCGGATCGAAACCGTGTGGATGACCGACGACGTCGCGACGCAGGATAGCCTAATCGTGTCGCCTGAAGTGTACCGCCGCGTTGTTCGACCGTACCAGAAAGAACTCATCGAGTTTATCCAGTCGCACGGCGTCACGGTTGTGTACCACTCGTGCGGCGCAGTCCGACCGCTTCTTCCGGACTTGATCGAAATCGGCGTCAGGGTGTTTCATCCGCTCCAGACGACTGCGCGAGGGATGGACCCTCGTGACCTCAAAAGGGACTTCGGTTCCGAACTCGTGTTCTGGGGCGGAGGTTGCGATACCGAGACCCTGCAAAACGGCAGCCCTGCCGATGTCGCGGACGAAGTCAAAGAGCGAATCGAGATACTCGCGCCGGGCGGCGGCTTCGTGTTCTGCCCGACGCATTGTATACAGCCGTACACGCCGGCGGAAAACATCCTCGCAATGGTCGATACGCTGCACGCGTACGGCGTGAGCGTATCGTAACGCGACATCGTCCCGTTACGGCAGGCGCCACCGACTCCACATCAGCCCGCACTTGTCGTCGACCGAGGACGGCTTTTGGTAGTAAATCGTGAAGATGCTACCGTCGTCGAGTTCGACCGAGGCCGGATATCCGAGATCTCCGTCCGGACCGTCGTCTCGCAGGATTTGGTTATACTCCCAGGTCTCGCCCCCATCGCGACTCAACGCGACGCGTTCGCCGTACGGTTTCTCACGGTATCCGTAAACCGAGACGAGCACCCCGTTTGAGTGCCGCACGATGTGCGCGGGTGAACCGTGAAAGCCGAGCGGTTCGGCCCGAGAGAATGTCCGGCCGCCGTCGTCGCTCACGGTCTGGACGAGTGAAAAATGGGGCACGTTCGGGTTTCCGATCTTCTCGTCGCCGAAATTCTGAACACGGATCAACCCGACGAGCCGCCCGTTTTCAAGCTCGACGATGTGCGGTTCGTGGTAGTTCTGCTCGACGGTGTCGGCGCAGAGCGGAACGGTTCCGAGTTCAGTCCACGACTTCCCGAAGTCCGTGCTTTCGACCGCTTGGATTCCACCGCCTCCGGCCGGCAACGCGTCCGGATCCGTCGGAAACTGCTTTCCGAAGTACAGTAGCTTTCCGTTCTTGAGCAAGACGGGTCCGTGCGGCGAGGTGACGGGTGAACGCGCCGAGTCCGACCACGTGATTCCTCCGTTCTCGGACGTCTTGGTCCACGATCCGAACGAGAGCGCAACGCCTTCGTCGGTGATCCAGCCGAGGCCACGTTCTATCAACGCCGATGTTTTGTCATCGATTGTATCGGCTTTTTTCCTTCGTGCCATGTATCTTTTCATATCGAGGGTGAACCACGACACGACGATACGCCGTCCGTCGGGGTAACACACCACGCCGGTATCGCGGTCGTCGAGCGGGCTGTCGTGAATCACGCGCGGTGTCGTCCAGGTGTTTCCCTCGTCGGTGCTGCGCATGAACACGACGCGTCCAAACGGTCCGACGTGTCGGTTCCGGAGTCCGGATGCGCCGACGAAAAGCGTTCCGGCGGCGTCGCGCGCGACCGACGGCCACGCGAAGTAACCGAAAAAGTCTTTCGGGAACGCGCAGATAACGCCGTGTTCTGCGTTGATTCTGGTGTTCTTCTCAATCGTTCTCATAATTAGTCCTCCCTTGCACCGATGGCGCGATCAAATGCTTGTACATCGGCGTCGAATATGGCATAATATTATACCATTAAGTCCGTCGTCAAGGAGTAACTACGATGCAAATGCGTACGAGCCGCGTGTTGCGAAAGATCGCGGCAGGTGGCGTGGCCGGCTGCGTAAAACTAAACCTTGCTGATCCGCGTGTGGTCGAGATCGCTGCGCAGTCCGGGATCGACTCTGTCTGGATCGACATGGAACACGTGCCGACTGATTGGGCGACGGTAGAGAATTGTGTCCGTACGGCCAAAAATTACGATACGGACGTCATGGTTCGTGTCGCAAAAGGGTCTTACAGCGACCTGATCCGACCGTTCGAGGCCGATGCAACCGGAATCATGGTTCCGCACGTAATGAGTCTTCAGGAAGCCGAGTACACGGTCCGGATGACGAAATTTCACCCTATCGGCCGAAGGCCGATCGACGGGGGAAACCAGGATGCCGCATACTGCAGGATCGGTATGACCGATTACATCGAACAGGCGAATCGTGAACGATTCGTGTGTTATCAGATCGAGGACCCTGAAGCTCTGCCCGATCTCGAGAAGATCGCCGCTCTGCCCGGCGTGGACATGGTGCATTTCGGACCGGGTGATTACAGCCAGGCTATCGGCGCTCCGGGTGATATGTCGCATCCCGAGATAGCTCGGGTGCGAAAACTTATCGCCGACGTCTGCCGGAAGAACTCAAAAATAGCCGCAACGGTCGCGGGGCCGGGCACCGTGAAAGAGATAGCCGAAATGGGGTATCGATACATCAGTGTCGGTGCGGACGTGGTAGGTTTGACCACGTATTTCGATTCAGTTGCGTCCATCTTCAGCGGAGGGCTTGTCTGATCGATCCCGGACAGGGAAGACACCCGCGTAAAAACGCTCGTGGCCGGCGGGTCCTGTTATGCCGAGATACGATCAGGCCCAAAGCGTGAGACAGTCTCTGGAGGAGGAGAAAGCTATGGACGAGTTTCGATACGCACCGTCACACTGGGTTCCGTTTCGAGACCAAGAGGTTCTCGATCGCGTTCGCGCGATTACGCGCGAGCAGATTGAACGACACACGAATCCCGATTTCCGTATTCGCGTCGTGAAGGACAATGAAGTCGAAAACATTTTCGTCACCGACATGTTCCACCGCATCGTGGCCGCACGCGACGAGGGTCGAAAGCTCGTTTTTATCCTGCCGAACCCTAACCCGTCGTACCGGAAAGTGGCGCACTTGATCAACACGTTTCGCGTCGATTGCTCGCATGTCACGGTGTTTGCGATGGACGAGTACGCCAACGAGCACGGCGACGTCGCTCCTGTTGAGTGGAAATACGGCTTTATGCACGCGCTATACGATCATCTGTACAACAGAATCGACCCCGAACTCCGGCCGAAAAAGAGTCAGATAATCGGCCCCACGACGAAGAACATAGCCGAGTACGGAAAGATGATCGAGGACGCCGGAGGCGCGGACGCGTGTTATAGCGGTCCGGGCTGGACCGGCCATCTCGCGTTTATCGAACCCGATGCGCCGGAATTCGACGCGCCTCTCGACGAGTGGCGTACGTTTGGACCGCGGATCGTGACGCTCAGTCCGTTTACACTCGCGCAGAACTCGCTTCACGGGTGTTTCGGGATGAGCGGTGACCTCGCGATCGTGCCACCGAAGGCGGCGACAATCGGCCCGAAAGAGGTTATCGCGTCGAAGTACCGCATGGATATGATCGCGCTCACGGTCCACGGAACCGCGACGTCGTGGCAGCGCTTGATGGCACGGCTTGTCACGCACGGGCCGGTCACGCCCCGGGTGCCGACGTCGATTCACCAAGAACTCAGAACCGATTGCTACATTTCCGAATCGAACGCGCGGAACATCGAACCGGACTGGGATAAAGGATACTGAACGCCTGAGCCGATCACGAGTATCGGCCGAAACGCTCGACAAGGCCGTCGAGCGCCGCAATGCGGTGAAACGGCGCGTCGGGCGGAACCTGATCGCCGGCGGCAAGAAACAAACTATGTGATTCTTCTCTTGTCTCGAGCCACGATTTGACCGAGTCCTCGAACTCCGGGTCGCTTCCCATCGACCCGAACACCGTCGGCGGAATACCTCCGGAGAGAATAAGGTTGGGGCCGGCCTCTTTACGCGCGTCCCGTGGTGTCAGGCTGAACATCGGTGCCGGGGTGACCGCGTCGATACAATCGACCCCTGCGTCGCGCATCCAGCTCAGAGCTCCACGCATCTCTCCGTCGACATGGACCGCGAGATGCTTTCCGGCTGCGTGCGCCCTTCGCGCAACCTCTGCGTAGTAGGCGCGCGAGTACGTCTCAAAAAGCTCTTTCGTCTGAACGTTACTGTCGAAGTTATCGCTCATGAACACCGTCTCGAACGGACCGTCGAGCAGCTCGTCCAGGATCCGGAGGTTTGCGCGATTGACCGCTTCGATCACCGCGCGCGTCTCGTCCGGGTGATCGAATGCCGTGTAGATCGTGTTCTCGACGCCGAAGTATCGGCTGATGAGATAACCGAGTCCGGAATAGGGAAGTGCGGCGTAGATGTAACCGTACTCGCCGAGAGCTTTTTCCCATGCTCGATAGAGCTGCCAGTTCGGTCTGGCGCGGCAGTTGTCCATCACCGCGCACACGACCGGGAAATCATCGACGCTGTCGAGCAAATACTTCTCTATCGCGTACGAGTAGCTTGCCTCGTTGAACACCCGCCTTTCCTCGATCGCGCCGTTCGGCGTCGTGATCCGAGTGTGGAAGACGCCGTTCTCTGTCCATCGGTCGACCGAAATACCCGGTGCGGTGAACTCGAGCGAGAAAAAACTTCCCATCTCGACGTACGCGACTGCGCCGACCGATTTGTGGAGCTCGACCAAATCGTGTTCGACTGCCGTGAAGCCGGAAAGGTCGAACGGACGCGCATAGTTTTTTTTATACCAGTGCGATAGATCGAGAATGAGGGGAACCCGGTCCGGCCTCTCGCCGCGGTAAACCGCCTGGACGCGTTCTCTTGGGGTCAAAAAATCCTCCGTGTCGTTCGTGAACGGTGCGCACGCTCCCAGGCTTCCGGGCTCAGCAGTGCATCCCGCCGTCCATGAGTATGTTCTCTCCCGTGATGTATCGAGAAGCCTCGCTCGCGAGGAACACGACGACGCCTTTGATATCGTCGTGATCGGCGAGGCGGCCGACCATGACCTTCTTCGTGTAATTCTCCACGAAACGGTCCGGCTGCCCGGGAGACCGAAGGCCGCCGGGGCTTATGCAGTTCGCGCGGATCTTCTTGTCCGCGAGAACGTGCGCGAGGTACCGCGTGAAGTTGATCATGCCGGCGCGGTGAAAAAAGTAGTCCGGTGCCGGCGTTCCCATATCCGTTCCGTCGTAGTTGGAGAGGTCCGGGCCGAACATCCCCATCATCGAAGCGATGTTCACGATCGTTCCTCCGCCGCGCCGCGCGATGAGCTCGGCCATTTCGCGTGTAATATCGATCATCCCGACCGCGTTGACGCGCATCGACTCGGAGAGCGCATCCACCGTGAAGCCGTCCCAACCGCCGCTAACGGGTCGTGCTACCGCGTTGTTCACGAAGACATCGAGCCCGCCGAAATCCTCGACGATCGAAGCTTTCAACCGGACAACGGTGTCGTGATCCGCCTGGTCAACCGCGCGAGCGTGTACGTCGAGCCCGCGCTCTCTCATCGAGTTTGCGAAGTTTTCTCCGGCGTCGAGGTTGCGCGATGCGGTTATCACCGTTGCGCCCGCTTCGGCGAGCCCCTCGACGATGCACACTCCATACTTCCCGGCGCCACCGGTCACGAGGCACACTTTGCTATCCAGACTCAACAACTCTGTCGTTTCCATGATTCTCCCGTTTCCCCTTTTCCTGTTGGTTCGCTCAGCCGCTGTACGACCCCACCTCGATGCGTGCGCCCCCATTCTCCAGGCTCTCTCGCGCGGCGCATAACGTCGCAATTACGTTCCATGTTTTCTCGAACGGTAGCCGTGACTTCCCGGTTCTGAAGCAATGGATCGCCTCGACCAGATGATTCCGGAACGAGGTGTATGCACCCCCGTGCATTACCGAGAGCGTCCCGCCCGCTCCGTAGATGTTCAGTTCGCCACCCGCAATGTTCTTGAACACGCCGATTACGCCGAGCATTCCGTTGTCAAACTCAAGGTGCAACACGTCTTTTCCCGACGCGCCGCTGACGTGTTTCACCGCCGCCACGACAGGATCGTCAAGAAGCGCGAGCATCCCCTCGAGGTAATGAACCGCGTACTTGCGCAGGTCTTTTGGACCTACAGCGACCGCGAGTTGCAGCGCGCCCAATTCGGGAATGCGCTCGCGGTTGGCCTGTACCCCGGGTGAGTACCGCAGAGCGGAGCTCGACATAATGAATTTCCCCTCGCCGATTTTTGTCGCGAACCACTCGAGATCGTCCCGGGAGAACGCGAGTGGCTTGTCGATGAAGATCGGCACACCCGCGTCGACGAACGGTTTCGCCATTGCTACGTGATTTTCCGGATCGTCGCGCGCGAGCAGCACCGCGTCTACCGAGCCGATCATGTCTTCCATCTTCTCGACGATCGTCGGAATCCCGGCTGCGGCCGCGACGTGTTCGGAAACAGCGCGATCCTGCGTCCAGATGTGCGTGACCTCGGCGTAATCGACGCCGAGGGTTTCCCTGTTCGCGTCGAGGTACGCCGGAATGACGGGAAACCCGCAGTCCTTCATGTGCCCCATCGAGAAATCACCGTTGACGATCGCCGACCACGAGTACGGGTGGCCGTTGCCCTCGCTCAGACCGATAACTCCGAGTTTTAGCGGTTTTAGCTCCATTTACTCTTCCTTTTTTGGGTATAACGTTATATGACTATACGAGAATCGCGCAAAACGGGGCCTCGAGTCAACAAGGTTACCGCGCGTATCCGAATATTTTCGTCTTACGCCGAGGAGTAGCCTCGTCCGGGCCCGGTGAAAAGGAGAATCTGTGGAGACCGCGAGCGAGACTGTCCGAAATAACGCATCCTGGTCAGTCGCCGGCCGTCCGACACGGATTTTTTTCGCCGCCACTGTGACCGGTGTTGCGATCCTTGCCGGCCACAGAGATATTCTTCCGGTCTTCCGCAGCCATTTCATGGAGTATCTGACGATCGGAGACGGCCGTTTCGGTATGTTGTTCAGCATCGGCGCCGTGACCGGCCTCCTCGGCGTGCTTTTCGGAGGCCGGATAATTGACCGGCTGGGCCCCCGCCGCGTGATCCGCGTCTGCGTAACCGGTGTTGGCGCCGCGATGTTTATCGCCGCATTCGGCGGTGCCCGGTACGCGGCGTTTGTCCTCGCGCTCGCGGTCTCCGGGTTGTTCACCGCGCCGCTCGCGATCGCCGTGACTGCATACCTCGGAAAGCTTTTCCCGAAACACCAGCGCCGCGTCATCTCACTCAATCTCGCGTCGACGAGTATCGGCGGAATCGTCTTCCCGATTCTCGCGGAGGCCCTGCTCGCGCTCGCGGCCGCGAGCGAAGTGGTTACGTTCGCACACGTTCTACACGTTCCTTTCGTGATCACCGGGGCCCTCTTGGTTTCCGCCGGGTTCATCTACCGCGCGCCGCCTCCCGTCGGTCGGCGCCTGGTCACAGCGGCGACCGACGCGAGGCGCCGAACCCGCGCGGGGGCCGGCATTTCCGCCCGGTCGGTTTCACTCGCATTTCTGATCGCAGCCCACGGGGTGTGTGACGTAGCGCTTTTCAACTGGATGGCGCGCTTCCTCGAGAGTATGGGGGAAGGACCAATCGCTCCCGGGGTCATCGTGTCCGGCTACTCACTTGCGTACGCGCTCGCGCGAATCACCGTCGCAGCGCTTCCTGACAGCGTCGGCCGGCGCGCTTTTCTCGTGCTCCCGGGGATCGTCGGCGGTGCGGTGCTCTCGGCCGGGATCGTGTCGCGCGAGTACGTTTTGATAGCCGGCGGATACGTTGTCGGCGCATTCTTCTGGTCGGCGGAATTCCCCGCTATGGTGAGCACGCTGATGCGGTGCGAACGAAAACGATTTGGTACCGCAATGGCTACCGCCGGCGTAATCACCGGCGTCCTGAGTTTTGTCACGATGAACGCGATCGGTATCGCGGTTCAGCGGCTTGGGGCCGAAGCCATGTGGATCGTGATGGTTTTTCCCGCGGGCTCGTTCGTGATGATCGGGTTCGGCGGCCTCGCGTGGTTACTCGTTTTCGATCGGCGTCCGTCGGGCGGGCAACGAGACGCCGCATTGCCGCATTGCCGTCTTGACATACAGTAACGCGCGTGTTAGCGTTCTCGACCATGTTCATAACTGTGGACATGACGATAGATCATTAATCACTCACAAAAAGGACAGTAGATTATGGGAGAAACCTTTACGTTCGAGCCGTCGGAGTTCATCCCGTTCCGGGACAAAGCCGCGTGTGATCGCGTGCGGAAGATACCTGTCTCCGAACTGACAAAACACGAAAACCCCGATTTCCAGATCTCGATCCTTCCGGATGCCGTGATTGGATGGAAAGCGATTTTTGACAAGTTTCGCCGGATTCAGGAGGCGTCGCTTGCAGGGCGACCCATCTGCTTGATTCTTGGGAATCCCAACCCGGCGTATCGACTTCTCGCGACCGCGCTGAACGACTGTCGTGTTGACTGCAGCAAGCTTCACGTCTTCATCATGGACGAGTGGGCGGACCAGGACGGGAACATCGCGCCCGAGTCGTACGATCGCGGGTTCATGCACGCGTTCAAAAAGTATTTCTACTCGGAGCTTGATCCGATTCTCCGGCCACCGGAGTCCCAGATCGTCGGGCCGACCAACCGTAACATCGGGGACTACCAGAAGATGATCGACGAGGTCGGCGGATGCGACGTGTGTTACAGCGGCCCCGGCTGGACCGGCCACGTTGCTTTCATCGAGCCCGACGCACCGGAGCTTGCGACCGACGACATCGAGGAA
>REEC01000076.1 GCA_007695285.1 Spirochaetaceae bacterium | reverse complement strand
CTACGTGAGCCCGAGCTTCTCGGCGAGGAATCCGTACGCGCGCCGTCCGCTGATCCGGTGCCGCCCTTCAAAATAATCGGTCTGCACCGCGTCCCGCGCTCCGAACGCGCCGAACACCGCGCGTGCGCGCTTCACCTCGGCCTTCACCGCGTCGATCGGGAAGATCGGGTCGTACGTGCCCGCCTCGACGAGCATCGGCCGCGGCGCGATCAATCCCGCGAGATCCGCCATCTCGCCGAACTCCGCGAGTCCCGGTACAAAGTTGCACGGGCAGTGGTGCATCGCGAGGATGCTGTTCCGGAACCCCGCAAAGTAGCCACTCACGACGCACGCCGAGATGCGTGGATCGAGGCACGTCGAGAAGAACGTGTGCATCCCGCCGCCCGAGATTCCCATCGCGCCGAGCCGCGCCGCGTCGATGTCTTTGCGCGTCTCGAGGTAATCGACGAGCCGAACTCCGTCGTGGACGCGGAGCCCGACGACCGAGATTCCGAGGTGAAACGCGAGCATCGCGGTGTGCGCGCACGTCGTCGGAACCGGCTGTCCGATCGTCGTGTTCAGGTACGAGAAATCCGTCTGCCTCTCGCCGAAGCACGAGATCTCCGGCGCCGCGACGGCGAAGCCCATCCGGCAGAGCTCGACCGCAAAATCCCTGTGGTAACCGTCGGGAGTATCGCGCTCGGCGCCGTCCTCCCAGAGCCCGACGATGTCCTTGACGCCGTACCCGTGCCCGTGAAACGCGACGACAACCGGCGGCGGCGATGTGGCGTTTTTCGGCAACAGCAGGTAGACCGGCATCGACGTCTTTCGACCGATCGTCAGCACGACCTTCTCGCGCACGTAGTCCGGCTTCTCGACCCGTTCGATCACTCGCGCACGCGGCGGTTTCGCCTCGGTCGCCCGACGCGCCGGCCCGCGCGGGTCGGCGGCCGAAGCCGATCCCTCACGGCCGGTTCCGGCGTCGTGGATGCGCGCGATCGTATCGAGCCCGATGCAGCGCGCGAGCTCCGCGCGCGTCGAGTTCTGCCACGCGGCGGCGTCGGTTGGGCTCGTCGAGCGAAACGCGTGTGGCGCGTTCGCGGGGCGGAACACGCTCCAGAGCGCTGAGGCGGGCTGGTACGCAGCCGGGCGAGAGGCGGCTGGCCGAGCTGTGGCTTTGTCGGTTGTTGTTTGGCGGATGACTGGTTTTCGTGACGGCATTCGGAGGCTCCTTTTTGTGACTGTCGTTTTTCCCGGACTTCGGGGAGTCTGTTCATTATTTTCCCAACGTTTCGGTTTGACAAGAAACGTGTCCTCAGATGTCATCGCCTCGGGATTCGTGCCAGGGATCTCCCGTCTCGTGGAGCAGTCGGGCGAGTCGCAGATCAAGATCCCGTTCTACCTCCGGTTTTGTGCCGATCAGATTGGTCATCTGGTATGGGTCCTCTCGGTAATCGTACAGGTATCGGTTTTGCTCTCCGTCAATCCGTTCGACCACGTACATGTAACGGCCGGTTCGCACACCCCGTCTGTCGGCGCCGGAGGCGTGGAACGGTATCGACAGGTAGAGCACCTCGTCGGGACGGGGAGTGTCTTCGACAGGGGCAGGAGGTTCCCCGGTTGCCCGTGACACCATAGTTTGATCCGATTGATCACTCAACACCCAGCCCGAGAGATCCCTCCCCTGCACACCCGCAGGCACCAGCTCAGGACTCCCGATCATATTCATCAGAGTTGGGAAGATATCCGGCGTGCCGATCAGGAGATCGTCGACTCTATGCCCTAATCTCGCCGGCCAACGGAGGATAAAGGGAACGAGGAACGATTCTTCATACCATACAACTTTGTTCATCAGCCCGTGAGATCCCATCATCTCTCCATGATCGGAGGTGAAGATGACGATGGTGTTCTCGGCCAACCCCTCTTCGTCCAGGACCTTCAGGATCCTGCCGAACTGATCGTCGATGCCGCTGACCGCACCGAAGTAGCCGTACGCATCTTTTGCAGCATCCGCTCCCTTTCCTTCGAGGACCACGTTGGGTCTATTCAATAATTCACTCACGGGTCGATCCTCATAGAGCCGTAGATATTCCTCCGGCACCTGATCGAAGGGCATATGTGGCGGATTGAAGGACATGAACAGAGCGAAGGGCTTCGCCGGATCCCGTTCCCCCTTCTCGTTCCTGATATAGGATAAGGCGATATCGGTCTCGTGCTTTACCGACCACTCACCCGGGTCGATGCGTTCCTCCATAGGCGCATTGCCGGTCCAGTAGTGAGGATCCAGATGGCTGTCGCAGCAGCCGTAGGCGTACCAGAAGTCAAACCCGTGGCGCCGCTCCGGCGGGGTATAGGAGTCCCACACTCGGCCGTCGCTCCTCGGTCCCTCTGTAAACGGCCAAGTCTCCTCCTCAGGATACTCGAGGTGCCACTTACCGATATACCCGGGAGAGTAGCCGGCAGAGTTGAGTGTGTCACTCAGGGTAATCTCATCGGGTCTTAAGTAGCAGTCGGGGCGTTCGTTGTTGCAGTTGCCCGGGACGCCGTTCCGGAAAGGGTACTTCCCGGTCATCAGCATAGCCCGGTAGGGGCTGCACACCGGGAAGTTACTCACCGCGTTGGTAAACACCACCCCCTCACGGGCCAACCCGTCTATATTGGGCGTCAGGACTGGGTCCTGCCCCATGAATCCCACCGCCTGCCGGCGATATTCGTCGGCGAACACAAAAACGATATTCGGTTTCTCCATTTACTCCCTCCGACGGCATCCGGGAAAACCAAACCACTCAGGAGGGTGGTCAATTTGGGGTCGGTATGGGCCGCCATCTTCCATAGTATCCAACCTTCGCCCGCATCCGGCAAGAGCGTTGGTTCTTAGAATATCCGCCAATCGGCAGTGTGAATTCGGCATAGAGGAACGCGTTTAATCGAAAATGAACTCTGATTCTCGCGTGGGCCTGAGTACAGTGTTGATGGCGTATC
>REEC01000275.1 GCA_007695285.1 Spirochaetaceae bacterium | reverse complement strand
TTCTCGTGGACACGCGATCCTTTCGACCGGATAATCACCGCTCACGCCGCGCTCGTGGGAGCGTTTCTGCTCACGCGCGACCGGACCATCCAGGACAACTACCGCGGTGCGATCTGGTGAGCGCTGTGTCGCACAATCAATCCATCAACGTCCCGCCGTTCACGTTCAGCGTCTCGCCGGTGATGAATCCCGATTTTTCGTCCGCGAGAAAAGCGACCGCGTTCGCGACGTCGGTGGGATCGCCGAGGCGTTTCACGGAGCTCTTGTCGATGTAGACCTGGTTCTCTTCGGCCGAGACCTGAGCCGCCATCGCGGTCGCGATCCGGCCCGGGGCGATCGCGTTTACGGTGATTCCGTCGGCGCCGACCGCGCGCGCGAGGTTTCGCGTGAACGCGAGAATCGCGCCTTTCGACGCGGCGTAGTGCGGCGCGCAGATCGTGCCGCCGTTCTTGCCGGCTTCCGACGCGATGTTGATGATCCGTCCGTATTTTTGGCTCCGCATGTGCGGCAACACCGCCCGGCAGAGAAGAAAACATCCACGCACGTTCACCGCGAGAACCTGATCCCACTCGGCGACGTCGATCTCGTCGATGCCTTTGAGCGGATGAATGCCCGCGTTGCTCACGACGATATCGATTCGGCCGGTCTCGCGCACCGCGCGCGCGACGACGGTTCTGACGTCGGCCTCGCTCGAGACGTCGACCGTCGCGGCGGCAACAGTAAGCCCCTGCTCGACGAGTTCCGCCGCCGCCGCGGCGACCGTCCCACCGTCTACGTCGCACATGAATACCGTCGCTCCGCGGGACGCGAGTTCGCGCGAAAAGGCGAGGCCCATTCCCCTGCCGGCGCCGGTCACAAGAGCGGTTTTCCCTTTCAGCGTCATCGTGGCTCCTCGTGTATTGGTCATTTCGTTTGGTCGACAAAATCCACTTTAATGTTTCGCGCGAAGACCCGCAACAGTCATCGGGCGAACGTCGTGCTCCGGCGCCGTTCAGGCTCGCGGTAGCGAAACACTGAACCGTGCGCCGGTGCCGGTCATTGCGTCCTCGACACGAATCGATCCGTTCTGCAGCTGCAGCAGTTCCGAGACGATCGCGAGGCCGAGGCCGCTGCCGCCCGAAGACCGATCTCGCGCCTCGTCGAGCCGGACAAAGCGCTCGAAGACGCGCTTTCGCTCGGACACCGGGATGCCCGGGCCGTCGTCTTCGATCCAGATCGTCATCGGCGTGAAGCCGTGCTCGCCCTCCCGCTCACCCGGCTCCGCGCCGAGGCGAACGGTTCCTCCCTCGGCGGAGTATCGGATCGCGTTGTCGACGAGATTCGAGAGTACCTGGTGAAGGCGCTCGCGGTCCGCGAGCACCGCGGGCCGTTTGTTGGTTGAGTTGTCGCTGTGATCGGTGATCACGATCAGACCGATTTTACGCAGCGTGGCCGCCGGTTCGAACGCGGAAATCACTTGAGCGATCGCATCGTGCGTATCGATCGGCTCGATGCGTAGAGTCACGCGGCGTGCTTCGATTCGGGCGAGTATCTGAAGGTCATCGACGAGGCGCTGCATTCTCCCGACGCCGCTCCGCAACGCCTGCCACTGGTCGCTCGTCGGCGAGTACAGACCCGACTCGAGCATCTCGACGCGCGTCGCGACCAAAGAAAGCGGAGTTCTGAGTTCGTGAGCGGCGTCGGCGACAAAGCGTTTGCGAGAGGTCTCCTGCGCCTCGATCTCGGTCGCCATCTCGTTGAAACTACCCGCGAGGTCGGCGATCTCGTCGCGCCGGACCGGGACCACGACGCGCGTTCCGTACTCACCGCGCGCCATCGACGCGGCCGCCGCGGTGAGCGATCGCAGCGGCCGGACAAGCCGGCGAGTCCAGAGAACCGAGGCAAGAGCCGCCGCGATGAGAACGACCACCGACGTCGCGCCCGCCGCGGCGCGCGTCGTCCGTGCGATCAAGACGCGAAGCGGATTGCTGTCCGGGTTCGCCATCGCTCCGAGGAAGAGGTACCCGACGGGATTACCCGAGTCGCCGATCACAACCGCGCGCGACAACTCGGTGCGACGGGTTTCTACGATTCGGTCGGTGACGCCACGCGCGACGACGACGTCACCCGCGCGCGAGAACACGATGATCGGCTGCTCGAGCAACACGCGTAGCTCGTGCTCGGCGGACGGACCACGGCGGACCATCGCGCCACGCGGCATCATCATCGGCGGCCGGAGAGCGAGCCGTGAATCGTCAAATGCGCGCGAAAACCCCAGCCACGATCCACGCTCGCGGTAAAACCGCTCGATCCACGGTGCAAGCTGCGTCGCGGTCGCTTGGTCGGCGCGTAGCCCCGCGGCGGCCGCTTGCCGATCGGTGACGGTGACGAGAACCAGGACAAAGACACCGATCGCGAGCGCGACCATCAGCAAGTGACTGAACACGAGGTGTCGCGCGATGCCGGGTTTCACCGGACGGCTCCTTCGCGCGACGCTTTTCCGCGAACCCCGGGTCGATCGTCGAGCCGGTACCCGACGCCGTGTACCGTCACGATGCGTTTCGGGTGACGTGGGTCGTCCTCGATTTTTTTCCGGATGTTTTTGATATGCACGTCGATCGTACGCTCGTATCCGTCAAACGCGCGATCCTGGAAGCTTTGGAGCAGTTGTATGCGGGTGAAGACGCGGCCGGGTGACCGCGCGAGACGCTCAAGGATCGCGAACTGAACCGCGGTGAGCTCAACCGGTCGCTCGCCGAGGAAGAGCTCGTGCCGTGCCGGGTCAAGCCGGAGATCCGCCACGCGTATCGGCGCCTCATCGCGCACCGCCGGATCGAGCTCGGCGGTCCGATTCGTCCGGCGCAGAATCGCCGTGATCCGGAGGACCAGTTCCGGCAGACTGACCGGTTTCACGAGGTAGTCGTCGACGCCCGAGAGAAATCCTTCGAGTCGATCGTCTTCCTCTCCACGAGCCGTCGTGACGATGATCGGGACTTTTGATTGTGACGTGATTGTTCGCGCGACGTCGAGACCGGAAAGACGCGGCAGATTGAGATCGAGCACGACGATGTCCGGCGGGTTCTGAAACACCGACCGGACCGCCGCTGCACCGTCGAAGACCGATTCGGCGGCGAAGCCGTGCGCGGTCAAGTAATCACGGATCATCGTATTGAGCTCCGGTTCGTCTTCGACGATCAGGACGCGTTCAGCCATACCGGTAGTATGCGGCTAAGCGCCGCTCTCGTCCACGGGAGGAAGAACCGGTGCGACGAGAGACCGACGCCCGCCCGACAGCGGGCGGACGTCGGTCTCGTCACTCGGCCTATCGAGGCTACCGGCGGCCGCCGCGCGGTGGCGCGATCATACGGCCGGGCTGCTGTGCCGGTGCGGCCTCACGTCCGCGCATCATCCCCGCAGCGGTTTGCGGCATCACGTACGTAGATGCCCCGATCGTGATCGATTGCACCATCACGGTTCGTGATGTCCCGAGAAGATCGCGGGACGTCCGCTCGACGAGGTATCCCGACAGGCTCACCTGTTGGTTGTTGCTCACCGTGAACTCGGCGCTCAGCGCCGGCGCGATGCGCAGCGTGTACTCAGTCGCTCCGACGATCAAGACCGGCAACTCGTCTTTCACAAGCCGAAGCCGACCCGTGAGTTCCACATCTTCCCCGGGTGCGGCCGAACGACCGACCATGCCTCCGCGCATCTGCATCTGCGCGGTCGCGCTAACCGCGGCCGCGACGATCAAGACTACCACCATCAACGCTGTACGTTTCATCGCACAACCTCCATATCTGAATCTTGTGATACTTTACAGCCTGCATTTGAACGAAATGTGAACGATGTGTGTCGTTTTTCTTTCGGCGGGGTTTTACGGGTTGCCGACGGTCACTTCACCGCGCCACCGGCGAGACCGCGCACGATCGTGCGCTGCAGTACCATCACCGCGACGATTATCGGGAGAAGCGCGACGACCGTTCCCGCGGCGACCCAGCTCCACTGGAGTTCGAACGCGCGGCTGAAACTCAGAATCGCGACCGGGACCGTCTCGACCGCGGCCGAGCCGATCGAGACCGTGTTCGCGAGCATGAACTCGCCCCACGAGCCGAGAAACGCGAGTACGCCGGCCGAGAAGATACCGGGTGCCGCGATCGGTAGGATCACCTGGGTGATCGTGCGCAATGTCCCGGCACCGTCGATCTTTGCGGCGTCTTCGAGTTCGAACGGTACGTTCGCGAAGTAGCTTGCGATCAGGAACGACGCGAGAGGCACGCTGTACACCATGTTCGGGATGATCATCGCCCAGTACGTGCGGATCAGGCCGAGGGTACGCATCAGGACGAAGGTTGGTGCGATCACGACGATCGGCGGAATCATCCCGGCGATCTGAAGCGCGTACAACGTGTGGAACCGAAACGCAAACCTGAGCCGTGCGATCGCGTACGCGGACAATGTCGCGAGAACGAGAGTGCCGATCATGGAGCCGGTGGAGACGACAAAGCTGTTGAACACCGATCGCTGTATCCGGAAACGTTCGCCTATCACGGTCCGGTAGTTCTCGAGCGTCGGGTTCTCGGGCCAGTACTCGACGGGAATCCGGTACTCGGTACCGAGCGGTTTAAAAGAGGTGATCACGAGCCACGCGAGAGGCGAGAGGCTCCAAACCGCGACGGCTAGAAGAATCACAACCGATACGGCCGAGCGCGTCGTTCTGCGGCCTTTCTTTGTCATCGCCTACTCCCTGAACTGGAAATTCCGCCGCACACGCCCGATGTAGAAAATGCCGACGGCGGCCACGAGCGCGAACGTCACGACCGCGTACGTCGAAGCACGTCCGAACTGCGCGTAGCGGAAGTACGACGTGTACGCGAACGAACTCAACGTGTCGGTCGCGGTGCCGGGCCCACCTCCGGTAAGCCCGTACACGACGTCGAACACCCGAAGTGCGTCCTGCGAGCGGTAGAGAAGCGCGACGAACACCGTCGGCATAACCATCGGCAGCGTTACCGAGAAAAACCGCCGGAGCGCTCCCGCACCGTCGACGCGCGCCGACTCGAATACTTCTTTCGGTATCAGAGCGAGCCCGCCCATCAGGAAAAACGCCGCGATCGACGCGCCCTTCCACGTGTACGCGAGTACGACGCTCCCCATCGCGAGCCACCGGTCGACGAGGAACAGAGGCGGCTCGGCGACGAACCCGAATCTCACCAACGCGTCCGCGATCGGCCCGACGTCGCTGTTCAACATCCATCGCCACATCGAAGCCTGGATTACTTTTGGGATCGCCCACGGCACGATGATCACCGCGCGTAAAACTGCTCGCATCGAACGTGGCACAAAAAACGTCGCCTGCGCCAGGATCATCCCGAGCGACAGATCGAGGATCACGACGACTACCGTGAACCCGGTCGTGAACGCCAGCGTATTCCGGAACTGGTCGCTCGCCATCACGACCGCGTAGTTCCTGAGGCCGATGAACGGCGCGCCGATCCAGTCGGTCGTCGAGTCCAGGTCGAAGAACGAGTACAGAAGGCTCTGCACGATCGGGTAGTAGTTAAGAACGAGTAGGCCGATAAGCGAAGGCGCGACGAGCATCGCAGCGATCCGCGTTTCGGCCTTGTTTGCGATCATCGGCACGGCCGGTCAGCGCTGTTCCAGCGCGCGCGCGCGTCGTGCCATGTTCGCGACCGCATCGGGCACCGCACGCGCACCCGTGATTGCGCCGTTGAGTTCCTCTCTCATGATCCCCGACAACTCCGCGTAGTTCTCCGACGGCGGCCGGCTGATTGCACCCGTGAGAAGCGCCGAGAGTTTCTGGACGTTCGGGTTGTACGCCTGAACTTCCGGGTCATCGTACAGTTCGCGGTAGTATTGAACCGGACCCCACGCGAGCGCGAAGCCTTTCTGTACGTCACGCTGAGAGATCACGTCGAGGACCTTGATCGCGGCGTCGACGTTTCGCCCAAACGGATTCGCCGCGAACGCAAATCCGCCCGTGACCGATACTTTTCGGCCGCCCGGTTGAGCGGGGAACGGAATGAGATCCCAGTTCCCGGCGACCTGCGAACGTTCCGGATCGTCGAGCCACGTGATGATGTCGGCATTGTCCCACGAAAAGATTGCCTCTCCCGCGACGAATCTCTGGCGCGACTCACGCCGCTCCCAATTCTGCGCGGCGCGCGGCGAGAGTTCCTCGGTAATAGTAGAACGCATCGCTTCGACGGCTCGAAGGCTCGCGGGTGAATCGAGTATGAGATTCCCTTGATCGTCGCGATAGCGTCCGCCGAAGGCGTGAAGCAGCGTCGCGTAGAACATCGTGAGCGAGTCGCCGCTGCGCGCGCCCGGCCAGAGTAACCCGGCGATCTCAGGCCGGTCCGCGCGAACCGTCCGGATTATCTCGATCATTTCGTCGATCGTGTTCGGCGCGTCGAAGCCGTACTGCTCGAGAATATCGGTGCGATAAAACAGGCCCGTCAGACTCCCCCAAAACGGAACGCCTATGCGGTCGCCGCGGTACGAGTACGTGTCGAGGCCCGCAGGCTCGATCCGTGTCTCGAGATCCGGTATCCGGTCGTTCAAAGGAACCGCCCAGCCCGCGCGACCGAACTGCGTGACCCACGGCTCGTCGATCCCGAAAATGTCGACGGTCGAGTCGCGCGACGTCATCCAGATCACGAGCGACTCGAGCATGTCTTGCGGCATCGTATAGTACTCCAGCGTGACATCGGGATGCGCGCGTTCGATCGCCGCGCGGATCATCTCGATCGGCGCCGGAGCGTCGGTGAACGAATCGGCAAGGAACGGATTGTACCCGAGCGTCACCGTCGTCTGTCCCGGCGCTGTTTGATCATCTTTCCTTTCGCAGGAAATCAGCATCGCGATGAGCACGAGCACGGCCACGATCACAACGGGCCGCGAGAGACGGAAGAAAGATATGTGCTTCATTGTCACCTCCGTATGGTCGAAACCGGCATTGCCGACGTCGATCTCCTCCAAAATACCGAAAAGAAACCACAAAGTGTGTTAGGATTCCATTTTTTTAACACAGAAAGGGGGTTTTTCACCTCTCAGAGCCGGTGAGTCGAGTTTTATCGATTGCCGATTGTCCCAAATAGTATGACTTTTTCACTTATGGTAACGCCCGATGCAGACAGGCTCCAATCACGCCTATGGCGTGTATTCCGGATCGCGTATCGTGAGATGTTCGAGTTCGCCTCGTACCGGCGCCGTTCGGTCAACGCGTTCGTTTCTCCACTTTTTCTCGTGCCGACCGTGGTGTTCGTACTGCGGCTTCTGCGACTCGACCGCGAGATCACCGCGAACGGAGTCGCGAACGCGATGGGGCGTATCTTGAGGCGATACTACCGCGGCGTCTCGGTTATCCGCGGAACGGTTCCGTCGAGTGGACCGGTACTACTTGTCGGGAATCATCCCGGGCTCGGCGATCTACCGGCGCTCGCGGTGGCCACGAAGCGACGCGATCTGTTCGCGATCGCGAAGAAGCGCGCGTTGATGAGAGACATGCCGGGTGTTCTGTCCCGGTGCGTCGTGATCGACGAGACGTTGTCTTCGCGCGCGCGCGCGATCCGTCGAATCGTCGAGATCGCGCGCGAAGGTGGCGCGATCGTCGTGTATCCGGCGGGATCGATCGAGCCGGACCCGGCTCTCGTCGGCGCCGACCACCCGATTCTCGGCGACTGGCCTTCCTTCGTCGACGGTATCGCTCGACGGCTTCTGCGCGAGGGCCTCTCGGTCCCGGTCGTGCCGGTCTATACCGAAGGCGTCCACGTCGTCCCGCGCTACTTTCGTCGCGTCGCGTACCGTCGCGGATCCGGACTCCCGCACGAGGGGCGCGCTGCGCTGATAACGATGGCGAGCCGTCGAGCGCGGTCCCACGCGGTCACAATCGCGTTCGGCGATCCGATCGACCCACGCGTCGAGTTCGCGCGCGAGACTCGGCAAACCGGAGATCCGATTACCCGCCGCGTTCGTCGCGACATTTGTGATCTGCGAGATACGGCCCGTTGTGATCCGGAGACGAGGCGTTGCGTAACCGATCGGGGCCTGGACTCGATTCTCTCCGCTTGACGGCGGGGAGGTTTGGTCGTAAAAATATCGTATGCGCAAAGTGAAATCATCGGTTGTTCCGGCCGCGATTGTGATTGCGGCTGTGGTTCTTGGGAGTTTGACCGCGTGCGCGTCGCTGCCGTTGCCGGATAACCCGGAACAAAGCCTGTTCGTGATGGTGTACGATTTTCGGGACGCGAACTTCCGCGACGGGCGGCAGTTCAACGGTGTGACGCTCACGATTCGGCAACCTCTGACGCGCGAGATCATCACGATGAATCTGCCGAACCGCGGCACGTGGGCGGCGATCGCGCTCGACCCGGGAGCGTACAGGATCGAACAGGTAGTCATGCGGTTCTCGCGTGACGATCACTCGTGGACCGATACGCACCGCGCGATTGTACCGATCTTCATTCCGGAACGCGCAGTGATGATCTCCCGGAGCATGGTCCGCGTGAACACGTGGGCGCACCAGGACAGATACGACATAAGCTATCCGCAAGTCGCACAATGGAGCGAGCACGCGCGCTTCGCGACCGAGGGTATACGCTCGGATAGGATGTGGGCCGCGTGGGAGGGCTACACGGAAGTCAACTTCTACACACCACGCGAACTCGCGTCGGCTCGGTGATACGGAGCCTCGCCGCCTAGAACCGCGCCGAGACTCCGACTCCAAGGCCTCGAAACGGGTCAAAAATCGGGTAGACGGCGGCGGTGCGCCGCAGGGAGTCGAGAACCGACGGTTGCGCTTTAGGGACGCCGGCGGACGACGCGTAGCGGCCGGTCCGGCCTGTGGCCGCGGTGTCAGCGCTCTCGACCGGCCGGACGGCCCGGAACAGGTTTGTGTTCCGCGCTTCGATCCACGATCTCTGCATGTCATATATTCCGGCCGTCAAACGCACCGCGACCGCGGAGGTGACGAGGTACAGCGGCGCAAACTCCTGAAGACCGCGCCAGATCGCGTTCGCCTGCCCGTAGATTGGGCTCGAGGCGTCGAGCCACGTAAGGTCGACCGGCTCGTAGGTCTCGTCGCGCTGATCGCCGAGAACGAACGCTGATACCATCAGCCCGTCCGCGAGCAATCCCGCCGCCGCGAGGCCGACGTGGAATGACCCCGCGTATACGTGGCCGATCCCCGGTGGAATGCCGACCGCCGCTCCGGCGACCGCGATCGGCACCGGTTCGATCCACTCCATCGTCCCGTCGTCGATCGCCGCGCCGACGATTGCCACCGGTCCGATAAAGAGCGGCGGCGCGACGCCGGTCCAGAACGCGACCGAACGGGCTGCCCTGAGACTTCGGTAACGGTCACGGTCGAGCTCGTACTCGGCGTCCATCGAGAATGCCTGGACGTTTCGCGTCGCGCGCGGAACCGCACGGAGCGTATCGATCCCGGTCAGGATCGCCGAAGTCAGGAAAGCGCCCCCAAGGCCCGCCGCGCCGACCGCCGAGAAAAAGCTCGCGCGTCCGATCGCCCAGTGACGCATCGTGTCGTTCCGTGCCTCTCGCGCGTCTTCGATCGAACCCGCGGCTTCGTACAGCTCGTACGCGTCGGCGGCCCTGAGATCCGCGGCGTACGAGACGTTTCCGAGGACCGCGGCGGCGCCGATCGATCCGATCGAAAGCACGGCGTTGCCAAAACTCCGCATCGGACTCAGCCCGCTGCGCGACGCGGCTATCTCCCGAACCGCCGCCTCGGTCCGATCGATGCGCCGCGAGAACCGGATGCCTACGTTTGCGACCTCGGGCAGCAGGATCGGAGGAGACGTCGGAACGATCCGCTGTACACGGCTGTTGTACGTGTCCGCGACCAACATCACACCGTCCGCGTCGACGCAGATGCCGGTCGGTTGCGCGAATTCCCCCGGGCCAAAACCGAACGAACCGTACGTGTTTATCAGCGCACCATCGGCAGTGTACGTCGATACGGTGTGCCTGCTCGGCCGGGTCACGTACATCGTTCCGAAATCATCGATAAAAAGGCGTGACTCGACCTCGGTATCGGGAATCTTGATCGTTCGGACACCCTCTCCGAGCGCGTTCATCCGCACCAACTTTCCGTCTGCCGCCGAGAACACCGTGAGATAGCCCCCGGGGTCAAAGAAGACGTCGAGCGCGGTACTCGCCGGCGAGGCGGGGTTACCGATGCCCGCCGTCTTGAGCGATTGAACGATCGTACGCTCGATCGCCTCCTCGCGCTCGCCGGTTGCATCGAAGACGCGTGCTTCGTCTCGCCCGACGATGTACACGGCCCCCGTGTCGTCGACGACTAGCCCGGCGCCTTGAACTGGACCCCCGGGGATCGTGATCGGATCTTGGTCGGAGAGATCGTGGTCAAGCACCTGGATCGATGACGCGTCGAGCGGAAGGAAGTACACGCGGTTGTCGGGGCTGACGTACAACGCTCCGACGGAATCCGAGTCCGCCGGTGTCCCGAGTTCCGCCGACGCGAGCCACTCGCCGGCCGGCGAGTACTTTTTCGCGACTAAAGGGGTGATCGCATCGAAGACCAACACCGAGCCGTCGGGTAACGTCGCGACTCTCACGGGCGCACTCGCGTCGTCGGTGAACGTCTCGTACCGATACACTTCGTTTAGCAACCGCGATGCAGAGCGATACGTGTCGAGTGCTTCGGAGAAATCCGGCCGCCTTTGGTAGAACAGCCGATCACCGCCGGCTTCTATCTCTTGCAGCCGCGCGACGGCGGATGCTCCCGCCTCGCGAACGATCTCATCGCGTCGCGAGGCGAGCGCCGCGTCGTAGTCGGCGCCGATCGTCGTGCGCTGGAACTCGGCGATCGCGGTGAGCGATTCCTCGAGTTCGCCGCCCTCTCGTGTCGCCGCGATCAGCGGCTCGGCGATCTCGGCGAGAAGCGCGTGCTCTTCATCCGATGCTTCGGGAATCGTGAACTCGACGGTCGTCGTTCGGTTTTCGAGGACGAGGACGTCTTGCGCAAAAACCGTCGTCTCACCCGACAACCGGTCCTGAACGATCGAGAGCGTGTACTCGCCGTTGAGAATCCTTTGAAGAGTGCGCTCCGGGTTGTTAATCCGTGTGTCGTTCAGGTATACCGTGTACCGACCCGCCACTCCGCTTCGGACAAGTTCGATGCTGCCGTACGCGATTCGGATGTCGCTGAACTCCGCGAGCATCGCCGCGACGATCTCATCGGCGACGTCGAACACGTCGAAGATCGTGAACGCCGTTTCGGATTGTGTCACCGTTATCTCGCCGGCCGAGGAGTCGAATAGACTCAGCGTGAACCGGAGCCGTCCAAACTCGTCGCGATCGGCGGTCCCGAACACGACGTCCTCGACTCGCTCTCCCTCGGCAAACGGCACAAGAGACTCGACGTCGTACCGCGGAACAAGCGCCTCGGCGCGTCCAACCCCGTACTCGACCACCTGGTACTCGCCGAGCAGGCGGAGAACCAGCGAGATGGTGTCGCCCATCGTGCGCATGATCGCGTCGTACGCGGGCTCTCCTGTTTCGTTCCGAACCGGAAGAATCGCAACGCGCGGACGTAAGTCCTCGACGCCATACGTCGCGGTCGAAACCCCGATCGCGATCACAATTGCGACAAAGAGACCCTTGCGGACGTTTTTCATAAATGCGATAATAGATCAAATAATCCGATATGTAAATCTTTTGTTCGTGAGCGAGCGAAAACCATGGGAAAACGTGCGCACGTGAAAACCGGGTTTCTTTACCTCGCCGTGGCCCTCTTCTCTGCCGCGGTTCTCATCTTTGTTGCGGTTTCATGCGACTTCTTCGCACCGCCGTTCGTGTTCGACAACCCTTATGATCCACAGCAGGAGTTCAACTCGCTCGGCTCGATCGGCCGGCCGATATACTCCGAAGGCGGAGGGCTCGTGCGACCGCAGAGGATCGCGGTCGTGCACGGCGAGTTCGTCGTGACGCCGGCTACTGAACGCGGCCGCATTACGCGACACTTCTTCGGCACCAACACGTACGACGCGCTCTCGGTCGCCGGATCCGGCGACGACTATACTCCGTATATCCGCGACGTCTGCATCGTCGAGGGCGGCCGGGAAATCTACGTCGCGGGCTGGCGCGGCATACACAGGATCGATCAAGCGACCGGTGCGGTTACGCGATACTGGGTCAGGTACGATGAACACGAGTTCATGCGTCTTGCGCCGGATCCCACCGGAGGTGTCTGGGCGTTGAGTTTCCGGCGGCTGCAAAACGGTGATGAGCGGCTACGCATCTTCCATTTCTCACCGGGCGGATCGACGCTCTTCCACCGTGAGTATCCCGAGTTCACGAACGTACACTTCTGGGACTGGGACATCGCAGTGAGCAACACAATTGTCGCGGTATCCCGGCACCACGACGTATTGTACTTCGACCGCGTCGGTGAAGATTTATCAACTGAGGTACGGGGTCGGCTCGTCTACGACCACGATAGTGACGCGTATGTGCTCGCTCCCGCCGACTCGACCTTTCACGGTGATCTTTACATTCGGGGCATCGCGTTCAACGCGGCCACCAATCAATTCGTTGCGGTCGGACGCTGGTGGCACCCGCAGGATAGGTTTATCGCGTACCTCAACTCCGGCACCGGGGAGTTCATCGAATCACTCGGAACGTACGAGGAGATGCCCGGGTACGAGTGGCAAGGCGTCGCGGTTTCGGGCGGCCACGAGTACGTCTCGAACGCCCAGACGGGCCGGATCGTCCGTGTGGACGATTGGCAGACCGTGCACGAGAACGGCGATGACCCACTCGGGTTCTCCCGTATTCGTGGTGTCGCGGTTGATCCGTTCGTCGAGCCGGCGCTCCTGTACGTGGTCGACGATATCGGTGCGATCCATATGGTGGATCTCGAAACGCGAGAGTTCGTGGGTTTTTTCGGCTCGCGCGGGGACGAGTTCGGGGATATCCGGAACCCACGCTCGATTTTTTTCACGTCGGAGGCTGTGTACGTCGCCCAGCACGGGAATGTCTTCCGGTACACACGCGCGGGAGCGTTTACGGGAACAGTTAACGACGGCGGCCCGGGTTCTTTCAAGTTCGTTATTCACGACGGGTATCTTGTGTCAACGTATTACAGTGAATTCGGGGAAGGCATTTACGTGCGCAATCTTTCGAGCGATGAGTCGGAAGTCGTGGACGGTGTTTTTCCCGATACTGACGTCCTACTCGACACCCACGCCGGAGATATCCTTGCCGTGTACTGGGACGAGTCGGAGCGGACCGTTGTGATCGGCAGGATCGACCTTTCAACATTCGGTTTCATCGAGACCGGACGTTTCGCCGACCGTGAATTGCGATTGGATCATCACGACGACGTTTACCTCTCAGGATTCGCGACGACGCCGCAAGGATTCTTGTGGGTGATGACCGAGGCCGGATTTGCGGTCCGCGCCGATCAAAGCGGGACCGTATATCGGACCGTCCGTATTGATCCGGACCGCCATTACCATCATTACGAAGGATTGACAGTCGACCCCAACGGTCGTGTGTACTTCGGCGCGGGCGACCGAATCGACGTGTACGGCGCGCGGTGACCCGTAATCGGTGAGGACCGAAGATATCGTATTACGCCGGATAGCGAAAAGCCGGCGTCGCTGTGATACAATTCAGTAGCCCGAGGAAATAAAAACCGAACGGAACGTGCGTGAAGTAATGCGCAACGATGGGCAATGTAAAAAACTGGATCAGAAATGGGGGATCGTTATGGTGAGACGGATTATCGGTACACGCGTCGCGTTCGGCGTGGCGATAGTCTTGGCGTTTGCGGCGTGTACGCCGGAGCCTCCGGTTGAGGTCGTCGCGCCCGCTCCGGAGCCGGCTCCGGTCGAGACTCCGGTCGCGGTTGTCGCCGAGCCGGCGGCACTGACCGATGGATTGGTGACGTTCCTCGTCGGCGACGCGTTTCACCAGAACGGAACACCCGAGTGGTATCCACTCGATATCGGCGATCCCGTGCCGGCACAGAGTACGGTTCGCGTCGACGATAACTCGTACGTTGACATCCAGTTTGGGACGTTCGCCGCGATTCGGCTCGAGCCCCGAACGACCGTCACGATCTCGCAGCTTTCGATCAAGCCGGGCGAACGACGCGCGACGATCGAACTCGTCGCCGGAACCGTCTTGAACAATGTAGAACAGCTCACGGGAACCGACCGGTACCGCGTCCGGACCGCTTCGACCGTCGCGGGCGTCCGCGGCACGGCGTTCGGCGTGACCGCGACCGAGGACGGTCGGACCGTCGTCGGCGTAAGGACAGGTCGCGTCAGCGTAGCCCCGCGGGTCGTCTCGGAGATCGAGGATCTCGCGGACGACATCGCCGATGACGACGAACTCGTCGGGCTCGTCGAGTCGATCGTACGCAGCTTTGACGAAGGTGTGATTCTGATCGACGAGCAGCAAGTCGTCGTCGAAGAACCCGTCGCGGGCGAACACGAGCAGCAGGTCGCCGCGGTCGCCGAAGCCGTCCGTACACTCGTGCTCGAACCGGCTCAGCTACCCGAACAGCGTCAGGCAGCGCGCGAAGACGTCCGGCGGCTCGGCGAACAGGCGATCGCCGCGCGGCCGACACCGGCGCCGATTGAGAGTGTCACGCAGGAGGTGCGCGAACAGCTTCAAAGGATCGAGGACCTGCGCGTGCTTCCGGACCCACCCGCACCGCGCGCCCGGCCCGACGCTCCCGCGCGAGAGGCGCACGAAGCACCGGTTGTCGAGTCGGCGCGGTTGAGCGTGCGCGTTCAACCCGACACCGCGACGGTGTACGCGGACGCGGTCGCGATCGGCGGTGTCCGGTTCTCGGGCGTGTACCCGATCGGGGCGGTCGTTACGATAGAAGCGTACGCAGAGGGGTTCGAACCGTTTATCGAGGAGGTGACGATCGGCGAACCCGGACTCACCGAGCTCCAGGTCGCAATGGTAGCGTTACCGGAGCCGGAACCCGTCGTGGAGCCGGTTGCCGCTGCCGCGGTTCCCGATGCCGAACCGGAACCGGCACGGTACCGAGTGAACGTTCGAACGACCCCGGCAAACGCCGGCATTCTTCTCGACGGACGACCGGTCGGCCGTGGTTCGTTCGCGGGCGAGTACGAGGCCGGCACGCGGCTTTCGTTCGACGCGAGCCTCGCGGGGTACGAGCCCGCACAACGCGTCGTGACGGTTGAGGAGCGGCCCGTAGACGTGTCGATCGTGCTCAGCCGAGTTCAACGAGCGATCACGGTCAACGCAACACCCGCGGGCGCGGAGATCCTGCTCGGCGGCCGGAGAGTCGGGACCGGCACGTATACCGGCTCGCACGCGGTCGGCGACAGTTTGCGTTTCGAGG
>REEC01000111.1 GCA_007695285.1 Spirochaetaceae bacterium | reverse complement strand
TAAATTGAAAACGAGAGCACGTGCGTTTCGGCGTGTGCCGCGGGACGCGACAAAATCCAAACCAAGAGACTGCAAGCGGATTGCCCGTTGCTCACACCGAGTACACAGCGTAACTCGAATTCACATCAGGAGGTGCACCGCCCAAACGCGGTACATCGAAGGGGGTTTTCATGAGTTTATTCAAGAACGAATCACGGTTCGTTCACCGGAACGTCGCGCTCGCGATCGGGCTCGCCGTCGCGATGCTACTGGCCGGTGCCACAGCCGTGTTTGCCGGCGGCGCAAAGGAAGAACCGAAAGCTGCGGTCGTAACCGAGCCCGGTAACGAGGCACCGATGCTCGCGGCGATGGTCGAACGGGGAGAGCTTCCGCCGCTCGAACAACGGCTTCCGGAAGATCCACTCGTCGTCGAGCCGATTGACACCGTCGGACGGTACGGCGGCACGATGAACTCGGGCCTTGTCGGGGGCGGCGACGACGCGTGGCTGTACCGAACTGTTTTGTACGACCACCTGGTAAGCTGGGACCCGGAATGGACGGGCGTGGTCCCGAACATCGCACGCGAATTTGTTATCAGTGACGACGCGACCGAGTACACGTTCCACTTGCGCCGTGGCATGAAGTGGTCGGACGGTGAGCCGTTTACGGCCGACGACATCGTGTTCTGGTACGAAGATGTCGTTCGCAACGAGGAGTTGACGATTACGCCTCCCGGCTTCATGACTACCGGATCCGACAACACGCTCGGCACCGTGACGAAAATCGATGACTACACGGTGCGATTCACGTTTGCGCATCCGAACGGTCTCTTCCTTCAACGCCTCGCCGAGCCCGGCGGCTACGCGCCGACCGGATACCCACGGCACTACCTCGAAAACTACCACATGGATTACAACCCCGAGAACACGCAGCGTGCAATCGAAGCGGAGGACCTTGCCGAGTGGGCCGACCTCTGGGACCTGAAGGCCGGATGGGACGCTCGATACATGAACGGTGAGCTCCCGACGTTGACCGCGTGGGTCCCGACCCGACCGTACACGGGAGAGGTAACACGGACGGTATGGGACCGCAATCCGTACTACTGGAAAGTCGATACGGAGGGCAACCAACTCCCGTACATCGATCAATGGATCTACGACATATTCGAGGACTCGGAGGTCCTTCTGCTCAACGTGCTCTCGGGTGACGTTCAGTTCATGATGCGGCACGTCGACACTGTCGAGAACCGGCCGGTTCTGTTCGAGAACATGGAACGCGGCAATTACCGTGAGATCGAAGTGCATGGTTCGAGCAGCAATAACATGATCCTCGCGCTCAACCTTACACACGAGGATCCGGTCAAGAGGGAGATTTACAACAACAAGGACTTCCGCATCGGGCTCTCTCACGCGATCGACCGCGAGGAGATTGCCGACCTTCTGTTCGCCGGCGCAGTAGTTCCGCGGCAACCGGCTCCGTTTGAGGATCTACCGTTTTACAACGAGCAGCTCGCGACGCAGTACCTCGAGTACGACGTGGATCTGGCGAACGAGTACCTCGACCGCGCGGGTTACTCGCAACGAAACAACGCCGGTATCCGGCTCGGCCCGGACGGCGATCCGATCGTGATCGTCGCCGAAGTGGTCGGAATTCAGCAAGGTCGTGTCGATATGCTCGAGCTGATCCAGGGGTACTGGCGAGAAGTCGGCATTGATCTGCAGGTGCGCCCGATGGATCGCACGCTGTTCTACGAACGCAAAGGCGCCAACCTGCACGACCTCGCCGTGTGGGGCGGTGACGGTGGTCGCGATGCGATCCTCGAGCCGCGGTGGTACTTCCCGTACAGTCACGAGTCACTGTACGCCCCGGCGTGGGCCGCGTACTACACGAGCGGCGCAAGTCCTGCGGACACTCCTCCCGAGGAACCACCGGCCGAGACGCGGCGGCAGATGGAGCTGTACCGCGAGCTGTTATCGTCGCCGCCGGACCGCCACGACGAACTGATGGCGGAAATCCTTCAAATCGCCGCGGATCAGTTCTACGCGATCGGCACCGTGACGAACCCACCCGGGTTTGGTTACGCCTCGAATCTTCTCGGAAACGTAATGGACGTAATGCCGGGCGGCTGGCTCTACCCGAATCCGGCACCCGCGATGCCGGAGCAGTGGTTCTTCGTCGAGTAATGCACTGAGCGAATAAACGCGTAGTTTGTGGCACGGCACCGTTGGGCGCCGTGCCTTTTTTTGATATTTTTTGATAACCGACCGGCCAAACGGCGTGATCTTTTTTGTTGACACCTGAAAAAACCCGTGTTTCAATGGATGAACGGGGTGAATGCGCGTGCGGCTCGGTAAGTCATGCACCGTCGATCGCGGTTTCGGTCCCCCGACGGATCGTTTCGCCGCTGACCTAAGCCAAGCCGAATGCTCAAACAGCCCGAAAAAAAAGTGGTGTATTCGCCGGTCGGCGAGACATCAAAGGGGGCATTTTATGAGACATGAAAAGAACGAGTCTCGATTCGTTCTCGGTAACGCTGGACGCTTAGGCGTCGTTGCGTTGGCGGTTGTGCTTTTGCTGGCAGGCGTCACGGGCGTCTTTGCCGGGGGCGCAAAAGAAGCGCCCGAGGCGGCAGCCGTTGTCGCGGAACCCGGTAACGAGGCGCCGATGCTCGCGGAGAGGGTCGCCCGCGGCGAGCTTCCGCCGTTGGAACAGCGCTTACCCGAAGAACCGCTTGTGATCGATCCGGTTGACCGCATCGGACGGTACGGCGGCATTATGAACTCCGGCCTCGTCGGCGGTGGAGACGGCGCGTGGAAGACGCGGACGGTCGGATACGATCACATAGTGAGCTGGAAACCCGACTGGTCCGGCGTGATGCCGAACATCGCGCGCGATTACACGATCAACGACGACGCGACCGAGTACACGTTCCACCTGAGGCGTGGGATGAAGTGGTCGGACGGTGAGCCGTTCACCGCGGACGACATTTT
>REEC01000173.1 GCA_007695285.1 Spirochaetaceae bacterium | reverse complement strand
CGGCAAACACCGACTGGGCGAACATCGCCGCGGCAACCGAGGTGGCGCACGCGACGCGGCCGGCGTCTTGACAATCCGACCGGCCGCGCGAGACAATCCTTCGAGTTTTACCCCGTACCTTCGCGAGGTGCCTTATGGACGTATTTTCAAGGAAACGGCGCGTGTTGTACGCGAACGGCCACCTTGGGTTTTCGATTCTGGACAACCTGTTCGGCGTGTATCTGATTTTTTTTCTGATTCCGCCGAAAGAGCTCGGGATGCCGGAGCTCGTCGATAACACACCGCTTTTTCTCGGGCTCACCGTGATCGGGATCATCATCATCTTTGGGCGCGTGATCGATTCGCTCGCCGACCCGATCGTCGCGTGGTGGAGCGACAACGCGACGTTCAAGATGGGCAGACGGAAGTTTTTCCTCGTGACCGGCGCATTTCCGTTCGCGCTCACGGCGGCGCTGTTGTTCTTTCCGCCGGTGGGTACCGCGAGCACGCTCAACGCGGTGTACATTGCGATCGTGCTCGGGCTGTACTTTTTCTTCTACACGTACTACATGTCGCCGAATCTCGCTCTGATCCCCGAGGTCAGCCGCAACCATCACGAGCGGATCAGCATCACGGTCATGCAGGCCGTGTTCAGCATCGCGGGCGCGGGGATCGTGATGATGGCGGTGCCGATGATCTGGAGCGCGTTTCAGGGAGCCGGCATGTCGATGCAGGCGGGTTTCCGCGCGTCGGTCGTCGTGCTCGCGTTTATCGCGATGGTCTCGATGTTGCTGTCCGCCGCACCGATCGACGAGAAACGGTTCTCAGGCCGTGCGCCGGCGGGGGTCGGCCTGATCGAGTCGGTCAAGATGACGCTCACAAATCGCCGGTTCATCACGTACATGATCGCGACGATCCTGTACTGGTTCGGCTTCAACGTGATCCGCGCGACGATCGCGTACTACCCGGTCGTGCTGCTCGGCGAGTCACCGGAGTTTCAGAGCATCCTGATGGTCGCGCTGTTCGCCGCGGCGGTCGTTTTTTTCCTGCTTCTCCCGGTCGTCTCGAAGAGATTCTCGAATAAACAGCTCATGCTGTTCGGGATGATCGTGTTCGCGGTGCTCATGGCGTTCACCGCGGTCGTCGACCGGTTCGGCGAGCTCAAGACGACGGTCGCCCTCGTGCATATGGGTCTGATGGGAATCCCGGTCGCGATTCTGCTCGTGATTCCCAACGCCGCGGTCTCGGACTTGAGTGAACTCGACGGGTACAAGACCGGCAAAAACCGCGAGGCGATGTTCTTCGGGACGCAGGGCCTGTTCATGAAGGTAAACTACGGCATCGCGGGCGCGATCACCGCGGGGTTGTTCGCGGTGTTCGGCAAGGACATCGCCGAGCCTCTCGGCGTGAAACTCGCCGGCCCGGTCGGCGCGGTTTTTGTCGTGATCGGCTTCATCGTGCTCCTTTCGTACCCGCAAAAGACGATCAACGACGAACTCGCCGCGGCGCGAGAGGCGGCGGGTCGGGCTGCGGGAGACGGCTGAGGCATCCGCGAACCGGGGCGCCAACACGGTTGATTCGGCGCGTTATGGGATCAGAGGCTCGGCCGAAGGTGGTGCGACTCGATTATCCGTCATGTTCCGGATATCGTCGCACACGGTTTTCCAGTCCGCGGAGTCTCGCCTCTCGTCTCGGGGTTCCGTGAACGGAACCGTTTCAAGCAGTTGAACGGGGAAGGCTCGGCACCGGTATATTAGCTCCTCCGGCGTGAACGCGGCCTTCTCCAGCGCCTCCTCGATCACCGTCTGCCACCGAAACGAGTATCGACGGCAAATCGCGATGATATCGGCGACGTCACGCGGCTCATCACGCGAGATCACCGCGCAAATCTTGTTCGAGGCGATATTTCGGACGGAGTCGATTTTCCACGCACCGTGCACGACCGGGACGTCGCGCCGTACGGTCGTAATCGCATTCCATTCACGGCGCCTTCTCACGAACGAGCCACTCGAGCTCGGGCACGGTTTGCTGTTCATCGAGGTACACCGCGCGCCACACCTTCCGCTTTTTCTCCAGATGCGCGCGGTCGTAAGGTCGGTCGAACGTCGCGATGAACCGGGCGATCTGCGTCGGAGAAAAGAGCCGGCGTGTGATCGCGCCGTCTGAGTCCTCGCGAAAAAGACGCTCAAAGAGACGAGCCTGTTCGACCTCATTTCCGGACCGTACTATCCGAAGCCAATCGTCGACGGTCTCGGTCGTATTGCCCCACGAGGTTTTATTGAAAGCTTCCCGTACCGCTTCGCGCAGGCGATCTTCGTCGCGTTCCATACTGTTTTGATTCTCGCGCTAACCCGACCGACGGTCAAGGTACGCCGTGACGACCCGGTCTCACTCCCTCCGGTATTACTTCCTGCCGCCCGCGAAGCCTTCGTACTCGTCGAGAAACCACTCGGCGGTCTTCGTCATGTAGACGCCGATCTCGTCGCCTTTAAACACAAACGAGGCTTTGAGCGAACCGAGGTAGATGTCCGTTATCGAGACCGAGAGATTGAGCGTCGCCTCGTCGACCCACGCGGCCGATGCGAGGCAGTCGTACGGATGGTCGCTCGGCGTTCCGATGCGTTCGCGGAAGTATCCGGTCTGCGGAAAAACGCCCGGGACGACGCGACCGACACCAAACCGGAGCGTCTTGTCACCCTGCGCGTTCGTGTACTCCCACGTGCCGGCGCCGGGCTCAAACGTGAACCGCATGCGCGTGATGCCCATCGGGTTCGGCTCGATCGTGTACCACGCGCCCGCGATCGAGTCGCACACACGAGACGTCGCGGCGCCGTCGACCGGCAGAACCGCGAGCCGCGCGATGCGGTCGGTGAGCGCCGCGTTTGCCGCGGGGTCTTCGGCGAGAGGCTCGTCGGCGAGCTCCGCGTAGAGTTCGTCCCACATCGCGTCGACGACGCCGGTTCCGGTCGGCCCGGCGCCTTGCGTATCGGATATACACGTAAAGATGAACTCCTTGTCCGGGAAGCACATCGCGAGTTGCGTGCCCATGCCGCGGAAGCCAAACCCGTTCTCCCTCTCGCGCCAGATCTGGTACCCGTACCCGACGTTCCCGCCGATCGAGTTGTCGATCTGCTTCGCGGTCGCCGCGCGGACGAAATCCTCGGAGATGAGCTGCCGGCCGTCCCAGGTCCCACGGTTCAGACAGAGCAGCGCGACGTTCGCCATGTCGCGCAACGTGCAGATCACACCCGAGCCGCCCCACGACGTACCTTCGGGCGCCTCGATGCACCACGCGTCGGAGGAAAACCCGATCGGGTCGAGCATCTTCGGCCGCATGTACTCGAGAAACGGGACGCCCGCGATGCGCTCGACGATCGAGCCGAGCACGACGGTCGCCGCGGTGTCGTACGAGAAGACCGTGCCGGGAGGGTGCGACGGCTTGGTGTTGAAGAACGTCCAGGCCCAGTCGGCGTCGTCGCGCGTGTACGACGTGCGCGAGTGTGGTGTCGCCATCATAAGAAGGTCGCGGACGGTCGAGTCGGTAATATACCGATGCGGATTCACGGGCAGCTTGTCGGGAAAGAACCGCGCGACCGGATCGTCGAGCGAGATCTTGCCGTCGTCGATCATGAGGCCGACCGCCAAAGCGACAAAACTCTTGCTGACCGAGTACATTCGGTGTCTCGTCTCGGCGGTGTACGGCGCCCAGTATCCCTCGGCGGCGACCTCTCCGCGCCGAAGAAGCAGGAAGCCGTGCATGTTCACCCTCTCGCGATCGATCCTCTCGAGGAAGTTGAGCACCGCGCGCGACGGGATACCGAGACTCTCGGGTGTGCTCATAAAAGCTCTCCGGTTACTTCGCGGGCAGCCGTACCGTCGTGACCGCGTTCTTTTCGATTTCAGCGATGTCGAGATCGAGTCCGAGGCCGACCGAACCTTCCGGGACGCGCACCATGCCGTTCTTCAACGGGACGCCGCGCGAGGCCGTATCGCGAACCTGTTTGGGGCTGATCACGAGGTCTTCGTAGTACCGGTTGTTCGGGATCGCGAGCCCGAGATGCAGGTTCGCGAGGCCGCCGCCGTGAACCTCGGCGTACATCCCGTACGACTCGGCGAGATGCGCGACCTTGAGGCCGCCGGTGATTCCGGCTTTGTAGTGCGTGCTCGTCCGCATGATGTCGCACGCGCCGCGGCGAATGAACTCACCCGCGTTCCAGTGCACGCCGTCGGGCGTCTCGGCCGCGAGAACCGGAATATCGAGGTCCGAGCAGAGCTTCGCGTAGCTCTCGAGGTCGAACTCGCGCATCGGCTCCTCGTACCACAGGAACTCGAGCTCCTCGAGACGGCGGCCGAACCAGAGCGAGTCGGTGTAGTCCCACATCGCAGAAGCGTCGAGCGTGAGCTCGACGTCGTCTCCGACGTGCTTCCGGATCGCCTTGCAGAGCTTCGCGTTAATCTTGACGTCGCGGTAGCGCAGATGCAGCTTGATCGAGCTGTACCCTTCCTCGAGCGCCGCGTCGATAACCTCGAAATACTCCTGTTCTGTGTCGAAGCTTGTGGTCGACGCGTACGCGGGGATCTCGTCCCGGTACCCACCCGCGAGTTTATACACCGGCAGATTCGCGACCTTGCCTTTGAGGTCCCAGAGCGCGAGGTCAGCGATGCCCTGCGCGTAGATCGGAAACTCCTCGAGCCGGTCGATGTCCCACATGCGTTCCCAGAGAAACTCGCTGTTCAGCGGATCGTGTCCGATCAAGACCTCTCCGAACCGGCGTTCGACGACGTCGATCGTCGCGCGGCCGCGGCTCGGGACCAGGCCGTGCCCCTCGACACCGTCGTCGGTGAGAATCCGCAGCAGGCACGAGTAACTCCGGTTAAGCCCGCGACCGTCGTCCGACCCCGGACGGTCGACCTGCCAGTCGAACGGATACTTGGTCTGCGAATCAAGCAGGTGCGCGATGATGCCGGTAATTTTCATGTTATCCTCCGTGCGAGTTATCGTCTGTTTGGTGCTGACGCCTGGTGCCTACGCGGACGCGCTTTGAGAGGTTTCGATTCCTCTCAGGCTCAACTCGGCGGCAAAGTGACACGCGGCGTAGTGATCCGACCCGGGAACGGTCTCCTGCAGAGTCGGGCGTTCCTGACTGCAGATGTCTTTTGCGTAGCTGCATCGTGGATGGAATTTACAGCCGCTCGGTGGATTGACCGGGCTCGGCACGTCGCCTTCCAGGAGAACACGTTTGCTCTTTTTGGTCGGGTCGGTCTTGGGAACCGCCGAGAGCAGAGCCTCGGTGTAAGGATGTTTCGGCCGGTGGTAGAGGTTGTCGGAACTCCCGGTCTCGACGAGGTCTCCCAGGTACATCACCGCGACGCGCGTACAGATATGCTGGACGACCGAGAGATTGTGCGCGATGAACAAGTACGTCAGCCCGTAGTCTTTCTGAAGGCCGTCGAGTAGATTCAAAACCTGCGCCTGGATCGAGACGTCGAGAGCCGAGACCGGCTCGTCGCACACGATCAGCCGCGGCCGCAATGCGAGAGCGCGCGCGATTCCGACCCTTTGGCGCTGCCCGCCGCTGAACGCGTACGGGTACCGGTTCATGTGTTGAGCCTGAAGGCCGACCGACTCGAGCAGCTCGCGGACCTTCTCCTTTATCTCCGCTCCACGAACCAACTTGTGAATCCGAAGCGGCTCGCTCACGATGTCCATCACGGTCATGCGCGGGTTCAACGAGCTGAAAGGGTCCTGAAAGATGATCTGCATCTCGCTGCGGTACGGGCTGAGCTGCGCGGGCGTGAGCTGCGCGATGTTTTCGCGTTTGCCGTCCTTCGTGAACCAGATCTCGCCCTCGGTCGGGTCGAGCGCGCGCAGGATACACCTGCCGGTCGTCGTCTTTCCGCACCCGGACTCGCCGACGAGACCGAGCGTCTCACCGTCACGGATGAAGAAACTCACGCCGTCGACGGCCTTTACGTGCCCGACAACCCGGCGCAACAATCCCTTCTGGACCGGAAAGTACATCTTGAGGTCTTTGACTTCCAGTAAAACGTCGTTCGTACTCATTCTTTTTCGACTCCAAATAACGTGTGTGAGTGGTTCATGGTCCGTACAACGTGCAGCGGACCATGTGCCCGTCCTCGGCCTCGAACAACGGGACCGGCTCGCGGCACGCATCGCGCTTGGGGGCGGGGCACCGGGGGAAGAACGGGCATCCCTTCGGAATCGAGAACGGATCGGGCACGCTGCCCGGGATCGGTGTCAGGATTTGTTTGCCGGCGGCCTGGATGTGCGGTATCGAGCGCATCAAACCGACTGTGTACGGGTGAAGAGGCTGCGCAAACATCGTCCGCACGTCCGCGCTCTCGACGACTTGGCCCATGTACATCACGTTGACGCGGTCGGACATCTCGGCGATCACGCCGAGATCGTGCGTGATGATCATGATCGACATCCCGAACTGCTCTTGCAGCGACTTCATGAGCTCGAGAATTTGAGCCTGAATCGTCACGTCGAGCGCGGTCGTCGGTTCGTCGGCGATCAGCAACGCGGGGTTGCACGAAAGCGCCATCGCGATCATCGCGCGCTGCCGCATGCCGCCCGAGAACTGGTGCGGGTACTCGTCGAAGCGCTGCTCGGGCATCGCGACGCCGACCGCCGTGAGCATCTCTATCGCGCGGTCGCGCGCGCCGGCCTCGGTGACGTCCTGGTGTAACAGGACCGCCTCGGCGATCTGGCTCCCGACGGTATGAACCGGTGAGAGAGACGTCAGCGGCTCCTGAAAGATCATCGCGATTTCGTTCCCGCGTACGCTGCGGATCAAATCGCCGTTCGGATCGATCTTCGCGAGATCGAGTTCCTCCTGACCGTCGCGACGGTAGTACATGATCGAGCCGTCGGCGATCACACTCGTGCTCGGAAGGATCCGCAGGATCGAGAACGCGGTGACGCTCTTGCCGCACCCGGACTCTCCGACGATCCCGAGAGTCTCGCCTTTTTTTATCTCCATCGTCACGCCGTTGACCGCGCGCACGATTCCGTCGAGCGTCTTGAAGTGCGTGTGAAGGTTGTTCACGTGCACGATGTTGTCGGTCTTTTTCGCTGTGACCTGTTGTTCACTCGTATTTTCAGCCATTCGGGCTCCCATTAAATCGTGTACGGATCGATCGCGTCGCGTAACCCGTCGCCCATGTAACTGAACGCAAGGATCGCGACCGCCATAAACACCGCGGGCAGGAACAGCCACGGGAAGTGCGCGATCGTCTGAAAGTTCTGCGCCTCCTGGATCAACACGCCCCAACTCGTGACCGGTGGCCTGAGCCCGAGGCCGAGAAAGCTCAACGAGGTCTCGGCGAGGATCATCGCCGGCATCGAGAGCGTCGAGACGACGATGATGTGCCCCGCGGTGGCGGGAATGAGGTGCCGGAAAATCACCCACCTGTGCCCGGCGCCCGAGAGCCGCGCGGCGAGCACGTAATCGACCCCGCGCAGCGACAGGACCGATCCACGAAGCTGACGCGCGAGCCACGTCCATCCGATCAGCGAGAGGATGATCGTGATCGCGAAGTACGTCTGAAGCACCGTCCAGTGCTGCGGGACCGCGGCCGAGAGAGCCATCCATAACGAGATCGACGGGAACGAGCGAATCAGCTCGATCAGCCGCTGGATCAAGTCGTCGATCCACTTACCGAAGTACCCCGACACGATCCCGAGAATCGTCCCGAGCACGAGGCTGAAAATGACACCGACGAGCCCGATCGAGAGCGATATCTGACTTCCGAGTATGATCCGGGAGAAGAGGTCGCGCCCCTGCCGGTCGGTCCCGAGCAACGCGAGAACGCCGCCTTCCTCGACGCCGAACAGGCGAAGGTCGGTTCGGATAATACCCAGGAAGTTATACGGTTCACCACGGACGAAGAACTGCACGTGATAGATCCGATCGGGCTCACGCTCGTACGTCAGACGGAAATTTTCGTCGAGCGTACGAACCATGCCGTACACGAACGGACGCGTCAGCCGGCCTTCGTGGAAGATCCGAATTCTCTGCGGCGGCATATGGATGTGATCGCGCGACCGCGAGGTCAAACCGTACGGCGCGATAAAATTTGCGAGCAACGCAATCAGATAAAAGAGCAGGACGATGACACCACCGACGATCGCGGCTCGGTTCCGGAGAAACTTCTTTGTGATCAGTTTCCACTGCGACATCCCGTACTCGGACTCGGTGATCTTCCCGTCGCGGATGTCCGACTCGAGCTCTTCGGTCGATTCGTACCCGATCTTCTCGGCGAGCTGTTCGTAGTATCCGACTATCTCACGCGATTTGTTCTTGGAATCGAGCGACGTCCATTTTTCCCACATTGTCTGCATCGATGTCCCCTTAGTTGTACACGATCCGCGGATCGACGAACGCGAGCGCGATGTCGGCGATGAGGTTTGCGACCATGAGCATGATCGTCGTCAGGAGCAGAACCGTACCCGCGAGGTACACGTCCTGAGTTTGAAGCGCGCGCAGAAAAACCGGTCCGAGCGTCGGCAGCATCATCACGATGCCGACGAGGATCGACGCGTTGATCACTTTTGGGACCTCGAGCGCCATGACGCTGATCATCGGGTTGATCGCGATCCGCACCGCGTACTTATTAATGACCTTCTTCTCCTTCATCCCTTTCGCGCGCGCGGTCTTTATGTGCTGCTGGCCGAGCACGTCGAGCAGATTGCTCCGCATGATCCGGAAGAGCTGCGCGGTCGACGCGAGCCCGAGGATCACCACCGGCGGCCAGAGATGGTTCAGATAATCAAGCGCCTTCGCGAGACTCATCGGCGCGCTACGGAACTCCATCGACGCGGTCCCGCCGACGTTGATCCCGAGCACGACGATCCCGATGAACATCCAGACCAACGCGAGCAGGAACCCCGGGATGCTCAGCCCGATAAAACCGAGAGCCGAGAGGATCACATCGCCGGTCGAGTACTGGTGCGTCGCGGAGTATATTCCGATCGGTAGTGAAACCGCGACCATAAACACGAGCGAGAGCAACCCGAGCAGGAGCGTGTACGCGAGGCTTGCCTGGACGACGTCCCAGACCGGGGCGTTCCACCCGAGCGAGTATCCAAAATCCAGCCGGGGAAAGCCGGAAACCCACGTCAGATACTGCCTCCACAGCGGTTGATCGAGCCCATAAACCTGCTGAAGATGCCGTATCGTCTCGCGTCCCTGGCCACCGCCGGTCTCGGCCATCTCGGCCTGCAGCGTCGTGAAAAAGTCACCGGGCGGTAATTGGATAATGATAAAGGTAACGATCGAGATCACGACGATCGTCGGAATCAGGATCAACACGCGTCGCACGATATACGTTAACATTGGGAGTCGGTCTCCTCCTGGGAAACAAGAAAGAAGAAAAGAACCGCGCCCGGACTCCCGGACGCGGCCCGATTGAAATCACGAATCGGTAAGCCTTACCGTTCGATCCAGAAATGCGCGGGATCCATCGTCCCCGGCGACATGATCAGCCAGTCGGCGGTGTGCTCACGCTGAACGTTGTGGAAGTTATTCTTCACAATCGCGATCGCGGGCGACATACCGACGGTTTTAATCACGTTGAGCCGTTCGGTCGTCTTGCGTACGATCCTGCGGGCGATATCGAGCTGTGCGTCCTCATCGACCGTCATCCGGTACTCGTCGTAGAGACCCATGAGTTCACGCATCTCCGCCGACGGTTCGCGGCCTTCCGCCCCGCCGGTCTTGTACCAGATACCCCACGACGGTGCCATCCATGAGCGCTCGTCGAACGGGAACTGGTAGATCGGGTCGATCATCGGCACGAGGCCCCGGTCGGTTCCCCACGTCGCGATCATCACGTCGTTGCCGGTCGCGCGCGGCCAGTACACGTCGCGCGACATCACGTTCACGCGCGTCCTGAGGCCGACGGCTTCCCAGTGCTCCGCGACGATCTGAACCCCGTCGGCGCTCGCGCCTGCGGCGTACATCGTTTCGACCACGAGTTGCAGCGGCGATCCGTCGGGGAACCGTCGCATGCCGTCGCTACCTCGGTTCAGACCCATGTCATCAAGGAGTTGATTCGCGAGATCGCGATCAAATTCTCCGTGGATGGTCTCTATGTCGGGCTGGAAGAGAGCCGAGTCTCTCACGACCGAGATCGTGCGCGGGACGGCTTGGTCGAGGAACATGACCCGGTTCAAGAGGTCCCGGTCGATCGCGTGCGACAACGCACGGCGGAAATCGTGGTCCTGCATGAGCTCGCGGTACTTCTCATCGCCGAAGCTCTGGTTCGGATAGAACGACAAAGCCGACGCCTGCGCGTTCTGCCACGTGTAGACGCTGTAGTCGTACCGGTCGGCCTGCTCCATGTAGACCCCGACCTGCGCGAAGTCGACCCCACGTTGCTGCATGTCGAGCCTGCCCGAGAGAGCGAGCGTGTTGATCGCCGCGACGTCGTCTACCAGGTAGAAGTAAATCTCGTCGATGTACGGGAGCTGTCGCCCCTCTTCATCGACCGCCCAGTAGTACGGGTTCCGCGTCGCGACCATGTGGTCGCCGCCGGTCTCCCACTGTGTGATCCGCCACGCGGTCATCGCGGGCCGTTCGGTGTTGTACTCCCACGCTTTGTCCTCGAAGTCACGGTACGTCGCGTCTGAGTTATGCCGCGGGTGGTACTGCTTGAGGTAGTGCGCGGGCGCAAAGAAACCGAAGCGCTCGAAGCCGAGAGGCCACTGGTTACCGTGGAACGCGAGACCGACCGTCTCGGCGAGACCGTTCGGCGCGGCGAAATGGAGCCGGATCGTCGAGTCGTTGACCTTCTCGAGCGTCATCGGCTCTCCGTCGACGACCCACTCGGCGTGAATCGCCGGGGTGATGTTCGTGTCGTTTTCGATGTCTTCCCACCAGAAGATCACGTCGTCGACCGTGAACGGATGTCCGTCGGACCACCTGAGACCTTCGCGGAAGTACAAAGTCAACGTCTTGCCGTCGTTCGACCAGTCCCAGTCCTTCGCGAGGCCCGGTTGAACACCGTCGGCGGGATCACGCGGCCAGCGCAGGACCGGTTCGTAGATGAGGCGGCCGAGCGCGTGAAAGTCGTTGATTCCGCGGAACGCGCGGTGCCACGTGCCGCCGTACTGGCCGATCGAGTCCACTTTCGCGACGACGCGAGGCTCGGCCGGAAGCCGCTCTTCGAGCGGGGGAAGATCGCCTCGAGCGACCATCTCCGCGAGCGCCGGTGCTTCGCGCACGTCGACGTCGGGAGCGGGGGTGACTGCTTTGGGAGCCTCTTTTGCGCCACCGGCGAACAACGCCGCGGCGAACGTGAGGCAGAGCAGCAGGATAAGAACACGTTTCATGGAAACCTCCTGGAAACTTTTTCCGATTTAGCGGACGGAATACCCGTGCGGAAATGAATGCTCCCGCCGACATTTTGCGCCGACCACGCGGTCGCACGACAGGCGTACGGCACACACTCACCACCCACGAGAGTAGCGAGGCGATCCGGGGTGCCCGGTCGTTGACGGTAGGTCGATTTTCTTATCGTATCATCGAGGCCATAAATCCGCAACCCTTTTTTTTGGCAAAGGTCCGCATGCGATCTTTTTTTGTGGTCGGCCGCGCGGCAGGCGGCTAGAACAACTGCATCCGCGCGCCGAACGTGAGACGGATTGCGATGTCCGGACGGATGTCCGACGGAACAAACCAGACCTGCGGCTCGACGTAGACCGAGTACGCATTGAACATACTCCGGTCCGGGACCATGATGCGCGGAAACTCGAGCTGCGCGATGATCGCGCTCAAAACGACGCCGTTGACCGGATCGCCGCCGAACGGCGTTACGGGATCGAATAGCGCGATGTAGTTGAACGATGCGCCGATCGCGATGTTGGCCGAAAGAAACTCCCAATCGGGCCCGAAGAACACGCTGAACGGGACCGACGCGACGTTCGCGAGGATCTTGCCGCCGAAGAAGTTTCCGGCAAATCGCGCGGGCCCACCGTCGGACGTCGTCTCGGGCGACACTCCAAAGTTGGCCTGAAGCTTTACGTTCTGATCGAAAAACGTCAAGCCGAGACCGATCTGGAAGTACGTCAACCCGAGCGCGTGTACATCGACGTACATACCCTGAATGAACGACGGCACCGCGTATCCCGCCTTGTCGCCGGGACGCAACGCAAACTCGAGTTCCCGAAGCCCGTTTATGTCGCTCGCTATGCCGCTCATCGTGAGCGTCGTGTTCACGAGTCGGTTTTCCTCGGGTGTGACGAGTTCTATCCGCGGAGCGGTCGTGTCGACGGTATAGAGCGTGCGCGTCGAGACCGTGGTGCCGTCGGCGAACTCCGCGACCGCGAGCATCGTCAACGGACCGTCGCTTACGTCCGCGGTCTCTACCCGGTAACGCCACGTTTCACCGCCGCGCGCCGTTTCGAACGTCCGCCCGTTGTCGAGGCTCACGATGACGCGTTCAACACGCCGCGAACGGATCGCCGCGCGGTCGTCGTCTTCGGCGGACTCGGGCACCGGGTACTCGACGACTCCGTCTATCCACGGGCGATCGGAAAGAAAATCACCCGGTCGCCGGCTCGTGATCGAGATATACGGCGCGCCGGCGCGGTACACGAACCGCCTGGGCTCGCTCGTGACACGGTCACCGCCCGCGGGCTCGAGGACCGCCGTGACGACGCGCTGCCCATCGTCGACCGAGCCAATCGGAAGATGAAAGTACCCCCGTTCGTCGATTTCGGCGACACCGAACGGTTCGCCGTCGAGGAATACCGTCGCGCGCCGTACGGGAGACGCCGAGACGGCGTGACCGCTCACGACGAGCGGCCCGGATACCGTATCACCTTCGAGAGGAAACACGATTGAAACGGTCGACCCTTCGACCTCGTCGCGGACAAACACGTTGCGACTCACCAAGGCCTCGTTACCGGCTCCGTCGACGACGCCGACGCGAACGTTGTACCATCCCCCCGCGAGCGCCTCGATCCCGATCCGGTCCGCAAGAACCGTCTCGAGCGGAAGATCGATCTCGATAGTGTCACCGTCGTGGTCGATCGGCTCGATCCGTGCGGTCGCGGTGCTGATCTCGAGGTTGTCGAGGAATCGCCCGTTGATCAGGATGAAACCCGATACCGTCTGACCGTCGACCGGGAACGTCAAATCGAGAGTCGGCGACGTGTTATCGATGTTCACCAAACTGAAGATCCGGCTTTCAACGCCAAGCCCATCGACCGCGACGATCTGTACCGAGTACGTACCGTCGAGCAGGACGGTGCTATCGAGGTTGTACCGCCACGAGACCGAGTCGTTGTCAGGATCGGCGGAAGTCACGGTCGCCTCCTGGAACGAGACGCCGTTGTCGAACGACACCAGTACACGCTCGATCCCGTTCCGGTCTGCGACGTTTCCGGCCAGTACGATCGTCCCGCGGAGCGTTTGATCGACGTTCGGAGAGTCGATAGATATCTCGGGAGCGGCGGTACTGACGCGTACGGTTACTTCGGCGGACTCGCCGCGTAACCCGTAGAGATCTTCCGCGTACACCTCGATCGTCTGATCGTTGTCGCCGAGCTCGGACAACGGGATGTCGATCCGGAAGTTGGTTCCGGCGGAGATTCGCTCGAACTCGCGCGAGCCGATGCGCCAGAACACCGCGCCGATCCCGTCGTCGTCGAGCACGATTCCGGTGACGGCGAGATCCGACGTGACGACGGCGTTCGACTCGGGGATCTGGATCTGTACGACCGGAAAATCGGCGTCGAGATCAACCAGGACGCGCGGTGTCACCGTCACGTCGTTCCCTGCTCGATCGGTTACCCTGAGAACGAGCGAGCGATCGTCGAGTTCCAGCACCGAGAAGTCTACCAGGAACTCGATCACGGCAGACGGCTCGAGACGCGAGAACGTCTCGTCGTCGAGACTGTACGATACCGATTCGACCGGACTCTCCGAGGAAAGCCGCGCGACGACGCGTGTCAGACCGTTGACGGCCTCGTCGACGACGGGCGTCACAAAACGGACCGTCGGTGGATCCGGGTCGAAGAAAACCGGGAGCCATACTTCACTCGAGTTTCCGAACGTATCGCTCGCGCGCACGAACAGATGCCGAGGGCCGCGCGTCGACTCTTCGGTGAGGACTTCAGCCTCGAACAGTCCGTCGTCGTCGACCGGAATCTGCGTGTAACCGCCGTCGAACCCGAGGCGGTACGACAATGCGTCGAGTTCCACGGCGTCGGTCGCGATGCCGGCCGCCGTGAGAGAGCTCGCGACAAACGCGCCGGTCGCCGGGAGTTCGAGTTCGAGGGACGGCGGCTCGTAATCGACGACGAGACGGCGTGACCGCGACCGGTACTCGGCGCCGTCAATCGTCGTCACGATCACCGAGACCGCGTCGGCGGTTCCCTGCCCGACCGGTTCGAGGCGAATGAGCTTGCCGTCGCGAGTAAGTCGGAGAAGGTCGTCCGCACCCGAGAGTTCGGCCGTAGATACGGCAGGACCGGTGAATCTGCCCGATAGCTCGTCCGCTGTACCGAACAGGATCGTATCGTCGCTCACGCGGTCGTCGTGAAACACGACCGTCGCCGCGTACGGAGGCGGGGCGGCGGTGTCTCCGACGAAAAACGGAACGATCTTTCTCGCGCCGATGCCGTCCCGGTCGACCGCCTCGATCTCGAGCAGGTGTTCTCCAAAAACGAGTGAGTTCGGAAACCGCACAGAGAAAGCCCGCGCAAACTCGATCTCCGCCGCGCGCGTGCCGAGCGAGACCCAGTCGGTATCGTTTATCCGGTACCGCGCCGAGGCGATCCGTTCGGCGTTTGAGATCAGACCGGGAACGTCGGTACGCTCGCCGAGCGCGACGCGGAATCCCGGCGCGAGCGGCTCACCTTCGCCGCCGAGCGAGATCACCGACGCGCTCGACGCGACGGTGATACGGACGGTGTTCTCGCGCGAGGATAGACCGAGCCGGTCGATCGCGCGAAGCCTCACGGTCCGTGTGCCGACGCCGAGCGCCGGCGTCTCGAAAAGGAAGACCTGATGGTGCCGGCGCTCGCCGAACGTCGCGACGGCTGCAAACTCTCCGCCGTCGACCGACATCTGAATCTCGCGCGTACCGTCGAGATCGCGGACGACGCCGGCGATTTGAACGCGCCCCAAGTGCACCGTGTTCGCGCGCGGATACAGCAGGTCGATGACCGGAACGTCGTTCCTGCGCGCCTCGGCCTCGGGACCGTCGGTCGGAGGAGCGCTCTCGGCGGCGAGGCGGTTCACGACGACGACCGAACGCGACGTATTGCCGACGACATCGCGAGCGTGAACCGCAACAGCGTACGCGGGCTCGGGCGTTTCTCCGAGGTCGACCGTGACCGAGAACGTCCTCTCGTCGCGGGCGCCCGAAAGCGGCAGATCCGTAAAGGTCACCCCTCCGTCGAGCGAGTACGCGGCGTCGGCGGCCCCACCGGCGTCCGTTATACGACCGGCTATCGTCATAGACGAGCCGGTGTGATCCGGACCGGACGGCGCCTCGATCACGATTTCCGGTGCGGTCGTGTCGACGAGAACCGCGAACGGACCTTCTTCGAGCACAAATCCGGACTCGGTTTCGGCGCGTAGGAAGACATCGTCGATCCGCCCGTCGGCGAGAGGCACGAGCCGGACGAGCGATCCCTCGTGTTCGATCCGGACGATGTCGTTCTCCGGGGTGATCGCGACCGCCGAGAACGTCTCGGTCGGCGCGCCGCCCGTGAGCCCGATAATCCGCCCAACCACGGGAGTGAGATCGGCACCGATCCGGATCACGTCGTCGGCGCCTCGGCGCTCGTCGATCAGCAGAATCCCGGGCGCGCGTTCGATCCGGCGCAGGTCGCGCGAGTACACAAAACCCGTGTGCTCGACCGTCGCGTCGAACTCGTCCACGACCGTGACCGCGAACCGCACGACGCCGTAGCCGACCGATCGATCGATCGGGAAGGAAAACGTGAACACACCTGGATCGGTCCGTCGCGACGCGACGCGCGGCGTACGCGGTCCGTCTCCGGTCTCGATTTCGGCGGTGACCGATCGGACCGCAGCGGACGTCTCGATCCGGCCGGAAACCACGGCGTTTCGCGTCGAGTCGTACTCGATTCCGGCGGCGTACTCGACCGACTCGCCGTCGGCGTACTCGACCGCGGCGAGCGCGATGCGAGGCGGCGGGGCTTGCCTGACCGGACGGTACCGGAGCTCGGGTCCGATCAACCCTCGATCGTCGATCGCTGCGATCCTGAGATCGAGTCGCCCCGACCCGGCGTCCGTCAACGGAACCCGGAAACCGGGTGACGCCGGGAAGTCGCGTGGCTCGTCGACGATTCCCGAGACGCGCACCGCTACCGGCGTGTTCGCTCCGGTCACGTGTCCGTAGATCGCCGCGTCGGCCGCAATCGGGTCGCTCACGTCAAGAGACGGCCAGTCGATCACGACACGCGGCAACGCGGCGTCCTGATCGTTCGCGAGGCGGTGCCGCACCGCGGCCCGATTTCCGCTCGTGTCGACCGCGGTGAAACGGACGTCGACCCATCGACCCCGGTGCCCGGTCGTATCGATCGCGACCGACCAGTACGGGTTGCCCGGGATCAGCTCAACCGGAATCGTCTCGCCGTTCCACTCGTACTCAAAACTCTCGATGCCGACCTGATCGCGCACGGAGCCCGTGATCACGACATGGCCGGATACCGCGGTCTCGAGTTCCGGATCGATGACCGTGATCTCGGGCGGTTGATTGTCGACGAAGAAAAGAAACGGTTCGAGCGTCGTGTTTGCCGCGCCGTCGGTCGCCTCGAGCCAGTACACAATCGGTCCGTCGTCGAGCCGGTCGGTACGCACATCGAAGTTGAACGTGTAGAGGTCTTCGTTTCGGTCGTATCGAGCACGAACGCGTTCAAACGTCTCGCGGTCGTCACGGCTCAACCGCAAATCGTCGATCCCGTTCGCGTCGGCCACGGTTCCGCCGAAACGGACCCTGCCGTTCACGACCGCGCCGCTTTCGTGCGACGTCACGACGATCTCGGGCGGTTTGGTATCGAGCACGAACCGGCTCGTCGAGTCGTCGCCGATGAGACCGTTGACATCGACCGCGCGCACCGTGAGCGTATGAGGACCGTCCGGCAGATCGCCCGAGCGGATCAACGAGCGCCAGTAATCGGCGCCGTCGACCGTCCGCCACGCGCCGTCGTTCACTTTGAGCTCTACTCGCGAGACCGAGTCGTCGTCGATCGCGACGCCGATCACGTGCACGTCGCCGCGAACGATACGGTTGTCCTCAGGGTAGATGATCCGCGCGACCGGCTTATCGGACTCGGGGTCGATCCGGAGATTGACCGGCCCGGCGGTCGCGACGTTACCGGCGGCATCGACTCCACGAACGATCACGTTGTACACGCCGGGATCCTGTTCGGAGAGATCGATCTCGTGCTGCCAGTTCTCCGACGCCTCGACCGTCTGCCACATGTCTTCCGGCGTCCCACGCCCGAACACGGCCGGGGCGGTGAGGAGAAAGAGAACGGCGAAAACCAACATCGTCGGGACGAGGCAACGGGAATGCGGAGCTTGTCTCGGTTTGCGTCGGCCGATTCGCTCAACGTTCGACGTGGGGTTATAATCGCGTTTCATTTGTCATTATCTCCGGCACTTTTTGGATCGATCCGCCGCGAGTCGTTGTCTGCGGTTCACGTGCGGTCGTCCGCGCGGAACCGGAAGCATCGTCTGCTATGCCTTTACCAAGACCGGTCGACGGGATTATTGTTGGGCGTGCGAAACCGGGGCTCAAATGAGAAATAAAAAACGCACGGGCAGACGCAGCCCGTCCTCTCCGCGCACGATTCGGGCGTTTCTTCTGATTGCCGTTCTCGTGTCCGGAGTTCTCGCGACCATCGCAATTCATCGGTTCAGCGAGATGCGACGAGTGATACATGTCACGACCGACCTTCCAGGCGACGAACGCGAAGGTTTGTCGTGGATGATCGAACGCTTTTCCCGTTCGTTTCCGGAGTACTCGGTCGATGTACGGTACACCGGCGCGGAGCAGAACGACGTCACTGCACGCCGTCGCGTCCGGACCGACGTCTTTGTGGTATCGAGCAATTCGATCTGGGAGGAACTGCTTGCGAACGGCGATCTCGTCGATATACCGGCGCAGATCGTGCCCGAGTCCGGTTACAGTCGTGGATTCCTCGATGCCTTTTCCCGTTCGAACAGCGGTCGGGACGGCAGGGGTACTTCGGCAATGTACGCAGTTCCGATCGTCTGGGCCCCGTACGGCCTCTTTGTCAATCGAAACGTCATGCAGGAAAAAGGTGTTCCGGTACCGCGCAGCTGGGACGACATGATCGACGCGATACACCGGGTTGCCGGTACACCAAGCCCGATACCGATCGCGGTCGCCGGGTCGGTCGCCGGACGGGTCGAACTCGTAGGCAGAGCGCTTTCTCTTAACGGCGGCCCGGCGGCACACGGATTGTTCGACTCGCTCTTGCGTGACGGGTTGATCCACCCGACGAGCGATCGGTTGACCGAAGAGGATACCGCGCTGATGGTGCGCGACGGCAGAGTCGCGATGGTTCTTGGTCCGACCACGCTCCGCCGGTTCATCGATGTCGGTTCGGCACCGGGGATCACGTTCGTACCGATTCCAACGTACGACGGACGTCCGCCGGTCGTTGCGGCGAAGGTCGTCGCGGCGGGATTCACGCGACGCGGCGCCGACAAGCCGAGCGCGAGGGAGTTCCTCGCGTTCTCGATGCGCCCTGAGGTTCAGGAGGGGTACGTCGCGGCTTCCGGCAGCCGCCCAATATACAACTCCGTACACTCCTCCGCACGCGTCCCGGACGCCGAAGGAGCGGTGATCGCGATGATGGCACGCATAGCACGGCTGATTATCGTCGAGTGAACGGAACGACCTCTGCATCGGAGGCTACTCCGTCCCACGCAGGCGCGCGTACTCGAGCCGGTCCGCTAACCACCCGACCACCGGCAACGTCGACGTACCGTCGGTGTAGACGTCGATATGCGTGCGATTGAACTGCTCCATCCCTCCTTTCGGTGCGGTTGCGGTCGGAACCGCGAGTATCTCCCACGTACCGGTGTACATGTCCGACGCGCCGTCGTCCTGGACTCCGTGACTCGTTATCGACGCCGCGTCGACCGGATACGCCATCCGGATCGAGTCACGCGTACCGTTGTAAGAGTCCGAGTAGTACGAGATGTGCGGAAGTCCGTCGATCAGCGTGATATTTGTCCACGTGCCGACCGACAAGTACGCGTCGATCACGAATCTCTCGACGACCTTGGTCGCCCAGTCGATGCGCGAGAAGACGAGATTGGCCGAGCCTGCGTCGTAGTACGCAAGGTACACGTACGAACCGTCGTTTGTCATGGACACGTACCGTCCGGAGAACGGAGAGGCGTCGACGACAAGTTCCTCCCACGTCGCACCGGTGTTCGCGAGCCCGTCGGTCGTGTGGTTCGCGGAGTGCCTGATTTTCAGATTCGCCGCGCTCTCGTCGTAGAACGCGATCGCGATCTCGCCGTTGATCAACGTCATCGCGGTGTACTCGCTCGACGCGTTCGCCGTTCCCGTCACGACCATGTTCCCGTTAGAGGCGATCTGGAAGTCGCGCGTGGGTTGGTTCAAGTTTGTACCCGGGTTGCCCGCGGCGGCGTTTGTGATCTGGAACGAGAAGAACTGCACTTGCCGGCGATCGGGGTGCGAGTCGTAGTAGCTCAAGTAGACTTGAGTATTCGCATTTTCCCCGGTCACGATCAAGTTGGGATACTTGAATCGGTTCAACTGCCGTGAGTCCACGGTTCCACCAAGAGGCGTTCCGTCCCAGTCGGAACCGACGAGTTCAAACACTCCGGCCGCGCTCGCCTGCAGGTTGTCGATACGTGCCGCTGCGTTTCGGTCGGTATTGATCTGGAGGTACCCGATGTTCGCGCCCGAGAACGCGTCTTCCGATGACACGATGAAGTACCTGCCGCTTTCGTTCCGCGCGATCGCGGTCTGACGCTCGTACCAGCGGCCGACACGTTGTGCGGTGGTCGTGTCACCGGTCGTCCGGAACGTTCGCCCGAGGTTATCGTTCGCGTAGCTGAAGATCGGCTGGTTTCCGTCCATCACCATCGACGGATAGTAGAACGTCTGGTTCGTCTCTGTGGGGAGAACTTGGCGCAGATCCCAGTTCACGATGTAACGATCGTCGTTCCATCGGACCGATCGAGGATTCATGACCGAACTCTCCGAGTGGTACTCTTGCGAGTTGTCGTTCACGTTGTTGATACTTGCCACGCCGTTTACAAAGAGCGTCAGGTAACCCGAGTTTGTGATCGTCTTCCTGAGGTCGACAGTCGTCGCGTTTCCGGACGCGACGGTCATGTTCGTCGTGCCGGGGTGGACGTCGATCGGCGTCGGACTGATATGAGCCTCGGCGCCAAGAAGGTTGAACCCAGACACCCGGAAGAACCGCGTGGGATGCGACTCGATGCTGTAACGGCCGCTCGACGAGCGCAGTACCGCGTCAGAAAGCCCACCTTGACCAACCGGATTTGTCACACGCGTGATATACGGAACGACGTCGACATCGAACGCGTCGTCGGTATCCGGCGCACCGTCGTTGTCGCCGTTGAAGTCGTACACGCGGAACGTGACCGGCACGTCGAGCACCGCGGTGTTTGTGATCGCGGCCGAGTTCCACGCGAACTCCCAGTTCAAGACGTGACCGTCGGCTTCGGTGACAAATTGCGAGAGTTCCTGGACGCGGAAGCCCCACTCGGCTGTTCCGGCGGCGACGTCGGCGACGGTCAAACCCGCGGTTGTCAATCCGCCGATCCCGACGTCCCACGTCGCGATATCGAACTCCACACCACCGTTGAAGCCGGGAATCTGAGCCGTGATCCGGCTGATCCGCTGGTTGTCTGCCGCGCGGCCCGTGAACACAACCTTGCCGCTGAGGTCGGTCCGGCCGTTCGTGCTGTGCTCGGCGTACTGGACGTAGCCGTGACGGACCGTCTGCGCGCCGCTTCCGGTTGTCACGAGGTTTTCGTTATAAGAGAGGACCTGTCCGAGCTCCTTCTCCGAATCGGTCGCTGCGATGCTCCACCTCTGCCCGAACGGCGCGAGAGCGATACTCGGCGGCACCGTGTCGATATTGTCGACGTTCATACGCAACACGACGGTCGCCGCGACGCCGAGATCGTCGATCGCGGTCAGCACGAATCGTGCTCCGTTTGGAACGCTCGTATCGGGGATTGAGGCGAAGTCATCGACCAGGATCGTGCCGCCGGAACCGGAGTACACCGGGACCAATGGATTACCGTTCTCGGGATCGTAAAACAGCTCGTACTGAACGGGCGGATTCCCGGTCACTCCGGTATCGATCGTGACGCGGAGCCGAGAGTTGCGCACCGTGAATCCGGTTGCGTACTCCGCCTGTCCGGCGAACTCACGTTCGCTAGACTCATCGATGATCTCGTTGCCGGTCAGATCGGTCGCGACGGTCACAAAATCGACGACCGGCCGGTTGTTCGCGACAAGACCGGGAAGCGATGCGGTCGAGAAATTCCCGACATGGTCGACCGCGATCGTGTGAATCGTCACCGGTCCGTCGGGCAGCTCGGTCGAGTCGAGTTGAACGAACCAGTTGTACTCGGTCGTCGTCCGCTGGAGCCGCTCCGGGAAGCCGTCCATGTCACCGTCGAACGAGTCGTCGGCGAAGTTTTCGTTCAGGTTATCGACGAACGCGTAGAAATGTTCAGGGAGAACGGTGCCGGTCCCGTCGCCCGGGATGCCGTCACGGGACGCGGTGAAGATCGTTCCGGCGCGGGAACGCGGCGCTCCGAGGTCTCTGAACTCGGTCGAGCCGGTCTCGACGATCACGTACGTCTCGCCGCTCTGAATCTGCGCAGCCGTCAGTATCGGCGTCGCCGCGAGTGGCGTCGGCGGCACGTGCGCGTACGTTCTTCGTCTCAAGTCATAAGCGAAACCGACGTCGTCGAGCAGGTACACGACGACTCCGGTCAGGCCTGCGACGTTCCCGGTGTCGTTCGCCGTTCCCGAAAGCGTGAACTGAGTTCCAATGAGTTCGACCGGGTATGAGGTCGTCGGTCCCGTGAACGTCCCGCCGGTGTACACGACGACGCCGTCGTTCGGCGCGACCGCGGCGGTCGGGTCGATGTTGTCGACGAACACGTTGAAGCTCGTGCTCGTCGAGAAGCCTGCCGCGCTCGAACTCGTCGCGTCGAGTCGAATCGAGAGCGGTCCCGACGTCGGATGGAAAAAACTCGTGTTGAGCGGGATAGTGAAGCGGTAACTTGTCTTGTTCGCGAGATAGTCGGGGTCACCGCCCGGAATCAGAGAGATCCACGCGGGCTCGACGATCGAGCCGTTCACGATCAGGTTCGTCGTCTGGACGATCGACGATTGGCCGCGGAAGCTGAACGACTCGATCCCTTCGATGTCGCGCACGATACCGTCGACCGTGATGCTGCCCCCGATCGCTTGTCCGTTCTGGATATTCAAGTCCTCGATACTCGGGACCTCGGAGCTGATCGAGACCGTGATCGACTCGGGAACCCCCTGGATTCCGGGAACCGGGTGGTTTTTCGTGTCTATCGCGCGGACCCGGATCCCGAGCCGCCGGATCTCTTCCCCGGGCGGTGGATCGAACTCACCGTACGTATTAACATTGATGTTCCAGTTCGACCACGTTGGGGTGTTCGGATTCACCGCGTACCAGTAATCGGCCACGCCGTCGTCGAACGTCTCGTCGAGACCGGTAGGCGTCGCGGCGCGGGTCAGCGGCGTCGGTGCGGATACACCGTCGGGCCATCCACCTTCGGGCGTCGGCCACGGGATCCCCTGCCCGATAAACTCGTCGGAACCGTCCACGTCGTAGAACGCTATCTCGACTCTCAAAACGGCGTCGTCGTCGAACGCCGCGCCGCTTACACGGATCCTGCCGCCGACGGTCGAGCCGTCGATCGGATCGAAGATCTGCGTCTCGGGGTTGTCCTGATCGGGGTCGACGAGTATGTAGTACGGATAGATCGTCACGTTCCCTGCGCGGTCGAGCGCGCGAATCGGGATTTCGAGTCTCCATATGCCGTCTTGCGCGGTCGGGATCACAAAAGTCTCGTTGCCCGCGTAGACGTTAATATCGTTTATCGTGAGGCTCGGGTTGTTCGGATTTGCGAACGCGAGCCACGGGATATCTTGCGGGTCCATCGTATCGGTGCGGCCGATGTAGTACTGCGTCGTGTCGAGGTAACTCTCGGTCACGGCGGCGTTTATCGTGACACGGCCGTTCAGGACGGAGCCGATCGGAGGCGAGTTCACGACGACGACCGGAGCGGTCACGTCGTACGTGAAGTCGCGCGAGATCTCGCGCTGGCGGCCGGCGTTGTCAAACGCGCGAACCTGTATCGTGCGCGATCCCTCGGAGAGCCCGGCAACCGCGAGAGTCGCGGTCCAGGAGTTTCCCGTGAGAACGGCGTCGCTCCAGGTTCCGAGCTCGAGGATCCGGATCTCGACCCGGTCGATGCCGTTCGCATCGGACGCGGTTCCGTCCACGACAAACGCACTGCTCTGGAAGCTGCCGGAAAGAGGAGCAGTTATCGCGACGTCAGGGTTCGTCGTGTCGAGCCGGAACGTCACGATGTCGCTGACGCCGAGGCTCTCGAGCCCACCGACCGTATCTTGCGCGCGGACCTGAATCGTGTTCACGCCGTCCGACAGTCCGCTCATCGGAACCGAAAAGTTTTCGTTCAATCCACCGGAGCCGGTTATCTCGATCCACGTCCCGCCGTTGAAGCGGTACTCGATGAACGCGATGCCGTCATCGTCGGTTACGTTAACCGCGATCGATCCCGCCTCGGTGTACATCGGACTGCCGTCGTACACGAGCGCCGGGAGGTTCGTGAACGCGATGACCGGACGATTCGTGCTCTGGTCGATACGCACAACGCGTTCGACCGAACCTTCGTTTCCGGCGGTGTCGATTGCGGTCGCGCGCAGAGTCACGTCCCAGACTCCGGAGCCGGGTGCGGTCTCGAGTCCGTAACCGAAGAGATCGCCGGCGGGCTCGCTCACGCGCGTCGTATCGAACGACGCGGTCCAGTTCGTCGTACCCACGGTGCCCGCCAACTCGGTCGTGTCTACGCCGTTGTCGTGCAGTACGAATACACGAACCGACGAGACCGACCCGGTCGCGTCGGAACTCGTGCCGGTTACGGTAACGGTTCGGTTCACGACTGTTCCGGGCCCCGCCCCGGGAGAAGAGAACGAGATCTCGGGCGGTGTCGTGTCGAAGATGAAGTTTCGCGTCACGGTTGTCGTGCGGCCGGCCAAATCGGTCGCACGAACGTACACGGTCGCCTCGCCGTCGCCGCCGGTCACGGGGATCTCGGTGCTCCACGCGCCCGTTCCGGGGTCGAAGCTCGTGACCGCGGAGAACTCACCGACCGTGCCGACACGGTACGCGACACCGGCCACGCCGTTCGCGTCGCTCGACGTCCCGGTCGCGGTGAAGCCGTCGCCCTGGTAGGAACCCACAGCCGGCGCGGTGATCGCGATTTCGGGCGGCACACGGTCGATTCTGAACGCGATCGGCGCCGACTCGAAGGTGCCTGCGTCGAACCCGACGATGTCGTAAACGCGTACGGTAACGGTATGAGGGCCGTCCGCGAGCGCGGTGTACGGAATCGAGAATCCTTCGTTCGGCGATCCGCCGAGAACTATCGTGGTCCAGTCGCCCGAGCCGTTGAACCTGTACTCGATTCGGTCGACGCCGTCGTCGTCGATCGCGGTGCCGAAGATGCTGCCGTCGCTCATGAAAATCGTACCGCCGCCGACGGCCAGGTTAGAAAAGCTCACTTGAGGTGTGTCGGTAGATTGGTCGACCGTGATCGTACGCTCGATCACAGCGTTGTTCCCGGCAGCGTCGAACGCTGTTGCGCGGAGCCGGTATTGCGCCCCGTCCGCGAGATCACGCGTATCGATCGGCGTGGACGTCGTCCACGTGAATCGTCCGAGATCCGGAAACGACGCGACGACGACGTCGGTCGGAACCCTGATTACCTCGAGCTGCACCCGGTCGAGCGCGTTATTGTCGTTCGCGGTGCCGTGGACGGTCAAGAGCCCGTTCACGACGGCGTCGGCGCTCGGCGCGGAAAATGCGACGGTCGGCGCGACCGTGTCGATCCTGACCTCGCGCGCCTCGATACTCGTTCTTTCGTTGCTGCCTGTCGCGCGGATTCGGATGCGTATCACGCCGTCGGGCGTCCCGTCAGGAACAGGGACCGTTGTAGCGAACGTCTCGGTTACCGCGTCGTACGCCGCGGTAACATCGGTCCAATCTCCTCCGGTACCGATCTGGTACTCTAGAGTCGTCACGACAACATCCCCTGAGTCGACCAACGCGGTTCCTTCGACGGGAATGTCGAGCGCGTCGTTGAAGAAGGCGCCGGTCTCGGGTAGGGTAAACGTGATGATCGGGCTCGCGGTCAAGACGTCAAACGGCGGTGACGTCGTCACCGACTGCGCGAACGCGGTCTCACCGAGCCTGTCGGTCGCGCGAACTTCGATCGTGCGGCCGACTCCGTCGGCGAGTTCGAGATTTATCGACCACGCGTAACTCGTCGGATGTCCGGCGTCCCAGCTTTGGATCTCGGTCCATTCGAGGTCGGTCGGAAGCTTCCACTCGAGCAGAGCGAGACCGTCGTCGTCGGTCACGTTTCCCCCGATCGAGAACGGCGTGTCGTTGAACACGCCGCCGTTGTCGTAATCCGAGAACGTCACGACCGGGGCGTCGGAGCTCTGGTCGACCGTGAGTTCGCGCGTCACGATTGTATCGTTGTCGGCGCGGTCGCGTCCGATCACGTACAGCGTGTACGCGGTCTCGTCGTCGAGAACCGTCGTGTCAATCGTCGTCGTGTACGGCGCGTCGCCGAACGAAGTACCCCCCGGCGTGCCGAACTCGGGAGCCGGCGACGCGGTGGGAATGAACCACCACCTTACGTCGTCGAGTCCGTTCGTGTCGGTCGCGTTGACCGCGATCGAGATCACGCCGTTGACACGATTGTCCGGAACGACCGGGATCAGGCTCTGGATCGTGACGGTCGGCGCGGTCGTGTCGACGGTCACGGTCCGCGTGACCTCGGAGGTTCGGCCCGCGATGTCGGTGACAAGAATCGTGAACGAGAAAAGCCCGTCTGTGACAAGAGTCTCACCGACATCGGCCGGATTGCGCGGTAACGCCGCGACGACCCAGGTATCGGAATCGCCCGAGAGCGGTACAGTTTCGAGCTCGACACCACCCTGGATCACCGTCAAAGACTCGAGCTCGTTCGTGTCGGCGGCGGTTCCGCCGAGAGAGAACGCGGAGTTCCGGTACACGGTACCGGTTCCGACCGTCGTCTCGCTCACACTCGGCGGCGACTGGTCGACGATGAACGACCGGGTCGCGACGTCTTCGCTCCAGTTTCCGGCGGCGTCGCGCCCGACGACGTGCAGAGTTTTCCGGCCCTCACCGAGCGCCGCGAGATCGAGCGAAGCGGTCCACGAGCCGGTTCCCGACGCCAGGCTCCACGTTCCGGGATCCACGGGTGGTTCGGCGCCTTGCGCGCCGATCCAGTACCGGACCGCGGCGATCGCGCTCACGTCCTCGACGTCGGCGGCCGTGCCGGTCGCGTTGAACGCGCTTCCCGACACTATCTGCCCGTCCGCAGGCGTGTTGATTGTCACGATCGGCCCGGTCAAGTCGACCGTAACCGTTCTGGTTGCTTGGTGAGTCTTCCCCGAGACGTCGGTCACGATGATCGTGTAGTGATACACACCATCGGAGAGATCGACCGCGCCCGGATCGGCCGGGTTTGGCGCGTCGGGGTCGCGCGGAAGACTCCCGAGCGACCACGGCGCGGACGTACCCGAGAGCGGCGTGCCGTCGAGAACGGTGACGGTGTCGCCCGCTCCACGACGCTGCGTGACCGTGATCGACGCGAGCGCGTTCGAGTCGGTCGCTATACCGCCGATCGAAAATATCTCGTTCCGTTCGACCGACGCCGCACCGAGCACGGTCTCGGTGACGACAGGCGGGTCCTGGTCGACTCCGAACGCGCGCGTGACAGCGGTACTCCAGTTGCCCGCGACGTCGCGGGCACGGACGTGAAGCTCTTTTTCGCCTTCGCCGAGTTCGGAGAGGTTGATCGTTCCGTTCCACGTACCCGAGGCAAGAGTCCAGTCTTCGAGATCTCCAGGCGGCACAGCACCTTCCGCACCCGCCCAGAACCTCACCTGCGCGACACCGTTCGTGTCGCTCGCGGTGCCCGAGACGGAGCTTGACGTCCCGGAAAGCCATGCGCCCGCGCCGGGCTGCGAGACCGCAACCGTCGGTGGTACGGTGTCGACCGTGAAAGAGAACGGGAGCGTCGTCGACTTTCCGAATCGATCGGTTGCGCGTACGGTTATCGTCGTGACTCCGTCCGCGGTGCCGTCGAACAATCCGGAGATCGGATACGTCCACGTGCCCCCCGAAACGGGGATTTCATCGGCGGCTGCCCAGTCGGAGACTCCGGGAGGCCTCACGAGAATGTACTCGGTCTCGCCCGACCCGAGATCCGCGGTAACAAGCCCGTTTGCATCGGTCGCGGTTCCGGAGACGGAAAAATCGGCGTTCAGGAAGCTTCCGGGAGCGGGCGACAGGAACTCGATCACCGGTGGTGCGGTGTCGATCGCGAAGTAGATCGGACCGACGGTTTGTGTCACCGCGGTCACGGCCGGAGAGCCGTCTTTTTGCGTTTTTGCGGACGCGAGGTCGCTGAACTCGAGGTAGAAGAAGTGCACACCTTCGCCGAGCGAGAGGTTATGCGTGAAACTCACGTTCCGCGAGTTCGGGCCGACCGGCCCGGTCAAGCCTGTGAACGGTCCCGCGTGATCGTTCAACCGGACGCGGATAGACGACGCGTCGACGCGATCGTCGTCCGAGATAACACCACGGATCCGCGCGTTGAAGTCGAGCAGGTTAACCCCTCCGGCGCCAAGCGCGGCGGGATCGTCGACCGTTGGGTCAAGATCGGTGAACTCGACGTTCGGCAGATCGGAGCTCTGCTCGACGCGGAGCACTCGTTCGATTCGCGTCTCGTTTCCTCCGCGGTCGCGCGCGACGACGTACAGAACGTGTGACGTCTCGTCGGCGAGTTCACGAGTGTCGATTACGAACGAGTACGGCGCGTCGGTGTCCTCAACGCCTCCGGGCGTCGCGTACGTCGGCGGATCGGACCCGTCCGGTAGCATCCAGTACTTGAGACCATCGATGCCGTTGAGATCGCTCGCGAGCGCTGTAAGCGAAATCACGTTGTTCACGCGGTCGTCGTCGCCCGACTCGCCGAACACGATCGGGGAAATGTTCGTGATCTCGACCAGCGGAGGAACCGTGTCGTAAACGACCGTCACCGAGTCTGTCCCCGCATTCCCCGATCCGTCGGTCGCGCGCACGCGAATCCGGACCTGGCCGTCGGGAACGGTCCCGGGATCGACGACGTGGTCGACGTCGTACGACACCGGGCGAATTCCGACGCCGTCGTAGACGTACAGATCTGAGTACGTCGTTCCGTTGTTCAGGCTGATCTCGACGCGGTTAATGCCGAGCGGATGCACCGCGGTTCCGGTCACCGGGATCGCGCCGCCGAACACGGTACCCGCTTCGGGCCCTGTCAGCGACACCTCGGGCGGCCCGCTGTTCACGGCGACCTCGACCGACAACGGGAGAGAGGTCACGCCGAACTCGTCGGCGAGCTCAAACTCGAGCGTGAACAACCCGGTCGGAATGTTTTCGCTCGGGTTGTCGGGATCCTTCACGGCAAAGTTGAAACTCAACTCGGGCGTATTCGCCGGTGGTGAGGCATACACGTTGCGCCACACCGACCACGCGCCGCCGTCGGGCTGTACACGGTACCGGAACGTCGACGGGTCGACGTTCGTGTCGTCCTTGATCGATCCGAGAAGCCGCGGCTCGCCGTCGAGCACGTTATCGAGGAACCCGCCGGACGGGTCAACGTTCAAGAACGTGATAATCGGCCGATCGCTCTCTTGGTCGATCACGAAATTTCGCTGCACAATCGTTGCGTTGCCCGCACGATCCCGCGCACGCGCGTGAATCGTGATTGGCCCATCCACAAAGGCTGTCGTGTCGAACCGGAACACCCAGTTGGTAAGTGTTCCCGAGAACTCGTACCCATCGGCCCCGAGCGTCGCTCCGGACGCGAAATTCCACCACGTATCGCAACCGGCCGGTGGAACCGGGGCGCCGGAAGCGACGACCGTCAGCGCGACGCACTCGACGCCCGAGAGAGCGTCGTCGGCAAATCCGCGGATCACGGCGGTCGTGTTCAGCGGTGACCCTCCGGCCGGCTGATCGTACCCGATCGTCGGGACGCCGGTATCTTTCGTGAGCGTGATCTGGCGCGTTTCTTCGAGTGCGCGCGCCCGGAATCGGATCGAGCCTTCGGGAAGAGCCGAAAGATCGATACCGTCGCTGTCGAACGTCCATTCGTCGGTAATCGCCGAGTATTCGGCCGGGAGGTTTTCGAGTTCAGGTGGCCACGTCGTCGAGCCCGTCGGTCCATACCCGAGCGAAACGTACACACCTGCGAGCTCGAACGAGTGAGACGCGGTTCCGCTTACGACGACTTGGTCGGAGAAGAACGGAATACCCGGAGGTTCGATCTCGATATTCGGCGCTCCGTCGCTCACGACGATCACGCGCGGCGTGTGATTCGTCGGCGTTCCACCGATATCGACCGCGCGCAACGATACCCTGTGGTAACCGAGTCCGAAACTCGCGATCGGGAGCCGGAAGTCGATGCGACGATTGCCGATCTCGGTATTCAGGTCATACTGCGACGAATCGAACAGTTGCCACCCTAGCCCTGACGACGGTACGAAAACATCACCGGACATGGTCCCATTTTCGATCCGGTACTCCATCGTCGAGAGATCGAGCCCATCGTCGTCCTCAAAGTACCCCTGGATCGAGTCGAGACTCTTCATCGTCGGCATCGACCCTTCGGGAGCCGTCGGGTACGTGATTCTCGCTTTGGGTATGTCCGATTCCTCGTCGAACTCGAGCACAAGGCGTCGGTCGGCACGAGGGTACACGACGGCAAGAAGGTCGTCCGACGTCAGGGTGCCGCCGCCGGCCTTTTCGATCGTCTCGCCGCGAAACAACGCGGCGATTTGATCGATCGTGAGCTCGACGTTGTTGTTCACCGCGGCGACATCGTCGATCACGAAAAAATCAGCGCTTCTGTTTCCGGCTTCATCCTCGGCCCAGACGTCGAACCGGAAAAAACGATGCGGTTCGGGGTCAGGGGTACCGTTGGAAAGCGTCTTGTCGCTCGTGTGCGGAAGCGAGTTGAAAACGTACGTCCACGGCGACGCGTTTTGCGCAACGGTCTTCGGGTATCCCGGCACCTGTTCCCACACCAATTCGTCGAGTTCCGCGTCGCCCGCGTAGAACTCGTCTGTCGGCGTGGCGCCGTGAACATCGACTCCGAATCGGATGATCGGATGAACGTCGGTTGCGGCAACGGTCAATACCGCGCGCGTGTTGAGAATCAGGTCCGCCGCGTTTCGCGGCCCAGTAACCAGAACGATCGGAGGCGTATTGTCTATACTGAAAAGCAGTTCGTCGCTCGTCTGCGTTTTGCCGGCAGTGTCGGTCGCGCGGAGCGTGACGCTCAAACGCCCGTCCGGACGCGTCGTCGTGTTCAGAGTGTGCGACCACTCGCCCCGGTTTGCGTCGTGAGTCGTGACGCTCGCCCAGCTCGAGCCACGATCGTGTGAGATCTCGACGCGCGAGACCGCCTGGTCGTCGGTCGCGACTCCGGACAACGTCACGGTGCCCCGGAGGTACGCTCCCGACGCGTGACTCTCGAGCGTGATCTGGGGCGGGCCGATATCGACCTTGTCGCCGAGACCGACTTGAAAAAGATTTTCGCATCCGAACAGCACGGATACGAGCACGGGTAAGAATAGAAACCGAAAAGCTTTTTTTTTCATGATCGTTCCCGTTTTTTTTCGGTTCGCCACTCATGTATCGGCAAATTCCAACATAATCTGCGCACAATATATCCGTGAATATACACCTTTCTTGAGCGAAACACCGTCTTCCTGCATGCCGCGTCGTTAGTTAACACGCATAAACACTAGCAATTTCCACGCCAAGAACAATCGGGAGGTTAATTCATTGTCCCAGAATGGTTTGTCCGTTGTCTTCGGACGGCGACACGCAGGGAACTATTCATTTTGCATGATCGATTCGGCTGTTATCCGTTTTGGATAGGCCTTCGCGGCGTCCGAACGCCGTCACTTGACATCCCGCTTGTCTATGGGCACTGTTGCACAATGAACAAAAAGCTCCCGATCGAAACACTCACGCGTGAGTCTTTTTCGCAGTTCGGATGGATACTCGAACACGCCGACGGAGCGGATGCTGCGTTTCAGGTCGTCGTCGAAGAGCCCGAACCGAGCGGTTGGCGACTCGCGGTGAGCCGCGTCACGGCGCGCTCGGTCGAGAAACTCGCGCGGCACCCAAACACCAAAGAGAGCTTCACTCCGGTCTCGGGAACGGTGGTGTTCGTGGTTGCAGCACCCGATGCTCCGGACGAGACCCGCGCGTTTCTGCTCGATCGGCCGGTCTGCATCGATCGGAATGTGTGGCACGCGAGCTACGCACTGTCCGACGAGGCGGTCGTCGTGATCAGCGAGAATCTCATCGTCGAGAGCGAAGACCACGCGCTGAGCGATCCGATCGGTTGATCCGGTCGGTTAACGCGCGTTACGGCTAAAACACGTAATCGACCCACCACGCGAGCTCACCACCCGCGCCGATCGTTTCTTCGAGGTACGGCTCCCACGAAAACGTCCGGCTGTTGCCCCAGATCGGGAAGAACGCAGGGACGTAACTCGTCGCGCCCGCGACGAGACCGAGGACCGGGTGTCTCTGGACGATCGTCGCGGGCGCGCGTGAGTCGTGCTCGAGCGGCATGAAGTACCCGTCGATCCACGGCCAACCGAGCCGGTGGATAAAACCGGTCGGCCCGATCCGGTATCCGGTCTCCGGCGCGGGCCCGGCTCCCTCCGAGAGGCGAACCGGGAAACTCAACCGTATCAGATCGTCGGAGTCCGGGTGCGGGTAAAACGGATGCGGAAACCACCGGATCGGGAGTAGACCGTGCCCGTCGTTTACGACGCGCGTCGAGGACCTGACCGTCCGGGAGTCGAGACGTACCGTACGTTCGAGCCGAACGGAGTGTGGGCCGAACGCGTGCGAACTCGACATCGTGAGAGAGTCGGGCGACCTCTCGACGACCCAGTCGCAGTACGCGACGACGGTCCGCGCCACGAGATCGCACTCACCGATCCCGATGATGAGCGCGTTCCGATTCGTCGCGGCCGGATCGAACAACGGGTTCTGCGCGAATGAATCGGGGATGCCCTGTCCGTCGAACCAGTTGAAGCTGTCGGGATGCGTCGGCCCCGTGAGCAGCGGTCCACGCCGCGCGTCTTCGACCTGGAAGATGTACCCACCGGTACAGTACCGCGGGCCGAATCGTTCGCGATCGGCCACGGGGTCGAGAATCGTGACCGCCAAGCTCGCATTGTCGAGTACGTGCATATTCACCTCACACGTGGAAGATCCGCTTGAACTCGCGGCGTCGGCCGCCGAGTCGAGCATTCACAAAAAGAAGCGTCACAAAAAGGGAAACAGCGCACGCAAAGGTAACCAGCGACCAACTGAGCCCGAATGCCCCGTCGACGAAGTACCCGATCGTCACTTCGAGAGCGACGAGTTTGACACCGATGCCGAGCAGGACGACCGCGATCGACGGTACCGCCGAGAGCGCCAGCCGTTTGCAGACCGTCACGACCGTCCCGATCACAAAAAACACGATCACGGCGATCGGCAGCGCGAGCGAGGAAAACCACGCCGTGCTCGGCGTCATTCGACTGATCGCAAAAAGAAAAGCGATGACCGCCGCGGCCTCGGCGATCAACACCACAAAAGGTCTACGGTACAGAAAGATCGCCGCGCTCACGGCGGCCCAGACGTACACGATCGCCGACACCGGGTATCGAGACCACGAGAGATTGAACCCGGCCGCAAAATCCGCGGCAACGACGATCATCGACGAGATGAACGCGAGCAGCGAAACGACGTGCCATAACCAGAGTTTGGCTCCGGCGACGGTCGCACGCCGTTCGGCGGTCGGTTCCGGAACCTCATTCTCGGTGTTCCCGTCGTCGATCTTCACGCGACACAACGGACACCGGTCGAGATCGTCCTCGACGAGTACGCCACAACTCTCGCACTTTTTCACCCGCCCACCTCCGATACCGTTACGGCATTCCCGTCTTCGACAAGACGCCGAAAAAACCTGCTTTCGAGTTCTCTACCGGTTATCATGCTGCCGATAGAGATCGACAATTCGTTTCCGTGGCTCACGACCGCGCAATCCTTTTTTCTGACCGGATTCCGCCCAAGCGTGAACCCGACCGATCTGACGTGTTTCTCAACCGACGCCGGAAATGAAAACCGCCCGAGGTTCGAGATGACCCCCGAGTATAACCTGTCGCCGAGTCGGTAGTGGAGATACGACAGATAAACATCCTTGAGAAAAAGCGGTACGACGCGCACGAATGGGTTGAGTTCGCCCGCGACGTTTCGCCCCAACTGGCGCAACAACTGCCGTGGATCGAGTTGAACGTTCATCGTGTGGTGAACGATCTTCACGATCTCGTCGAAAGTGTACTCGCCCAACGCGAGGTCGATCTCCGGCGAGACAAACAGCGAGAAGTTCCGCATGCTCCGGGACGGGAACAGGCGCCTCATGTTCACGGGTACTTCGATCCGGATGACCGACTTTCGCGGACGGATGAAGCTCTCGCTCTGGTGGCGATGCCTCTCGACGACGCTCTCGATGTACGCCGCCGTCAGATACTCGGTCAGAGTCGCTCCGTACCGTTTGGCCGTCGCGAGCGCCTCGGCTACCGGGAGTCGCCCGGTGATGACGCGGTATCCCGGCAACGGAAACCCCGGCACGTGGTACGCGGGGCCGAGCTCCGGCGGCTTCGAGAGTCGTTTCCGAAAGTACCGGCGATACGCGTCCTCGGATTCTTCGGCGGCAGGCCGTTCGTCGGGATCGAGAAGCCACGGGTCCGCCTCGATCGGCTCACCGCACAAACGCAGATACTCTGCGATGATCGACGCGAGAAATCGCATCGCACCGTGCCCGTCGGTCAATACGTGCGAAAAATCGATCGCGACCGTCGCGTCACGCGCGAGTACGCGAAACAGAAGATCGTGCGTGCGTCGAATTGCGAACCCCGAGACCGGCTCATCGGCAAGCGGTTCGATCAGGGGAAGCGCGTCGCATCTCTCGAGGTAGTACCAAAACGCTCCGCGTTTCAGGTGAACGCGGAAGTACGGACACCGGACGATCATCCGCTCGGCAGCGTCCTGCAGCCGGGCGACCCGAATCGGCGAAGTGAGCGTTACCGAGAGCCGGAAGACCTGAGGTTTTGAGTCCGTGTGCGCCGCCGGGTAAATCTTGGCGGCGTTGTCGAGCGTGAACCAGTCGCTCGGCTCGTCATCGCGTCTGTGCTCGTCCTTCATTCGCCCTGCACGTTCTACGCGCCCCAGAGCGGTGTCGGGTACGCGCCCTCGTCGATCAGCTTTTTGACCGCCGCGACGACGTGCGGTTTGTCGTCGCTGTACGTCACGCCGAACCACGAGTCCTCGCTGCGGAGCACTTTCATCGTCGCGCGTCCGTCGGCGATCAACTCATTCACGACCGTCGGTATGTACAGCTCGGATTTTTCCTCTTCGCGCCGCGTCGAGAGAAACTCGACGAGCGCCTCTTCGATGAACCCAAAAAAACTCGGCGTAAAACCGAACATATTCATCGAGACGACGGTGTCGCGCGAAAGCGTCTTGAAACCGTCGCCGTCCGGGTAGCGGGCCAGCGTCGGTTCGTCGGGGTCCGGCTCGATTTTGAGCGTTTCGACGGTCTGCTCGAGCAGCCCTTCGCTCGAGATCCGGCACACCGCGCGGTTGACGTGCCCGTGATCCGAGAGTGTCCTTCCGAGCTGGTATCCGACCATCGCGTACGACGGAACGTCCTCGAGCGCGCCCAACATCGACGAGAGAAGCTCGTACGACCGGCGGCCGTAGTAGTCGTCCGCGTTCACGACCGCAAAGTTGGACTTCACGACGTTCCGCGCGACCCACACCGCGTGCGCGGTACCCCACGGCTTCTCGCGGCCGGCGGGAACGGTAAATCCTTCGGGCAGATCGTCGAGCGACTGAAAAACGTACTCGACCGGTATGCGCGCCTCGAACTTCCGGCCGATTTTTTCGCGAAACACCTCCTCGATGTCGCGGCGGATGATGAACACCACGCGGCCGAACCCGGCCTTCATCGCGTCGTACACCGAGTAATCGAGGATCGTCTCGCCGTTCGGCCCGACCGGATCGACCTGTTTCAGACCTCCGTACCGGCTTCCCATGCCCGCTGCGAGCACCATCAATTCAGGTTTCACACGTTACTCCTTGTTTGGTTCCGATATTTCAGCCCGCCGGGCCCCACGGCATCACGTTACACCACCCTCCTACGAAGGGCAACTAATTCACGACGTTGGCACGCCCGGCAAATCGTTCACGGCGAGCTCGACCCGCTGCCCCGGTTTAACGGTGACGTCGGTTCCACGCACGGTGAACGTCAAAGCCTCGCCGTCGGTGACCTCGAACGCGTAGCTCTCGTGAGTGAGGTCGGCGACGAGGTACGAGTCGTGGAACCGGAGCGGGAACCGAAGCCGTCCCCACGCGGCCGGGAGCCGCGGGTCGAACGACAGTTTCCCTTCGAAGTCCCGCATACCGCCAAACCCGTACGTGAGCCCCATCCAGACGCCCCCGGTCGACGCAACGTGCGCGCCGTCGACGACGTTGCCGGCAACGTCCGCAAGATCCATCAACAGAGCGTACTGGAAGTACTCGAGTGCCTTCTGCTCGTACCCGATCTCGGCCGCGAGAATCGCCTGTACACACGCGGAGAGCGACGAATCGCCGGTCGTGAGTGGATCGTAGTAGTCAAAGTTGCTTTTTTTCTGTTCCGCGGAAAACTCGTTTCCGTGCAGCACGATCGCGAGAACGACATCGGCTTGTTTGATCACCTGGTGGCGATAGATCACCAGCGGATGGTAATGCAAAAGCAGAGGATAGTTCTCCACGGGCGTGTCTTTGAAGTTCCAGACTTCCTTCTCGAGAAAGTTCCCATCCTGCGGATGAATGCCGCGCTCTTCGTCGTACGGGATGTACATCGCATCGGCGGCACGCCGCCATCTGGCGCGCTCGTCGTGCTCGAGGCGCGTCACGTGCACGAGGTGCGAGAATGCCTCGCTGCGGTTCTGCTCGAGCCAGTCGATCGCGTCGGCTGCGTACCTCAGGTTCGATCGCGCCATGAGATTCGTGAACGTGTTGTCGTTTACGACGGTCGTGTACTCATCGGGCCCGGTCACGCCGTGAATATGGAACGCCCCGGTTTCCGGGCTGTAGAAGCCGAGATCGGCCCAGAGCCGAGCCGTCTCGACGAGGATCTCCCCGCCGATTTCGGCGAGTATCTCACGATCGCCACGGACATCGACGTAGCGCTTGATCGCGTACGCGATGTCGGCATTGATGTGGTACTGCGCGGTGCCGGCCGCGTAGTACGACGACGCTTCTTCACCGTTGATCGTGCGCCACGGGAACAGCGCGCCTGACTCCGAGAGCTCGGACGCCCTGTCGCGCGCCTTATCAAGCATCGTATGCCTGAACCGCAGAAGGTTCCGCGTGATGCGTGGATCGGTATACGTGAGAAACGGCGTGACGTAGATCTCAGTGTCCCAGAAAAAGTGGCCTTCGTACGCTTGGCCGGTGAGCCCTTTGGCGGGGATACCCGACGTCTCCGCGCGCGCGGATGCCTGGCAGAGTTGGTAGATGTTCCAGCGCACCGCCTGCTGTACCCTCGGCTCGGCCTCGACGACTACGTCCGCGCGTTCCCAGAAACGCATCAGGTACGCAGTTTGCGCGTTTTCGAGCGCCTCGTACCCGTCGCGAACCGCGCGGTCGAGCGTTCGCATGCTTCGATCGACGAGCTCACCCGGAGGAACCGCACGCGAGGTATGGTACGTGAAGAATTTGGTGACGCGGAACGGAACCCCGGCGCGCGCGTCGATCGTCAACACGACCTTTCCAAGGTCCTCTTTCCACGTCCTCTGCGCGGACCATGAATTCTCGGTCTCGATCACGTGGTCGATTCCGACCCCGAGCGACATCCGTGAGTTCGTCGTCCGGTATCCGGTCACGATTCTGTGATTCTCGTCGACGTGGTCGGTCGCGTTCAGCACGTGATGAGAAAAAGCCTTTGCGCGGCGTGGGTCGCCGTTTGACGTCCGCGGCTCATCGATCGCGCGACTGTCTTGCCGGTTCAGCAGCTGCGAGGAGATCACGATCGGCGCGTCGGTATCGGCGGTCACCTCGTACATGATAGCCCCGAGGTGCCGGTGTTCGAACGACACAAGCCGGCGCGACGAGATGCGAATCTGCTTGCCGGCCGAGCTCGACCAGTTCATCTCGCGCGTGAGAACGCCGCGGCGAAAGTCGAGTTCGCGCGTGTACTCGGTCATGCGCGCGGTCGGCAAGTACAGCGGCTCGTCGTCGACGTATAACTTCACAATTGTCGCGTCAGGCACGTTCACGATCGTTTGCCCCGTCCGCGCGAACCCAAACGCCTCCTCGGCGTGCACGATCGGCCACGTCTCGTGAAAACCGTTGCAGAACGTCGCGGCCTCGATCGAAGGTCTGCCCTCTTCGAACACGCCCCGGATGCCGAGAAACCCGTTCGAGAGCGCGAAGATCGTCTCGGCGTTTCCCATCCACCGCTGAGAGAACGCGGTCTCGGTAATCGACCACTCGTGAGACGGGTAGAGGTGCTCCGGGAGCAGTTTCAGTTTTCGTGGAATCATGATGCGGCGCTCCTTGACTCAGCGTATGCCGTTCAGGTTACTCGAACGACGACCCATCCTATATTACTTTTCGGGAGGCTCGCGGAAGAATACAACGTTTTCCACCGGTTTTTCCACCGGATTCCGGAAATCTTGTCAAAATCGAATTTATCTCGCGAGCGTACATCGCCTACGAGAACTCGGTCGCCCTTTCCTCGAACGGATCGAAGAAATGCGCGACGACCTCGATGTCCGACGCGCGCGCCGCCGCGAGCGTGCCGTCGAAAACGACGTGGCCTTCGTCGAGAAACACGATCTTGTCGGCGACGGTGAAGATACTCGACAGCTTATGGGTCACGACGACCAACGTCATGCGCAGGTGTTTTTTGAGGGACAGCATGAGCATATCGAGTCTCGCGCTGCTCACCGGGTCGAGACCGGCCGACGGTTCGTCGAGGAAAATGACCTTCGGGTCGAGTACGATCGCCCGAGCGAGCGCGGCCCTTTTCTTCATCCCTCCCGAGAGTTCGGGCGGCAGAAGGTTTTGTGCGCCGGGGAGATTCACGATCTCGAGCTTCTCCCGCACAACTCGCGCAATCACCTCATCGGGTAGATCGGTGTGGAGCCGCAACGGGAGCGCAATATTTTCAGCGACCGTCATCGAGTTCAGAAGCGCACCATTCTGGAAAAGGACTCCGACCCGAAGCAGGAGTTCGGCGCGTTCTTCGGGTTCGCGCTCGATGACGTCTTCTCCGAGCAGTTCGATGCTGCCCGATGCGGCGGGTACGAGCTGCAGGATCGTCTTCAGAAGCGTTGTCTTACCGCACCCACTCGTGCCGACGATACACGTCACGTTCTGTGCATCGATCGAACACGTCACGCCGTCGAGCACCCGCGTTCCCGAATACTCGACCACGAGCGACTGCACATCAACCGCGTGAGAACCCATCGACACTCCTCAAAAAAGATACAGCATGCTGAACACGACGTCGATCACGATCACCGCCGAGATCGACGCGACGACCGCGCTCGTCGTGACGCGCCCGACACCGTCGGCGCCACCGGTCACGCGGAATCCGTGGAAGCTGCCGATAATCACGATCGTCCACGCGAAGAAAAGGCTCTTCACAATCGACATAACGAACTCCTCAGGGCCGACCGCGTTGAAGGCCTGCCGGAAGAACACGACCGGCGAGAGGTCGAGGTAGTTCACCGCGACGACCGCGCCCCCGAGAATCGCGGCGACGATCGACAATGTAACAAGAATCGGCATCACGAGCGTAATTGCGTGGAACTTCGGCACGACGACGAATCGAATCGGATCGAGCCCCATCACGGTGAGCGCCTCCATCTCTTCGGTGACCTTCATCGTCGCGACTTCCGCCGCGATCGCCGAACCCGTTCGTCCGGCGACGATGATCGCGGTCATCATCGGACCCATTTCCCGTACGACCGATACCGCGAGTAGGTCCGCGACAAAAATGTTCGCACCGAACTGACGTAGCTGCGCGGCCGACTGAAGCGCGAGAATCAGGCCGATCACGAAGCTCAAAAGGCCGATGATCATCACCGACTCGACCCCGATCCGCACGCATTGCTCCCACGTCGCACCCGGCCGTTTTTTCATCTTCCGGAAGAACCCGAAGAACGCCAACACGAAAACGTCGGCCGAGAGCTGCAAGTACGCGTACAGGATCGAGAACGCGCTCGACGCTTTTTTGCCCGCGCGTTTGAGCAACCGAGGGCGCCGGCGCCGCGCGCCTTTGACATCGGCGTGAAGCGCCGAGAGCATCTCCGATACGTCGTCTCCCGCGATCACCCGGCACGCGTCGCGACGAGTCACTCGGTCCATCATGACGTCGATGAACGCCGCACCTGCGCTGTCGATCGTCGTGACGCGTTCGAGGTTGATTGTTTTGATGCGCGAAAGATCGGATTTGCGGATCGTGCGAAACATCGGTCCGACTGTGTCGCGCGTCACTACGCCCGTCACGGTCACAGTGTCCGGCGCAACAGCGATCTCGGCTGCGCGTTCGCCGCCTCCGTTCATTCGCCGCCCCCGGGCTCTCCATCGACCCCGGCCAGCCCGAAGATGAACTCATCGAGTTCGCGCGATAACACCTCGGACACCGCGATTACGAACGCGAGTGGGGATTTTTCGGTCAGGGTCACGGTTTCACGTACGGAGCGATCGAGAACTATCGTTCCGTCGCGTTCGGACTCGAGTCTGAACTTAAGAGCAAGCCTCGCTTCCGGATCCGCGTCGCAGCAGTAGTACTCGAGCTTATCCACGACGACCGTGAGTCGGTACTCGGCGGTCGCTCGTCGATGGTCGCGTTCAACCGCTGAAAAAACCTGAAGCGCCCTCACGCGGTCGTACACCATATCGGCGATCGCACCGGAGGGCGTGACCGCCCAGAGTTCGCTCGAGAGGTATCGCAGACGCGGCCCCGCGAGGCGTTGCACGATCTGCCGACGATTGTACACCTCGGCGACCACGGCATCGGGAACGACCACCGAATACGGGACGGTCACACCTTCGAGATTTGCCTCACCCGAGTACTCGATCACGTAGTAGTACGTCGGATCGGCGCCGAACGAGAAACACCCGGCGAGCACAAAAAAGATACCGAAGACCGCCACGGTCCGAAACACGCCGTTCATAGTAGGACCTCCGATTCTGGCGCAACGCGCATCACTGCCTGATTATCCGTGAAGGGTTTTCGCTGATCGTCAATGCAAAGTTGTTCAGGTACTGGAGCGTGTCCTCGAGCAACACGAGCGAGTCGAGAAACGTATCCTCACCTTCGAGCACGATGCGTTCGATCGTCGCGATGCTATTGCCGAGTTGCGCAACAGTGTCGTTGACACCCGAGACCGTGTCGTTGACACCGGCGATCGTGGAGTCGAGCCGCGCGAGCACCGCTGCGAGCGACGTCACGTCGTCACCTGCGAGAAGCGCGGCGGAAAACCGCTCTATCCGCGCGGCCGTCTCCGCGAGTTGAAGCGCCGCGCGCGAAAATCCGTCGATTCCGGTCGCGACAGCGTCGCGATTATCGATGATCATCCCGTCGACGCCCGAGGCGGCGCCGTCGATCCGCCGCCACGTCTGTTCAACGTTCGATGCAGCGCCGTCGGCCACCTGGCGACCTTCCGAGAGAATCACCGCAAGATCGGCAAGACCGCGTTCGATACTCACCTGGTTCTCTTCGCTCAGAAAGTTTCGTGCATCAAACACGAGCCGTTGGAGTTCGTTTACGATGCTCACCGCGGGTTCGGTGAGCTGGTCGAACTGCGACATTTCGGCTGCGATCGGTGACCCTGGAGGCAGATCCTCGGCATCGTCGGTCGCTCCGAATATCTCGATCTGTTGTACACCCGTGATACCGACGGCCTGCAGCCGCGCTTTCGCGTCCGCCTTGACCGGCACGCTGCTGTCGACCGATATCCGGATCACGACGTTCTGGACGCTCCCCGGAGCGAATCGGACGTCCTCGACGGTACCGACGTTGATCCCGTTGTACCGCACCGCGCTTCCAGGCTGTAAACCACCGACCGAGATCCCGCTAAACTCGACGAAGTACGGATGCCGCGTTCGGAATAGCTCGTTTCCGGCGATCAAAAAAACAAAGACCCCTGCGAGCGCCACTCCTCCGGAGAGAAACAGCAGGAGTCGAATTTTCTGCGAAGTATTTTTCACTCTTCATTACTCCCGTCTCAAATGTACACATACCACCGATTCTGAGCAAACTCGAACGACATTCGAGGTTCGTTTCTATGGTGCCACGTTTACACAATTTCGTGTTACTGCTACGATGGTGAGTACGATTGTGATACCCGCCGCGGCAGGCGGCACTGCATCCGGAAAGGAGAGCGCTTGATGACTTTGTCCCGTTTCGGCGTCTCGATGGAACACGATCTCGTCGAACTCCTCGATTTACTCGTCGAGAGACAGGGTCACAAAAACCGCTCCGAGGCGTTGCGAGCGATGGTTCGGAAGGAACTCGCGCACGCGGTCGATCAGAATGAGACACGCGAAGTCGCGGGAATTCTCACGCTCCTGTATCCGTACGGGAAAACGCTCGAGCGGCACCCGACCGACGACTACCCGTCGCTCACGATCTCGGCGAATCTTCAACTGCATCTGCGCGGGAACGTGTGTCTCAAAGTGATCGTCGTGCAAGGTCTCAGCCCCGACGTACACGGCTGGGCGCGCGACGTGATCGGCCAAAAAGGTATTCTCGGCGAGATGCGCGTCGTCGCGTCCGAGGATGTTTACTCGGCGTTTTCGGAAACGGTCGAAAAATCGCGAGAACGCCACGAGGAACACAACGATGGATGACCCCACCCGAGCGATCGTTCTCCGGCTCGCTCGCGGCGAGAGCGAGGTGTTTTCGAGCAACAAGCCGTGGCTGTATCCGCTGCTCGACCTCACCGAACATCTCGCGAGGACCCGGGAGACGGCCGGAAACTGCACTCTCTACGACAAGATCATCGGTCGGGCGGCCGCGCTCCTGATCGTGCGGCTCGGCATCCGGACCGTACGGACCGACGTACTGAGCGCACGCGCGGTTTCGGTCTTCGATACGTTTCACGTTTCGTATAGCGCGACGAGTATCGTCGAGCGCATCGACTGCCGGACCGAAGACATCCTCGCCGACATCACCGACCCGGAAGCCGCGTACCGCATCATCCGTGCGCGCGCGCTCGCGGCGCAGGCGTCCGCCTCGCCCGAGCGGCGGGCGATCGTGATGGAAAACACCGATATCAGGCGCGGAGAAAACACGGTTCTGCGCGACGTGTCGATCACGATCGGACGCGGAGAACGCATCCTGATCACGGGTGCGAACGGAGCGGGCAAGACGACGCTCATGAAGGCGATACTCGGAATCGTACCGATCGCCGGCGGTTCGGTCAGGGTGCTCGGCGAACCGGTCGGACGGAGATCCGGCCGGCGAGCTACCGGAATCGGATACGTCAACCAGGAGTCGGTTCGCGTCGATTTTCCAATCTCGGCGTACGAAGTCGCCGCGATCGGCGTCGCGACGGCGCGTGTCTCGCGCGAAGAGAAACGCCGACGCATACGCGGCGCGATGGAAGCCACGCGGTGCGGCGCGCTCTCTCGGCGGCTGTACGGAACGCTCTCGGGCGGCGAGAAACAGCGTGTCGCGATAGCGCGGTGCCTCAGCCAGAAACCCGAGATTCTGCTGCTCGACGAGCCGACTGCGAGCCTCGACGCAGAGGGCAAGAAGGAGTTCATCGCGCTGCTCGAGCAGCTATCGGAGATGACCGAGATCACGATCGTGCTCGTCACGCACGAGTCCGACGGAATGGATCGCACCGGGTGGCGGCACCTGGTTCTGACCGACGCGACCGTCGTTCCCGAAGAGGGGGTCTCGGCATGAGCGCTTTGATGGTCCTGCAGTACGCGCCGGTCATGCGTGGGTTTCTCGTACTGCTCGCGGCGGGAATCGTGTTCCCGCTCGTCGGGGTGTTCGTGTTGCGGCTCAATCTGATCACGCTGCGCTTCGCGCTGATGCACTCGTCGCTGCTCGGGAGCGCGATCGCGCTCGCCGCGGGCTTCAACCCGCTTCTCATCGGGATGCTCGCGAACACCGCGGTTGTGCTGAGCATCGCGCGGCTCCGCACAAAAACGAACCAGAACGTCGGGTTCATAACGACGTTCTTCATGGTGCTCACGGTCGGTCTGGCGTTCGCGGTTATCTACAGGTTCAACGTATCGACGAACGACTCGCTGCAGATCCTCTGGGGGAACATCTACGCGATGACCCCGTTTGACGCACGGATGACCGCGGTGTACGCCGCGTGTGTCGTCGCGTTCGTGGTCGTGCTGTTTCCGCGTCTCGCGGCGGTCCTGTACGACAAGGACGTCGCGACGTCGATCGGCATTAACGAACCGCTCGTGTACACCGCGATCATCCTGATGGTCGGCCTCACGATCACGTTCGTGATGCGCCTGATCGGCGCGCTTCTGCTCGACGCGATCCTGATCCTTCCGCCTCTCATGGCGATCGCGGTCGCGAAGAGCATGCGCGGAACGTTCATCCTGGCGTCGGTCTTCGGGCTCACGGTCGCGATCGGAGGCTTCGCGCTCGCGATCTTCGCCGATCTGCCGGCGAGTTCGGGAGTCACGATATTCGGCGCGCTCCTGTTCGCGGGAGTTCATATCATTACTGCACGACACAAGAGAAAGAAACCGTTTCAGGAGGAAAGAAACAATGCAGAGATTTCACCGAACGCTGCTCATGGCAGCGACCGTTTTGACGTTCACGGCGTTCGCCGCGGGAGCGAATGAGCAGCCGACCGTCGTCGCGACGACGCCGTGGACCGCGGCATTCGCGTACGCAGCCGGAGTAGAAAACGTACACGTGTTGGCACCGTACGAGATGCAGCACCCACCCGAGTACGAGCTCAGGGCGTCCGACGTCGTCCGCGCGCAACGGGCGGACTACCTTGTGTTCGGAGGATACGAGGCGATGATGGGGCGGCTTCGCGCCGCGATCGGCGGCTCATCGCCCGAACTGATCCAGATCACGACCGATCACTCGATCGCGACGATCGAAACCTCGGTCATGGCGATAGCCGAGCGCGCGGGAACGGTCGAGGTCGCACGCGCGAACATCGCGGAGCTCGCCGCGTTCATCGCCGATTGGAAAGCGGAACTCCAATCGAGTCGGGTCCACTCGGTACCGGTCGTCACTCACGCGTTCCAGAGGGCGATTCTCACCGAACTCGGCATCGAGACCGCCGGGGTCTTTGGACCCGGGCCGCTCTCGCCGCGACAGATCGATGAGCTGACGCGCTCGGGTGCGAAGCTTGTCGTCGACGTGTGGCACAACGAGTCCGCGGGCCCGCTGCGCGAGACGCTTCCCGACGCGGTGTTCGTCTCGCTCATCAACTTCCCCGGCCGCGACGGCACAAGAACGCTGCTCGAGGTGCTTCGCCATAAACGCGCGACCCTCGCGGCCGGAGTCGCGCGGCTCGAGTAGTGCGGTCTACGGCCGTACGACGGTTCCGTCCCACCGTCTGACTTCGGGCCACGAGCCGTTCAGATCACCGTCGGCCGCGTCGAGCGGAAATCGTTTCGCCGCGGCCTCGTCGATCTCGACTCCCCACCCGGGCTTCTCGGTCGGCCACAACGCTCCGTCGCGAATCTCGGGCACGACCGGGAAAACCTCGCGGACCTTATCCGAGTGCATCCAGAGCGAAAACTCCTGTATCCCGAAGTTCGGAGCGACCAGGTCGAGGTGCAGGTTCGCCGCGTGCCCGAACCACGAAACGTCGCCCGGACCGTGCCACGCGGTCCTCACGCCGAAGAACTCCGCAAAAGCGGCGAGTTTGCGCGCGACCGAAAAACCGCCGATCGTCGAGACGTGGCAGCGGATGAAGTCGATCAGTCTGTCTTTGACGAGCGGAACGTACTCGCTCTGATTCGAGAACAACTCACCGAGCGCGATCGGAGTCGCGCACTGCGCGCGGACCATACGCAGATACTCGATATCCTCGGGCGCAAAAATATCCTCGAGGAAGAAGAGCCGGTACTCTTCGAGTGCGTTCGCGAGCCACAGAGCCTGTACCGCGGGGATTCTCTCGTGAACGTCGTGCAGCAGCTCGATCTCTTCGCCGAGGGTCTTCCGGAGATACTCAAACAGCGCGGGGGTCCGGCTCACGTACGGCGTCGGCTCCCACGTGCGTTTCTGGCCGGGATCGATCGAGATCGAACGCGATGCGGCGCTGAGTCCGACGACCGAACTCGATCCGTACGTGCTGTACCCGGCGACCGCCATCTGCACGCGGATGTACCGGAAGCCCTGATCGATGAATTTCTGCGCGTTCTCGGCAACCTGCTCGGGCGAATCGCCGGAGGCGTGCACGTATACGGGCGCCGCTTCGCGGACTTTGCCGCCCGCGAGCTGGTACACCGGCATCCCCGCGCGCTTGCCCTTTATGTCCCAGAGCGCCTGCTCGAGGCCACTCAGCGCGTTGTTCAGGACGGGGCCTTGCCGCCAGTACGAGCTCAGGTACGCGGCCTGATAGAGATCCTCGATCCGGTCGACGTCGCGCCCGATCGCGAACGGCTTCAGGTAGACCTCGATCGCGGTCTTTACGGCGTACGCGCGTTGAGTAAACGTCGCGCAGCCGTATCCGACAAGCCCGGGTTCACTCGTCGTGACTTTCACGACGATCAGACGCATCCCGTCGGGTGCGGTTAGGATGCACTCGACGTTTGTGATCGTGATAGTTTTCATGGCGTTTTGCTCCAGTGATCGTGATGCGACGGATTGTAATGGAAAAACGCGCGGTGATGAAGACACGGCCACGGCCAAATTCCGTTTTGACACCGGCCGAAAGCTTTGGTAGAATGAAGCAAACTTCATATAGGAGACCACTATGAACGTAAGAGTAGACGAGGATCTGTGTTCGGGTTGCGAACTGTGCGCCAACTCGGTTCCTGACATTTTCAAGATGGAAGACAACCTCGCGAAGGTTATCCAGGCCGACGTACCGGCAAACCTCGAAGAGGACGTGCGAGATGTTGCAGATAGTTGCCCGGTAGAGGCGATCATCGTCGATTAGTTTTGGTAGTAGCGAGTCGGCGACGCGGCCTACCCGCGTCGTGAGGACAGATAGGCGAATCGACCGTACGCAATGCGGTCGGTTCGCTATTTTTTTCCCATCGCGTTCGCCGGCGCAAAAAAAAACAAAAAACCGCAAAGCAGTTGTGAAAGTCGGCCGCGACGGCGTAGGATATACGACAATGGGTGATGTCAGGAATTCCGCGCAAGTATCGAATCAACGAAATGCCGAGACTCTTCTCCAGACAATAGAAAATATTTATAACGTCCAGGATCTTGATGAGCTTCTCGAACGCGCGTTGACCGAGGCACGCGCGTTCGCGCGCGCCGACGCCGGCACACTCTACCTCAAGGCAAAGGACCAGCTTTTTTTCAGTTTTGTTCAAAACGATACCCTGTTCACCGACGGCCGCGCCGAGTCGCGATACGTGTACTCTTCGCGCAGTCTCGCGATCGACCGGGCTTCGCTCGCTGGGTACGTGGCGGCGACAGGAGAGCCGCTCGTGATCGACGACGTGTACCACATTCAAAGCGACGTCGATTACTCGTTCAACCCTGAGTTCGACGTGAAGTCATCGTACAAGACCCGTTCAATGCTGATCGTCCCGCTGCGTACGCGAGGAAACGCGATCGTCGGGGTTTTTCAGTTGATCAACGCGCAAGATGAAAACGGCGAGGTCGTGCCGTTCTCCGACCGTGACCGCCGATTTGTCGGGCATTTTGCGCATCACGCGGCAAACGCGATCGAAAAGGCGAAGCTCACGCGCGAGATGGTCATTAGGATGGTCGAGGTCTCGGAACTCAGAGATCCGTTTGAGACCGGCCAACACGCCAAACGCGTCGGCGCGTACTCGGCCGAATTGTACGACAAGTGGGCGCACCGGCATCACATCCCCGAGCGTAAGCTACGCAGGAGCCGCGAGATTCTCAAGACCGCCGCGATTCTTCACGACGTTGGGAAAGTCGCGGTAAGCGACACTGTCCTCAAGAAACCCGGCCCACTCACGCAGAGCGAGATGTCGCACGCGAAGGCGCACACGGTTCTCGGCGCGCGTTTGTTCCGTCGCACCGAGTCGCCGTGGGATCGAGTGACACGTTCGGTCGTACTCAACCACCACGAGAGGTGGGACGGAACCGGCTACCCCGGGTACGTCGCCGATCTCAACGCACCGACGATCGCGTTTGGCCCCGGGAAAAAGGGCACCGAAATTCCGCTGAGCGCGCGAATCGTCGCGATCGCCGATGTTTTTGACTCGCTCGTCTCCGAACGCGCGTACAAGTCGTCGTGGCCGCTTCCCGACGTACTCGAGTACTGCCGTGCGGGAGCCGGAACGCAGTTCGATCCGGAGCTCGTGGACCTCTTCCTCTCGATTCAGGACGTCGTCGCGGCGATTCGGAGGAAGTACTCGTACTGACACCCGAGGCAGCACGGCAAAGACGTTTCCGGCTTTTTTCCCGCGAGGGAGGGAGGAGTTCACTTTTTTGCCGAGAAAAGAGATACTTTCCGCATGAAAAAGCTCATTGCTATATTCGCTCTCACGGTTATCGCCACTGTATCGATTTCCGCTCAATCGGCGGGAGGCAGTGTTTCGGTGTTCCTTCCCGAGAGTCTGCTTCTCGGTGAGGGTAGCGCGTCGATCGAGACCGGGTTCTCGACGAGTGTCGGCCTCGGCTCGATCGTCTCGGTTCCGGTCGGTTTCTCGTACATCCAGGCGTACGGGCTCCTTCCCGACGGTGGTCCGACCGCGAGCGCTCCGTGGGTGTACGCCGACAGCCTGCTGTTGCACGGCGGTTTGCGCGCGGGGCTCGGTTTCGGCCGCGTCTCGGTGTTCGCCGGCGCCGGCGGCGCGCTCAACTGGATGCCGGTCGCGCGCGTCTTGCTGCACAATGTCGCCACGGACCTCGCGATCGGAGAGACGGTCGTCGCGTTCGATCCCGACACCGTCGAGACAAAAGTTGGGCTCGGTCTGGGCTGGTACGCCGAGACCGGAACCGGGTTCCGGCTCACCGATCAGCTCGCGCTCACACTCCGCGGCCGGCTGTACATCATCCCGAGCGACTTCTCGCTGAACGCAACGATGTTCACGATCGAACGGAATACCGAATCGAACGAACCGTCGGTCATCGGCAAAGAGTTCAAGAGCGCAGACGAGTACGAGTCGCTTCGCGTCGTGCTCAGGGCGCTTTCGATCTCACTCGGCGGTAGTTTTTCGTTCTGAGGCCGACCCGGCGTAGTTCCGGATTTCTGGGCCGATATCGACCGAGCTAAACCGTTTCGTGGTATACTTGTGGTGTGCCAAGCTCAGGTTCGCTCGTCGTTATCGGCCACAAGAACCCGGATACCGACTCGATCTGCTCGGCGATCGCGTACGCGCGGTACAAGAGCACGGTCGACGGGGAACCCGCAGAGGCGTTTCGCGCGGGCAATATAAACGCTCAGACGTCGTTCGCGCTCGAGCATTTTGCCGCTCCGGTTCCGCCGCTGCTTTCGGACCTGCATCCCCGCCTTAAGGACATCATGATTCCGCGCGAGCAGCTGTTCGTGGTTTCGCCCGATGAGCCGCTCTCGACCGCGAAAGACATCATTCTCAAGAATCGGTTCACTTTCCTGCCGGTCGCCGACACCGACGGAACGTGCTCGAGAAAAATCACCGCGCTCCGCCTCGTCGAAATTATGGACGATATCGCCGGCGTATGCCGCAAAGACGCGGTCAGGATCGACGCAAACCGTTTCCTCGCGCTGTGCGGCGGTCCGACCGACACAGCTCGGCGACAAAACCTGCGGGGCCGGCTGGTGCTCGACCTCGGATGTGTCGACCTCGAACCCGACGACTTCGCCGATTCGATTGTCGTCACGACCGAACACGATCTCGAGTCCGTACTTTCGTACCGACCCGCGGCGGTGGTTGTGACGGGCGCCGGATCGACACCTGGTGATCGCGCGGTGTCGACGCGGGAGGAGACCACAATCGTGCGCGTCGCGGTCGGCGCGGCTCAAGCAGCCGTGAACCTGTGTTACGCGATGCCCTCCGGCGAGTTCGCCGAAGACGCCCATCCGGTGTTCCGTGACTCCGACCGTGTACAGGACGTCGCGAATGAAGTTAATAAGTACAACGATGGCGGTTTTATCGTCACCGATTCGGCCGGGAAGATCACGGGCGTCGTGACACGCATGAGTTTTTTGACCGAAGCCCGTTTCCGAGTCGTGATGGTCGACCATAACGAATACTCCCAGGCCGTCGACGGCATCGAGCACGCCGACGTCGCCGAGGTGATCGACCACCACAGGCTCGGCGGCCCGAACACCACGCAGCCGATCACGTTTATCAACCGGGTTGTCGGCTCGACGTGTACGATCGTCGCAGACCTCTACCGTCAGCGCGGCGTGCGTCCCGACACGATGATCGCCGGACTCCTTCTCGCGGGTATATTGTCGGATACGGTGATCCTCAAGTCGCCGACGACCGCCGACCTCGATACGCAGATCGTCGAGTGGCTCGCGCCGATCGCCGGGCTCGACGTCCCCGAGTTCGGGCACGCGATGTTCGTCGCGGGAAGCGGCATCGAAGATGTCTCGGACGACGAGATCGTGACGCGCGACCAGAAGAGTTACACCGAGAGCGGGCGTTCGTTTTCGGTGAGCCAGGTCGAGATGATCGGTTTCCGCGAGTTCTGGAGGCGGAAAGACGCGATCATCGAGGCCTTAGATCGTTTTGTGGAAAAAAAAGGGCTCGAGTTCGCTGCGCTTATGGTAACCGACATCACGACCGAGACGACGCTGCTCGCGTACGCGGGACCGCCTCGTGTGAAGGAGTTCATCCGGTACCCGGAACCCGAACCGGGTGTATTTGAGATGAAAAGAGTCGTAAGCCGCAAGAAACAACTCCTGCCTTACCTGATCGAAATTGCGCGATCAACAAGGTAAAAAAACCGGGCCCCGTGGAGTGAAGACGGTGCCCGGTTTTCCGAAGATAATTGATTTTTAACTTGCTTTTTAAATCGTTTTTTACATTTGTTTTAAATGCCTTTTAAAATTGTTTTCAAATATTTTTTTTAACAGTCAATCGTCGCATCGTTTTCTGTCACTTCGCTAATTGCCTCCCTCGCCGTCGTACCGGTTCCCGGCGGCTCTAACCGATACTTATATAATGCAATGCGCGTGCCAAGGTCGAGATTTTTTTTTAATTCATTCCATTACAAATATTTACGATACGACGCGCGGGAAACTCGAGACCATGGGGTGTATGCGGCGTGCATAACAGTCCGGTTTTTCACGCATTATTTCTTTTTGCGGTATTGATTTACGTGATGATGCAAAAAGAAAGGTTATGCAGATTGCATACCTATCGCGAGCTCTTCAGGTAGCGCGAGAGCGTCGATTGTGATACGCCGAGCAGTCGTGCCGCGATCGTCTGGTTTCCCTCGGCCCGGCGCAGCGCTTCGGAGAAGAAAAACTCTTCGACTTCGCTCAGAGTCGGAAACGAATCTCCGTACGAGATGCCCGGGAGACCGTCGGTCGCACCCTCGGCATCGGTTCCGTCGCGTTCGGCATCGATCGCGGCCCGGAAAACTCCGGTCGAGAGCACGCCGGATTCGTGCCGGCTCATCGCGTCGAACACCATCGACTCGAGCTCGCGGATGTTGCCCGGAAACGTGTACGTTCGCAGAAGCGTGAACAACTCGGAGGGAACCGTCGGACGTTTTTTCTTCAACGTAGCCGCCGCTCTGTCGAGGAAAAACGTCACAAGCGGCTCGATATCCTGCGGGCGGTCTCTGAGCGGTGGGATCTCGATATGATGCGCCATGAGCCGGTAGTACAGATCCTTACGAAACGACCCGTCGTTCTGCTTCCGGCGCAAGTCCGCGTTCGTCGCCGCGACGATTCTTACTGTCGACACGCGCGGCGTGTCGGAGCCGAGCGGATAGTACTCGTCTTCCTGTAGGAGCCGAAGCAACTTGATCTGGGCCGGGATCTCGAGATCGCCGATCTCGTCGAGAAAAAGCGTACCGTTCGCGGCCGACTCGATCAACCCGCGCCGTTCGGAGTCCGCGCCCGTGAACGCTCCGCGCGTGTGCCCGAACAGCGTGTCCGAGAAAACTGTATCGTCGAGCCCTGATACGTTGACGGGTATGAACCGGCCCTCCCGTTCGCTTACGCTATGGATCGCACGAGCGACCAGCTCCTTTCCGGTACCGCTCTCGCCGGTTATCAAAACAGACTTCGGACTAGGGCCTATTGCCTCGATGTACCGAAAAATCTTCCACATCACCGAGGACGCGGTGACGATTTCCGCAAACGCATCGGCGTTCTCGAGTGGACCGGCTCCCGAATGCGCCGAGAGAACGAGCAACTCATCCTGCAGCTCGCGGATCCGGATCGCATGGTTGTACGCGTTCACCAGCCGGTTCTCGTCTATCGGCTTGGCCATGAAATCGAACGCACCGACTTTCATGCACTCGACCGCGGTCTCTACCTTGTCTTCACTCGTAAGGATGATAATCGGAATCTCGGGATACTCGGTCTTGATGAGCTGAAGCAGTTCCTTTCCCGAAATGTACGGCATGTTGAGATCGAGAAGGACCGCCGAGAAAGACTTCGAAGAAAGAATGCCCATAACGCGACGTGGGTCGCTACAGACGACAACGTCGTGAACATCGTGTTCGACGAGAATCGATTTGTACAGCTCCGCGGTAAGCTCTTCGTCATCGACGACGAGTACCGCAGGCTCTTGATCGGCAGCCATGCTCTTGTCTTGTACCCCCCACGCGTACGCCCTGTCAAGGAACAAGACAGGCTTGCCAAAATGTACGACACCGTACACAATACGGTCAACCATGAGATGCCCGCGTTGTAAAGGTCTTGAAGACAAGGTACTGGAGTCACGGAGCCTTGCCGGCGGCGAGAGCATCAGGAGACGCCGCGAATGCCTCGCGTGTGGATACCGGTACACGTCGTACGAACGGGTTGAAGAAAAACAGCTCATGGTGGTCAAACGAACCGGCGGCCGACGAGAACCGTTCGATCGAACAAAACTCGAGAAAGGGATTCAGCAGGCGCTTCGAAAGCGTGCGGTCCCTCAGCTAAAGATCGAGGAGATGATCGACGAGATTGAGGAGAGCGCGATCCGGGCGGCCGAAACCAGCCACGAGATCGCGTCTTCGGTTCTCGGGGAGATGGTACTCGACGTCTTACACACGATCGACACGGTCGCGTACGTCCGATTCGCATCGGTATACAGGAACTTCGAGAATGTCGAGGAGTTCATGCACGAGATAGAAACGCTCACGCGACGGTGTTCGCCCCCCGGCGGTGTGCACGCTCCGCACGGCGAGAATGACAATCAAAATGACAATGAGTAGTGGCGGAGGGATTTGAACCCCCGACCGAACGGATATGAGCCGTTTGCTCTA
>REEC01000204.1 GCA_007695285.1 Spirochaetaceae bacterium | reverse complement strand
CCCCTCGCCGGCGAATGACCCGTGCCGGTACGCCTCCGGCGATACTGAATTCCGGGATATCTTTGGTCACGACTGCGCCGGCCGCGATCACCGAGCCGGAACCGATCGTGACACCGGCCATGATTCGCACGCCGGCGGCGATCCAGACGTCGTCGCCGATCCGGATCGGCGCAAACTGATGCCCTTGGCCGTGTATCGGTCGTGAAGGGTCGTCAAAACGGTGGTTCGTCGCGAACATAGAGACGTGTGGCGCGACCCGGACGTAATCGCCGAACGTGATCACGCCGTCGTCCTGATCGGCATCCCCGTATCCCACCACGATGCTGTACGCCTGGATCGAGCAGTGGCGACCAAGGCGTACATTGCCTTGAACTATCGCGCCCGGTGAGATCACGCAATCGTCGCCGATCGTCATACGTCCCTGACGCGGATGAATGCGCGCGTCGGAACTGATGCGAGTCTCGCGTCCCAGACTTATCGAACGCCCGTGTCGTTTTACTTGCAGCCGGCCGATCACGAGCGACACGCGTTGACCGATAGTGGTCCCTCCCGGCATGCTGTATCCGCCGTCAAGCAGGATGCTCATGTTCATTTTTCGGCCCCTATGTCGACGGTGATCTCGGCGACCTGGCTCAATCCGTTCGATCTCATTACGTTTACTATCACCCGTTCGCCTGACGGGTGAAACGCCGGGTGCAGGTCTACGCGGTACCGCGAGCGGCCCGGCGGAATTGTTTCGCGACTATGCAGTGGGTAGTCGGCCGAACCAACGGTAGCTCCGCTTTTTTTCTCGATGACTTCGAAGTGACCCACGGGACCGTAGCTGTCGGTGACGACGATATTCGGGTCTTTCGGCGATATACTCGGGTGTCCACCAGAAGCGTGGTCGCTGATCTTTCGGTATCCCGACCCATCGAACCGTACTTCTGCCAGGCACATCCTGGACGAGTCAGCCGGATCCGGACCGTAACCGATAAGCGACTCGTTGTCGGGTTGCCACGACCAATGGACCCCGCGTCGCCCGAACGAGAGGTCTACCGCGAACCGGATATCGCGCAACGATCTGTCGGAAGTGAAAACCGACGACAGTTTCGGCTCGGTCCGTTCGGCGGTGGACGGCGCGCTGTGGTTTCCGAAGTAAAACAGGAACCGTTGGCCATCCGGGCTCCACCGGACGCAGTACAACATCAACGTGAGGCCGTCACCGTTGACGCGTCGCGATTCCGCGTCCGCTTTTAGTATTTCGTCGCGGCGTGGGTGGCGCTCCAGGAAGTCGGAGACGGACAGCAAAAGTTTTTCCTGCGGAGGATCAAAGCTTACCTCGAACAACCCGTGCCGCTCGCGGTCCTGAAACGGCACAGGAGCCGCTTCCGGATGGTAATGGTGGTCACCGTGCCCCGCCGCGTACAACATACCGAGTTTGGCGCAGAGGACCGGCTCGCCGGACGGTGGGGCGCCTTCTAGTTCGCCTGGAGTTTCGCTCGTTTTCGCTGTTTCCGGCGTCCACCGTACGATGGTTGGGGTCCCCGCGACGATCGACTGAAAGTAGACGTGCCGGGAGTCGGGCGACCACGTCTGCCAAAGCCCCGTGTGAAAGAACGGGACGTCGTACCGCACTTCCGGCGACTTTGCGAGTACACGGCCGTCACTGTCGAGAACAAAGACCGCCGCCGTTTCTTTTTCAAGGTCCGCACCCGAGACGATAATCCGCCCCGACCCGTCGGGCGCGTACGGACACAACGAATAATAACTGTGCACCGTCCAACGATCGTGGACTCCGAGGATTCTCGGATCTTGTTCCCGTTTCGTCATGGTCTTACCGATCCTTCACTGTGAATTCCCATCGACCTGAACTAGACGGGAACATCGTATAAGCTTTCCCGGCCGTCTCGTTCACCACCGACAGCGCGGGTGCCGATTCATCGTCTATCTCCAACCGCCACGAGACGCGTTCAGCCTCCGGCGCGCCGTCGAGTACGATCGAGCGGTCGTCGCTCTTCCTCAGGTGCCACGACGCGGTGCCGCCGAACGTACCCATTCCGATCGCGTGCACCATCGTGCAGTCTGTTCTCTGTTCCGGATCTCGGACCGTATAGCCAATTCCCGTTCCGTCCGTCCCTTCTCCCATCTGAGCCGGCTCGGGTGAGTACCAGTCGTGGAGGAAGCCGTAAACCGGTCCGGCGAACTCGCCCGGACCAACGTGAAACAGCTTCATGCCCGCGTCTCCGCGCCTTACGACCAGGTTCTGCGTCTTCCCAACCTTGTGTGTGAGTCGCCCATCACGATTGTCGAGTGTCCAGTGCCACGTCGTCCCGACCGGTTGTGTTGCAGAAATCCGATCCACGATGAACACCGCGTGAGCGCCGCACAAAACCCAGAAACGCGCGAAGCGCGTGATGACCTCGTCGTACGCCGCGGCGCAGTCGTATCCGACCACGACGACATCGTCGACACGCGAGGAAATCAACAGATACCCGACCGGATCGGGCGGCTGAGCAAGACCCTGCCGGTCCGAGGTAAACGCGCGAACTCGCCCTGCGTTGATTTGTTCACGGGCATCGAAGGTACACGTGTTGTGAGACATTGTGCTGAGATCCAGCCGCCTCAAGGTGGAGCGATAACACGAGTGGCCGGGATCAGCGAGCAATCTCTCGTAATTGTGAGCAAGGATAAAACTGTTCGCGCTGTAATGCCGATGGTTGCACACGTTCATCGGCTCTCCGCCGCCTTGAACCGCAAGGACGGTACGGTTGCTCTCACTGAACGATTGTCGCGCGAAACACTCCCCGATCGAGAACGCCTGGACGGTATCGAGTCCAGCCTTCTCGGGTGATAACGCCTCAGGGGCGTCAACCAGCAATGGAAGTGTCAGGAAACCGAAGTCGTTCCGAAGCGCGTGGATCTCAAGATCGTGAAAGTCTTCGAACGCCGCCGGGGTGTGGTTTTTTGAGAAAAGCCACATGGCCAGGGCGCGTTCGGTCTCAAGTCCGGCCGG
>REEC01000214.1 GCA_007695285.1 Spirochaetaceae bacterium | reverse complement strand
CAGAGCTTGTCGTCGGGCTGGTATCCGCTCTGCGGGAGCCAGACGCCGAAGACCCAGTTCCACGCGCCGGCAAACTGAGTGGCGTCGAGGCGGAAACGCGCCTGGGCGTATCGGCCCGCGGGCAGCGTCATCGAGCCGACCTCGCCGGACGTTTCGGTACCCGCGGGAATGGAGATGCAGCAGCTGACCCGGAGTTTCTCCGGCGCGACCGTTTCGGGGTCATCGTGGTAGATGATGATCTCTTCGGTCACGCCCCGCGTGACCAGATTTCGGGGGGCCGCCCAACGGTAGAGCGTGCCGAAGAGCCGCTGGAACAGCTGCTCGTCGCCGAAGTAAGGTCCCGTGTGGCGCACGTACGCGAGCGTGAGCTCGCCCTGGTCGACAACCGAGACCGCCTCTGCGGGAATCGGCTCCATGGTTAGTCTCGGCATATCAATCCTCCTGCCGGTATCGAATATGCCGTCACCATACCGCGGTACGTCGCCCGCTGCTTTGCCGTGCTTGCCGGCCACTGTGCTCAGATTGCGATCCGACATCGTCCCTGCCGGTGTCTTCCGGCGTCGACGGAACTCGCTCGCGCTGACGCCGAACGCGGCACGGAACGCACGCGCGAACGCCGCAGAATCGGAGAATCCGCAGTCGAACGCCACCTCGGTCACCGGGCGTTCGCGATTGGACAGCAAAAGCCGTGCGGCCTTCTCGATGCGCAGCCGTTGGATAAACTGCCCCGGCGTCTCTCCGACATGGGCAAAAAAGACCCGATGAAAATGAAACTTCGAAAAAAGCGCAACGTCGGCGAGCCGGTCCAGAGGAAGCGGCCGGTCAATATTGGCCTCGATGAAGTCCATCACGCGGTTGATCCGCCTCATGTACTCGCGCTCGGTCACTGTCATGTGTCTTTATTTCCGACGCTCGGCGGCGGTTCCCGCAGGCGCCGCCTTACCCTTCGGCGCCGTCCGGTACCGGATCACAAACTGCATCACCGTCTCCAGGTCAACCAGGTCACCGGTGTCTCTGATCTCGAATATACACGGCCTCGTTTTTCCGACGTTCTTCGTCGTGCGGATTTTTTCCCTGGTCGTTTCCTCAATGCCGAGGGCAAGGATCTCGTCGATATCTTTGTCCGGAAAATAGACCGCCGCCTGCATGAACCCGTTCCACGCAGACATCCACACGACGGTCCTCTTCTTCTTTTGGACCTTGCACAGCCACGCCTTCCCGTCTTTGTAGTAGCGCCATTCGGGCTCCAACTCCATTCGGTCGTAGAGCGCCAACAGTTCACAGTACGCGGCGTAGGACTTCCCGAGCACACGCTCCAGAACCTGAGAGTCCGGATAGACCTGTTCGTCCTTCAGTTCGATCGTGTTGATCGTTTCCATCTGTGCTTCCTTTTTCCAGACGAGTTCGTTATGGGTGGTTTCGCTCTCCGATTATACACCATGCGTACGCCGGGAAGGCACCCGTAAATCTACGTAGACGCGTATCTCGTGCAAAACCCGTAACTCCACCGATGGACGGCGGAATTCGCCTGATGTACCGTGGGCGTGGAGGATACGATGAAACAACATTACCGTCCTGACGTTTGGCGCGTCGCGCCGCTTCTCGCTGTTATCTGGCTCATTGTCGCTGTCGGTGCGCCGGCCGTCGCCGCGCCGGCCGATACGGGCGAGGCGCCGTCGATTACCGCTGAGTCCGCCGGGCGGTTCGTCGAACGGTTTTTTGCGTCCGCGCGCGAGACGTACCCGTTTGTCGGTACCGCGGTCTCGATCGTCGATCACGGTGGCATCGTGTACGCGGGTGGGTTCGGCGAGTACGGACTCGACGACCCGCGGACGGTCGACCCCGAGAAGACGTTGTTCGGCGCGGGATCGATCGGCAAGCTGATCACGTGGACCGCGGTGATGCAGTTGGTCGAGGACAATGTGCTCGAGCTCGATACCGACGTTAATGCGTACCTGCGTTCGTTTCAGATTCCCCCGACGTTCGACGAGCCGATCACGCTCAGGCATCTTCTGACGCACACGCCGGGGTTCGACGACACGACGATCGGCTCGGTATCGCGCGACCTGGACGCTCTCGTCGGGCTCGAGCGCTACCTGTCGGAGTACATGCCCGCGAGGCTGCGTCCGCCGGGGCGCGTGACGCAGTATAGCAACTACGGCGCCGCGCTCGCCGGGTATATCGTCGGCGAGGTGAGCGGGCAAGGTTTCAACGAGTATGTCGAGCACCGGGTATTCTCGCCGCTCGCGATGGACCGAAGCAGTTTCCGTCAGCCTCTACCGCCGGGCCTCGCCGATGAGGCAACGTCGGGCCACGTGCTGACGCCGTCCGGAGCGGTCACCGCGGTCCCGCACGTCTACGGTGAGATCTTCCCCGCGGGTACCGGTTTCTTCACCGTGACCGATCTCGCGTCGTTCATGATCGCGCACCTCTCGCACGGCGGACCGATTCTGAGCCGTGACACGGCGCAGTTGATGCAGACCCGCGCGTTCGCGAACGACGAAAGACTCCCGGGCATGGCGCTTGGGTTCATCGAGGGACAAGCAAACGGTGTTCGCACGTTGTGGCACACCGGAACGAGTCCTGCCGGCAGTCACGGCATCATGGTTCTTGTCCCGGGCACCGAGATCGGCTTCGTTATGCTCTCGAACACCGTGAATACCGGCTTGAGCCGTGCGTTCGTCACGGCGTTCTTCGCGGAGTTTTTCCCGGCAGCCGGCCGGACGGCGTCCGGGGAGCTGGACGACTCAGCGTCTGTTGCCGCGACGACCGTCCGCTCCGGTGCCGCCGGACGGTACCGCGCAAACTGGCACTCGCATCGCGGGATCGAAAAGATCGACGTCGTCGTGCGCGAGGCGCGGATTACCGAGCCGTCCCCCGGTACACTCGTCGCCCGGTTCGACGACGGAGTGACGCGCGAGTACGTCGCGCTCGGCGACGATCTCTACCGTGATCCTGTGGGCGGGACGTTGCTCGCGCTGACCCGCGACGAGCGCGGTCGTGTCGTCGGTTTCTCTCGCGGCGATCGGCCGATCACCGCGTACGATCGGTTGCCGCTACGCGAGACATCGGTTTTCAACATCGTGCTGATGAACCTCTCGTTGACGGTTCTCGGTGCGTTTGCGGCGCGGCCTGTCGTCGGCGCGGTACTGCGCGGCGTGAGACACCGACCCAAACCGGTCCGGTCGCGGACCGACCGTGCCGCACGCGGCCTCGGCGTCGCGACCGGAGCGCTCGGTTTCGGTTTTTTCATCCTGTACGCCGCCGTGCTCGCTCTCTCGGCGACGACGACGATCCTGAAGTCGCCGCTCTCGATTCTCGTGTTCAACCTTCCCGCGCTCTTGATCCTGATCGCCGTCGCGCTCGCGATCGCGACCGTCTCCGCGTGGAGAGGGAACTCGAGTCTTGTGACCCGGATTCACCTGACGCTGCTCACGCCCGCGGCGCTCGCGGTCGCGTGGTTCGCGTGGAACTGGAACATTCTGGGATACATGGGTTAGCGGCGATGAGACGAAAAACGGAACGCTTCATCGCGTGGCTCATCGTGATCGCGGCGCTCGCCGCGGTCGGCGGGATCACGTGGTGGGTATGGACAAAGGCAGAAATCGGAAGTACAAAGGGGGAAATCAACGATGTCAGTATCTCGGATGACTCGTCTGCTCGGATCGCGGACCGCGGCGGTCCTCGCTCTCGCGTGTCTCTGCGCGTCGACGTCGTGTCCGGAGCGACCACGAGCAGCAAGGCACTTTTAAAAGCGATAGAGAACGGCCTGACGCAATAATTTGGAGGTGTAAGATGACAGGAGAGAAAATCGACCTTGGAGCGATCTCGCTCGAGTACAGTCTGGCCGGAGATTCCGGGAAACCGGTCGTCGCGTTCGTGCACGGTCTCGCAGCCGACATGCGACAGTTCGAAGAACAGCAGGCGCAGTTTCAGGACTACTATCGGGTACTTCGCGTGTCGCTGCGTGGGCACGGTGGATCGAGTTGCCCGGAGAATGCACGCCGTGAGGATTTCACGCTCGCCACGATGACTCGTGATGTCGCGCACCTGCTCGACCGGCTCGATATCGCTTCGGTTCACTGGGTGGGAAACTCGATGGGAGGACTGATCGGGTATCAACTCCTGCAGGACGAGCCGCAGCGCGTGGCTTCTCTCGCGACGTTTGGAACGACCGCCGAGCTGCGGTTCGGAAAGGCCGCGATCGGCGCGATCACGGTGTTCAAGGATCTGTTCATCAAAGTAGCGGGGTACGAGGGCCTGTGCCGGTTCGCGGGCCGCGCGGGCAGCAAGAAGCCCGAGGCGCAGAAGCGGATCATCGAGATGATGATCGCCGCGGCTCCAGCCGCGATGAAGTACGCGCAGATGAACATCGGAAACTACAGTTATCTCGACGTTATCGCCGGTGCAAAGGTGCCGCTGCTCTTGATCCGCGGCGAACACGACCGTGAGATCAACCGGGCCCTGGCCTCAACTCTCGCGGCGTTCGAGACGGCAACCGACGCGCGGATCGTCGACGTGCCCGGTGCCGGGCACTACGTCAATCTCGACGAAGGCGACGCGTTCAACGCGGTGTTGAAGGATTGGTTCGAGCGCGTATGCTGAGCCGACGATCGTCGCGAGCTGTGCTGCCGGCCACCGTGCTGATACTCGCGGGGCTGATCGTGTGTCTCTCCGGTTGCGAGCGTGCACGGTACTCCGGTTCTGACTCGATGCGGGAGTTCTCCGAACACCTCGATCGAACGGTTCCGGCTCTGATGCGCCGGTACGACGTGCCGGGTGCCGCGATCGCCGTCGTGCGTGGTGGTGTCCCGGTATGGTCTGCCGCGTACGGATACGCCGATCGCGAGTCGCGCGCCCCGTTGACGATCGAGTCGGTGTTCCAGGTCGGCTCGATATCGAAGCCCGTCACCGCGTGGGGTGTCATGCGGCTCGCCGAGCGGGGAGTAATCGAACTCGATGCTCCGGTATCGCGGTACCTCAGAATGTGGGAGTTGCCCGCGTCATCGTTCAATCTCGACGGGATCACGGTGCGGCGCCTGCTCAGCAACACCGCCGGGATGCCGCTCGGGTCGTTCGGCAACGAGTATGCACCGTGGGACGACGTGCCGACGTTGACCGAATCGCTGTCCCGCGAAGCTCGCCTCACGCGCGAGCCAGGTGCCGCCTTCTCGTACTCGAACGTCGGGTTCAACCTGCTCGAGCTCGTGATCGAACAGGTGAGCGGTGAGGATTTCTCGGCTTTCATGACGAGCGAAGTGTTGGCACCGGTCGGGATGGACCACGCGAGTTTTTCCTGGTCCGAGTCGATGCACCCGGCGATCGCGACCGGGCACAACCTCTCGGGAACGCGCGTCCCGGTGTACGTCTACCCGGAGAAGGCGTCCGGCGGTTTGTTTTCGGACGTCGCGGGGATCGCGCGGTTCGTCGCCGCGGGTATGACCGCCGGTCCTTCCGATCGGTCCGTCGTGATCGATTCGTCGTCGCGCGATTTATTGTACTCGCCGGTCGCCGAGATCCGGGGGATCTTCGGCGTCGTATCGGACTCGTACGGACTCGGGCACTTCATCGAGAATCTGCCCGGCGGGCAGCGCGCCGTGTGGCACGGTGGGCAGGGCAACGGCTGGATGTCTCACTTTCACTCGGTGCCCGAGACCGGCGACGGGATCGTTATCCTGACCAACAGTCAACGAAGCTGGCCGGTGATGGCGCGAATACTCGGCGACTGGGCGCGCTGGAGTGGTCTCGGCACGGTCGCGTTCGCCCGCATCTCGGTCGCAGTGACCGTTTTGTGGGTGGCCGTCGTACTCGGTGCGGTAGCCGTGCTCGCGGCCGCCGTGTACGTGGTGCGCGGCGTGGTCACGGGCGAGAGGTCGTTCGATCCGTTCTGCGCTCGCGCGTGGACCGTCCGGGCGGCGGGGCTCGCCGTCGCGCTCGTCGTGATCGGATCGATCGTATGGGCCTCAGCGCAGCCGTACCTGATGGTGACGTCGGTGTTCCCGGGGGTCACCGACTGGGCGGCGATCGTTCTTCTCGCGCTCGCGGTGCCGCTGATCGCCGCGGCGCTCTTCCCACGACGCGCGTAACCGAACCGGGAGTGACTCGCGCCACCCGGTCACGCCCGCGCCAGTACGTACTTCGCGATCTCGACCGCGTTTTCCGGTCCAGCGCGCATCGCGCCGTTTTCGGCCACGCCGCCGCCGTCGTATAGACGCGCGGCGGCTCTTATCGCGTCGTGAAACTCGGTCGGCATCGAGCCGAGCGCCCAGCGCGCGCCGTCGCGTTTCGAGAGAATCTTTCGCTCGGTGAAAAACGCCGACGCGCGGCACGCGTTCAACACGAGGTAGACCGGGTTTTCCGCGGCGCGGTCGATTGCCCACGCCAGGTCCGAGCGGATCGATGCGGCGACGTCCTCGTACGGCACCTCGGGAAGAACAAGCACGGGCGGACGGCCGTGCAGAGTGAGCCCTGTCTCGCGCGTCACGACGATATGCGCCGCAAGGTCATCATCGGTCCCGGCCGGAGAACTCCACCCGGCCCAGCTCCCGTCTGAAAGAGCCTTCCTGTAGCGTTCGCGCCAATCCTCGCTGAAGTGAAGATCGTACGGTGCGGGGTGCCGCCACGGCGCGATGTCGCTCGCCGCGAGGAACGAGATCTCGACCGGGTGTGGCGAGAGCGAGACGCCGAGCAGCTCCTCGACGAGCGCGCGTTTCTCGGACGGCGTGATCCGGCGTTCGGTCACGACGAGAAGGTCGATATCGGAGGATGCCGGATTGAAGCAACCGAAGGCGAGTGAACCGTGCACGTAGACGCCGGCGAGGGTGCCCGCGAGGATTCGCTCGAAACCCGAAAGTAACGTTTCGATCTGGGCCCATGCCGGGCTCGGCGTGGGGAGCCCTCCGGTGAGCGGCGTGTGCATCAGGAAGTGTGGGACCGGATGCCATGGCGCGATGAACGTATCGACGATCCGGAAGCCGACCTTCCGGTAGACGTGTACCGCGCGCGCGTTCGAAGCCTCCGGATCGATCACCGCGTCGCTCGCATCGGGAAGACATTGCGCGAGGAACGCACGGATCAGCGCCGTTCCGTGGCCGTGCCCCGTATCGGCGGTATCGCCGATGAAGACGTCGATCGAGACGCCGGTGTCCCCGGCGAACGCGACCGCGGCGTACCGCTCGTCCGTCGGATCGACGCGCGAGGTGATCAGGTACGCGATCGGGCGGCCATCGAGGTACGCGATCCAGTGCGCCGGGTCCGCCGTCCGGCCGGAGAGAAACCCGTCGAGCGAAACGATCGTGTTCCGGTAGCCGTCGCCGTGCAGCCACTCGGTCACGTGTGGACGCGCGAGCCATTTCAGGATCAGCCGCTTCTGCTCCGGTTTTGCCGGGTGAAACTCGAACGATGTCATCACACGCAGAGCGTACGAGACGCGGCCGAGCTGCGCAAGTGGTGGCGCCGACGGCGATCCGACCTTGCGGAAAATCTCCGACGGGTGGATACTTGACCGAAAGGCCCGGTGCAGTCGAACAACACGCCGAACTTTGCCGATATCGGACACACGAGGGATGTCCTCGGATACGAGCCTCAAGACCGTGGGGAGGAACAACCGACGGTGCGTGGCGGGAAAAACCAACCAGGAGGAACAACGTGAAAAACGACAACTGGAGCGGAAGCTTCGCGATTCCGATGACGCCGTTCGACGACAGCGACCGGATCGACGAGAATGCGCTCGAAGCGGAGATCGAGTTCTGCATCGCGTCGAAGGTCGGCGGGATCGTCGTGCCGGTCATGGTGAGCGAGTTTCGCGCGCTGAGCGAGGACGAACGGCGCGAGATGGTCCGCATCACGCTTCAGGTTGCGAACGGGCGCGTGCCGGTCGTCGCGAACTGCGCCGCGGTCAATACTCCACTCGCAGTACGGTACGCCGAGAACTTCCAGAAGCTCGGTGCCGATGCGATGATCGCGATGCCGCCGTATACGCTCGTGCCGGACTACCCGACGATCCGCGAGTACTTCCGCGCGATCTCGGACGCGGTGGCCGTGCCGATCTGGATCCAGAACGTCGCGTTCGCGCGGCTCTCGGTCGACCAGGTCGTGAGCCTCTGCGAGGAGATCGAAAACGTGAGCTGGGTCAAGGAGGAAGTCCCACCGACCCCGCGCTCGATCGGCGCGATCACCGAACGCAACTCCGCTGCCGTCAAGGGCGTGATGGGCGGCGTCGGAGGGCGCCTGCTCATGGCCGAACGCGCGCGTGGATCGAAAGGTGTCGTGCACGCGTGCCAGTTCTGCGATTTGATCCAGCGCGTCTGGGAGCTTCTCGACGCGGGCAGCGACGACGAGGCGCAGGACCTCTTCGATATCGTGCTTCCGGGACTCGTCGCCGAGCAGGCGTTGGGGATGGGATTTGCCAAGGAGATCATGGTCCGCCGTGGGGTCCTGAAGAATAACCGTGTGCGCAGCCAGGCCGTCTCGCTCGATCCACTCGACCTTGCCGAGGTCGACCGGGTCTGGAGACGCATCGAGCCGCACTTGATCTGGCATCCGTAGGAGAAAAACATGACGAGCGAAGGAATCGAGAGAGTAGAAAACGCCGTGAACCGCGCGTCGAGTCCGTCCGACCTCCGGATCACCGACATGCGGACCGCCGTTGTCGCGAGTAACTACGACTACCCGATCATCCGGATCGACACGAATCAGGGCGTGTACGGTATCGGCGAGGTCCGGGACGCAGGGCACCGGGAGAACGCGCTTCAGTTCAAAAGTTTACTGCTCGGCCGGAACCCGTGCGACGTGGACCTGATTTTCCGCGCGATGAAGCAGTTTGGAAACTGGGGCCGCGAGGGAGGCGGCGTCTCCGGGATCGAGATCGCGCTCTGGGATCTTGTCGGAAAGGTGTACGGCGTACCGGCGTATCAGTTCCTCGGCGGCAAGTATCGCGACAAAGTCAGGATCTACGCCGATACACCGGAACCCGACGATCCGACGCCCGAGTCGTACGTGAAGACCGTTGGAGCGCGTCTCGCTCAAGGGCTGACGTTCATCAAGTTCGACATCCTGCTGAGCGCGCTCGACAGCGTCGACGGTGGACGAATCGGAACCGCGACGAAACACGAGCGTCCACGACCGCGGTCGCGGCGGACGTCCGGTTCCGGGCCGGTCGTCACGGTTTCCGATCGTGGTATCGCGCGCCTGGCGGAGATCGTCGCGGCGGTTCGTGAAGAGGTCGGGTGGGGGATTTCGCTCTGCATCGATCACTACGGCCACGGGGCGATGACCGTGAAAGAGGTGATCCGGCTCGCGAGAGCGATCGAGCCGTACGGGCTCGCGTGGATGGAAGACCCGGTGCCGTGGTGGGACATCGAGTCGCACCGGCGCGTCACCGAGGCGGTCGGGGTTCCGATCGCGGCCGGCGAGGAGCTCTATCTCTGGGAAGGCTTCCGGGAGATGATCGAGACCCGGGCGGTCGACATCGTTCATCCGGATCTGCTCACCTCGGGTGGGATCGCCGAGACGAAGCGCATCGGCGATTACGCCGAGCGGTACAACATCCCAACGGCGCTTCACTTTGCGGGCTCGCCGATCGCGTTCATGGCGAACGTGCACTGCGCGGCGGCGCTCTCAAATTTTGTTGCGCTCGAACACCACGGTCTCGACCTCCCGTTCTGGGAGGGCCTTGTCACGGGGCTGCCGAGCCCGTTAATGGAGGGCGGGTACGTGACGGTACCGGACCGGCCCGGCCTCGGGGTCGATCTGAACCTGGACGCGATCGCCGAGAACCTGCGCGCGCCGAGCGGCCTGTTCGAGCCGACCGACGACTGGAACACCCCGAAGCTCGGTTTCTGGCAACCGTAACCGGGACGGGACGCGCTCATATCACCGTCATGGTGAGCAGCAAGGGCGGAAATGGCGGTCTACCGGGATCTTTTTTGCAAAAGATACCCCTATATGGTATGATATAGTTATCAAAAAGGGGGCTCTTTGTGAACAGAAAGGCATTGAAGACCCTTCGAGCATGGCTGACAGGGCCCTCCCGGAAACCTCTGGTTATCCGGGGCGCGCGTCAGGTCGGGAAGACCCGCCTGGTCCGCATGTTTGCGGAAGAACAGGGGTTTGACCTGGTGGAGGTGAACCTTGAAAGGCACATGTACCTCCGCAAGGTCTTCTCCGGTCTCGATACGTCCGCGATCCTGCTCGAACTCGAGGGAGTCGCGGGAAAAGCGATCGTTCCCGGGAAAACCTTGCTGTTTCTGGACGAGATACAGGCGGTGCCGGAGGCGATCGCTTCTTTGCGGTATTTTTTTGAAGATATTCCCGAGGTCGCGGTCGTTGCAGCCGGTTCTCTCCTTGAGTTTGCGCTGTCCGATCACAGTTTTTCGATGCCGGTCGGCAGGATCGAGTACCTTCATCTCGGACCGGTCACTTTTTTTGAGTTTCTTGAAGCTGTCGATTCTTTCAGCGCGGAGTGGCTTTTGGACTTCCCCTTTTCCGGGGAATCGTACCTGAAAATTCCTGAGTCGCACCATAAAAGACTCCTGAACAGGATCAGGGAGTTCCTTTTTGTCGGCGGGATGCCCGAGGCGGTCTCGGTTTTCGCGGAAACCGGCGATTATTACCAGGTCTCACGGGTTCACGACTCAGTAATCGATACCTACGTCGACGATTTCGCGAAGTATGCGAGGCAGGTCGACCTGGTCCGGCTCCAAAACTTGTTCAAGGCAGTGCCCGGTCATATCGGGAAAAAAGTGGTTTACCGGCGTTTGGCGCCTGAGGAGAGTTCCACAAAGACCCGAGAAACCCTGGAACTGCTCGTCAAGGCGAGGCTTGCTTCCAAAGTCATTCACACCCATGGGAACGGTGTTCCGCTTGGCGCGGAAATGCAGGAAAAGGTTTTCAAGCTGTTGTTTCTCGATGCAGGGCTCTTGAACAGGATGTACGGCATCCCGGCGCACACAATGCGTTCCATCGACGAGAACGCCCTGATCAACGCCGGAGTCATGGCGGAACAGTTTATCGGACAGCACCTGCTGCAGGATCCGGATGTCCGGTCACCGCTCCACCTTCATTACTGGCAGAGAGAAGGAAAAGCGGCAAACGCTGAACTCGATTATCTCGTGCAGATCGATTCGGAGGTGTACCCTCTCGAGGTGAAGGCGGGAAAAACCGGTACGCTGAAATCTCTTCACCAGTTCATGCGCGAGAAGCGGAAAAAACTCGCGATCCGGATGGATCTCGGTCCTCCGTCCGTTCAAAGAGTGAACATGCTCGATTACGATAGGACCGAAATCGACTACCCGCTGCTCTCGCTGCCGCTCTACTGCATAGAACGGCTCGCCGACACCGTCCGAAGCGTCGACGGTGCGCGCTTACGGGGTCTTTAACGCGGTGATGTCCGTATCGAGGTCCAGGGAGTAGCTGAAAATCGTCTTGAGGTCCATCCTGGTTGATGCGTGCAGGATTTCGATACCGACGATTTCTCCGGTTGGCGTCGTATCGACGTTGACTCCGTCCGATAGCTCTACCGCTCCATCGGGAGTTGCGTTGCCGAGTTGTATATACAGCGCGTCGACGGTGTCGTCGTAATTGACTTTCACGGGCTTCTCCTTTTCTTGACCGGGAACGCCGTGATCAGCGTTATCTGGTCGTTCTCCACCGCGTACTCTCTTCCAAGCTTGGTATTGTCCGTTCGGCTCATCGAATCGAGAGTATCATCCGGTCGAGGCGGTCGAGTTCCGGCGTGAACGCCATAGTGCTCAGCGAGCCGATCTCCTTCTGCAGTTCGTTGTATTTTGCTCTCATCGCGTCCCAGGCGGGGGCGGCGTCGGCATCGAGCGGAAGGGCGGGTCTTTGGACCGTGAGCCACGCGGTGATCAAGCGCGAGCGGTCCGCGGTGAACCCGTGGAACACGTAGAGAAGACGGTTTTCCACAGGCCAGCTCATGTCTTGCCCAAGGTAGGTCAGGAACCGGACGCCGATCAGATTCTCGCCCTCGATTCTCTCCGGGTGAGAGAACAAGAGCATCCCGGCCATCTGGGGAGGGATCAGGGAGACATCGCGGCTTCTCAGCCCGCTCCCGGCGCGTTCGATCATCGCCTCGAGCCGCTCCGGGATACGCGTTCCTTCGAACACCACGTCCTGATCATCCTCGCGGAGGTACACACGGATCTGCCGGCGCAGGGGTAACGCGCCTGTGAGAACGTACCTCTCGAAGGTGAGGACGTGGTGTCTCGGGTACCTCATACCCATCTCCCAGTCCTGGTAAGGCTCCTCGGCCGAGTGCCGTACCGCGCCCGCAATATTCGGGTCAAGCCTGATCACCATATCGCCGAATTGTATGTCTTCGGCCGTGGTGGGATCGGTGTTCTCTGCAAGCACGTTGTTTGTGAATCCAAAAACGAAAAGAAAGGAAAGCGCGAGGATCAACTTCATGGTCCGGCCTCCTAATACTCTCCATTGTACCGTGTGAATCGCGTTTGTCTACCTTCCAGGACGACGCTATCATCATCTCGGCGTCGCGTCGGTGAACCGGCCGGAGGCGAGCCGGTTGTTCTTCATGAGTTCATAGAGCTGGATCCGGTTCTCGACGCCGAGCTTGCTGAAGATACGTGTGATATGAGTCGCCACGGTGCGTTCGGAGATGAAAAGCCGTTCGGCGATCTCGGCGTTCGACAGGCCGATTACGATCTGCTCGACGATCTCTCTCTCCCTTCTGCTCAGGCTGTCCGCGCGGTTCCCGAGCCGATGCCGATTCACCTCCGTCCCGACGAGCATGAACCCGATCGACTGCTCGCTCTTGTCGTGGAGGACCGAACCCCGCGTGTCCAGGAAACCCGCCGCACCGCCGTCCGTTCCGATCGCAATCATCCGGGACATGGTGCCGACGCTCCGGTCGTTCTCCAACTCCTCAAGGATTTCCTTTGCGGCGGGGAGGATCGAAGTAATGTGCGTTCCTTCGAGTTCCTCGTCCCGCTGGGACAAGATCCGCGCCGCTTCCTGGTTGGCCCTCCGGATCGTATGGTCATTGTCGAGGATCAAGACCACGTACCCGGGAAACGCGGCTAATGCGATATCTTCCAGCCCGGCCGGTGCGGTCAGGAACCGGTAGCGGTCGACCAGATACCCGATGCAGAGAAGCCAGAGGAACTTGAAAAAAATGACCATCCCCTGCGAGGCTACCGCGAACAAGAGCGGGAAGATCATCACCTCGATGAACGTGATCGCTACGATGATCACGAGCGAAGCCGCCAGAATCCGGAAGAGCCTTCTCTCGCGGGCGGTGACGGAGAAGTGCGCCCGCCTCAAACAGAGATGCACCGCCGTTCCGTAGTACGAGAACCATATCACTAACAGACCGAAGAACGCGACCGTGTCGTAGCGATGGTTGAACTGCAGCACGCCCTCGACGATCGTGAATCCTTCGACGTAATCCTTGCCGACGAAGAAAAAGATAATCGTGACGATGCACGGGAGATACACCAGGTACACCCGGCGGTGGCGTTTCAGCGTAAGGCGGGTAACCTCGACGATGAAATGAAGCACGGCGCCGAAATGGAGCATCTGGAACACGAAGCTGATCCTGAAGAGGATCATGAAAGTCGAAACGTCCCGCGCGGGGTACGCGAGCACGGCGATGAAAGCCCACGCCGCCAGCGTGAACGCCAGGAGCAGAAAAGCCTGCCTGATCCGGGAGTTGATGTTTCGCCGGAAAACGACGTAGCCGAGCAGAAGCGACAAAAAGACGGTCAACGCCGAGGCGATGGACATTCCCAGCATGGTGTACCTTTACGAGGAATTCTAACGCTTTTCCGTGTGTTTTCAACCCGTTTCGCCCGCCCCCGAGAGGGAAGGCCGGCCGTGCAGATCAGTTGCGAACGTTCTGAAGAATCAGAAGGTTTTTCTCCGCGACGTGTTCGGAGATGAAGTGGTTCTTCTTCAGCAATGCATAGAGCTGAATCCGGTTTTGCACCCCGAGCTTGCCGAAGATATGCGTCAGGTGGCTCTTGACCGTCCGCTCCGAAATACCCAACGATTTCGCCATTTTCCCGTTGGTTTGCCCGCGGAGGATCTCCTCGATTATCTCGATCTCCCGGCCCGTGAGGTTGAAGATCATCTCGAGGTGCCGTTTCTCCTGGACCGGTCTTCCGATGATGATGAAACCGGTGATACTCCTGCTCCTGTCGTGGAGCGGCGATATTTTCAGGTCCATCAGCATACGCGATGTTCCGTTGTGCTTTATATCGACGATTCCCGCGAGCGACGCGGTTCCGTTCGCTCTTAACTTCTCGATCTCGCCGAACAGTCTCTCTCCGGACGGAATGATCGCTCCGATATGAGTTCCTTGCAGTTTCTCGGGATCGATCGATAAAAGGATCGATGCTTCCCGGTTTGTCTTGCGAATGGTGCATCCCTCGTCGAGCACAAAGATCGCGTACTCCGGAAACTCGGTCAAGGCGATGTCCTCGAGCTTTTCCGGCGAGGTCATGAAATGGTGCCGGTCTACCAGAAGTCCCACGCAGAGCAGCCACGCGAACTTGAACAGCAGATCCGGCCCGACCGACGGCGTATCAAAGGCCGCAGGGAAAACGATTCCTTCGAGCAGAGTCGCAACGAGTATCGCCACAACGAGCCCACCGAGGATCGTGAAGAGGCGGCGTTCCGCGACTATCGTCGACCTCACGGCTCTGCGAAAATAAAGCAGTCCGGCCGCGGCGTAGTACGTTATCCACACCGCCGCGGGGCAGAGCAGCGCCGTCGAAAAATAACGCCGGCTGAAGCACCACATTTGGCCGATCTGGAAGTAATCGTCGTGGGTTCCTGTTCCGGCAAAAAAGAACACGATCGCCGCCACGCACGGCACGTATACCAGATAAGCCCGCCTGCTCCGTCTCGGAGTGTAACCGGTTATTATCATCGCGAAGAAGAGAAATGTCCCGAGATACAGCATCTGGAAAATGAACCCGGCTCTGTACAGCACGATGAACCGCGGAAGGTCCGGCGCGGAGTACGCAAAAACCGCGACGGCGCCCCACGTTCCAAGAAATAGCGACATCAGGAGAAAGAGTGTGTTTTCCTTTTTCCCGGGATTCTGACGGTAAACCAGGTACCCGAGCACAAACGAGAAAAAACTCGTCACCGCGGCCGTCACGGCCATCGGGATCATGTTATTGCCTCCACTCTCTGGACGTATTCGTCCCGGCGCAGAAGCGATCCGTTCTCACGTGATGTGCTGTCGGATTGGGTCCGGAATCACTCTTCTATGATATTACTGATACTAACGCGAAAAACCTGAAAACGCAAATTCTTGCCGCCCGTTTGGTGTGAGGTAGGGAGTCGGCTCCGCTATACGGAAAACGGCCGGCACCGGGTGCCGGCCGCGACGTGAGGGTTGGCCTTGTTTTGAGGCGACAAACGTCTAGTGGAACTCAGTTCCTGAAGAAGACATTCACCCCGAGTTCTTCGTTATCGACGTGCGTGTTCTCGGAGTATTCGTTTGTCGTTTCGGTGGCAGGGGGACAGTTCGCTCTGGGCCACGAGTC
>REEC01000072.1 GCA_007695285.1 Spirochaetaceae bacterium | reverse complement strand
TGCAATACCAATGGCCGACGCACGGAACGCTAACCTCAGTCTTCGGCCCGCGGAGCGTTTTTGAGGCAAATGGGCGATTCACACATCCATACCACTACGGAATCGATATCGCAAATTTGGAAGGAACGACGATCGCTGCGGCCGAATGGGGCCGAGTCGTACGGATCGGTAGCCATGCCGGTTACGGAGAGTTCGTCGTTGTTGGGCATCCGGACGGACAGTCAACTCGGTACAGTCATCTTCAGTCGGGTTCTATCCAAGTGACTCTTTCTGAGATCGTGACGCCCGGACGTACAATCGCGAGTATGGGTAGTACCGGGCAAGCAACCGGACCTCATCTAGATTTTGAGGTTTTCGATAGTCATGGGAAACGGTTCGATCCTTTGTCGATTCTTCCACCTGTTCCGTCGGAGATGGCTATCGGCCGTTTCGTAGTAGCCGACCCGGTAACCGCTGCTCTATCGAATGCCGTGCCGGTCCCGACGACGCCAACCTCTCAACACGCTTCGGCGCCGAGAAAAGAGGAGTAGAGATGAAAAAGCTATTTGTTTGGATTGTTGTTTTTTGCTGCATCGTCGCAGCAGACGTAATCGGGGGAGCCGACGCACCGAAACACCCCGGGGAGGGCGATGTGGTTTTTGAACTGATGGGTGGTCTGCTTTTTGGCTTCCGGGACGACATCGATCATTTCATCTCAGTTCTTGGTGATCCGGTACGTCGCTACAGACAACACCATCCTTATGGCGGGTTGGATATGGTGATGCTGGAATTCGACGGGATCACGGTTCTTTTCATCGAGGAGACAGGAGCCGTCTACGCGATATGGGTATCAAATCCGCAAGTCCGAACGTCCCGTGGTATCGGCGTTGGTGCCCCAGTATCGGCAGTCCGCGCCGTGTACGGTGACAGATTTCATGAGTTGGGAGCCGATCGTGTGGACTATGAGGTGTTCAATGAAAACCGAGACGCCGCTCTGACGTTTGCGTTGAACGACGGAATCGTGGTCGAAATCGTTATCGCTGCGACGTGGTAGCCCTCATCGCGCGGGTGTGGCTGGTGGGTCAATACACGGCTTTCAGGCCGGCTTCGTAGAGCATACCGGCGGCTTTGAACATGGAGGTGTTGCACTCGATTAGGGCGATGTCGGAATCTTCGGCGAGTTTGACGATGTCGCGTGTTGCTTTTTTGTTCCGCACCAGAACGACAGCCGGGATGTCGGCCATCGCGGCTGTCCGGATCGTTTGATTTGAAACGAGTCCGGTCACCAGTACGACGTTCTCGGCCGTGAGCGTGAGCACGTCGCTCATAAGGTCGGACGCAAAACCGTACGTGAGCTCGCGTGATGTGGTCGGCGCCGCCACGATTCGGCCGCCGATGATGCGGGAAATATCTTCGATGGTCACTTACTTTTCCTTCGGATTTGGCACGGTGTCGGCGTTGCATAATACGCGGGACGCGGCGGTTTCGCAAGAGCGGCGCCGATTTGGGGGAGCGGGTGTGTCCGGTTTGTTCATTTTTGGTTGAGCTCGACGAATGCCCGGAGAAATCGCGTCGTGTCACCCTCTCCGACACCCTGCCACACCGGCGGTCGACCGCCGCCTTTCGCATCGATGATCGGAAAAAGGTCACGCCGCACGGCTGTCCAGTCGAGTCCGGCGTCGTCCGATGCGGCGATCCACCAGAGGACTCGACCCGCTTCGTCGCGTGAAACGAGGCACGCGGCAGTTTGCGACTCGGCCGCCACGGCCTCGGCGAGACTGCGCGCGTACTCCTTCCCGTCGGTGAGCTCTTGGGCGACGACGCGCGTACCGGTCGGCGTTTTTTCCGCGCGTTCGATCAGATCGCGCGCGTGTGCGGAAGCGAGTCTTTCGGTGAGCCCCCGCACCTGATACTCCGCGTTCTTGAGCGCGTCTATCGTCGCCGTGACGCGTCCGACGATCTCGGGCGGCTTCGCCGAGAGTAACTCCGTGAGAGCCGCCGTAATCTGCGCCGTTAACCGGTAGTGGTCCACGGCTCGGTCGCCCGCCATCCAGATCGTGCGGACGCGGCCGCGGATCTTCTCGATACCGACGCAGTTCGCGATGCGGACGGCTCCGGTTGACGGCGCGTGCACACCTCCGCAGCCGACGCGGTCAAAGTTCTCGATCTCGACGATGCGTACGAGTCCTGTATGTTTTGTCGGTCGCCTGAGATCGAGCGACGCGAGTTCGGCCTCGTCGACCCAGCGGGCGCGTACCGGGCGATTTTCTCCGATCACCCGGTTCACCGTCGCGACCACATTTTCGATTGTCTCATCGGAAATCGAGGCGCTATCGGTCTCTACCGTGAGATACTGTTCACCGAGGTGCACCGACACCGTCGCGATCGATCCGACCGCGAACAACGCGGCCGAGATCACGTGCTGCGCGGTGTGCTGCTGCATGTAGTCCCATCGGTGGCGCCAATCGACGGAGCCGTGTACCGTCTCGCCGCTCGGCTTCCGCGAAAGGACGTGCACGATGTCGTCGAGTTTTCGTACGTCCTCAACAGCGATACCGTCGATCGTTCCGCGGTCGGCCGGTTGCCCGCCACCCTCGGGGTAGAATGCGGTCTTGTCGAGCACGACGTGAAATTTCGATTCGACGGTGTCGATCCTGGCGACGTGCGCCTCGAACTCGGTGATCTCTTGGTCGGTGTAGTATAGCGCTTCGGTCATGATCGGAGTGTACCACGCGGCGCGCGTCTTTTAGAACCGGTTGGTGAAACCTGTTGAGACGGAAAACGCTGCGGGCCGGTTATTCGGCCGTCGGATCACTGTCCGTCGAGCGGCCATCGTCGGGTGCGGAAAGAGGTGCCCCTGTCTTCTCGGCGGCCTGGATTTTCTGCAGCGCAGCGGCGCCCATCGTCGAGCCGAGGCTCATCGAGTCGATCGCCGAACTCGGGACCAACACCATCGAGCCGTGGGTACGGATGCTGTCGTAGATCATGTTCATCGCGCGGAGCTGGAACGCAGTCGGGTTTTCCTTATACCGTTCGGACGCTTCCTCGAATTTTTTCGCGATCTCGACCTCGGCCGAGCCGAGAATGATGCGCGACTGCCGTTCGCGTTCGGCCTGCGCTTGTTTGCTGAGCGCGTCCTCGAGTTCCTTCGGGATCAGAACCTCCGTGAACTCGATCGAGAGAATCGTGATTCCCCACGGGCTTGTCTTGGCATCGAGCACCGACTGGATTTCGGATCCGAGCCGCTCGCGCTCGCTCAGAAGAGTCGCGAGATCGTTCTTGCCGATCGAGTCGCGAAGCGCGGTCTGCGCAGATAGCGTCACGGCATCGACGTAGTTCTCGACCTCGAGGATCGCCTTCTGCGCGTCCCAGATCATCCAGAACGCGAGCGCGTCGACGTGAACCGGGACGGTATCCTTCGAGAGCGACTTCTCAGCCGAGAAGTCGGTCGCGCGGATGCGCATATCGACGAAACGCGCGACGGTGTCGATCACGGGGAATAACACGTACGGCCCGGGCCCAAATACGCGCTTGAATCGCCCGAGCCGCAGAATTACGACCTTGTCCCATTGGTCGACTATCTGGAAACACGGAGCGATGAGCAGCCCGAGGCTCATCGGGATCAGCGCTGCGACGAGGTCGGTTTCGACGTGAAACTGCATTCCCGCCCAAAGCGCGATGATCATCGCGAACACGACCGGCCACAACGGAAGAAAGACCAGCACAACGGCCGTACCGACCGCCGCTCCGGCGAGCATCGTTACGTCGTTTGCCGTGAGGCCCGGACCAAGAACTGTCTGCGCGGCGAGCGCGCCGGCGAAAAAAACCGCGAGCACGGCCGCGGACAACGTTGAGAACGAAAAATGCTTTGGAAACTCGATTCTCGGCAGGTTTTTGATTCTGCCGAACTGCGATCCGATCGTTTTCATTTTCTCTCCTGCTCCCGATAATCGGTGAGGTGCTTCACGATATCTTCGACCGTGAAGCCGTACGACGAGGCCTGACTCACAAAGCCTCGGGCCAACTGCGACAGAACTTGCTCGCGTTCGACGTCGGGTATCGTCACGGTCTTGTCGCTGATGAACGTCCCGGTTCCGTGTTGCGTGCTGACGAGCCCGCGTATCTCGAGCTCGTTGTACGCGCGCGCCACCGTGTTCGGGTTGACCTGTAGGTCGACCGCGAGACCTCGGACCGTCGGCAACTGCGTGCCTGCCGTGAGTCGTCCGTCGGCGAGCGCCATCTCGATCTGAAGGATGATCTGCCGGTAAAACGGAATCCCGGTCGTCGGATCGAGCGCGATCTTGATCGGCCCTTTTTTCGGTTTCTGTTCTATCTTCGGCTTTTCCATCGTACTCATCGCCTTCGGTCCGTACTCGCGCTGAATTGTACTATTAGACTAATACACTGTGAGTATACGATGGACGAATCGAGTTGTCAACGTTATGTCGGATGTTTTGTCCCGAGCCTGTATGCGCGCTCGCCGATGTTCCGCGCTCGAAAATGTCAAGAGTTTTCTATATTTCATTGACGAACGCACAAAACGTGGTATTGTTAGGCGGTATAGATTGTGAGCAGGAGTTTGTCATGAAAAAAGCGGCGTTTCTTATAGCCATGTTTATCCTCGTCGGATCGGTAGCGTTTGGACAGATCCGGTTGACGCTCGGCGCGTCCGGGTCGTTGTACTACTCCGAGGAGGAGTGGGGCGATAGCGACGGTCGGTCGATCGCGGATCAATTCAGAAGCGGCGAAGGCGTGTACTACGGCGGCCAGATCGAGCTGCTCGGCCGTAACCTCGGCCTCGGCGGCGCGCTCAACATGAGCTTCTGGGAGCCCACGGGCGGTGGTTGGGACAGTTTGGGTGATTCGGTAGAATTGGTCGATATGGACGTCAACTTCTACCTCGTATATCACCTTTTCCGTTCGACGTCGTTCATCGATCCGTTCCTCGAGATCGGGATCGGGTCGGTCGTACGTGACTTCGCCGCCGACAGCAAGTGGGATCCGGACCCGGGCGAACCGATCAGTCAGCAGCCGTACTACACGGTCGGCGCGGGGCTCGGCATTAACCTGCGCAGGCTCGGGATATTCACGAAAGTGAACTATAACATCCCGACCGGCCAACCTGAGTTCAATAATCACAAAATGAGATGGGTCGTCACCGAAGATACCGCAGGTGATAGCAAGTACGAAACACCCGGATCAGGTGGAGACACCAAGTCCGGAACTGTTACCGAGTCCGAAGTCCGGCGGCTCGAGGACATCTCGGTTCGCGACTATCGTGTTACGGTTGGTTTCAAGTTGATTTTCTAGTCCTTTCGGCTCTTCCTCGCGCTCATCCGTCGCGGATGGGCCTCTCCGGGCCGTCCGGAACAAAAAAGCCGCACCTTGTGTGCGGCTTTTTTGTTCCCCGGATGTCCGTGCGGGTGTACTTTTTGAGTATGAAGATGAGTCTTCCGATGAGAATAGTGCTGGGTGTCGTGATCGTCGGTGTGTCGTTCGCGGCGATCGTCGCCGTATCGATCGTGATCGACGCAGCGATCGGCGGTGGGCGCGTTGAGGAGCTCACGAACACGGATATATCAATCGCCGGCGCGAACGGTGCGGTGATTCGTGGCTACGTCGCGGTGCCCGACGGACCCGGTCCACACCCCGCGGTGATAATGGTACACGAGTTTTTTGGCCTGCGGCGATCGATCATCGAGAAGGCCGATCTGCTCGCTTCCGACGGGTACGTCGTGATCGCTCCTGACCTCTACCGCGGTGCCTCGACCGGCTGGATTCCTCGCGCGATCGTTCTCTCGGCGACCGTCGATCGGAACCGCGTGATCACCGATCTTGATGCGGCCTTCGCGTGGCTGCGCGACCGCGACGACGTCGCTCGCGACTCGATCGGGCTTGTCGGGTTCTGTTTTGGCGGGCGGCACGGAATGCGATACGCGCTCGAGAACCCTGATCTCGCCGCGGTCGCGGTGTTTTACGGCGCAGTGCCTCAGAGCGTCGAAGAACTCGGCTCGTTCGAGACGCCGGTGCTCGGCGTGTTCGGGCGTCGCGACCGCTCGATTCCACTCGACGGAGTCGAGCGGTTTGCGTCGGCGTTGAGCGAAATCGGCGTCTCACACCGTGTCACGATCTACGACGACGTTGGTCACGCATTTGTCACCGGTGCGGAGGCGATCGCGGCCGGAGGCGCGGCCGGGGCGGCGTGGAACGAGCTCCGCGTGTTTTTCGGCGAAAAACTTTCCGGTTCTCCCGCGACGGTGCGGTGACGCCGAGTCTTCGTGTTTCCGTGTGTCATTGTGACTCTGTTTTTGCCGGAGTGCGTCAATGTGCGCCAGACCGGAGTGTGATACCCTAAATCCGTCGAGTCGCCGGCCGCTTATCTTCCTGTGGTGTAGAAGTTTATCAAACAACGCTCTTCGGCACGCTTTTTGCAGCATTGTAGGGGAGAGAGGCTGACATGAGAACGGACCGAACAACCGGAAGCAGTTTGATCGGCGGTTACATCTACGCGATCATCGTGATTGCAGCGATGCTCGGGATCTTTGTGTTTCTCGGTCGGTATACGCTCGGAAGAGCCGGCATGATGCTCGTTCTGGGGGTAAGCGTTTTGTCGCTCGTGCACGCGGCCCGGTTCGGACACGCGCGCCTTCTTTCGCAGGCGGTCGCGGTCCGTTACGAGTCGGCGCCGTTTCTCGTAGACGCTGTCGTGCGTTTGGCGCGCGAGGCCGAAATCGAAAAAGTCCCGCGGCTTTTCGTTCTCCCGTCGCCGACGCCGAACGCGCTCACGGTCGGTGGCCGCAAAGACCCGTCGGTCGTGATCACGAGCGGCCTTTTGCAGAGGTTGTCGGGGCGTGAACTCGAAGGTGTGCTCGCGCACGAGATCGCCCATATCGCGAACGACGACCTGCGAATTCTAACGGTCGCCGAGAGCGTCCGCCAATCGACGCTCGCGCTTTCGCAGATGGGGCAGATTTTGATACTGATCGGGTTCCCGTTTCTCTTCATGGCCGGTGAACCGTTTCCGTGGGGATTCGTCGGGATGGCGGTTTTTGCGCCGTTCATCAGCCTTGCGCTGCATTTTTCGCTGATGCGGAACAGGGAGTTCGCGGCCGATGCGACCGCCGCGCGGATCACGGGTGACGCACGCGGTCTGGCCTCCGCGCTGAGATCGATCGAATCGCCGCGGACCGGAATTTTCAGCGTCCTGATGCCGACGCAGAAAAAAGAGTCGGGTGCACTGCTTCGTAGTCATCCGTCGACCGAGCAGCGGATACAACGGCTTCTCGAGATCGATGACGAGACTTTTGGCGCGTCCACCGGTCGAAGCGCGTGGCCGTTCCGGCACGGTGACGGGATGACACGCGTCGTGTAGAATCGCGTACCGGAGGCCCGTTATCGTACGATCGCTCGTCAAGATCGCGGCGTTTATCTCGATCGGCGTGGCAATGGCTCTGACCGGCCGCGTCGACGCGATCTCCGTATCGATCCTGCTCGCCGCAGGGGCCGTGGAGATCGCGCACCATAGATTCGGCCGGAGCGCGTGGGCTGCGGTCGTGAAGGCAATCGCGTGCGTTGTAATAATCGCCGTGGACCCGGTGTTTGGCGCGCTCTCGATTTCCGCAGTCCTCGACCTGGCGTACGGTGTCTCACGTCTTCAGGTTGGCCTCGCGTGTGCCGCTGCGCTCACCGCCGGTGCGGCGTTGTTCGTTTCGCGGGACGCCGCGCCGATCCTCGTGCTTGCCTCCTTTTCCGCCGCCGCGCTCGGGTACACCGTGCGCAGCGCCGAACGCTCAGAGAGTCGCAACCTCGGTGCGTTCGACCGGGAGCGTCGCGCGCGATATCGATTACTCGAGACGCAACGGCGGCTCGACTCGACGTCGCACGAGCTGATCCACGCAACCGAACGCGCCGAGAGAACACGGATAGCGCACATGATCCACGACAACGTCGGCCATCGACTGACGGGTATCCTGATCCAACTCCGCGCCGCCGAGAAGTTGCACGCGCGCGAGCCTGCGCGCGCGGGTGGGATGCTGACAACCGCGATCGAGGCGCTCTCCGGGACGATCGAGTTGGTGCGCGAGACCGTGCACGATCTTCGGCCACGAGTCGATTCGGATGCCATGACAATCAGACGTATCGTCGCCGAGTATCGGTTCTGTCCGGTCGAGCTCTCACTCGACGATGAAATGTTCATCGCCTTGGACGAGGACGTGCGCGAGCTCATCATCGCGAACACGCGCGAATTGCTCACGAACGCGGCGCGGCACTCGCGCGCCACATTGATCCAAATCACGATAACCGTCGATCCGAAGCGTGTCCGTGTCGTGTACACCGACGATGGAATCGGGGCGGCGACGATTCGCGACGGTCTCGGACTTGGCGGAATACGCAGCCGAGTCGTAAAACGTGGGGGCACGATCACCGTCTCCGGGCACGACGGTTTTTCCGTGCGGTACATCGTACCACACGCCGGGGCGGTGCGAACTCCGGCCGGACTCGGCAATGAGGAGCACCGACATGACTGACTCGTCGACACCGATTCGGGTCGCGATCGTCGATGACGACGGCCTCGTGCGCGACGGTCTGAGAGCGATTCTCGATACGCACGAAGATATTGATGTCGTAGCGACCGCGTCGAACGGGCAGGAAGGGGTCTCGATGTGTCGTACTGCACAACCGGACGTCGTTCTTCTCGACGTCCGGATGCCCGTGATGGACGGGGTAGAAGCGACCGAACAGATCAAGAAACACGCGCCGTCGGTCAAGATCGTGATTCTTACGACGTTCAACGACACCGAGTACATCCGCCGCGCGGTTTCGACCGGAGCCGAGGGGTACATCCTGAAGAGTTCTGACGCCGATGCGATCGTCGAAAGTATTCGCGCGGTCCATCGTGGCCACTCGGTGTTTCAGAGTGAGGTCGCAGATCGACTCAAATCGATCATCAGCCCCGGGCGTGGCGACGCGTCGCGACAGTTGGGACTCGCGCCGCGCGAGACCGAGATCCTCAAGTTGATCGCCGAAGGGCTATCGAACAAAGAGATTGCCGGCGTTCTGAATCTCTCCGACGGCACCGTTCGGAACTACGTCTCGGTTATGCTCGTAAAGCTCGATGTCCGCGATCGTACTCAACTGGCGATATACTATTACCGCAACATCGTGTGAGTTTGGCCCATTTTCCCGCGCATTTCCTCGCGCGTTGACAGCGCTGAGACGCTATCCTACAATGAGGCATCAAACCTTTGGAGAGTTCATTGCCGGGCCAGGATCGAATCAGCTCAAATCTGGAAGACTATCTCGAGACGATTTTCATGGTGTCCGATGAAACTACCGGTGCGCACTCGAAGGACATCGCGAACAAGATGGGAGTCACACGAGCGTCGGTGACCGGAGCGTTGCGTGCGCTTTCCGAACTCGGTTTGGTGGATTACACCCCGTATCGAGCCGTGAGGCTTACCACGAAGGGCGAGCGCGTCGCGCGTGCAGTCGCGGAACGATACGCGATTGTGTATCGATTTATGAGCGATGTACTCGGTCTCAATACAGCCGATGCAAGCGAAGCGGCGGGTGTCATGGAACACGGTCTGTCAAAACCCGTTATGACGCGCCTCGTAAAGTTTATCCGGTTCTTTGAGAACTGCAAACACGTGCAGTTCGTGTGGCAGGATGACGACGACATTCTCTGCGACTACGACCCCTCCGATCCACAGTGCCGAGTTTGCAAGGAACACGCGCCGACACAGTAAGACGCGGCTCTGCGGCAAAACGTATCAAAATGACACAATTACGGTTCGGATTCGCGGCGTCGCACATTCTGATGTGTATATAACCCACTCTCTAGTATAGATTTAGCTTCGCTCTCTTGGCATATTTTTTGCATATCCACCGGTAGACCATGGAATACCGGAGGTTTGCGATGAAAAAAAGACCGATTAGCTATCTTGCTTCCCTTGCGCTTATCGGCGCGTTGAGCCTTGGCCCGGCTGTCGAGCAGATGTGGTCCGCGCCGAGCCGCGAAAACACACCCGAACGAAACGACGCGCCGATCGAGATGCGCGAGGCACCGAGAACCGACCCGATGCCGACCGGGCCTGCGCCGACGGCCGCAGCGGTCACGCCGGAGCAACTCTCGCTCTCTTTTCGCGCCGTCGCCGAGGAGGTGATGCCGGTCGTCGTCGAGGTTAACGTGATCGAAGTGATTCGGCAAAACATTCCGCGGAGTTCGTCGCCGTGGGACTTTTTCTTTGGGCCGGGTCAGCAAGCTCCAGAACAACGCGAGTTCGAGCGGCCCGGACTCGGGTCGGGCGTGATCGTCGCGCGTCGTGGCGAGACCGCGTACGTCGTAACCAACAACCATGTCGTCGGCGAAGCGCGTGAGATCAGTGTGCGGCTACACGATCGGCGCGAGTTCGAGGCGACGATCGTCGGGCGCGATGCGCGAACCGATCTCGCGGTTCTGGCTTTTGAGCCGGGAGAAGACGTGCCGATCGCCGTGCTCGGTAATTCGGACGACACGTTCGTCGGCGAATGGGTGCTCGCGATCGGGAACCCGTTCGGCTTCGAGTCGACCGTCACGTCGGGGATCATCAGCGCCGTGCGGCGTCGGCCCGGTGCCGGATCCGGAATCGCGGACTTCACCGACTACATCCAGACCGACGCCGCGATCAACCCAGGGAACTCGGGTGGCGCGTTGGTGAATCTGCGCGGAGAGATCATCGGGATCAACACGTGGATCGCGTCGCGGTCCGGTGGTAGCGTCGGTCTCGGATTTGCGGTCCCGATCAATACCGCGAAGCGCGTGATTACCGATGTGCTTGAACGCGGCCGCGTCGCGTACGGCTGGCTCGGTGTCAGTATCGCCGATGCCGCGCCGCGAACGCTCCCTGGCGTCGCCGAGGACCTCGGAATCGATGGACGGCCGGGCGCGCTCGTGATGAACGTCAACCGCGACTCCCCGGCCGACAAAGCCGGCGTTCTCCCGGGCGACTTCATCACTGCGATCAACGGAAGCGAAGTCGAAAACGCGAACAACCTCACCCGAGTCGTCGGACTGATTCCTCCCGGCAGTACCGCGCAGTTTTCGATCGTGAGACTGGGGCGCGAGCTTGAGCTCGACGTCACGCTTGCCGAGCGTGCGCCGGACGGGGCCGTCGCCGACGGATCGCAACTCTGGCCGGGCATCACCGTGATCCCGATCGACGATGCGATCCGTGAGAATCTCGAACTTTCGAGTGAAGTAACGGGCGTGACCGCCGCGCGAGTCGACGCGAACTCACCGTCTGCGACCGCCGGGCTGAGACCCGGAGACGTTGTGACTCGCGTGAACGACCGGCCGATCGCGAGCGTGATGGATTTCTACCGCGAGCTTAACGCGACGAACGGTGATGAGGTACGCTTCCGCGTGTACCGCGGCGGACGGGAGTTCATCATCGGTCTCGTACGGTGACCGCGCGTGACCCTTGACCGAATGCGGCGCGGCGTCTATCGTGGCGCGCATGGCGAAACGTGGGGACAGTATCGAGATCGACGTCGATAAGTTTGCGGATAAGGGGTTGTGCGTCGGGAGACTCGACGGAATCGTCGTGTTGACCTCGGGTGCGGCGCCGGGCGACCGGGTTCGGGCGCTCGTGACGCGGAAAAAGAAGCAGTATCTTGAGGCGCGCACGGTCGAGATCCTGATCGAGGGCCCCGATCGTGTCGAGCCGCGGTGCCGCTACTTCGGCGTGTGCGGCGGGTGCACGCGCCAGCACGTCGCGTACGACGCGCAGCTGTTCGCGAAACAAATGGCGGTGCTCGACGCGCTCGAGCACCGCGGCGGGCTCACGGGCATCGCGATCGAGCCGATCATCGGGTGTGAACCGCCGTTCTTTTACCGCAACAAGATGGAGTTCTCGTTCTCGGCGTGGAAGTGGCTCACGCCCGAGGAAATCGCGTCCGACGACTCGTTTGAGCGTGGGTTTTCGCTCGGGCTGCACGTGCCGGGAAACTACGAAAAAGCGCTCGATATCGAGGAGTGTTTCCTGCAATCCGAGCTCAGCGTGGCGATCGTGAACGAGACGCGCGCGTACGGGCGAGCCAATCGGCTCAGTTGTTGGAGCACCCGAGCGCACGACGGGCTTCTGCGTCACCTCGTTATCCGTCACGGCGTGAATACCGGGGAAACACTCGTGAACATCGTCGCGAACGGATCGGCCGACGACGTTGCGGGCCTTGCCGAGCATCTCAAGGCAACCTTCGATGCGATCACGACGTGTGTCTCGACCGATCATCGAGGCCTCGCTCAGATCTCGGACTCAGGCGAGCGTACGGTACACTGGGGTCGTGGGGCGATCCGCGAGAGGATCGGCGACCTGGAGTTCGAGATCTCTCCGACCGCCTTTTTCCAGCCGAACACGCGACAGGCGGAAAAACTGTACGGGGTCGTCGCCGATTTCGCCGAGCTGACGGGTAGTGAGACGGTGTACGACCTGTACTGCGGCGCGGGCGCGATTTCGCTCTACCTCGCTCGGGCGGCGCGCAACGTCGTCGGGATCGAGATCGTCGAGGACGCGGTCCGCGATGCGCGGCGCAACGCCGACTTGAACTCGATTACCAACTGTCGCTTCTTTCATGGGGACGTGTCGGAGGTCGTTACCGAGTCATTCGTCACGGAAAACGGTCAACCCGGCGTCGTCGTGCTCGATCCGCCGCGCGCCGGTTTGCACCCGAAGACCGTCGCGGAAGTGATCAGGATCGCTCCCAAGCGAATCGTGTACGTGAGCTGCAACCCGCAGACACAAGCCCGCGATCTTGCGCTGCTCGCCGAGACGTACTCGATCATCAAAGCGCAGCCCGTCGATCTTTTCCCTCAGACGCATCACCTCGAGAACGTCGCGTTGCTCACACGGCGGTAAGCGCTGTGGCATGCCACGCCAAACATGAGTAAAAGACTTGCAAATATTCTCCGAGACGAGTAGTTTGGAGAAACTACTTTGGAGGGATAAATGAGACGAATTGCGAAGGTTTTCATCGTTGTCTTGGCTCTCACGGCGCTCGCTGCGGTCGTGCTGCCGGCGCAAGACACCGGGTCCGGTTGGGACCACCATTTCACCGCGGGTGATCTATCGTTCTCGGCGGGGATCGGGTTGTCCTCGGGATGGGGTTTTGGACTGAGCGCGTACCCGGGCGTCGAGTTGATCCTGTCGGACATCAAACTCGGCGAGCACGTTCCTCTGAGCTTCGGAGTCGCCGGTAAGGGACTCGTAACGTTCTATTCCGGCTACTTCGCGGGATCCGGAATGGCCGCGGCCGTAGGTGGTTTCGGCACCGTTCACCTGGGGTTCAAGAATTTCGTTCAGCCGTGGGAGTTTCTCACGAACTTCGACGTCTACGTCGGGTTAGGCCTTGCTTTCGACCTCATTCAACCGACGGGGTGGTGGGTCGACGCGTCACGGCTCAGGCTCGCGTCGTTCCAGGGAACCAACTACTTCCTGAGCGATACGTTCGCGGTGTTCGCCGAGAGCACGTACATGGGCCGGTACAGTTACCACGGTACGTTCGGCGTGCTCTGGAAGAGTCGCTGAACGAGTCCGAGACCCGAGCGCGAGTCGCGGTCTAGTAGTAGTACCAGATAGAGTCGTACTCAGCGGGGTCCTCGCCGCGGCGTTTGAGTTCACGGAGATACCCTTCGATCGGAACATCACGGTGCACGTAACTGTGCGTCGCTTCGATGTTCCGGTCCCACGGCAGAAACTCGTAGAATCGCTCGCCGGCAGGCGAGATCATGATCACCGCGTGGTCTTGTAACATCCTGAGGTAGTTCTTCCCGATACCGGGCACGTTGAACACCGGCTCGTCGGTCCGTACGACTCCCGGCAACATCCGGGCCTCTTCTTTCCGCTCTTGCAGGATGCGCGCGATCGGGACGCGATACGCGCGAGTTTCTTCCTTTCCTTTTGTGTTGAAGGTGTAGTACGGATCGATTCCGATTTTTTTGATCGCGATTCGTGTCGCGACACTCTCGAATCTTCGGCTGTTCTCGATCGTGAAAACGCGCTGGTTGTAGAGACTCATGCCCTTTCGGCGGATGCGCGTCACCCCGCGTACGGTTTCCGGCGTGAGCTCGAACGGGTGTTCGATATGCGTCACGATGCAGACCTCGCGGCGGCCGGGAACGTGGTGTTTCGCGAGGATCTCGACGATCTCAGGAGTCAACCGCTGCGGAAGCGCAACCGGCGTCCGCGTTCCGATACGGATTCGCTCGATGTGCGGTATCGCCGCGATGCGATCGAGTAACGCCGCGAGCGAGGCATCGGGCATCAACATCGGGTCACCGCCGGTCACGAGGATCTCGGTGATCGCAGGGTGCTCTGAGAACCACGAAAGCGCCGCGTCGATCATCGCTCGCGGAGCGATCGCGCGCGCCGACGTCACGTCTTCGATCTCCCAGTTTCGCTGGCAGTACACGCAGATCTGCGCGCACGAGATGTACGGTTTGAGGATCGCGATGAGCGGGTATCTCCGTGTTACACCGGCAACCGGAGACGTCTCGTGCTCGTGCATGAAGTCCAGCGACGTTCCGCGTTGATCGGCGTTCGCAACGATGTACTCGACGTACTCGAGAGGCGGAAAGACCTGCGCGCGGATAGCGTGGTCGAGCGTCCGGTCGGAACTCCGTTCCATGAGCGAGAGGTAGTGCGGCGTGACGCCAAACGGTACGCTGTGAGTCCGGGCGGTTTCGATCGCCTCGGACTCGTCGTCGGTGAGCTCGACAAACTCGGAGATCGTCCGCTCATCGCGAAAAACGTGCGCGAGCTGCCACCGCCAGTCGTTCCAGTCGCGGGCGCTCGCGCCGAGTGCGCCGCGGATCCGGGTAACGGTTTCTCGTCGGCGTATCACGTGCTGCGGGGCGAGACCGTTCGGATATCTCGCGACGCGCGCGTGCAGCGGCCCGGCGAGCCGGTCGAGCTCGTCGGAGCGCCGGCACGACGCGGCGCGCTCACCTTCGGCGTCGGTCCACGGCGGTTCGCCGTCGCGCGCAGCCTCATCGTCAAACGGAAGACTCGCGACGCCGTTGACGCCGGCGAACAGGCGCCGGAACTCCTCGAGAAAACCCGCCGACACCGGCGCACAACCGGCCGTGTCGCTCGCCGTGAGCGCGTCTCGCAGCGGCGCGAGCGCCGAGGTTCCGCATTTTTTTTCGTTGTACGGCGAAAAAACCGCTTTGAGCACGTCGCCGGCGGCCCGACGCGTCGCCGTTTCTATCGGGCCCGCGCCGGCCGAGTTCAAAAAGACGCGTTGCTCCTGGTCGGTTACGTACCGGAACACGCGTCGGCGCGCGTCTTCAACGTCCGACGCGGCGCGGATCGCAGTCACGATCTCGGGGTTCGCCTCGAGCATGCCTGCGATGAACGCGGTTTTTGGCGAGTCGATCGTGATGAACCGGAGTGCCATACGTACCTCCATCGCCGAATCTATCCGGTTTGCTCGGTGCGTAAGCGTTTATTGTACCCCCCTCACGATCGAACTGTCAAACTCGGCGAATTTGCCGGCGTTGTGCCCAGGTTGACGCTTTTTCACGGCAGGTATTGCAGACGTGCGACACGTACGCACGCGATGTGATACTATCGGCCAATATTTTTGCGCATCGGAGGATGACTATGGATGAGACTCTGCGCGTAGCGGTCGTCG
>REEC01000098.1 GCA_007695285.1 Spirochaetaceae bacterium | reverse complement strand
GCCGTCGTGGGTAGCCGAGCAGGCAGGTATCGTCGACCCATTCGTGTCGGCCGAAGCGTGTCGTGTAGAGCCCGCTGAGATCGGCTCCGGCGGCGAGCGGGTGGTCGGACCCCGTGAGCCGGTACGTGAAGACGTTCGTGTTGAAATCGAGTGATACCTCGCAGAGGCCGGTCGCGTTCTCCGGGAGCGCCCACCGAATCCCGCTCAGCTCCTGCTCCTTTGGCGAGTGCGCCGAGACTTTCGGGATCGGGATCGCGAGCGACTCGAGCCGCTCGGCGAGCAGGTGTTTCGAGGCTTCCGACGGTTCCTCAACTCCTGAATCGGGGCCGAGATGCGGGAGCAAATCGTCCCAGATCGTGTTGAGGACCGCCTGCATGTCGCCGACGCCGCTCGTGATCGCCACCACCGTGTCGTGTTCGGGAAGGACCACGCAGTACTGACCGAACGCGCCGTCGCCGCGGTACGCGCCGTTCCGGCAGCGCCAGAACTGGAAGCCGTACCCCTGGTTCCAGTCGGACGCGGGATCGTCGCCGTTCGCGACGTGCGATCGTGTCGCGTCGTTCACCCAGCCCTCCGGAAGCAGACGCTCTCCGTTCCAGACGCCGTCGTGCAGATAGAGCAGGCCGAACCGGGCGATGTCCTCGGTTTTCAGGTACAGCCCGGTGCCGCCGAGGTTAACACCGTCCGGGGAGCTTTCCCAGAACGGTGTCTCGATCCCGAGTGGATCGAAGAGCCGCGGCGAGAGATACTCGACGAGCGTCCGGCCGGTCAGCCGGTGCAGAATCGCCGAGAGCATGAAAGTCGCCGCGGTGTTGTAGAGGAAGTGGGTCCCCGGTTCGTGTTCGACCGACGCGCGCAGGAAAGTGCCGTACGGGTCGCGCCACCCTTCCGGTGAGAACACCGGCGGTTCCTCCGCGTGCCCCGTGCACATCGCGAGCAGGTGTCGCACCTTCATCGCGGCGAGATTTTCACCGGCCTCGTCCGGCGCGTCGTCCGGGAAGAACGTCACGAGCCGATCGTCGAGCGAGAGCAGACCCTCGTGCACCGCGAGTCCAACCGCGGTCGAGGTGAAACTCTTGCTGAGCGAGTACAGGAGATGCGGCACCTCCGGCCGGTACGGTCGCCACCAGCCTTCAACGATCACCGATCCGTTCCGGACGACGATGAGGCTGTGCAGCGAGTCGTGCCGATCGAGCGCGGCGACAAATCGATCGAGAACTAGTGACGACACGCCTTTGTGTTCAGGCGTCGTGCGGGGCAGTTTTGTGTGCATGGGTACTCCACGGCAGTTATACCACATCGCGAAGACGACGGTCACCGGCGTATCCGCCGGTCACTCGACGCCGCCGGCGAACTCGATCTCGGCGACCTCGACCTCTCGCGGGCCGACGGCCTCGGACGCACGGACCACTCGCCCGCTGTGGTTGCTGATATTCTGATTCTGTGTTTTACTGAAATCATGAAAATCACGGTATCGGTGAATCAACGCGGTGTGATCACGTTACCCGCGAAGCTGCGCAAAGCCCTCGGGATTTCCGGCGAGGATCTCCTGATCGCGGAGACGACGCCGGACGGTGTGCTGCTGCGTCCGGCCGTCGCTCTGCCGGTCGAGATGTACACCGCCGATCGAGTGTCTGAGTTCGAGCAATCCGAGCGCGAACTGGCGGAGTGGTACTCCAACCGGAGCGAGTAGTCGTGCGCGTGTTCCTCGACGCGAACATACTCTTCTCCGCCTCCTGGTCCGACGGCCCGATTCGCAGGCTCCTGGCCGATCTGCACGAGGCCGGGCACGTCTGTATCGCCGATGGCTACGTCTGGAGCGAAGCCGAGCGCAACCTGATCGCACATCGATCCAGGGCAGTCGCCGAGCTGCACAAACTCGGCGCGGGAATAGAGCTCCACTCCCGTTTCGCCGGCGAGGGCGTAGTACTCGACGATACCGGGCTGCCCGACAAAAGCGCGAGGGTTCTGGCATCCGCGGTCGCGCTTTCGTGCGACGCGCTCGTGACCGGCGACAGAACACATTTCGGCGCGTTGTGGGGGACGACGATCAACGGCGTACGCGTGCTGAGTCCACGAATGCTCGCCGAAGCGTTCTGGGGGTGACGATCGTTTGAGACGCATTGCATCGCCATTGAACGGTCACATCTTGAGTTCCAGAATAAGCGTCTATAGATTCAAGTTCCGAAAAATCTGCGTTAAAATGTAGTATGAAGACCATATCGGTAAGCGATCTGAAAGCCCATTGGTCCCGGGTGGAAGCTCAACTGAGAAACGGCGAGACGTTCGAGGTCCTCAATCGCGGCAAGCCGGCTGCGTTGATCGTTCCACCTTGGCCACGCCGGGTCTTCGTGTGGGACGACCACCTCGCCACGGCCGCGACGTCGCGTGGCAGGACGGTCGAAGAGGTGGTCGATGCCGACCGGGACGGCCGGTGGTGATCTACCTGGATACGAGCGCGTTCCTCGGAGCTCAGCGGTCTCGCCGTTCCACCGGTACGGCGCAACCGCTCCCAATAGCGGGTGAATGTGTCTGATCTGGCATTTCGATTGACAATTTAGCCACTCCGCCGAACCGATTTTCGGCGTGGTCTACTGCGAACTCTTCTGCTCCACCGCACTCACGAACGGACGCTTCAACTTCTTGCAGAGCCGCTGGATCGAGTCTTTGCCGGTGATGACCGCGATCGGTAGTCCACCCGGAGGTTGAAGCCACTGCCCCGAGAGCACGAAGTTCTCGATCCCTTTGATTCGGCCGGTGTGCGCCATCATCCTGCTCATGGTCGTCGGGAAGAACGCCATGAACGCGCCACGATACGCGTTGCAGTAGCGGTCGTACGTCGCCGGCGTCGCAACGTCGAGCACCGTGAGCCTGCCCGCGAAACGTGGGAAGTTCGCTTCGATCGCTTCTCGCACGGCCTCTCCCACGCGCTGCTTCTCCCGGCGGTACGAGGTACGGTCGCCGGCGAGCGCGAACCAATGGTCGATCGTCTCGCCGAAGTGATTGAGCGCGACGGTCATCGCCGTGCAGCCGG
>REEC01000261.1 GCA_007695285.1 Spirochaetaceae bacterium | reverse complement strand
TTGTGTGAGACATGAGTCCTTCGACTATACCGGCCGTCACTCGATGCGGTCAATCCCGCGGCGACCGCGCCGGCGTCGTGGCGGCTCCCGGCACGGCGCGTGTATCACCTCGCGGCGTGTGGGATTCTGATCGTGAACGTGCTGCCGTGACCCTCGCGGCTCTCGGCGGTGACCTCGCCGTGGTGAGCGATCGCGATGTGTTTTACGATCGCGAGTCCGAGCCCGGTTCCGCCCATCTCGCGGCTCCGGGCACGGTCGACGCGGTAGAAACGCTCGAAAATCCTCGGAAGGTCTTTTCGGGGAATACCGTGTCCGCGATCGCTCACCGAGAGCACGAGCGAGCTCCCGGCGGTATTTGCCTCGACTTTCGTGTCGATCTTCACCGTGCTACCGGTCGGGCTGAACTTGATCGCGTTGTCGACGAGGTTTATCAGCGCCTGCTCGAGGAGCGTGCGGTTGAGCTCGGCGTAGTCCGGCCCATCGTGAAACGCCTGGACGTCTATCCGTTTTTCGCGCGCCTGCCGGGAACACGCTTCGATCGACTTCTCGACGATCTCGCGCAACGAGCACGATTCGAGCGGGACCGTCGCGTCGAGCGCTTCGAGACGGCTCAGGCTCAACAGGTCTTCGACGATCAAGCTCAACCTGATCGCGCTGCTGTGTACGATCTCGAGAAACCGTGGGGCGGAGTCCGTGTCTTCGATCGCGCCGTCGCGCAATGTCTCGACGAAGCCGAGGATCGTCGTGATCGGGGTCTTGAGCTCGTGCGAGACGTTTGCGACAAAGTCCTGCCGCACTTCCTCGAGCCGCCTCAGGCGGGTGATATCGTTGAGAACTAACAGCACGCCTGTTCCGGCGTCGGTCGTGAGCGACGTTCCGTGCACCTGCAGATGACGCACAGGTTTCGTGTAGATCGTGATAGTGTCCTCGGTCGGTGTTCCTGTTGCAAGGACCTTTTCGGCCACCGCGTCGAGATCGGTGCTCCTGAGAACGTCGAGAATCGTTCTGCGCTGCGATGCGTCGTTCGCTGCCGGTGCGGAGACGGGCGAGAGCGCGAACATGCCGGCCGCGGCGCGATTCATCGACCGGATCGTACGATCGGAATCGACGACGATCACTCCTTCTACCATGCTGGTCAGAATCTTTTCGAGCTCGTTTCGTTGCCTCGTAATGCTTCCGATTGTGTCGGCGAGCTGGTGCGCCATGTCGTTCAACGTATCGGCGATCTCGACGATATCATCGGGCGCTCGACGGATCGATATCCGGTGCCGCAAGTCGCCTTCCGCGTACCGTGCGGCGGCCGCGCGGATGTCTCGCAACGGCCGGTGGATCCGAGCGATCATGACAAGAGCGAAAAAAACCGCCGCTGCGACGATCACGACCGCCGCGAGAACGATCGCCAGGAGGAACTCCCGCGAACGTGCATCGAGATGCGTAACAGAACCGGCGATCCGGACGACCGCCGCCGGGGTCCCGTCGGTGGAGCGGATCAGGACCGCGGCGTACATGCTGTTCAAGCCGACCGTCGCGCTTACCCGGATATCGGTCCCGGAGCCCGTCTCGAGCGCGCTCCGGAACTCCGGCCGATCGGAGTGGTTCTCGATCGTTCCGGGATCCGCAAACGAATCGCCGATGACTTCGCCGTCGGGCCGCATGATCGTGATTCGGTTTGGGACGTCTCGGCCGAGGCGGTCGACGATCGCGCGGATACGACCGGAGTCCGCGATCTCGTCGACCGTAATCGAGTTCGCGACGACGACGGCTGTGTTGTGGAGCTCGTGTTGTTTCTCGCCGTAAAACGCGTTCCGGAAGCCGTACTGGGCTGCAAACGTCAACGCGCCGATCGCGACGACGAGCGCGATCAGGTACACCGGGTACAGCTGGTACAGCAGAGTTCGCCGCATTTTCACTCGGCTCGTAATCGATACCCGACGCCGCGCACCGTCTCGATCATCTCGCCGTGAGTCCCGAGTTTTCGTCGCAGGCCGAGGATCTGAACGTCGACCGAGCGTTCGGTGACCGGGTAGTCGGAACCCTTGACCGCGTCGATGATCTTTGCGCGCGAGAACACCCACCCGGCGTTTCGCGCAAGAACCTCGAGCACCGCGAACTCGGTCGCCGAGAGCTCGAGCTGTATTCCCGCGCACCGGACCGCGTGGCGCTGAACGTCGATCTCGAGGTCATGAATCCGGACGGTCGAGTCCGGGGACGTCTCTTCGCCTGCCTCACGCGTGCGGCGCAGCACCGCGCGGAGCCGGGCGATCAATACTTTTGGGCTGAACGGTTTGGTCACGTAGTCATCGGCGCCGACCTCGAGCCCCGAGACGACGTCGGTGTCCTCGGACTTCGCGGTCAGCATCACAACCGGAACGTGGCGCGTACTCGGGTCGGCCTTCAAGCGCCGGCAGACTTCGACGCCGTCGAGCCCCGGAAGCATCAGGTCGAGTATCACCGCGTCGGGCACGCGCGTGCGAGCCGAGGCGAGCGCGTGTTCGCCGGTTCGGACCGACTCGACGACGTACCCTTCCTTCTCGAGATTGTACGCGATGAGTTCGAGAATATCGTGTTCATCGTCTACGACAAGAATCCGTTCTTTCGCCACGTTCTATTCCGTTACTTGTTCAGCTCGACGTGTTCGGCGCGTCGGGAGAAGACGATCGACTCGCACATGTTCGTCACGTGGTCGCCGAGCCGCTCGAGAAAACGGTTCACCAGGACCAACTCCATTCCCTTCTCGATGAGCTCCGGATTGTCCCGCATGATGTTCAGTATTTTTTTATAGACCTTCTTGTGAAGGCCGTCAATCTCGTCGTCGCGCGCGGCGACAAGAACCGCCGCTGCCTCGTCGTCGTCGATGAACGCGGTCAAACCGTCGTGTACCATCGAGATGCCGAGTTCCGCCATGTCCTGTATCATCGGAAGCACGTCGGTAAACGCGGAGTCGGTGACCGCTCGTGCGCGTTTCGAGAGGTGTCTCGCGTGATCGCCCATGCGTTCGAGTTCGGCCGCGATCTTGATCGCGGTCAGGATCCGGCGCA
>REEC01000021.1 GCA_007695285.1 Spirochaetaceae bacterium | reverse complement strand
GAATTTTTAGATGTGTGTATGGGGCGGGATTATAGACGTGCATCATACGTTTGACAATACTGATATCGCGTTTATTTTGGTTTTTTCGCGCCGACCCGGCTCATCCCAAAAACGCGCGGTCCTGTTCGCGGCGTAGTTCCCACAGTCGCGATGCCGACGGTTCGCCGATGTCGGCGATCGTCACCACCGTGCCGGCCGCGAGCGGCCGAATGATCTCGCAGCTCTGCGCGAGGTACAGCGGCGCGGGATTTGAACCGGCGATCGGTTTCGCGGGTACCAACAGCGGTTCGAGCAGCTCTCCGGTGTGGATCGTTTCCGGGCCGAGCATCGTCCCGGGTGCGATCGCCCGACGCGCGCGTCCGACCAGATCCACGCGCGGAGTCACGTCGGTTGCGCCGGTGGGAATACCGAGCAGTGCGGCGCAGAGGATCGAGATCGCCGTTTCCGCGCCGAGCAGGTGGAGCGGCCGGTAGATCATCGCCGCTGTGCCGGTCGTGTTCATCACAAGGCCTTTTCTGCCGAGAAAATCGCGTGTCGCCGCGTCTTCCACGGCGACGACGATGAACTCGCCTCCCATCTGCCCGGCTTCGTCGGCACGCCGGAGGCAGCCGAACACGTCGATCCGTCCTTCCCGGTCGAAAATACCGCCGTCCGCGCGTGTACAGAACACTCCGGGGACCTCGTTCGTGCGCAGAACCGGAGCCCAGAGCTCAGGCCGGTCGGGCAGAAGTCCCGTGTGGTTCGCGGCGATCGCCATCTCGCAGAGGTCGGCCGGCATCACAAACGGCAGTCCAATCATCGCGTCGCGCCGCGCTCCGACTCGCTCCGTGACGTGCTCGCCCGCGGCGATCGGCGCGAGGATCTCGGCCGCACGCGCGCCGAGTTCGATCTGCTTCCGCCCGTACCCGACCGTTCCGGTCCGGTCGTCGTACACAAAGTCGGTCTCCCTCGCTTTCCCGCCCGAGATGATCCTTAACCCGAGCGTCTGCGCCCACATCACCAGGCCGGTCAACAGTCCGTGTTGATCGCCGTCGACCGGCGTATACACAACGCCGGCCTCCGCGGCGCGCCGCGCGAGTATCGGTCCGACGATACCGTCGGTCTCTTTGTTCACCATCGCGACGTGGCGATGCGCGTCGATCGCGGCCATCGCGTGAACCGCGCCCGCCTCGGGCGCACCGGTGCACTCGACGACGACGTCGCACGGACCGTGAATCGCGATCATCGCGTCCTCGACGAGAGCGATCGCGCCGCGGGCGACCGCGTCTTCCACCTGCGACGCCGAGCTGCACTCGACGACCTGGTCGGAAGCGACGCCGGCCGCACGGCACGCCGCGCGCGCCGCGTCGAGGCTCCGGTCGCACACGACCGTCACGACCGTACGCGAGATCCGCCGCAGCGACACCAGCAGCGAAACGCCGTAGTCTCCGGTCCCGATCAGACTCACGCGCACCGGTTTGTCTCCGGCGCGTCGAAAAAGGTGTTCGTAAATCACGCGTTTACAGTACGGACCGGGGCCGACGGTGTCAACGCGGCGCTGCAGACCTGCGCTGCAAACCGGACGTGCCGATGTCGTGTCGAATTGTGTGTTTCGGCTTGACTCGTGGCCGAAATTCAAGTACACTTACCATGCACTTATATCGTTACGAGAGGAGATGCCACGATGGCTGTGAAAACGATCACAATCGATATGGAGGCTTACGAACTACTTGCGTCGGCACGGCGCTCGAACGAGTCGTTCAGTACCGTCATAAAGACAATTCTGGTGCCCGCCGGCAACACCGCCGCGGCGCTACTGCACCATCTCGACGGAGTGACCGTCGACGACGAGTATCTTGACGCTATGGAGCGTGTCCTGGCCGCACGGGGAGACGACCTGATCGCGGCGGAGAACGCGTCGAACTACGCGGCGGCGGAGAAGCAGGATACGGATGCTCCTTGATACTAGTACCTGTGTTGATCTCATGCGCGAGACGGCGCGCAATCAGCATGGTCCAGCTCGACGCGCGGTCGAGAAACTTGGCGATACCCGCCTGTACATCAGCCTTTTCTCTGTCTGTGAGCTGAACACCGGAGTTGCTTTGGCCGGTCGCCGCGGCGAAGAGCAACGCCGTGTCTCGACGCTAACGCAGCACCTGACGGTGCTCTATCCGGACACGGCGTTCGCGGTCCTATACGGCGAGGCCGCGGCCGCTTTGCTGGCCGCCGGTACGCCGATTCCGACGATGGATCTTTTGATCGGGACAACCGCAAAGTGTTACGGGCTTCCCGTATTGACCCGGGATCCTGTTCATTTCGCCGCAATCCCTGGTCTCGTTGTCGAACGATACTGATCCAAGCCGCTCCAACCGTTGCCCCGCGCGGTGTCCCACCGTATACTGAGACCGAGGTGTGGCGAAGATGAGCCGCGACACGGAACACAAAACAGACGACGACACCGGAGCCGGGAAGTACGATCCTGTCGGCCGGCTCCGCGCGCGAAGGTTTCGCGAAGACTTGCGGCAGGACGCCGAACGCGATGCGCGCAAAATCGCCGATCATCTCAAACAGACGTACGGCGCGACCGTGTACTGCATAGGCTCGGTCGCCGAGAAAGACCGCCCGTTTTCCTCGCGCTCGGATATCGACCTCGTCGTGAAGGGTTTACCCCGGAATCGGTACTTCGCGATCCTTGCGGAAATTTCGGATATGAGCGAGTTCGGCGTCGACCTCATCCCGTACGAGGACGCCAACGAGCTCGCGATCGAGATGGTGAAAACGGTAGGGATAGAACTGTGAAGTTCGAGAAAGCGGTCGTGGTACGGATATCGAAGGAAATCGAACTCGAACTCGCTTCCGTACGGAAGCTTCTCGACGAGTACCGCGATCTCCCGGAGTTTGAGTCGCGTTCGATCGAGTGTCGCGTCAAAGGATCGATCCTTCACGACTTCTACTCCGGTATGGAAAGAATCTTCCGCAGAATCGCAGAAGAGCTCAACGGCGGTGTCCCGAATTCAGAACAATGGCATAGGGATCTTCTCGACGAGATGACGTGGGAGTTCGAAGGAATCCGGCCGCCGGTGATCGACGAGAATCTGCGCGACCGGCTCT
>REEC01000084.1 GCA_007695285.1 Spirochaetaceae bacterium | reverse complement strand
GTACGCATCGTCGTCGGTTTTACAGTGGAACTCCCGGCTGCACCAGATACCGTTATTCCCAATGTCGGTTCCCGAGACAAATGCAGTGCCGGTCTCGCCGAGCACACCACGCGAGTTGAACCCGATCCGGCTCGACCAGCTCGCGGTTATGACTGCCGACGCGCCGCTCCAGAGATTCATTAACACGTGTGCATTGTTGTCAAATCCTTTGAGTTCCGCCGCCGTGTTGAACGTGATAGCCGCAACCGACGTGATCTCATCGGCCATGATCCATCGTAGCAGATCGATGTCGTGCGACAAGGACTCAACCGTCATCCCGCAGAGAGTCGCCGGGTCGGTACGCCAGTTGTGCTGAGCGATCGTTCCGGTAGCACCGGCGCCCATGCCGAAGCGTTGGCACCAGAAGTGGTACGGCTTGCCGAGTCTGCCGGACCGCGTTACCTCGTGGAGACGAGAGTAACCGGGGCGATAACGCTGATTGAAGCCTGTCATCGCCACCACGCCGCTCGTCCGGCCGGCTTCCATAATCGCAGCGCCGTCATCAACGGTAATTGCGAGCGGCTTCTCACAAAAGACATGTTTTCCGGCATTCATTGCCTCGGTCGCGTAGACTCGCCGAAACCCGGGTGGAGTGAGAACGTAGACCGCATCGACCGTGTCCAAACAGTCGGAGAGTTTCTCGTAAGGTCTTCCTCCCCATCTCTTCGCGAACGACTCTCTATTCTCTCGCGATACATCCACTGCGGCGACGATCTCCGCGTCCGGATTCTCATTCAGCGCAAAGCCGTGTTGTCCGGCAATTCCGCCGGTTCCGACGACCGCTACCCGTATCGATCCCATTTGATTACCTCCGTTGGCGCAGTATTCGAGACCCCCCGGAGAGTCGGCTCATGCTCGAACAGATCCCTAACAAGGACGAAGGATAAGTCTTGTTTGTCGTCTTGTCGAGGCAGGAGGTGAACTCTTACGCCGCGGTGCCCGGAATGTTCGCAATGTTTCGGATCACCGGTGAAGCGGGCTGCACCTCGAGATTGAGGAATTGGAAATGCCCGAAGTGTGGTAAACTGACCGGAGTCGGTTTGATGATAGCACGCACGAGTCGATGATTTAGGCCGTTGGACGGGAGTCCGAACAACTCAAACATGCCGGGTGACGGAAATTATTTGAGGTAAAATCGCATGAAAGAACTGAATCGCATAACACTCGATCCAGCCGTGATGGGGGGTAAAGCCTGCATCCGCCGCTTGCGGCTCACGGTCGGCACGATCGTAGGTTTGCTCGCTGCCGGTCGCTCGCGCGAAGAGATTCTGAAAGCCTACCCGTACATGGAAGCAGAGGATATCGATCAAGCCTTGGCTTATGCGGCTTGGCGAGTCGAGGAACGCGAGGGTACGCTGCCGACTTCATGATCGGTCATCCCAATCGCCGTCCGCACCATGCGACGTATCGCCGAGGAGCGTGCGTCGTCGTTGACCGACGGAGAGATACAGGCCGAGATCGATGCATCTCGGAGCGAACGAGCGCGATGAGAATCGTAGTCGCCGCAAAAATAAAGAGGCTGTAAATGAAGCAATACAAAATCGGCGTAGTCGGACTGGGCGCGATGGGCTCCGGTTACCTTGAGAATCTCAAGGCCGACAGTCGCTGGCACGTTGTCTCGGTCTGCGATCTGAACGCCGAACGTCTCGACTGGGCCGCCGAGCTTCTTCCGGGCGTACGGACAACAAACGACGCCCACGACATCATCACCGATACCGAGATAGACGTCGTCGGGATTTTCACGCTCGCCGACATTCGCCCACGACTCTTAAAGGACTCACTCGATCACGGGAAACACGTCATGGCCGAGAAGCCGATCGCTTCTTCCGTCGCCGAAGAGAAGGAACTTCTGCAAACGATCGAATCGTCCGACAGAATCGTCGCGGTCAACCTGTTCAATCGCAACGCCTGGTATCACGAGCAGATGCAGGAGTTCATCCGGCACGGTGAGATCGGGGACCTCGGCGTGATTACGATTTCGCACCAGACTCCGGGCCTCATGCCGACCGAGGGGCATCAGCCGGAGGGGCCTCCGTTTCACGACTGCGGCATGCACTACGTTGACGTCGCGCGATGGTACGCAGGCAGCGAGTACGACCGGTGGCACGCCCAGGGCATCAGGATGTGGAGTTGGCCGGATCCATGGTGGGTCCACGCTCACGGCCAGTTCAGAAACGGCGTCGTCTTCAGCATCACGCAGGGATTTGTGTACGGTCAGCTCGCCGAGACAAAAGTCGTCCGGTGTGGCCTCGACGCGATCGGCACCAAAGGTGTAATCCGGATGCAGCACGATTTCAGTACGGTCCGGATCGAGTACCATGGTGTGCGCCGGACCGCAGTGAAAGAGGGCCCGTACGGCGGCAAGAAGCTCGACGTGATGTGCGAACGGTTCGCGCGGGCCCTGGACACCGGCGATACTGGACTCCTGCCGACCGCACGCGACAGCGTCATCGCATCCGAGGTCTCGCAGGCGATGTTGGATCAAGCGACGGCCAACTCCGCGCCGTGTGTCGGTTCTCCGGATGAGATGGCCGAGATACTCGCGCATCGAGGGAAGTAAATTGTATTTGCCTTCGAGAGAGTTTTCGACCAGAATATATTCAGGAGATTGGAATGCAATCGCAATTGCAGCAGATGGTGGAAAAACTGGAACAGTTGTCTCCCGATCGTTTAGTTGAAGTCGAAGACTTCATTGATTTCTTGCAGCAGCGGGACACCGACCGCTTGCTCCGCCGGAGTTTTGCTCAGGCATCCGAGTCGGCGTTTCGTGCTGTTTGGGATAACGACGACGATGCCATCTACGACAGCCTATAATTTCGGTGACGTTGTACTCGTAAACGCATGCCGCACTCTACGCCCACTCTACGCCCCATGGGGAAGTTCAACAAATCGTTCTCTCGACATCTCGGACCCATACGCTATGCACGCTCGCACGTCCATTTCCGTGAGCCCCGGATAACTCGACAGGACTTCCTCGTGGCTCGATCCTGCCGCGAGCATTTCAAGAACGAGAGAGACCCAGATACGATGCCCTTTGACGCACGGCTTCCCGAAACAGATACTTGGGTCAACGGAAATTCGCTGCAAGAGCTCGCTTTTCGTTTCACCCATTATCGCAACCTCCCGTGTGCACCTTGCTTTCGGCCATCTACTTCGCCTCGAAACGTCGGTTCCTGTGCCGTCGTCATGATCTCGTCTACTTCACTAGTATACCTCGGCGTCTCTTATCCCGTCAGCATCGTGTCGGTTCACTCATCGCGATGGTATTCGTACCGTGCGATTGAGCGCGTTGGGCGGGATGCTTTACCGGGAGTTGAGATCCGGGGACCGCTGAAGTAAAGGAGTCCCCCCGCACGGTTGATTTTTCTGTCATCATAGGCGAAGATTTCTGTACAAGAAGGCGCTATGAAACAAAAACTATCCGGGACGGAACTGTCCGGTCCCAGCCACATGGCCGATCTGGAACGCGCCGTCAAGATACTTCAGGAAGAAGGGTGCCGTGAAATTTACCTCTTCGGGTCGGTTGCGATGGGAAACGCCGGCCCGGACTCCGATCTGGACATCGGAATCAGAGACTATCCCCGGGAACGGTTTTTTCGCATATACGGTCGATTGTTAACTGAACTCCAACACCACGCCGACCTTGTAGATTTTGGGCATCAATCGGCACTGTTTGCCGTTCTCTCCGAAATCGGGGAGGTTCGGCGCATTGCCTGAATCGTTTGAAAAGAAGCTAAAACACGAGATTCGACAGATCGATCTCCTGTTGGAGTCCTTTCAACCCCTTCTCGCAACTCTTACGCCTACCAGTTGGACTGGGATCAGCTCCATCCGCTGATCCGGTCGATCTCCGAGACGTGGAGTGAGTTGAAGGAATCGCTCTTGCGCCTATTGGATATCGCCAATGATGACCCGGAGGATTCGGCATAACACGCGTGCCGACGCGGCCTCGCGGGAGTACCCTGGCCGTCCGTCGAAACACTGCATCCCGGAAGTTTGCTCGATTCAGCACCTGAAATCCGGGCCGCTCAACAGCCTGATGTTATGATGGGCGAGGGTCAGGTAGACCCCATCTTGCCATGGACCGGGAGTACCAGAAGGAGCTCTTCTACTAATCGACATAAGTCGATCGCGAGTTGCGCTGACCACGCGCCGTCGCGCCGACCACGCCCGAGGTGACGGATACCTCTCGCGTTCCTGTCGAAATCGCGCCAAACCGTTCGACAAAGAATGACAGGTTCATTATCGGGAGGCATCGAGATGGGCAACAATTTATCCACCGAGTCCGAGATCCGCGCGGTTCTGGAAAGCTGGGCCGCTGCGACGCGCGAAGGTCGGTCCGATGACGTGCTGAAGAACTACGCCGCCGATCTCGTTATTTTCGACGTGCTGCCTCCGATGAAGTACGAGAGCGCCGAAACGTATCGCCGGAGCTGGGACGAGTGGCAGCCTGAGTCTCAGGGTGAAGCGACATTCGACCTTGAGGACGTCGTCATCACCGCCGGTCACGACGTCGCGTTCGCGTTTTGTTTCATCCGGTGTGCCGGGACTCTGCCCGACGGTACGGTTTTCCACGATCTGGTCCGCGCGACATTCTGCCTGGAGAAAGTGAATGGCTCCTGGGTGGTCAGACATCAACACATTTCGAAACCCTTCGAGCAGTCATAAGGAGTCGGTAGAAGATGCGTAAGCTGATCGTATGGAACGTGATGACACTGGACGGTTATTTCGAAGGGCCGACGGCGTGGGACCTCGAGATGCACACGACGGTATGGGGCGTTGAGTTGCAGGCGTTCTCGCTCGAACAGGGGGCGGAGATCGGAACGCTGTTCTTCGGGCGCAGGACGTACGAGGCATGGCCGCGTACTGGACGAACGAGACCGGCGCGATCGCCGACATGATGAACGGCATCGAGAAGGCTGTCGCGACGCGCTCCTCGAGACGGCCGAGTGGAACAACACGCGGCTCTTGAAAGGCGAGGCGGTAGAGCTGGTCAAGGGTCTGAAGGCCGAAAAGGGCAGGAACGTGTTCGTCTTCGGCAGCGCGGAACTCGTGAGCGCGCTGCTCGCGGCAGGGCTCGTCGACGAGTACCGCATCTGCCTCGCTCCGGTGGTCCTCGACACCGGCAATCCTCTGTTTAAACCCGGCAACCCGCGCCGCGATATGGACCTGCTCGAAAGCCGGCCGCTGAAAACAGGTGGGTTAATCGTGCGTTACAGGGTGAGATAGGACGTACGCACGGTTGTTCAAAACCGGCGCGAATCAAGCGCGCCGATGTGTGAACGCGTCCGCGGCCAATGCTCTCGTTGATTATCACGAGATGGTCGAGTATCCTGATTCTGGAGAGTGGAATGGGTGTAGAGTCGTTCGATGTACCGGACAGGTTCCGAGATGATCTTGACCGTGCCGTAGCGGTATTGCGTGAGCATGGTGTGCGGGAGATATACTTGTTCGGTTCGATCGTAGAACCGATCGAGGAAATGGAACCGGAGGATATCGACATCGCCGTATCCGGTCTTCCTCCTCGTAGATTTTTACACGCGTACGGCGTATTGCTCGGCGAACTCGAACATCGATTTGACCTTGTGGATCTCGACTCCGACAACCGCTTCAGTCGGAGACTGAGAGAGCGAGGAAAGCTTAGACCTCTGATAGATACGCACTTTGGTGCTGTTCATTTTCATTCAGGCGCATAGTGTTCACGATATATCGATCCTTCGCGTGCGGCTCTCCGCCACGGCCGGCGGCACTTTACCGACTTTTCGGCCTCGGGAGCGTTCTGGTCCAGATCTACAATCACGCATTGTGGCTGTGAATTATTGGCCTGGCGTATCCACGTGCCGTTTGGTGCAATGAGACCCGCGGGAACAGCCTCGGCGCCCTGGGTCGGCGGCGAAAACGTTACCCAAAAGGAGTTGCCCGCTGCGTGACCCTGCGCTTCTATGCCGAACATCGAGTCCTCTGAATAGGTAGAGAACAACACGCAGTCGACGTCCAGACGTTCGTACTCCAGGAACAACTCGGGGTAGTTGATTTCGATACAGATCGCGCAGCCGAACGTCCAGCCGTCGACAGTGAATGTCTGCGCTCGTCGCCCGGGCGTATACATGTGGGATATCTCGGTAAAGGATAAAAACCGCTTGTCGTAACGCCCGGCGAGCTGCCCACGGTCGGAAACGATTAACAGACTATTACACGGACGCCGATTCCGGGAAAAGCGATGTAGCGAGCCCAGTACGACCCATATCCCAAGTTCGCGCGCGAGTTCGCAGATGCCCGAAAACTCTCTGTCCAGAACACCCCAGGCGACCTTGCTCCAATCGGCCTCACCAATAATATCCAGGCCTGAACCGGACATGAGTTTTTTGGACGGATAACCACTGAGCGCACCTTCATGAAACTGAACGAGCCGGGCGCCCGCTTCACGTGCAGCGCGCATTTCAGCGCGAATAGCATGAGCGTTACCGGCGATACTCTCGGTGCTTGGATCCTGCGATCCAGGAATCTGCGCAACTGCGACCCGAATAGGGGGTAGTTGGCTGGCATTTTCTGGTTGCATCAGGCTATTGTAACGTAAGCGGCGGATCTACCGTAACCAACCCGAACACAGCCGAGCGGCCCTTCGATCCGTTGTGCCGTTCGTTGAGTTCGGTTGCGAGGTCACGGTCGGACGCCCGAAATATTTCCGCACCGCGACTGGTACTGGCTCGACGTCGAAAGCGCGATGGTGAATAGCGACCTTTCCTCCGGTCCGTGCCTCGAATGTAGATGATTCTGTCGGCGCAACTCAGTTTAGTAGAGTTCAAGAAATGGTGAGGTGAAAATGAAAACAGAGTTCGATGTCGTAATCGAACAGGACGAGGACGATTACTACGTCGCGTCGGTGCCGGCTTTGCGGGGATGTCATACCCAGGCCAAGTCACTGGAAACCTTGATCGAGCGAATCCAGGAGGCCATCGTGTTATGCCTCGAACTGGAGGAACCTGCCACCACTCATTTTGTCGGCGTCCAGCGCGTTACCGTGACGACGTGAGCACCTACCCGGCGGTCAACGGCGCGCAACTCATCAAAGCTCTCCGGCGTTTCGTCCAGGTCATACGCGTTAAAGGCAGTCATCACTTCCTGCAGCATCCTGACGCTACGACCGGACGCGCTCGCGTTGATACACGAGTTCAAACGGGTGCCCCGCGTACTCGGCCGGAAGCTTGTAGAAATCTTCGAGGTTGTGGAGCGCTTCATCGGCCGGGCCCCAAAGATGCGATCCGCTCACCATGGTCATCGCACCGTTCTGCTCGTCCGCGTCGTCGAGCGCGATCCACGCGGTTATCTGTCGGCCTTTGGGAGCGATCGGCGGCCACGCCATCGAGTCCTGGTGCCACCCGGTCTTTCCGCCCGTCTGAGCGGGTTTGTACTGGATCTGATCGTGCCAGATTCGCAGCTCGTCGGCCCGCATCAACTGAGCCGCCGCGGCCGCGACGCCGGGACTCCGCATCAACTCTTCAAAAGCCTTGCTTCCCTGCCAGATGTTCACGATCTGCCACACGGGACGCTCACTTTTTCCGCCGGTCATGTCTCGTACCCACACCGGCTGAGCAATGTCCGTACGGTCTCGCTCGTCGATCACCCGCATCACCTCGGAAACGAGGCCCTCGATCTTATCGGGCTCGATGACCTCAGGCCCCAGGATGAATCCGTCACGGTTGAACCGCTCGACCTCGTCGTCGCTGAACTGAAAATCCACCATCGGTCGCCTCCGTTAATTATGATTAAAACAATTAGGTGTAAGCGTCAACTGGTTTGGCCGGGCAGCGGTGTCTGGGCGCGCCGGTCGACGGTGCGTCCGACAGATCCTCGAGAAACGAAAAGACAAGGAGGAGGCAATTCGGAGGCAATTCGAGCCTTGCCGACTTCGCCTCACAACAGTACGATAGACGTGACAAGAAGGTCGGATAGGGGAGAAGGGGACATATGGACGTCACGTTGCCGTTGGACCAGATGACGATTTCGGAAAAGCTCCGGGCTATCGAGGAAATTTGGGAGGATCTCAGTCGCTCTTCGAACGATGTTCCATCGCCCGCATGGCACGCTGACGTACTTCGTGCACGCGATGAACGAACGAAAAATGGTTCCGCGAAGTACGTTGATTGGGCAGAAGCAAAAAAGGACATCCGAGATTCCGTCAAGTGACGATCCAGATCCTTGACGAAGCCAAAGGGGATCTCGTGGATGGCTTCCGGTTCTACGAGGGACAATCCCCAGGACTTGGCGACTACTTCCTTAACTCGCTTTTTTCCGATATCGATTCTCTGCAAATCTATGCCGGCATCCACCCCCTGCAATGGGGTTATCACCGGCTCCTGGCCAAACGTTTTCCATTCGCGGTCTACTACGGTGTTGAAGACGACGTGATTCGTGTTCACGCAGTACTGGACTGTCGCAGAAATCCGGCGTGGATTCATGACCGCCTGACATGAGGAGCCGGAGCGCCGGCAACAACCCGCACGGTCCTGCGCCGACTCACCCCGGTGCGCCGGGAGCGCTCTGCGTCTCGATTCTCAGCGCGGCGACCGTACGGTCTCTCTCTTCGATCACCCGCATCACCTCGGCAACGAGGCCCCGATCTTATCGGGCTCGATGACCTCTGGCCCCAGGATGAAACCGTCAACGGCTTTGGCCTGGCGGCGGTGTCTGGGCGCGCCGGGTAGGAGAGTCCGAACGAGTCGCTTGTTTACGTGAACTGCAGGGCGATCACCGGTAGTCCAATGCCGGCGACCTCCGCCGGGAGCTGTACCCACAGTCCGTCGCGTCCAAGCTCCACAGAGACCGGCTGCCCGGTTTCCATCAGCCACGCTGTGGTCGGCGTTTTATCAAGCCCGACCACCTGAAGGGCCGTACCCGGACAAACGTCCCAGAGGTGCAGGTATATCGTGGAAGGATTGGCACGCGCGGTAATCCGGCCCCACCGTTGGTTCGCCGGTGTCCGCAATGCCGGCGGACACGCCTCGGTACCGATGACGGCTTCGCCGTGTGCACCCATCCATGCGCCGATTTCGCGCAACCGACGAACCGCAGCCGGTTCAAAACTTCCGTCGCCTTTGGGTCCGACGTTCAGCTGGTAGTTGCCCCCCAAAGAGGAATTGCCGACGAGGTACTTCACGAGCTGGGAACTCGGCTTCCAGTTGAAATCAAGAGCGTGGTAACCCCAGGAGTGGTTCAAGGTTCCACTCGTCTCCCAGGGTTTCTCAAAGCCTTTTTCGGGAAACTCATTGTCCATCATGGAAAGGTAATCGACACGACTCGACGGCTGTAAGAACTGTATCCGGCTGTTCACGAGGCAGTCGTCACTCTTCGATTTTATCAACGAAATCAACTCATCTTGGCGCTCAGCGGTGATGTATCGGTAACTGTCTTTATTCCAGGTATCGAACCAGAAGAAAGCCGGATCATACGCATCCATGAGTTCCGATACCTGAACCAGACACTTCTCCTGCCAGTAGCGTTGAAACTGCTCTTCGGTGGGATGTTGGTACTCGTCGTTTTTCAGGTAACGGTCGCAGATATCTCCACCGGTACCTTCCCAGTCCTGCCAGTGCGAGTAGTAGAACCCGATCCTGATACCGTGCTTCCGGCAGGCCTCGGTCAGTTCAGCCAGGATATCGCGTTTGAACGGCGAGGCATCGATGACGTTGTACGGTGAAGCTTTGGACGGCCAGAGGGCAAAACCGTCGTGGTGCTTGGCGGTAATCAAAAAGTACCGCATCCCGGCGCGCTTCGCCTCGGCGATCCATTGGTCGGCGTTAAAGGCAGTGGGGTTGAAGGACTCCGCCAGCCGCCGATACTCAAGACGCGGGACCTGGTTGCCGGCCTGCAACCACTCCGAGTAAGGATGATTCGCCTTCTCTCCGTTCCAGACGCCGCCCGGCGCACTGTAAAGGCCCCAATGTACGAACATGCCGAACCGATCATGAGAGAACCAATCAGTGGGTTGTTTGCCTGTCATCGGGCGAGTATGCCAAATCGGCAATATCGTGTCCAATCGATTTCGCAAGAGGAGCACTACATCCGTGAAGCGTTGCCGATACGGAATCCGATTCCGGTCAACGCGACCGGGAAAGCCTCGCCGACTACCGCCTCGGTATCACGCGAGAAGTAGGCGTCAAAATAGACGTCGATGACCCTCGACGTGTCCTGGTGTTCCAGTCGCATGCCGATGCGCCCGGCAAAGTTGGCGTCGATGCCCGGCCGGTCGTGAAGCGTGAAGACGTCCGGATTAAGCTCCGCGAGTGCTTTGAGTCGATGCCGTGAAATGGGATGCTGTGTTATTCCGTGCAGTACCTGAAGACCCGTCCTCGCGAGCCATTCAGTCCGCGGTGTGTCGGTTCCCTGTGCTTGCCACGCATCCCAAAGATCGACGTAGCCGAGACGAAACGAGCCGGTAACAGTACCGTCGACCCCAAAGTCGAACCGCGGAAATCCCACGCCCACGGCGACACGGTCGTAGGAAACGTCGCTGAGCCGGTACTTCGGATGCGATCCAAACGGATGGTCACTACCGCGAGAGTATTCGGCAAAGAGTCGCAGCGACGGGCCGAGCGCGAAGGCGGCGTGGAGCCCGTACTGGAACTGAACCGAGTTCATGCGCCACTCGAGGTACGGAGTTCCGAGATGCGCGCCACCGGGGCCGGTGAACAGATAGACTCCGTACCTCATGCCGAGTGCGAACCGTTGCCCAACTCCGAACAAGCCCGCAGCCCCGACAACGTGCAATTGGAAGTCGTCGAGATCGGAGCTTCGAAACAGCTGGTGGTTAAACTCCCAGTCCATTACTGCACCCGGTCCGTCGGCGGCGAGCAGATAGAGCGGATCGATGGTCGCGTACGGATCCGGAAAGTCCCGCGCGCCGGCATGCGCGGCGGACAGGAGCATGACGGTGAGACCGAGGACTCGTCGGAAGCCAATTCTTCGGTTAACCAAGATTTTTCCCCCGATCGTTCGGCAATGATTTCATCTATGCCGGCATGAACACCTTTGGTTCCGACCGGGCCTTAGAGGGCTTCTTAAGCACCATGCCGAGCATGAACCGCTCCATGGGATTGACTTTGTTCGTCCGGGCATCGTTCGGGCATGCGCGCACGCACGCCATGCAGCCAATGCATCGCGCCGTGAGTTCTGCGCTCACGTAGGCTCCGTTACTCAATGCGATTATCGCGGTTGGGCAGACTTTGCCGCACGAGCCGCACTCCGTACACGCCGTCGCCGAGTATCGGGGCTTAAGCGACGCAATTTTCGGCGACTTGCTAAACATATCCAGCTGTTCTTCGACATTGTCTACTGCAAGAACGCCGGATGCTGTCGCGCTTTGAGCGCCAAAACGTTGTGCGGTGTCGAGATCCGCAGCGTCAGGCCTACTCATCGCGACAGGGACCACCGCCGAGTAAGAGTGCTCTCCAATGAATGCGCCGGCGGAGACTACCTGGAAGCCATTGGAGTCGAGTATTTCGCACAGTCGCCGTAGCGCGACGCCAAAATCGCGATTGCCGTATACCGCGACAGCCGTCGCCCGGCGCCCATGCCCTTTGACGAGCGACAAGGTATCCCGAGCGAGAGGCGGGATCTTGCCACCGTACACCGGGACTCCGACGACGACATGATCGTACGTCGCCACGATCTGCTCCGGGTCACCGATCAATAACGTGCGCCCATCGGGTAGGGTCAGATCGAGGACAGTCGGATCGCTGTCGCTGATTCCTTTGGCAATCTCAAGGCAGACCCTGCGCGTGGTCCCTGTCGGCGAAAAACACATCACGGCAACTTTCATGCTCCACTCCTTGCCTATCAAACGAATGATAAGGAAACGATAGGAACCGTCACTTCGGGGTTGTTGTGCCTTGTCGCTTAAAAACGGGGTTGCCCCCGCGTTTTGGTGCCTTAATACACCCAAACGACCGCTCTATTTTGGTGACCGGCAACGCCGGAATGACTCTAGTATAGATTCGGTCTATTGGGGTGTCAAGGTTCGAAAACTGCCACGAAGCTTGGGGAACTCGGTTCAACTCGTGGCAAATCCTGTGTTTCCCGGCTGTTTCACCAGGCTTCGTTGCAGTTACTATACGTAGTCGATCGGTGAGATATTTTTCGAAGTTGTCGAGTTTGTGTCGTGCCGTTCGACGAATAAGTACAATTGCGCGCATCAGGAGGACCAAACAATGGCGAAATATCTTGTCTCATTCCCGGGACCGGCGATGCAAGTCCCCAAAGAGGAGTTTGCCGCCGTCGGCGAAGCGTCGCACGCGGTGATACGCGAGGCGAAAAAGGCCGGCGTCTATGTATTCGGTGGCGGCATCGACGAGGATGTCGCTCCGGTGATGGTCGCGGCCGACGGCACCGTCACGAACGAGACGTACCCGCAGACCCGGGAGTTCAACGGTGGTTTCTGTGTCCTGGAACTCCCGTCGCGCGAGGCTGCCGTCCATTGGGCCGCAAAGATCGCCAAATCCTGCCGTTGTTCGCAGGAACTTCGCGAGTTCCAGTACGACCCCGAGAGCTGACGGACCGCCAAAGGAGTCAGTTGCGGTGACGGAAAGAGATATTTCACCCCGACTTTCATCGATCGTCGACTCGTTACCGCTTCGGCCCGGTATGCGCGTCCTTGAGATCGGCTGCGGGCCCGGCGTCGTGGCTCGTGCGGTTGTACACCGCGTCGCAATCGTCTGGTCGGTGTTGGACTGCCCGGACACCGGGGAGCAAGGAGGATCTGGTGGATGCGATCAGGGCCGTCTGGACGACGGTTGACGAAAGGTGGAATGCCCGGGATGCCGAAGGATTTAGTAACCTCTTCTCCGACGAAGCTCGCTTCGGTTTTGTGAACCGGGGCGAGTGGATGGATGGGCGCGCCGAGATTCTCCGGTCTTTTTTGGTAAGATTTCCGACCATTGCCCCCGAGATTCGCCACCAATCGACGACTCACGAGGTCCGCTCGATCGCCCCGGGCGTGACGATGGTCGACGGCGCGGTGAGGATTCTGCGAACCGGACCGGACGAGCGCACGGAGCCGGACGTAATCCTCACGTTCCACTTTTTTGCGGTCATGCTCCAAACGGAAGACGGGTGGAGGATCGACGAACTCCGCGTCGTCGACCTTCCGTCGGCCCGGAACTCGTGAGCTCGCCGCTAAAAGTTCCAGTTCCCACCCCATAGAGTCGCCGGCGCAAACTCGACGCTGTTTCCGGCCGGGTCGCGCAGATAAACGGAGCGTCCGCCTGTTTCCCAGGGGTGAATCTTTTCGATCGGATATCCGTTCCGGTCGAACTGCGCTATCCATTCATCCAGCTCGGCGTCCGTGGCGGCAAACGCGATATGGCCGCTCCCGCGTGCTCCATGAGACGGGACGGCCCGTCCTGCTACGCCGCTCTCGTCCGGGTCAAACACCAGCAGCATACTGTGTGGTAGTTGGAACACCGCGACCAGTTCGGATACGACGAGAACCTCCAGGCCAAGAAGATCACCGTAGAACGCCTGCGTTTTTTCGAGGTCGCTCGCGTAGAGAACTGTCTCAAATATCCGATTTGCTTTCATGACTCGATCGTAGTTGAACCTGATACCGAGCGCAACCGGCGTCGGTTCTATCCACACAGGGACGATCGCGCTCGATCTCTCGGATCACCATTTTTTCATTTTTTCGTTGACAAAATCGCTGACAGGAGCAATAATCATTTGTGGCTTCGGTCGATTGTGGTCGTTAAGGTTTATTGCCGAATCGGGAAAAAACCAATCGACACCAACGGCATCAAATGAACCTGCACCTGAAGCCGCGACGTCGAGCGGAAACGGATCTGCCGACAATGGCCCGCGGCTTTCGCGGGAAATCGCGCCGTGGTGGCTCATAACCGCGGCGGAAGAAAAGGTGTAGAGTGTGTCGCATGCCGTATCGTCCGACCGGACCTTGAATGCCGGGAAAAAACCGGCCCGGCGGAAATCATCCCGATCAAAACTTCGCGTGGGTAGTGATAACCTCGCCGGGTACATCTTCATGTCGCCCTGGCTTATCGGCTTCCTGTTGCTCACGGCGTATCCGTTTTTCTATTCGTTTTACCTTTCCTTTACCAACTTTTCGATGTTACGCCCTCCGATCTGGATCGGGTTGAGCAACTACACCCGCATCCTGACCCGGGACGCGGTCTTCAGAAAGTCGTTGAGCGTTACTTTTACGTTCGTGTTTGTGTCGGTGCCTCTGCGATTAGTCGTATCGCTCTTGATCGCGATGTTGCTGCGGCGTGCAACGCGAGGAATGAGCTTCTATCGGACCGCGTTTTATTTTCCGTCGTTGATAGGCGGAAGTGTCGCGGTCGCCGCGTTATGGCGCAATATTTTCGGGCGTTCGGGTTACATCAACGCGCTACTGGCGGTTGTCGGCATCCAGGGGCGTGGCTGGATCAGTCATCCGGACACCGCGCTCGGCACGCTGATACTGCTGAATATCTGGCAGTTCGGCTCGGCAATGGTCATCTTTCTGGCGGGATTAAAACAGATACCGTCGGAGATGTATGAGTCGGCGTCGATTGACGGGGCTGGGTCATTCCGACAACTTATTCACATTACGCTGCCGCTCCTGTCGCCGGTGATTTTTTTCAACGTTATCCTCGGCGTGATCAACGCGTTCCAGATGTTTACTCCGGCGTTTGTCATCACGTCCGGAGGTCCGGTCAACTCCACGTACATGTATGCACTGTACCTGTACGAGAAAGGCTTCCGGCAGTTCCAGATGGGCTATGCCTCTACGTTGGCCTGGTTGTTGTTAGTGATCGTCGCGGTTTTGACCGGCATCAACTTCTACCTGTCCAAACATTGGGTTTATTACGAGAGCGGGGGGAAGGGGTGATGACAACAAACGCCTACGTCCCGACCAGCACCGTGTTCAACCGGCGAAAACGCGGATGGGCGAGCTTTCGCCGTCATCTGGTGCTGACCGTCACTTCATTCCTCATGATGTATCCGGTGATCTGGTGGATCGGCGCGTCGTTCAAGACCACCCCGGAGCTGACGCAGCCGACTTTGTTCCCGGAGCGGCTCATCTGGGAAAACTACACGTTAGGGTGGCAGGTAACGGCCCGCTTCTCGTTCACACGGTTCTACTTCAACTCCATGTATATCGGTGTATTGATTGTCGTCGGGTCCGTTCTGACCGCCTCGCTTGTCGCGTACGCATTTGGCCGACTTCGGTTTAAGTTCCGAACGTTCTTCTTCTCGATCGTTTTGTTGACATTGATGCTTCCGCCTCAGGTCCTGTTGGTACCGCAGTATATTCTCTGGAACCGGTTCGGGTTCATCAACTCCTTTGTTCCACTCGTTCTGCCGAGTTTTTTCGGTGGCAGTTCATTCTTCATTTTCCTTCTTGTTCAGTTCATCCGCGGTATTCCCAAGGATTTGGACGAGGCTGCAAAGATCGAAGGATGCTCAACGTACGGGATATACCTTCGGATCATTATGCCGCTCATCGTTCCGGCGCTTGTGACCGTTGCGGTGTTTGCGTTTGTCTGGAACTGGGACAATTTCTTCGGTCATCTGCTCTACCTGACCTCAACGAGCCGTTACACCGTGTCGTTGGGACTGCGAATGTTTATTGACCAGTTTGAGATTCTTTGGGGTCGGCTGCTTGCGATGTCGCTCGTCTCGATTATGCCACCTGCCGCGGTGTTCTTTATGGCTCAAAAGCACTTTGTCGAAGGAATCACGACCACGGGGCTGAAAGGCTGACCGTGGGTGTTTTTGTTTTGTTTCCCACCTGGCGGCGTCGCCGACCAGTTCAGAAAAGGCGTGGACACCACCACCCTGAAAGGAGGAACCGGATGAAGATTTTTCATTTGTTTGTCGCGATACTTCTCGCGGCATTCGGGGCACAGGCGTTTGCGGGCGGACAAGCCGGCAAACGCGCGGTCGACGATGGGTCGATAACGATGGGAATTACCTGGTGGGGGCCTGACGCGCGCCACGAGGCCACGTTGGCTGCGACCGAGCTCTACACCAGGCTCAACCCGCACATCACCTTCG
>REEC01000022.1 GCA_007695285.1 Spirochaetaceae bacterium | reverse complement strand
TGATTCGGCACGGAGCACGCGTCGTGCCGGTCATGAGCCCGGCTGCCGCGACGCTCGTCGGCCCGCGCCTCGTGCACTGGGCCACCGGTGTCGAGCCGATTCTCGGCCTGACCGGGGCGAACGAACACGTCGAGTACGCGGGGAACGGCGGCTCGCGCGCGGACGTACTGCTGATCGCGCCCGCGACCGCGAACACGATCGGAAAGATAGCGAACGCGATCGACGACACTGTCGTAACGACGTTCGCGACGACCGCGATTGGGCAAGGGATCCCCGTTCTTGTCGCGCCCGCTATGCACGAGCCGATGGCTCATCACCCGGGAGTCGCTCGAAACCTCGAGACGCTCACGAGCCTCGGGGTTACCGTGATGCCCTCCCTTTTAGCCGAAGGGAAAGCCAAAATGGCGAGTCCCGAAAGAGTGCTCGACGAGGTGATCCGCGCGGTCTCCCGGAGCCGTGGGTCGGCGCTCGCCGGCCGCAAAGTGCTCGTGACCGCGGGGCGTACCGTCGAGTACATCGACCCGATCAGAGTGATCACGAACAACTCGAGCGGCAAGATGGGCGTCGCAATCGCGCGTGCGGCGTACCGTGCCGGTGCCGATGTGACGCTTGTGTACGGAAAAGGCACCGTCGAACCACCCGAGTGTGTCGATCTCGTCCGCGTCGAGACGGCTCGCGAGATGTTCGACGCCGTGATGAGCCGCGCGGGTGATGCGAGCGCGGGGTACGACGTCTTGATCGCGTCCGCCGCGGTCGGGGATTGGGAAGCATCGGACCGCGCTCCAAAAAAGATCACGACGCACGGAGCAGACCGGCTGACGATCTCGCTCGTCCCGACTCCGAAGATCATCGACGCCGTGAAAAGCGCGAATCCACGACTACGATTGGTGGCGTTCCGCGCGCAGCACGATCTGTCACGCGAGCAGTTCAGCGACGACGCGCGCGGGCGCATGGAAAAAGCCGGAGCGGACCTGATCGCCGCGAACGATGTCGCGCGCACTGGGGTCGGGTTCGAGACCGACACGAACGCGATGACGCTCTTTCACCGCGACGGCCGTGTCGTCGAGATTCCACTCGCGAGCAAGCAGGCTGTTGCGAGCCGGATCATCGCGGAACTCGGTGCCATCCTGCCAGCCGGACACGGCAGCACACGATGAGCGCCGGCACGACTCCTCTCGCGCTTGTCTACGACTTCGACGGGACTCTCGCCGGCGGGAACATGCAGGAGTACGAGTTTGTCCCGGCGATCGGGATGGCGAAAGAGGAGTTCTGGCGCGAGGTCGAGGAGCTGTCGACGAGACACGATGCCGACGGCATCCTGATGTACATGATGCACATGCTCGACCGCGCGAAGACCGCGAATGTATCGGTGCGACGCGACGACTTCGTCCGTTTCGGCCGGTCGGTAGAGTTGTTTCCCGGCGTCGAGCGGTGGTTCGACCGGATTGCCGTGTACGCCGCGGAGCATAACGTCGCACTCGAACACTATATCGTGTCGTCCGGTATCCGCGAGATGATCGAGGGCACCGCGATCGGCGACAAGTTCACGCGGATCTACGCTTCGTCGTTTGTGTACGACCAAAACGGTGTCGCGCGCTGGCCAGCTCTTGCCGTCAACTATACGACGAAGACTCAGTTTCTCTTCCGGATCAACAAAGGGACGCTCGCGGTCTCGGACTCCGAGATGATCAACCGGTACGTGCCGGACGCCGAACGACCGGTTCCGTTCTCCAACATCGTTTTCATCGGAGACGGACCGACCGACGTCCCGTGTTTCCGGCTGATGCGTGAGAAAGGGGGGCACGCGATCGCGGTGTATCGGCCGGGAACCCCTGACGCTCGACGCGTCGCCGATGAACTCCTGCGCGACGGGCGGATCGATTCAATCGCTCCGGCGGACTACCGCGACGGCGAGCCGCTCGATGAGATCGTGAAACGAATCGTCGACGCGATCGCCGCGCGCGCCGAGCTGGCGCGTGTCGTCGAGGCTTCGAACAAAACACCGAATGGGAGACAAAAATGAAGAAGTACCGAATCCAGGACCTCACGTGCAGCGCATCTCGATTGTTACCCGACGTGATCGGCGAAGCGCGGGTCACCAACGGCGGGGTGTATGTGTTCAAGCCCGGTGAGACCGCGCATCCCGAGAAAGTTCACGTTCACGATACCGATGAGTTGTTTTTTTTCATCCAGGGAAAAGGTGTGCTCCCGATCGACGGCATCGAGCACCCGATCGAAACCGGTGATGTCTTCCTGGTCGAAGCCGGGGAGGACCACCACACACGAAGCTCGGAGGACGATCCGCTCGTCGCCGCGTGGTGGCTACTCGACAAATAACAATACGTCGGCGACTATCGCCCACTCGCCTTTTTGCCGTCGTGACGGATCAATCGGCTTCTATAAAAAATCGCGCCACGGCAGGTACCATGGCCGCAAGTCGCGCACGGTATCTTCGTAGTTCAGGTTTGTGAAGATGCCGTGCATGATGAGGTTTGCCGCACGGGCGGCCCAGAAGTCGTAGTCGTTGTCGGCGTCGACCAGGACCGCGATCGCGACCTGTTCCATCGGGTCAACCGGTTCGTACGGGGCGTACGCGACGTACCAGCTGTGCCATCGGTCGCTTCGTCCGATTTCACCGGTGCCGGTTTTGCCGACGCTCTCGACCGCGCGCGTCGTGACCGATCCGCGCGCGGTGCCGTCGGTCACCGCCTGCCTGAGGCCTTTTGCAACCGAAGCGAAAGTCGATTCCCGGATCGGTGCCGAGTGCAGAACTTCGGGCTCCGTTCGATCGAGAACCTCGCCGGTCGTCGGGTCCCGCATCTCGGCGACGATGTACGGCCGATAGATGACGCCGCGATTCGCGACCATCGCCATCACGTTCGCCATCTGCAGCGGGGTGACCGTCAGATACCCTTGACCGATGCTGAAGTTCACGGTATCCCCGCCGACCCATCGCTGACCGAGCGTGTTTTCTTTCCAGTGCGGCGACGGGACCGTTCCCGAGCGTTCACCCGGAATGTCGATTCCCGTCGGTTGGCCGAGCCCGTACAGCTTTGCGTACCGCGAGATGCGCTCGGCTCCAAGATGTTCGTGGCCTACGGTGTAGAAGAAAAAGTTCGATGAGTTCGCGAGCGCGCC
>REEC01000065.1 GCA_007695285.1 Spirochaetaceae bacterium | reverse complement strand
GCCGGCGGTCTCGGGCGGTGGCGCGGCAAGGTTGTGCTTTTCTTCCGGGTCGGCGGCCAGGTCGAAGAGCTGAGGCGGAGCGTCGACGTACTCGACGTACTTGTGCCGACTGTGACGAAGCATGTAAAAACCGCGGCGGCAGCCGAGCGCGTGGTACTCGCTCATCACGGCCCGGTCGGCGACCGAGCTGTGGCGGTCGCCGAGCTTAATCGTTTCCAGGAGCGACCGGCCCGGGCGGTCGGCGCAGCACCTTTTTTGGTCGGTATCGGCGATTCCGAGCGCCTCGAGGGCCGTCGGGTAGAGGTCGAGAAGCGAAACCGGTGACTCGATCCGGTTGCGCGACGGAACGTCCGGCCCGGCGAGAATCAGCGGCACCGCGGCCGACTCCTCGTACATCGTGAACTTCCCAAACAGGCCACGCGCGCCGAACGACTCGCCGTGGTCGGAGGTATACACGACGTACGTGCGTTCGGTGAGGCCGTACTGTTCGAGCGCCTCGAGTACGCGTCCGATCTGCGCGTCGAGGTACGACACCATGCCGTAGTACGCGGCGACGAGCCGCCGGACGGTTTCTTCCGGGAACGGCTCGGAAAAATCAAAGAAGGAGCGGAACGTATTCAGTACCGGGTGATCCGGCCAGTCGGAGTTCTTCCATTCGGGAGGCATCGGCAACTCGGTTCCTGCGTATCGCTCGTAGTACTCGGCCGGAGCGAGGTACGGTGGGTGTGGAAGCACAAAGCCCGTCTGGAGCGCCCACGGTGTACTGTCGCGCGCGTGCGCGCGCAGCCATTCACACGCGCGGTCCGCGTTGGACGTATCGTAGCTCTGGTAACTCGAGTCGCCGGGGCCGGCCTCGTCGATGCCCGGACGTTTGTGGCGGCGCGGTGGATCGTCGCGGATGCAGCCGAGCACGTCACCGATCCCGTCGACGACGTGAAGTGGCTCGATCTCTTCGGTGAAGCCGTGATCGCTTTTTGGCCCGTCGAAGTGAAGCTTGCCGATCGACGCGACGTGTGCGCCTCGGTCGCTGAGCTCGTGGTGCCACGATTGGACCGAGCCGTCGTACGGCATGCCGTTGTCCCAGAACCGCGCCCGGTGCACCGGCAGTCCGGTCGCGATCGCCGCGCGCGCCGGTACACAGATCGGGCACGGCGTGTACGCCGACGAGAAAACCGTTCCCCGCTCGGCGAGGCGGTCGAGGTTCGGCGTCTGAACAAAACGGTTGCCGTAACACCCGAGCACATCGCGCGTGTGTTCATCGGAGAGCAGGATCAGCAGGTTGGTCGGTTCGGTGCGCATCGGCGTAGCTACCTCGGCAAACGGATTCACTCGCGGCGCGAGTCGGTTTATTTTACCGGGTTTTGCCGCGTGTGTGCGCGCCGGAGCGGCGGCAAGAGCAGTTTGACCGGGCGATCTCACTCCTACCCGGCACGGTAGAGCTCCTTCCCATGCTGTTCTATCGCAATAGCGATGTACTGCGAGCAGAACGTAAGGTCGACGAGGTCTACCTTGAAGTCCGAATCAAGAGCTATGTCGAGCAGACGCATGTACTCGTCCGACTCGACCGCGAGATCGATGTCAAACGAAAGCCGTTTTACCGAGCCTTTTGCGAGCGACCCAAAGAGAACGATCCTCCGTACGCCGGGGTCGGCCGCACGGAACTGCTCGACGAGTCGATCGATCTCTCGCCGCGCATCAGCCACGCGTTCGGCGATTGCCCGCTCCCGCGCGATGCGCCGTTCGCGAGTAATCGTGTCGGCGCGTGCGGCTATCGCTCGGAGCTTCTGGTCGTTGATGGCTATCGTATCGTCGTCCATTTTTCGTCTTCCGTTCGTGCTTCTCTTATCCTATTATAACACGATCGAGATGAGAGCGTTCCCCTTATCCTGGTCCAATCGGGTTTTCCGCACGGACAAGGAAGGAAGCTGCGGCTCGAATCATGCGGTCGTCGTTTGTGTAGACCTCGCTGATACCGTTCTCCCGCGCCGTTGCGAGATGTACTGCATCAGCGGTTCTCAAGAAGACGTCGGTCGGAAGAAGCTTGAACGTATCGACGACTCGGTTCATTATCGTCTCGGTGATCGGCAGCCACGTCCAGAGCCTGCGGCTTTCGTCCAGAGCAAGCTGCGTAAAAACGGTTTGAAGCTGATTGCCGCTCAAGTTACCTTCTCTCACGTGCCTGTGAAACGCCGCGTGCAGCTCCATCCTGCCGTATATCGAACACGCTATTCTGCGCCGTTGCCGTGCGATTTCGCGCACCGTTTCCCAACCTGGTTCTTTAACGTAACACTTGACCAGATACGCGGTATCGAAGTAGATCATCCACCGCCCCTGTCGTCCGAGATGTACGACGACGAGTCCCGAGAAACCGGAGGAAGGTCGTCGAAATCCGGCAGCGTCTCTCGGGCCTCAAAACCTATGCCGAACTCTTCTTCCCGAAACGGGACAAGCGCGGCCACGGGTTTACCGTGGTCGGTTATCACGAGCCGATGGCCTTCATGGACTCTCCGGACGATTTCCCCGGTCTTGATGTGCAAGGACCTGATATTGATCGTTTCCATGTGCACATGGTAGCACATTTCTTTTGTTTTGTGTGGAAAAACGACGGGAAAACCGGGTTGCCCGCGAGGTTCTTGTTTGACGTAGGCAATTCGTTCACACTGGACTGAGCAAGAGAGGGAAACGATGGTTCAGTACAATGACCGTATTCACTCTGATCCGCGCGTAATGCTCGGGAAACCCGTAGTGCGAGGCACTCGGATTACCGTTGAGAGCATACTTCGACACCTTGGCGATGGCGACACGGTTGAACAGGTCCTTCGCGCGTGGCCAAACCTCGAGAAAGAAGACATCCTTGCCGCGCTGTCATTTTCTGCCGACGTGATCGCGCACGAGGACGAACTGGTTGGCTGAACTCTCGCTGGTCGCGGACGAGAACGTTCACGCGTACATTATCGGGTAGTTACGAGCACCCCGACAAAACCTCCACCCGTCGGATAAACCGTTCGACCGCGGCGGGAGATCGCAATCGGACAAAGGTGATGTGCGCCCACCGCGGGTCGCTCATCCGGATCTGCATGGCGCGGCGTTTGCGCCGGTGTTGCGTTACGATCCAGTAGATGAGCGACTCGTTGCGCCG
>REEC01000245.1 GCA_007695285.1 Spirochaetaceae bacterium | reverse complement strand
GGGCTGAACAGCAGTCCACGCTGGCTTCCCCAGTCGTCCGAGACGTGGATCATATCGATCCCGAGGTCGAGGCAGACCTCGGCGAACCGCGCGGTCCACGCGGCCTGCCGCTTGTACACCGCCGCGAGCGCCTCGGGGTAGAGCAGCAGGTACATCAGGTGATTCTCGATCCCGAAGTACCCGTTGTGCGCCTCAAAGACGCCGGGCGTCTGAACGTACACGAAGCGGCCGCGCTCGTCCTTGTGGAAGCGGACGTCCTCCTTCAGGGAGGCGTACCCGGCAGTATCGTACGGATCGCTCATCGGTAAATCGAGCAGATCGGCCGGCTCGATCGTGCCGGCTTTTGCCTCGCGCAGCGCGTCGATCGTACCCGGCGCGTACCGGTCCGGCCCACCGAACAGATGCGCTAAGTCAAACTCGTACCTGTCCTCAAAGGCCTCGACCGATCCAAACCGCGCGCCGATCGGCTCTTCGAGGTTCGCGCGCACCCACGCGTACACCGGCATCCGGTCGGGCTTCTCTCCCGCGATCACGGCACGGACTCTTTCGTTTCCGTTCACTCGTCTGCTCCTTCGCTGCGCGCTCGTGTGGCGATGTCCGGCTCGTCGAGCAGCTCGATCCGCGTCCACGTATTGAGCAGCTTATCGCCAACCGTCTGCATCCAGTCGGCGAGCCGTCTCTTCATCGCGCTGATCCTGTCGGCGTGATCTGGCACGTCGATCAGGTTCGAGATCTCGCCGGGGTCGTTTTCCAGCTCGTATAACTCATCGACGTCGAGTGGATTCCAGACGAACTTCCATCTTTCGTCTCGGAGCATCCGCGACGAGTACATTCCACTCTCGGTGCCGAAGTACTGCGAGTAGATGTCCGTGCGTGGTTCGGCCGCGTCGCCGTCGATCAGGTTCCGGCCGACGAAACTGCTCGGCGTCTCGATTCCCGCCACGTCGAGTATAGTCCTGGCGATGTCGATCTCCTGGCTCACGAAACCGGCGGGCCGCGCGCCGGGCTCGATCACCGACGGTCCGCGGACGATGAGTGGAACGCGGACGATGTCGTCGTACATGCTGAAGTGTTTGTCCATCAGGCCGTGCCCGCCGATGTAGTCGCCGTGGTCGGTCGAGAAGATCACGATCGTATCGTCGCGCGCGCCGGCCTCGTCGATCGCAGCAAGAACACGTCCGACGTGGTGGTCGAGCTCCGAGATAATCGCATAGTACAACCTCACGGTTGGCTCCCAGTCGTCCCAGCTCCAACCCTCGATCCCCCAGAGGAATCTCTGCCGCGCGATCGGCGCCGGTTTGCCACGCAGCGGATCCGGGAAACTCGGCCACGGCGGAATCCGGACGCCGTCGTAGAGCTCGAAGAACGGCGCGGTCGGTCGGTACGGCAGATGCGGCTCGGGCGGATCCCACCGCACGAAAAACCGGCCCCCACCGCCGCGGCCGCCGCGAGTACCGCCGCCGCCGGTGTCGCGAGCCTCGATCGCGTCCCGCAACACTTCGATCACGCGGTCGGCCTGAAACGCGAGCGACGACGACTCCGGTGCGACTTCGCGCAACACGGTGCCGAACAGTCCACCTCGACCCCCGACGTTCGCGACTCCGTTCCGGTCGGCCCAGACGCGGTACTCGCGGTCGGAGATATACCGGTGCACGCCGTAATCGGTTGGCGCTCCCTCGAGTTCGCCCGCGTACTTTCCGACCATCGCGACGTGATAGCCCGCGTCCGCGAGAAGCTGCGTGAGCGCCGGCAGTTCCCGGCGCGCCGGTCGGTAGAAATCGGTCGACGCGTTGCCAAGCACTCCGTGTGTCGTCGGCCACGCTCCGGTCATGAGACTCGCGCGCGCGGGTGTACAGATCGGGCACGTCGAGAACGCGTTCGGGAAGCTCGCGCCGTCGGCGACGAGCCGGTCGAGGTTCGGCGTCCGCACGACCTCGTTGCCGTGCGCGCCGATCATGTCGTACCGAAACTGGTCGACGTGGATCAGCACGATGTTCGGGGTGTTGGTCATTGTATCCTTCTAGCACCGAACCGGCGGTCTGTCCAGCGGGCAACTCCACGTCGAACCGGAGACCGCGTTTTGGCCGTGAACCTTGACACCGGGCGGGTGATAGGTTTTCTTGACTGTATGAGTCCATCGATCCAGTCGAACCCGAAATCTGAGCTCCCGTTTGTGAACGTCGGGATCACCGGAGCGACCGGGACGGTCGCGGCCGAGTTCATCAGGCTGCTCGCAGGCCGTGCACACGGTCCGCTTCGTGTCACGGCGAGCTGCCGCGACGTTCGGTCAAGAAAGGCGCAGGCGGTCGCGGCGATGCCGGGGGTCTCGCTCGTCGAGGGGAGCATCGTCGAGCCGCGTGTCGCGAAGCAGATTGTGTCGCGGAGCGACGTCGTGTACCACCTCGCCGCGTGGCTCGCGAACACGACGATGCCCGCGAGTTACGAAGAGATCTTCGCGATCAACGCGCTCTCTACCGCGGTGATCGCGCGCCTCTGCGCGCGCGAGCGCAAACGCCTCGTTTTTGCGTCGTCGCACAGCGTCTACTTCGCGGGCGCGTACGAAGGTGTGATCGCCGAGGACACGTACAGCTTCCGGCGCGACTTCATCGACTGGATCGACGCAGTGAAACCGGTGTACTCCGGACTCGCGGACCGGATCATCGCGGCAGCCCCGGCCGCCGCGCCACTCGACGCGATCCGGGCGATCCACGACCGGTTTCCGTTGCCGCTCGAGCCACTCATCTACGGCAAGGACGAGTACCACCTCTACTGCCTGAGCAAGCTTCTCGCCGAGGCATTTGTGCCCGACGACGCGGGCTGCGTGCTGCGGCTGAGTAACGTGTACGGACCGGGGGACGACTCGATGCAGGCGATCGGCGAGTTATGCCGGCGGCTCCTGTCTGCGACGCCCGGAGATCGGGTCGCGGTGCGGCAACCGTTCAAGAAGATCGTGCCCGCGTACATCGGTGACATCGGCGAAGCCCTTCTGCGCGCGGCGAGTACCCGGATCACGCCGGGTTTCCGGCCGGTGTTCACGATCGCGTCGCAGCCGAACTACCTCCGGGAGGACGCACTGCTATCGGCCGTCGCCGAGGCGCTCGCGCGGATCCGGGGAGACGGACGGTTCCGGATCGAGCGCCT
>REEC01000023.1 GCA_007695285.1 Spirochaetaceae bacterium | reverse complement strand
TCACGTACCGACTCACGGGGTCCGACCATCCGCTTGCCGCCGGAACCGATCTCAGCGGGGTTTACACGACACGCTTCGGTCGGCACGACTGGGTCGACGATACCTGCCTGCTCGGCTACCCGCGCCGGCTCCGTACCGCGAGCTCCGGAACGTGGACCGATCCGCTGACGTTTGAACTCACGATCGTTCAGATCGAGTCGCCGCACATCGTCACGCTCACGTTCGTGTTCGGTGACGACCGAGCGATGCTTTCCGGCCGCATGAACGTGAGCTTCGGCCCGACCGAGTTCACACCGATCGAGGGACGACCGGTCCGAGGCTGAGGGTGGAGATGGTCCGGAGAATGTAGAAATCGTCGACTATCACTAGGGAGAATGGCTATGGCAAGGACCCCAATTCATCCAGGAGAGATTCTCACTGACGAGCTTGAAGAGCTAAATCTGAGCGCGGCGAAGATCGCCCGGCACCTGGAGGTCCCGCCGAATCGTATCAGTCAGATTCTCGCGGGCAAGCGCAACATCAGCGCCGATACTGCCCTGCGTCTGGGCCGCTACTTCGGAACATCTCCGGACTTCTGGATGAATCTTCAAAAGACGTACGAGCTCGATCTAGCTCGCACGGAGATCGGTGACGAGATCGAACGCTTGCCGCAACGGGAGCGCGTCTCAAAACGGTGATTGCCGATCGACCGGAGAGGCAAGGTCGGCGCGATCCCACTCGGCGATCCACTCGGCTTCATCAGGGTGATCGCGCAGGAACTCCCGGTACCCCGCGGCGGCGTGTTCCCCGAAACAACCGACTCCAACATCACCGAGCTTCCGCCCGCCTTCCCGCCCGCTCAGCCTTCCTCGACCTCGAAGCCGAAAAGATGCACCAACTTTGCACCCCACGTCTCGAGCGGCGTGAGGCGGACGCCGGTTACCGGGACGTCGGGCAGATCGACCCACACCAGCCGCTGCCGGTTGTCGGCCACATCGGCGACGGTCTCCCACTCCTGCGAAGCAGACCCGGCCGTGCGCACGACTTCCACCTTGAAGCGACGGACGAGCGACTCGGCGACCGGAGTGCCGGGGTCGTTGAGCGGGTAGTGGTACTTCATCCGGTGCTCCTTGTAGTGGCGACTCAGGTTGCTGTCGAACACGATCCGCGCGCGGGAGAGGCGCGCAGGCTCGTTCAGGTGGTACTCGATCGTGTCGCCGGGTTCGCACCAGTAGCCGTTGTCGGTGTCGTCGACGGTGCGGTCGAGTCCGTTCCGCAGCACCTCCGGGTCGGCGGTCGCACGCGTCTCGTGCCACGCGATGGTGGTGCGTTGCCCGCCGCGCAGGCCACTTTTGAGCACGACCGCGTCCGGCGGGAACTCGGTTCGCGCGCGCTTCACGGTGTACGTGCGTCCGGCATTCGAGGCGGTCAGAACCGCGGAGCTGCTCGTCGCGGCGACGGCGCGAGTGAAGCCGGGCAGATACGAGTCGGCGCGCATCAACTCGTGCTGGAGCTCGCCGAGGTGGCTCTGGTAGACGCCGCGCGGATTCGTGCGATACCGGATCGCGATCGCGGCGGCGGTGCCGGCGGCCTGGCCGATGAGCGCGCACGTTCGCATGACGCGCGAAGAGCTCAACGCGATGTGCGTCGCGCTGATGTTTCGGCCGGCAAAGAGAAGGTTGTCGATCGAGCGCGAGTAGATCGAGCGGTAAGGAATCCCCCACGGCGAGGGCGCCGGGTGGAAGACCGTCGGCTCGCCGGGTTCGTAGAACCCACCCGGCGGGTGGTTGTCCATGCTCCAGCCGGCGTAGGCGATCACGTCCGGAAAGGGGCCGCCCGCCTCGACGTCCGACTGGGTAATAATATGATCGCCGACGTAGCGCCTGCTTTCGCGCTTTCCGGGCAGGAAGCCCATCCAGTCGAGCGTCCAGTTTCGCGCGTCGAACTCATCGGCGTGGCGCTTGATGAAGTCCCAGACTCCGGTTGCGACCGCGAGCAGGTCGTCGCGCACCACCTCGGTATCGGCGATCGTATTGCCTCGACCGCCTGACTCGAGCCACCAGAAGTTGGTGCGGTGGATATCGAGGTCGCGGCCGGGACCGATATCGTCACGCTCGTAGCGATGCGCGAACGACGGCGGGACGAAAGGTTGTGGCTCGGACGTCTCGCGGAGCTGGATCAGGCACGACATCCCCATCGTCTGCCCGTCGGCCTTCTCGGCCGCGTGGCTCTCGCCGAACTCCTCCTGCGCCTCGCGACCCCAGCGGTGTTCGGCGCCGGTAATTGGGGCCAGGATAGAGTCGCCCGAGCAGTCGATGAAGAGCGTTGCGCGTACGGTATGGAAGTTCTGCGTCGTGAGCTGCCAGGCGGTTACGGTTTCGATCGTCGTTCCCTGCATCGTCGCGTCGAGAACCGACGCGTTCAGCAGGAGCTCGATGCCGGGCTCGCGCGTGACGACGTCGTGCAGCAGAGCGTTCCACTGCGCATAGTTCTTGTGCGGATTGCGGAAGATGTTCTCGAGCTCGATCTCCTCGATGATGCCGGTCTCGCGCAGGTTCGCGCCAAACGCTCCGCAGATCCACATCCGGATCTCTTCCGACGCGTTTCCCCCGAGAACCGGCCGGTCCTGGAGAAGCGCTACCGAGCTTCCGGCGCGAGCCGCCGCGATCGCTGCGCAGACGCCGGACATACCGCCTCCGACGACGCAGATATCCGCTTCGTGTTGGATGGTGTTGAGTTTGCTCATGAGACTGTCTCCTTCTTCCTTCGTGTTTTTTCGGGGGCCGAGGTAATGTCGGTTTCGATTTGAGTCGCGCAGCGTATGATCAACTCTCTGGTCGCGGGGTCGTTTGCAGCGGGGTGGTTCTCCGGAAAGACCGCGGCTATCGCGGCGACCGGTGGGGTCCCGACCGCGGCGGCCCACGCGATCTCTCCGCGGTCGGCACGGTCCCAGCGGATGACGCGTTTTCCGCGCTCGATAACGGCTCCGATCACCGAGTCGCGGATGGGAAACGTCTCGTGCGCGCCGATTGTTGTCGCGAGATCGGCGTCGGGCCGGGCGTGGATCAGGTAGCAGACGACGTCGTTCCAGACGGTGCCGAGCGCGACCGTCGCGCCGAGCGCCTGTAGCGCCTTCAGAGGACCGATGCTCGCCGGAATCAGCCGCGACGCGTG
>REEC01000152.1 GCA_007695285.1 Spirochaetaceae bacterium | reverse complement strand
TCACAAAAGCCACCGCCGCGTCTGGTGCGCCCGAACGCGCGCTCACGGCAAGAAATTGCCCGGGTTTTACGTACACCGAAGAAGCACCACCAGCAACTCGTGGAACCGGACGCAGCACGAAGTTCCGGTCCTCTCCCGCGGCACGCCACATCGCGATCAGCTGATTGCTCCAGACAAACGCCATCGCCGCGTCACCGGCAACAATCGGTTGTTGCTCGACGCCGGCGTCATCGTACACCGCGAGCCACTCGGAAATATGCGGGACGACGCCCGCTTCTTGAAGGCGAAGGATCATGTTCAGGTGATCGATAAACGGCTGGTCGTTGGTATATCCCAGGTCCCGGCCGTCGGGCGCGTACGCCGACTGTCCGAGGCTGATGTAGATCTGGTTCCATACGTGCCAGTTCTGCAGATTTCCTCCGATCGCCCAAACGCCAAGCTCGTTGTGAAGCTGTTGCGCGATGCGCTCGAAGTCCTGCCATGTCCACTCCCAATCAGGAATCGGGATTCCGGCTGCGTCGAACATATCGACGTCGATGACGAATGTAGTTGCATTGCTTCCGATATTCACACCGTACAACTCACCGTCGAGCTTTCCGCCCGCGATCGCGTCGTCTTCGACGTTCGACAGGTCAAGAGCTCCCGACTCAACAAATTGATTCAGACCGAGCAACTGCCCGCGGCCGGCCCACTCGGCGAGATATTGATAGTCGTGCTGCACGATGTCCGGCAGGTTGCCGCCCGCCGCCTGCGTTGTGAGCATCGTCCAGTAGTCGCCCCAACCGGCAAACTCGTACGTGATATTCACGTTCGGGTTCTTCTGCATGTACAACTCGATCGCGCCGATCGTCATGTCATGACGACGTTGGGAGCCCCACCACGCCATTCTCAACTCGGTTCTGTCGGCAACCCCTGCCTCTTTTTTTCCACCGGCTATGACGGACAAAGCCGGGACGGCCATCGCGAGAATCATCGCGATAATAACAACCTTCTTCACTGCAGTCCTCCTATGGTTTTTTTGCGGTCCGATCCGCGTAACCACGGTAACCGAGGTCTGCGTATGGCGAAAGAGACAATCGACGGTTTCTCGTCGCGTTCTGCACGATTACCGTTGAATTATTGACTTTTTGTGGATAGAAGCCCAGTTTGACCGCACGGTTTGACTGCAGTACAATAGCACGACGCATTCCACGAGAGGAGGTGTTTTCCTCGGTGTACTCGCTCATCATCGTCGACGACGAACACGAGATCCGCCATGGCCTCGAACGCTACTTTCCGTGGAACGAAATCGGATTTGAGGTAACCGGAACGTTCGAGAACGGGCGTGCGGCGCTCGATCACGTCCGGCGCACGAAGACCGACGTCGCGTTTTGCGACATCCTGATGCGGGGGATGAACGGAATCGAGTTTGCCGAGGCGGTACGGCGCGAACAAATCCCGGTCTCGATCGTGTTTCTGAGCGCACACCGCGATTTCGAGTACGCGCAGCACGCGCTCCGGCTCGGTGTACGCCGGTACGTCGTCAAACCGACGCGGTACGAGGAACTGATGCGGACGTTCCGCGAACTCAAAGCGGAGCTCGACGAGGAAAAATCCGAGAAGCCGATTGTTCGCGCGACGCCGGACGCGATCGTCGAGTCCGTTGTTCGCTACTGCGAGGGCGACCTCGCGAGCGCGTGTCTCGAGGGTGCGGCCCGGCACGTCGGGATGAACCCACATTACCTGAGCCGCCTCTTCAAGGAACAGTCCCGCGAAAATTTCTCATCTTTTCTCACGCGGGTGCGTATGACGCGCGCGGCATCAATGCTCAGAACGACCGGCCTCCCGGCGTACACAATCGGCGAGAAACTCGGATACAGCAACGCAAACACGTTCTCTCGCCGCTTCAAACAATGGTTCGGGTCGTCGCCGAGCGAGTACCGGCGCGAACGAGCCGAACTACCCGAATAGAAGCGGGAGCGCGACGGTGACCGAAGTACCGACGTTCTCCACGCTCTCGATCGACAGCCCGAACGGGGCGCCAAACGCGAGTTCTATCCTTTTGTTCGTGTTGTACAGACCGATATGCTCAACCGCCGAGCTGTCGTGCTTCAGACGGTGGTTGATCTCATCGAGCTTTTTGCGCGTGATCCCGTCCCCGTTGTCCCGGACCACGAGTTCAACCGATTTCTCATCGCGAGCTTCAACGGATACGACGATTTTGCCGTGTTTTTCCACGTTCCGTAATCCGTGGTAAATTGCGTTTTCGAGGAGAGGTAGCAGAATCATCGGAAGAACGACGGCGTCGGTCAGACCGTGGTCGATCTCCCACTCTATCTCGAACAGCTCACGGTACCTGACCTGTTGGATCTCGATGTAGCGGCGCGCGACACTCAACTCATCGTCGAGCGTCACCGTCTCGCCGGTCCGCGTCAACGCGTACTCCAAAACCTCGGCGAGTTTTTCCAGGACCTCGGTGACTTCGTTCGGTCCGTCGGTAAAACGGTACGACTTCCACGTGATCGTTTCGAGCGTGTTGAACAGAAAATGTGGGCTCACCTGCGACTGCATCGCGAGTAACTGAAGCGTTTTTCGGCGGTACCGCTGCTCCGAATCTTTGATCGGCAGAAGCTGGGCCTCGACGAAGTTGCGCATGAGGCTGTACGTGAGGTTTTCTCGTATTTCCGACTTTTTCCCGCGAAACTCCGGATGTACGGGCTCGCCCGATCTTTCGACATCCTCGATCAGATCAACCAAATGCCCGATCTGTAGAAAACTCCGCCTCGAAAGAATCACCATCAAGACCACGGCGATCACCGATCCAATACCGAATACACCGACCGACGTCCGCAACATCCGCATCGGGATTCGATATACGTCCGCTCTCGGCACCAACGAGACATAGCCCCATCCGGAGCCGTCCGGGTGGTGTGTCGTCACGAAGTACTCCGGATGCCGGCCTGCGAATCGGTGATCGACGGCATCGGAATTTCCGAGCACAGTGGACAGTTCGAGATGGATTAATTTCTCGGGGCCGACCGACAAAAGCGCGCGTCCCGACTCGTCGGTAATAATGATCGTCTGGCGATCAAACACACGTATGCCGTCGACGAGGTTCTCAAGGTACTCGAGGTCCACGTTCAGAACAACCACGCCTTCCGCGAGCAAGCGCCCCATCCT
>REEC01000024.1 GCA_007695285.1 Spirochaetaceae bacterium | reverse complement strand
TTCCGGTAGTCCATCACGATCCCGAGGTTCTCGAGACGATTGCAGATTCGCTCGCGCATGCGTGTTCCGTACTGGCCGATCCCACCGGTGAAGACGAGGATGTCGACCTTCACGAGGTTCGCGGCGTACGAGCCGATGTACTTTCGGATGCGGTACGCGTACACGTCGAGCGCTTCGATCGCGTTTCTGTCGCCGCGTTCGGCAGCGGCCTCGAGATCGCGCAGGTCGTTCGAGATCCCTGAGAGTCCGAGCAGCCCACTTTCCTTGTTCAGCATCGTGTTCAGCTTTTCGGGCGTGTATCCGCGTTCGAGCAGAAAAAAAACGATCGCCGGGTCGAGGTCGCCGCTGCGCGTTCCCATCATCAACCCTTCGAGCGGTGTGAAGCCCATCGACGTGTCGACCGACTTGCCGTTGTTGATCGCGGTGATCGACGCTCCGTTGCCGAGGTGGCACGAGATCACGTTTGTGTTCTCGATCGATCGCTTCATGAACTTCACGGCCTCGTGCGCGACGTACCGATGACTGGTTCCGTGAAAACCGTACCGGCGTATCTTGTACGTGTCGTAGAGCTCGCGCGGAATGCCGTAGAGATACGCCGCGGGCGTCAACGTCTGGTGAAACGCGGTATCGAACACCGCGACGTTCATCTTGCCGGGCAGTCTTCGCATCGTCTCGCGGATCCCGACGAGGTTCACGGGGTTGTGAAGCGGAGCGAGCTCGTTATTCTCTTCGATCGCGGCGATAACGGTGTCGTCGATGATCACCGACTCCGAGTACCGCTCGCCGCCGTGAACGACACGGTGCCCGACACCCGTGATCTGCTCGATGTCCTCGAGGATCCCGTTTTGTGGATCCGTAAGCGCGGTCACGAGAGCCTCGACGGCCGCCCCGTGGTCGGGTACGTCGAGTTCCTTCGAGATACGCCCGTTGATACCGTCCTGGTGGATCGAGCTCCGCTTTCCGCCGATTCTTTCGACGAGGCCTTTCCCGAGGCTCTCACGCGCGGGCATGTCGTACACCTCGTACTTAAGCGACGAACTCCCGCAGTTCACGATCAAGACCTGATCGCCCGATAGAGTCTTGTTCCTCATGAGTTCTCCAAGTGAGTGGTTTTCAACGACTACTGCGAGGCAAGGATCTGTTCAACGACGCGAACGTTGTGCTCGGCGTCCGGGTCGTCGCGGATATCGAGCACGCGCCGGTACTGCTCGTACGCGTCCTCAAAACGATCGAGCCGGAAGTACGCGTTTGCACGGTTAAAAATCGCCGCGGCAAAGGTAGGATCGCGTTCGATCGCTGCCGTGAAGTCGGATACGGCGTCTTCATACCGACCGAGATCGTACCGCACGACGCCACGATTGTACCAAACCTCGGTGAGATGAGGTGCAACCGCCAAAACGTCGGTGAAAAGGCGATCAGCGGTCGTCAAGTCGTCTCGGCGATACGCGTCGTACGCGCGCTCGAGCCGGTCGCCGAGTTCTCCGGCCATTTCGGCCGCGAGCATCGTCGGCAGAAGCGTCAGAATCACGACAAAAGCGCGTACGGCCGTTCTCCGCGTGAATAGTGAGTCCGCGTGTGCACGTCGCATTTTGACCCCTTACTCATAAATGTACCTCGTTTTCGGAGAGGTTTCAACACGGCGTTTGCGCGTGGTAAGATTGCAGCCGTGCCGTCGCATATAACTCACGCGCTGCATATCGAAGAGACGCTCCGTTCGCTCATCACCGATCCGCCGGCCGACCACACGCCGTCGCAGTTCCACTATCTCGGCGCGCAAGGGCCGGACCTTTTTCTGCACAATCGCCGTCGGCGACCGTCGGGACTGCGATACGGCGCGATCCTTCACCGCGGATCGATCGGCCGTTTCATCGGCGCGATGCACGACGCGGCGGAAAAAATCCCATCGCCGGACGCCAGAAACCACGCGTACGACTTTATCCTCGGCTTCGCCGCGCACGCGGTACTCGACCGCGCGTGTCATCCGTTCATCAACTACTTCGCGGGACGGTGGGACCCGGCGCATCCGGAGACAGAAGAAAACCGCGGCATGCACTCGTTTCTCGAACGTTTGCTCGACGTCGATTTGCTACGGGTGCTCCGCTCGACCGCTCCGCGTGAGTACGACTTTGCGCGCCGTCTCGGATCCGAACGTCTGTCGCTCGACATCATCGCGCGGATCGTGCCGGATGCGCTCGCGGCGACGTATCGGTCGGCGAAGGGCGACCGGCATCTCGCCGACCGACTCGAAAACGCGCTCCTCGACTCGTACGGTTTCTACCGGTTTACGAACGATGTCTCGCGCGACGACGCGGCGCGGCTCGCGCGTCGCCCGGACGGCAGCATCGAACCGCTCCGGCTCACGGTCGTTCACCCCCCGTTTCTTCCCGACGGTCTCGATTTCGCGAACGCGAGAGGCTCCCGCTGGTTCCATCCGTGCGCGCCGGAGACAGCGCATACCGAGTCGTTCCGCGACGTCTTCTCGCGCGCGGTGCGCGACGGCAGCACGGTTCTATCCGGGATTATCGAGGCACGCGACACACCCGACGCCGCGGCGCGAATTCACGAGATCGTCGGGGACGAGAATCTGAGCGACGGTGGCCCCCCCGGGGCGCGCTGCGGAGAGTTCATCGCGGATCCACTTCCGCTACGCGCCGCGCTCGAGCAAATCTGCGAGACGCTGGAGATCGAAACGCCGTGATGCGCGCCTAAAAACCACCGAGAGAGAGGCTCCGCCTACTTGAGTGAAAGACGCAACATCGGTAGAATGGCGATCCGAGTTTGCCCACGCATACGACCGCAGCGGCTTGAATCGATTTGCCGCCCGAACGGCTGACGAGAAGGCATCCCGTAAGGACGTTTTTCAATGATCACAGCTTCAAACATCACGCTCTCCTTCGGACAACAGGCGTTGTTCAAGGACGTGAACATCAAATTCACTCCCGGTAACTGTTACGGAGTCATCGGCGCGAACGGCGCCGGAAAGTCGACGTTTCTCCGAATTCTCTCGGGCGAGCTCGAGCCGGACACGGGCGAAGTCATCGTCGGATCGAACGAGCGAATCGCGGTGCTTCAACAGGATCAGTTCAAGTTCGACGAACACACGGTTCTGCACACGGTGATCATGGGGCACAAGAAGATGTACGACGTGATGATCGAGAAAGACTCGTTGTACGAGAAACCGGACTTCAGCG
>REEC01000086.1 GCA_007695285.1 Spirochaetaceae bacterium | reverse complement strand
CTCCGCGGGCCGAAGACTGAGGTTAGCGTTCCGTGCGTCGGCCATTGGTATTGCATTTCGCGGTGAGTTGTGAGGTAGAACGGGTCGTAGCCGGGATCGTAGCCTCCGCCGTCGAAGACGTTGAACCTGACCGCGTTGAGACCTAGAGGATCGATGAAGTTAACCGGATCGTTGTACGCGTAGATGTACCAGTTCGAACCGTCCCGCGCCGGGTCGAGCGTTGTGAACCGGCCGATCGACGGGTCGTAGTCACGAAACCCGAGATCAACCAGACCGGTTACCGGGTCGGTGATCCGCCCGGAAAACCCTAACGAAAAACCGTGGGTATCGCGAAGGCGCGTGTTGAACGCGACGTCGGTCGTGCGCAAAGGCGTCCCGAACGCCTCGTAGCGTACCTGGTCTGCGGTATCGACACGGCCCGACGTGGAGAACACGACCGACCCGAGCGCGTCGTGGAAGTACCGTTCCGGCGCCGCACCGTCGGCGAGCAACGGGCGACCCGCGTGAAACAGAAACTCGGTTGCACCACTATCCGCCCCCTGATCGACTCCGATCAGCGGCGAGAATACGGGCATACGCGCGGAGGTGACCGAAGCGAGGCGCGGGCCGGAAGCAGACTCGGGGCGTGGAGAGCCGGGCTGCGAACCTTCGATCGACAGAACACCACCGGCGACTCGGTCTCGTGCGACTGCTCGATCGGTGAGCGCGAGAACGAGATCGAACCCGAACGGTTCGTACACAAACCGAGTCGTTTGCTCGTCTTCCGGTGCGTCCGATCGTGTTTCCGTACGGAGTACACGCCGGCCGAAAGCGTCGTAGCCGTACGCGATCGTCGTGGTAATCGAGTCGGTGATCTCGGTAACGGAAATCACCCGGTCGTTCGCGTCGTACACCAACTCGGTCGTCGCGCGGGAACCGGCTCGCGATCTGATTCGACCGCGCGCATCGTACCCGAAAGCCTCGTGTCCGACCGCGACGAGACGGCCCGCTTGGTCGTACCGGTACTCTGTTCGACCAGCGGGAGTCTCGCTCCAGACTCTATTGCCCTCTCCGTCGTAGCCGAACGTCTCGGGCCAAATCGGATACTGAAAGACCGGGACGACTCTGCGGTCCGGTAGAACTCGCGCGGCGGTCTCGCCGAGCGCACGGACCGCCGCGACCGCAGGGGCGTGCCAACCGGTCGACGCGCCGGCGACGGGCAGAACAGCGTGTAACTCAGCATGCCGGAGCCGGTCCGACTCGGCCTTCGACGAATCCGCGGGATACAGGGCCGCGTGTAGTCGACCTGCGGCGTCGAACTGATACTCGGTGATTCGCCCGGAGATATCCATTTCATGGGTTCGACGCCCCGACGTATCGTACGCAAAAAACGTCGCGTCGACGACCCTGTCACGCCCGGCGATCGTTGAACCGTGGAGCAGTCCGACGATGAGCCCCGCCTCTCCGAAAACTCTCTTTGTGAACGATCCGTCGGAGAATCGTCGAAAGACCTCGCGGCCCGCGACGTCGTACTCAAACGATACCGCTTCGCCGGATCCGGAGACGATCGACGTAAGAAGTCCGTTTCCGTCGTACGAGTACGACGTCGTCGATCGGCTCCCGTCGCGCCCGGTCACGACGCGGGACGTCACGCCACCGGCGGCCGAGTACTCGTACGAGCAGCGAACCCCGGTCGCGTCGTCCCGGAACTCAACAACGCGGTCGCCGACATACGCGAAAGCCTGCCGGGCTGCATCGTTTTCGGTTGAAACGACGCGCCCGGCCCGATCGTACGTGAACGTGCTCGCACCCGTATCCGTGTGGATCGCCGCGACACTACCTGCGACATCGTAGCGGTAACGGAGTTCACGGCCGTCTGAGCCGACGACCGATACGACGCGACCCGCAGGGTCGTACGAGTACCGGGTGAGCCCCGCAGAGCGTGTGCTCTCGGCGACGATGCGTCCGGCCACGTCGAGTTCGAGATTATGCCGTAAGCCGAGCGAGTCGACAAACGCGACGACGTTGCCGACCGCGTCGTACTCGAGGCTCCGTCGTGATCCGCCCGGATCGGTGGTGTGCAACAACCTGCCGCGCGAATCGTACTCGTACTTTTGCGATGTCGGACCATGCGACAGCTCGACGAGACGACCGGTGGGGTCGTAGCGGTAGGCTGCGATTCCACCGAAGGGGTCATCGACGGCCGTCACACGGCCGGACGCGTCGTACGCGTACGTCCACAACGCTCCGGTCTCGCCGCGATACAATGTGGGGTTGCCGGCCCGATCGTACTCGATCTCGACACGCGCTCCGCGCGTATCCGCCCATCCGATCGGCCGTGCCGCCGCGTCGTACGAGATCGTTCGCCGGGTTCCGTTGGGCAACGTCTCGGCGACAAGGTTACCTCGCTCGTCGTACTCATACAGGACCGTGCCGCCGTACGGTGTGCGATACTCGGTCACGCGGCCCGCGAGATCGTAGGTGTACTCGTGCGCGAGTTCCGTCGGGTCAACGCGTGTTACGATCCGGCCGGCCGCATCGTAGACGTAGCTCGTCACCGCACCGCTCGGGCAGACGGTCGTCGAGAGGCGCCCCGCTCGATCGTACTCAAACCGGGTTTCGTTCCCGGTCGCATCGCGTTCGGATACGAGCCGCGCGGCACGATCGTACTCAAACGTGCGAGCGTACCCGAGCTGGTCGACGATTTCGATAATCCGGCCGCGCGCATCGTATCTGAATCGTGTACGGCCGCCGAGTTCATCGATCTGCTCGATGAGGCGGCCTGCCGAGTCGTAGACAAACGCCCGGACCGCGCCGTCCGGGTGGACAACTCGCTTCAGGCGTCCGCCGGGCGTGTAGGAGTATCGGGTAATGTGTCCGGCCGCGTTTCTCACCGCGACGATACGACCGACGGGATCGTACTCGTACACCTCTCGGCTGCCGCTTTCTGTCTCAGTTACCGCCGTGACGCGTCCACGCGCGTCGTACTCGAAAACGAAACTCGGCCCGTCGACGTGCGCGATCGACTGGACGCGCGTATCGGCACGATAGGTGTATCGAGACATCACGCCGAGTGGACCCGAACGCACGATCGGAAGATGCCGTGAGTCGTACTCGACCGAGTACACGGCGCCGTCAGGCTCTGTCACTCCGACCAGATCCCTCCGATTATCGTATCGGTACGACGTTTCAGATCCGAGCGGGTCGCGGTACGAGACGATACGCCCGTCGGGGTCCCACCGATACTCGCTGATCCCACCGGTCGCGTCTCGCCATATCGTCGGACGGCCTATCGCGTCGTACGAGAAAGCCTCGCGCCCGCCGTCGGGTCCGATGCGTGCCGCGAGATACCCGTTTCGGTCGTACTCGTACCGAACAGTCGCACCGACCGGGTCGGTCCGCGCGGCGATACGCCCGAGCGCGTCGTACGTAATCGAATCGGTCGCGCCGTCGGGATGCAAAATCCGGACGGGGCTACCGAGGGCATCGTACTCAAACTCAGTCCGAGAACCCGCAGAGTCTATCACCGCGGAGACACGCTCGCCGACGTACTCGCGTCGTAACGCTACGCCGTCCGGATCGATCACCGTGGCGAGTCTGCCGTCTCGGTCGTACTCAAACGCGGTAACCGCGAGATTCTCATCGCGCACGCGGATCACTCTCCCCGAACGGTCGTACTCGAACTCGCGCGCGCTTCCGTCGGCGTGTATGCGCCTTATCTCACGATTTGCCTCGTCGAGAACATACTTTGTTACGACCCCGGACGGGTTCACGTACGTAGTTTGCCCCGATTCCTGATCGTACGCGAAATGTTCCGTCGCGCCGGCCTCGTCGGTCGTAGACACGACTTTTCCGGACTCACCGTCGTACGTGTAAACGAGACGCGCCCCTCCGGGTTTGACGATCGCGATCAACCGGAACTCGTCGTAAAGATACTCGGTCAAGAGCCCAGTCGGCTTTGTCACCGAGCTCAATCTTCCGCTCTCGTCGTAGCGATACCGGACCGTGATCGATTCGGGCCCATACGCGGCAACGACTCGACCGTCGTCGATCTCGATCCGGATCCGACGCGTAGTCTGGTCCCTGAGTTCGCGTGGTCTGCCGTCGGTGCCGCGCACAACCTCGACCATCCGCCCGTGCGCATCGCGCGTCCGCATGAGCTGACCGTCAACACCAAAATCGCGCACTATCCCGTCGCCCACGTCGTCGAGAACGGCACCGCCGGTCGTGATCGTGAGCGAACCCCAGGTTCCGTCGGCCGGCTTGAGAACCGTCCCGCTCACGGGGTACGTCGCACCCGGTTCGACCGACGGTGGCCCGACAGAAGAGTCCGCCACGGTGAACACGCGCGGGACACCGCACGCATCGAGAACAACGATCCTCCCGAGCCCGATCGGTAGAACGGGGCCGGCGGCGGAATTGGTAGCTGACCACGCCGCCTCATTCTCCGCGACCCGAAGCTCGTCTTTGTGTCGCTCAAACTCGACCGAGTAGCCGGCGACGTTTCGGACCAGTTCGGCTCGGGCGTCCGCCCAGCGACCGAGGTCGGCTGCCATTTCGTTCGCAGCCGCGAGGCTCGCGGTCGCGGCCCGGGACAACTCCGTGGCCTCGGCGATGAAGGACGCCGCGATCGTGGGAGATGCGATCGCCTGCGCAGCGGCGTATGCACGGTCAGCCGCGCGCTTCAGGTTTTGTCCCGCGGTCCGGTACGCGCCGATCGCGATGGCCGTCCTTTCGATCGCCGCGTCGATTCTCCCAATCTCGGCTCTCAACGTCGTGAGCAGAGTCTCGATCCGGGTGACAATCGCCCGACGCTCGACGACCTCGGCTTCAGCCGACGGTTTGACGCCGCGGATCATCTTCGCCTCGATCGGGGAGTACCACCCGGCTCCAAAGAGACCGCGATCCGACCGGTCGGACCGGTACTCCCTCTCGAGTGAGAACGGTAGTGACGCAAGAACCGAGATGTCGGTTTCGCGATGGACGAGTGTGCCTGTCGCGATGATCACGGGATCTCCTACTCGCGGACTGTTCTCGACTGCGGCGACGGCGGTCTGCCGGTCGAACTCGGTGAACGCGATAAGTTCGGCGTTCTCGGCGCTTCCGACAGGGTTGTTCACGACACTCGCGATCTCGGCGACGACGGTCGCGCCCGAAGTCGCGGCGCCGTTCGCGTCACTCGTCGCATCCGAGATTACGTCCGCGAACTGCGCGATCGTCTCGTCGAGCAGGAGCAGCTCTCCATGCGCGACGTCAAGAAGCTCATGTGTCGCCTCGATAGCCGGGTCCGGTGGCGGCACCGGCGGAGGCTCATCGGGTTCTGATGGAGGTTCCTCGGGCTCTTTGGGCGGCTCTTCCGGTTCCGGCGGAGGCTCGGTTGGGGGCTCAGGATCTGGATCAGCCGGAGCCGGTGGCCGCGAGCCGCCGCCTTCGATTACGTCGCCCGCGATTCTGATCCCCGGGCCAAAATCGGCCCAGGCCAGGCAGACAAGCGTCAAAAGGATGCCGATAACGAGAATGGCTCGACGGTACTTCATTCGTACTCCTTGGCGGAAGGAATACTAGTGAGTACGTGTCGTTTTTTACCGACGCTTCACGAACGGAAAAAAATCCCGTTCCGTCGAAAAAAGCGAATCGCCGGTAGGCTAGCCGGCGCGTTAAAGCTACAATGTGTCGAGGAAAATCCGATGTTGAAACGAAAAAAGACTCTCGGTCTTGCGCTCGGAGGTGGTGCGGTGCGTGGGTTTGCGCATCTCGGAGTACTGAAGGTGCTCGGAGAGGTTGGGATCAAACCCGATTATGTCGCCGGTACGAGCGCCGGCAGTCTGATCGGTGCACTGTACTGCGCGGGCCGCTCGTGGAAAGAGATCGCCGAAAAAGCGCTCGACGCGAATTGGCGCGACTTCGTGAGCGCGGCGCTCCCGTCGAGAGGGCTCGTGAAAGCCGACGGTCTCGAGAGAATCGTCGAAGAGTTTCTCGGAGACCCGGACTTCGCCGACCTCAAAACCCCGTTCGCGGCAGTGGCTGTTGACCTCACGTCGGGCCGACAGAAAGTATTCCGTGACGGTGCGGTCGCGCGCGCGGTTCGTGCGAGTTGCAGCATCCCGGGGATCTTTGTTCCGTACACCGAAGGAGACGCCGTGTACGTCGACGGCGGCGTACTGAACAGCGTTCCGGCGGACGTCGTCCGCGAGATGGGAGCCGACTACGTTATCGCCGTCGACCTGAACGACTCCCCACTCGATGAAACCGTTGTCCCAAAGAATATCGTCGAGGTTGTGTTTCGAAGCTTTATGATCATGATGCGCACCGGCACAAATCAAGGCGCACGCTCGGCGGATCTCCTGATCCGGCCCGATCTCGAGGGTTTCAGTTACGTCGACATGTCACGGAAAGACGAGATGATCGAACGCGGCAAGGAGGCGATGCTGCGCGGCCTGCCGAAGATTGCGCGCAAACTCCCGACCGAGATCCGGAAAAACGTCCCAAAGGATCAGATTAAGGCGCTGGGCAAGGCTTGATTCACGGTCATTCGGAGTTCGGGCGGGAGCGGTAGCTCTTGATCGCCGACCGCCGGCGTTTCTCGTCGAGGCGGCGTTCTTTCGCCGCCCGTGTCGGGCGGGTTTTTTTTCGGGGTTTCGGGCGTGCCATCGCAGCGGCGATCATCGCGACGGCGCGCTCGTGCACGACGGCTCTGTTCACGGACTGACTCCGCGAACCGGACTCGTGCAGGACCAACTCGTTCGTGTTCGTGAGGCGGGATCCGAGCCGAAAAAAAACACGGTCCCGGATATCCTCCGGGACCGGCAGGCGGGCGAGCGGAACTCGCAGTACCACCTTCGTGTTCACTTTGTTCACGTTCTGACCGCCGGGCCCGCCGGCGCGCGCAAAATCGCACGTCGCGCTGCTCTGGACCCAGTCGGATATCTCATCGGCGGTCATCACGTCACTCTCTGCGCCCCGTCAGTTCAGAAACGAGAACTTCGCGCTGAGATAGATCATGTACGGCGTCACACCGTCGGGAATATCCCTGCCGAGCACGCCGGCCACACCGAGTCCCGCGCGGAATCGTCGCCCGAGTTTCGCGTGGGCCGAAAGATCCGGAAAGAACAATGAACCGGTAGTGATATCGTTGTAGAGGCCAAGAAACACAAAAGCCCCACCACCGAAGTTGAAGTCCACCACCGCCGGGCCAAAGTCGTACTCCGCGTACACGACCGGCCACATTAATGACTGGATGATGAGCGAAAACCCGCGCAGTCCGACGCCGAGATTGACCGGCCCGACCGGCTCCTGGTACGCGACCATGACTTCCGGCAGAAGAATCGTTATCTCGGAGAGCACGTCCAAGTTAAGATCTTCACTTTCTTCGTCGAGGCCGGCGATCTGCGCGCGAAGCTGCCACGGGATCATGAATCCGAAATCGATTCGTACGTCGGCGACCGCGGTTGCAGACGATATCGCGACGAGCGCGGCTATTAATACCAGTATCTTTCTCATAAAGGTCCTCCGGCTCGAATATACCGCGAATCGGACAGGAAACCAACAAGCTCGTCTGGGGGCAGCGTCACGAACTCGGTCTTCGCTCCGCGAATCCGACGACGCAGGTGTCGCCTTGACGCAGTTTGAGTCGTTCCCGGATGCGGCGCGCGTCGGGACACTCAGCGTCGGAGGCGAATCGAGTTTCGATGATCTTCACGACGTCGCGGTTGACGCCGGCGTTCGTATCGATCGCGTGATACACCCACGTTCCTTTCCGCGTCGCCTCGACAAGCCCGACCGTCTTGAGATGAGACAACGCCTTCGAGACCTGATATTGCGGAAGCTCAAGCGCATCGGTGATCTCACAGACGCACACGGGCATCCCCGCGACGATCAAGATGTGTAATACGCGCAGACGCGTCTCGTCGCTCAGAGCCTTGAAAAGTATTGCTGTCTCGCTCAAACATGCCGAATTCACGGTACCATCGTACGGTGCGGATTCAGAACGTGTCAACCGATTTCCCTTTTCGCTCACGTGTTCTCACTCAAGCCGACCCTTCTCGAGGACCTTACCCATCACGTAGTTCACGACGTCCATGTCCATTTCGGCAGCGTTTTCACCAACGACGTCGCGGACGACGTCCCAGTCAGATTCGAGCAACGGGTCGAGTTGCTCGTCGTAATCGCCGGCGAACAGGTCGACGACGGCAGCGAGCCGCACGGTGACCGCGGTCGTCGTCGGAGCGTCGACGGCATCGGCGAGAACGGCGGATGCGATTTCGCGCGAACCGGCTTCCGAAATGCCGGCAAGACACGCGACGAACGATGACTCGAGCGCGTTCAGGACGGCCGCGTGGTCAACGGCGTTTTTTCGCGATCGCGCGACGAGCTTGTTGAAACGGTCGGAAACAAACATGTCACTACTCCAGTACGGTGGAATACCGTCCGCGGCGGGTGGGATCCGCCTCGACGCCGATTGTCTCGAGGACCGCATCGACCAACTCGCGAGCCGAGCCGACGATACGCGAGAAACCGTGCGCGATGAGCGCATCGCGCGAGGTCGTTCCCCACTCGACCCCGATCGCGCGCATTCCGGCGGCTTCGGCGCACCGGACGTCGGGAGCCGAGTCTCCGACAAAAACGCACCGATCGACCGATGACCCGAGCGCCGACACGGCTTGAAGCGCGGCCGCGGCGGCCGGCTTTTTCTCGGCGACGTCGTCTTCGCCGTACACGACGGTGAAGTACTCGGCGAGTTCAAACCGACACAACAGACGGCGGATCAGCGATCCGCGATTGTTGCTGACGATGCCGATCGCAACGCCACAATCGACAAGCTCCCGCAACGCAGCCGGGAACGCCGGGTACGGCCGGGCGAGGTCCAGAAATTCCGTCGCCGCGAGCTCGTAAAATCTCTCGGCCATTGCATCTCTCGTGCCTTGATCGTCGATACCCGAAAGCCGTCCCATCCGTTCCGGCGTGTGATACACCATATCGGCGACGACACGCTCTCGCGCACCGGGTTTGGCGCCACGTTCGACGACGGCCGCGTTCGACGACGCGACGACCATCTCGAGCGAGTCGATCACGGTTCCGTCGTGATCAAATATGACAGCAAATCGTGGTTTCGTGAGTTCCATCGCCCGCACTGTAGCGAACCTCCCATATGGAGTCAATCGTCGGTTTTCGCTCTCGGTTATCGCTGAACGCGGCGCAAGATCACGTTCAGGCCGACGAGAGCGAGAAGTGATACCGCAAAGATACTCCAAAAACCGACCGTCGCTTGAACACGTCCGACGAGAAAGCCGATCGTTGCAACAGGCACGACGACCGAGGCTGCCTCGATCGCGCGCCGCCGAAGAATAAGCTCGGTGGGGCCCTCAGCACCGCGCGCGGTCGCGCGGAAGCGCGAGAGGTCGTGCCCAACGATGGCCGCCGCGACGCCGAGTGCCGCCGCGAATCCCACAAAGGCTGGAGCCGCCAGCGCGCCGATCGCGATGACGCAGAGCACGAAGAAACACGCCGTCGCGCTCTCGGAAGAACCCGCCCGGTCGGCGCGGTACCACGCTATACCGATCAGGATCGCGGCCACTGCCGCGACAAGACGACCGGTAGCGAGGGCCGACCCTGCGACAAGCAGTACCGCGCCGACCGGACCGATGAAACCGAGCCATTTCATATCGCTCCACCCCGCAGGCGCCACGCGCGAAGTTTCGGGATGTGCGACCGTATGCACGCCTCGAGCGGTTCTTTGATGTCCCACGAAACGACCGGCACGCCGACACGCTCGAGTTCCCGCAGAGTGAGCACGCGGTCGATCCGTTGCAGGCGAGACGCGATCGCGGCGGCGCGCACGGGGCGTACCGGAATCGGCGCGAGAGATTCGGGGTCGGGACGCACAACCAGGACCGAGTACCCGCGCGCGACCATGACCGACAACGCGCGCACGTCGTCGCCGCGCACCGGTGACACAATGACAACCTGCGACCCGGCCGGCAGCACGCGCGTCGGAATCGAGTCGAGCGCGTCGAACACCGCGCTCTCACCCTCCGACGCGTTTGCGAGCGCGGTGTAGATTTTTTCGGCCTGCTTTTTCCCGTAGCCCGGAAACGTCCAGTCGAGTCCCACCCCGATCGTCACGAGCCCCACCCGATGTCCGGCCGAGAGAAGCGAGTCCGAAAGGCTGGCCGCGGCCGCGACCGTGTACTCAAAAAGCGAGACACCGTGCGAGACGGGGTTCCGTGCGGCGCGCCCGTCGACGATGATCCCGATCTCAGTGATGCGTTCGCGCTCGAAGTCGGTCGTGAACAGCCGGTTCTCGTGCCGTGCGGTAGCGCGCCAGTTGATACGGCGCATCGGGTCTCCGACGGCGTACTCGCGGACGTCGAAGAACTCCGTACCTTCGCCGGGGATCCCCGCGTGAATCGGTCCGTGGTACAGCAGCGTCTTACGCGGAGAAAGCGGTATGCTCTCGATCGTGCGTCGGGGCGGCAAGCTTGTGAGCTCGCTGTGCACCGGAAATTCCGCGATGCGACTGCGAACCCCTCCGAAACCGTACGAGCGCGCAGTGATCCGGTTGAACGCGTATCGGCCGCGTTTGCCGGTCACCGTGTACGTGTACGACACCGTCTCACCCGCGGCGATCGGAGTCACAAATCGGGCCGAACCGGAAACCACCGAGAGGCCGTACGGAATCGTGTCGATTAAAACGACGGTCGGAAGCGTCCCGCCCGTGTTCTCGACGGATACGGTGACCTCAACCGGAGAGCCGTCCCCGACGCGGCGCGACCCGAGGGCACGCGAGACCGCGAGCTGCGGCGCCGGCGCGTCGCGGAGCACCGCGAGCGAGAGGTACGCAACGAAAACCGCAGCGAACGACACGATCGCCCCGCTCCGGGTAGCGAGACCGAACAGCAGGAATCCGAACGCGAGCGCGCCGTACACCATACGAGGTTATGTCTCGCGGATGACCGGCACGGGAGCCGCGTCGACGACCGACTTCACGACGTCGGCAGCCGCGGCGCGCTCGGTCCAGAGATCGGGAACCAACACGAGACGATGAGCGAGCGCCGCAACCGCGAACTTCTTGACGTCATCGGGGATTACGAACTCGCGCCCCTCGACCGCGGCGTGCGCGCGCGCGAGATCCTGCAGCGCAAGAGCGCCACGCGGGCTCGCGCCGACGGCGACTCTCCGGTCTCGCCGCGTGCCGTCGACTATACCGACGATGTATCGTTCGATTTCCTCAGCGATGTGAATCTCCTCGATCGCCGCGCGCATCGCGTGTATCTCGTCCTCGCTCACCGCTCCGTGAATCGTCACGTCGGCCGTCTTGCGCTCACGGCGTCGGCGCAGAATCTCTTGCTCGGCGTCGGCCGACGGGTAGCCGACCGACAGACGAACCATGAAACGGTCGAGCTGCGCCTCGGGAAGAGGAAATGTGCCTTCGTACTCGATGGGATTCTGCGTCGCGACGACCGTGAACGGACTCGGGAGATCGATTGTCTCTCCTTCGATCGTCACGTGGCGCTCCTGCATCGCTTCGAGTAACGCCGACTGCGTGCGCGGCGACGCGCGGTTAATCTCGTCGGCGAGCAGGAAATGCGCGAAGATCGGTCCTTTGCGCAGGACGAACGTCTCGTCCTTACGGTTGTAGACGTATCCTCCGGTAATGTCCCCGGGAAGGAGATCGGGCGTGAACTGTATTCTCTTGAACGACAGTCCGAGCGCCGTCGCGAGGCTTTTCGCGGCCACCGTCTTTCCGAGCCCTGGAAGATCCTCGAAGAGGATATGTCCACCTGCGAGAAACGCGACGAGAACGTTCGCGATCACGTCGGTCTTTCCGATTATCGCGCGCTCGATCTCAGCGCTGATCCGGTCACACGTCGACCGCACGTTCTCAAACGTCGGCGCGTCCGTTTTCTGTTCCATGTACTCCTACCTCGTGTTCGACGGCGGTCACGGCTTGTTCGAGCTTCTGCAGTTCCGCATCGATGTTTTTTTTCCGAAAGCCGAACAGTATCCGGCCGGCTGTGTTAGTACGATCAAAATCGAGATACTCGTCGACGTAATCGGGGACCTCGATGCCTTCGCGTTCGAGGCTCTCCCGGGCACGCGCGCGCCCGGGAGGCACGCCGGCCGCGCGGCAGAGCTGCGCGGCGAGCACACCGGCTATCCGTTTCCGGAAATACGGGTTTCGCTGTGCCTGAATCGTCCAGCTCAGCAGCTCGCGGCTCGAACCCGGGCGCCCGGTGCCACGGAGCCGCGCCGCGGACGGTCCGGGCCGCCGCAACCGAAACGCACGGTACGCGATGTACGTCCCGACGATCACGAGAATCAGCCAGAGAACGTCCTGAGGAACGCTCCGCACGTACAGCAAGACCAACTGCAGACGCACAAACACGGGCACGACGATCGAGTCGCGGACAAAATCCTGGAGCGCGAACGCCGCGATGATCGCTCCAAGCACGGCCGCCGAGACGACGGCGATCACGACTGTGCGCCGCGACGCTTTGATCTTCACGACGGAACCTCCTGACGCGAGCGACACTCGGCGACGATCGCGTTCAATGCGCTCCTCGCCCGCGTCACCGCGAACCCGGTCGGGGTACGCTCGCCGTATCGCACCGCCTCAAAAAGCTCGGTCAGCGTCTCAACCGAGTCACGCGGGACGCCGACGGATGAAACCGAATCGATGAACTCGCGCGGGGTCATCGCCGGACGCCGTGCGACGCCGTGCGATTCGCGCACGATCCGCTGCATCATGGCGTAGCACTCGGTTATCGCGTCAGGGTACGAGATGCTCGGCGACTCGAGCGCGCTGAGCGTACGTTCGGCCTCGTCGGCAATCAGCTCCCGGACACCCGGTCGTGGGCGTCGGTGGCGCGCCGCGCGTACAAGCGCGACGACCACGGACCCAGCGAGCCCGACGACGAGCAGGCTCACGAAAAACGTCACCGCCGGAGAGATCTCATCGGTGATCACTTCATCCGGGTCGACCTCGGGACGCTCCCCGGCACCGATCGGCGGCAAGTCGTTCGCGGCACTTTCCGTCTCTTCCGACTCGGGCTCCTGGTCGGGATACCGCGGGTTGATCAGACTCAACACGAGCAGCATGACGCCGATCAGGATCGCCGACTTGATCAAGGATCGCCGCAGCGGCTTTACGAACATCGCGACGACGACGATAGCGCCCGCGAGGAACACGAGGATCCGCACGACCACCCGGTACCCTTCGCCGACGGCCTCGAGATCTCGCGTACCGCCCTCAACCGGTTCGGTCTGGGCTTCGTCGACCAGAACGCGAAAACCGGGACTGAACGTGATCGATTCGACGCCGACGGCGATCAAAAAAACCGCGGCGATAACCAATATCGAAATGACGGCGAGCGTCTTGCGTGAATTCATGAGTTACGTCTTTGGAGAGTGTACGGCGCGACGCGCGAAACGTCAAATACCCGCCTTCACGGTAACCGGCTTCACGACTCCTTCGCGTGAACCGAGTCTACGGCGGCCAACAGCATCTGCAGAGCGGTCTCGACGGCGCTCGCACGAACCGCGACGCGGTCGCCCGTAAAGAGGCACCGGCGCGCGTCGATCAAGCCGTGGATCGAGACCGCGATGAAGACCAACCCGACCGGTTTCAGAGGAGACCCACCGTCGGGCCCCGCGACGCCGGTGATGCCGACGCCAAGATCGCTTTTCATGCGTACGCGTACGCCGTCGGCCATCGCCCCCGCGACGGATTCGCTCACCGCACCATCGCGCTCGATCGTCGAGGCTTCGACCCCGAGCCACCCGGTTTTGATCGCATTCGAGTACGAGATGACACCACCCGTGAAGTACGCCGAACTCCCGGGCACTGAAGTGATCCTCGCACCGAGCCCACCCCCGGTGCACGACTCGGCAACGGCGACAGTCCATCCTGCGGCGATGAGCTTCTCAGCGAGAACCTGTTCGATAGTCATCGGAGACCCAGAATAGCCGAAACCTGCGGCTCGCGCAATTCCGGGTTACGACGGGACCGCGGCGAGGCGCCTCGAGTCGGTCACGCCGAGGTACTCGTAGATCCGGCGCGTCGCGTCGGACTTGTTCAACGTGTAGAAGTGTACGCCCGCGACGTCCGCGTCGATGAGCTCCATCACCTGCTCGGTCGCCCAGTGCACGCCGACGTTCTCGACGTACTCGTCGGTCTCGGCGCGTTCGACGGCTTTGAGCAGCCGCGCCGGGAAGCGAGAACCCGCGGCCAACTCGGCCATGCGCGCCATGCCCGAACGCGAGGTGATCGGCATAATCCCGGCGACAATCGGCACGTTTATCCCGGCGAGCTCGCAGCGTTCGCGGAAGTCGAGAAAATCGCGGTTGTCAAAGAACATTTGCGTGCAGATGTAGTCCGCCCCCGCGTCGACCTTCGCCTTGAGGTGGTCGATCTCGATCAGCCGGTTCGGCGTAGCGGGGTGTCCCTCGGGGAAGCCCGCGACGCCGATGCCCATCTCGGGATATCGGTTTTTTATGAAAGCGACGAGGTCGGCCGCGTACGGAAACTCGCCCTCGATCGGCGTCTCTGCGACGGCCGCCGGTTTGCGTGCGCCGGGTGCTGGTCCGCCGCCGGGCGGATCGCCGCGCAGCGCCATGATGTTCTCGATACCGGCGGACGCGTACTTGTCGAGGATCTGCGCAGTCTCGTCGCGGCTCGCGCCGACGCACGTCAGGTGCGAAACGACCGTGAGCGACGTCTCGGCGCGTATACGCGCGACGAGCTCGTGCGTGAGGTTTTTCGTCGATCCGCCCGCGCCGTACGTGACGCTCACCGCGTTCGGAGCGAGTTCGACGAGCTCCTCGACCGTGCGAAACAACCGCTCGGAGCCGGCCGGTGTTTTTGGGGGAAAGAACTCGAAGCTGAAGGCCGGCCGGTATTGTTCAAAAACACGCGCAATGTGCATCCGCTACTCACTTGTCCTTTCGGAACTGAAAGACACCCCACGTCAGGTACCCGTGCCGACCGCCGTCTATCCAGTGCCGCAGGCCGTTTTTCATGCGTTCGATGTAGTCGCGCGACACGACATCGGTTAACTCCGCGTCGCGCGCGACGGTCTCGTCGAGCACACGACTGTAGTGCGCGGCGAGCTGGTGCGGCATCTCGTCGAAACGGACCTCGGTGAACCCGAGTCCGGACAATGTCTCGCGGTAAAACGCGGGGCACGCCATGTCGTCGAGGTGCAGCCGGTCGAGAATCGGATCGAGCACGCCGTCGGGGCAGTCGTCGGTCCGCATCGGATCGGTGAACACAAACTGGCCTTTCGGCTTCAATACGCGCGCGACCTCTTCGAGCACGCGAGCCCGGCGCCCGCTGTGCAGCATCGCGTCCTGCGACCACACGATATCAAAGGTTTCGTCTTCGAACGGGATGTTTTCGAACGACGCGTCGACCACCTCGATGCGAGCGTCGAGCCGCTGTTCGCGGTTTTTCTGCCGATCGCGCTCGTTCTCGACCTCGCTCAAGTTGAGCGCGACGACCGAGCACCCGGTCGACGATGCCAGGGCGCGCGCGGCGCCGCCGTACCCCGCGCCGACGTCGAGCACGCGCGACTCGGCGGTCGGACGCGCGTACGACTTCATCCTCTCGACGGTGCGGATGCTCGCGGGCCCGATCTCGTCGGACTCCGAGTCGTACAACCCAATGTGAATGTCTTCGCCGCCCCAGATCGTGAAGTAAAACGTGTCGGCATCGGTGGAGTTATAGTACTCTTGCGCGGTTCGGGTCGCGGACTCAGGATACTGTTGTGTTTTCATGAGCCGTCGTCCTCGTCTCGCGCGTCGTACGACTTCTCGGCGACGTGGATGAAGAAGTCAGGCTCTTCGTCGTGATACGTCTCCTTGAAGTCACCGTACGTCGAGATACGCTGGAATCCGACGTCCTCGGTCAGTTGGCGGACATACTCACGGCGCAGCGGGAACATGTTCAGATAGTACTCGCTCTTGTCGGGGAAGCTGTACCGAAACCGCGCAAGACCGTCGTCGACGTGCGCGGGCTCCGCGGTTATGTTGTCGCCGCAGTAGTAGTACGTGTGCTTCGTTGAAAACCCGTTGTCGAGAATCGCGTCGTAATTTCTCTGATCGAGGATCAAGATTCCGTCGTGCTTCAGCACCGAGTAAAACTCCGCGAGAGCCTTGCGGCGGTCGCGCTCGTCGAACAGGTGTGTGAACGAGTTTCCCAAACACACGACCGCGTCGTACGGCTCGGTTATGTCGCGGGTCAGCCACCGCCAATCGGCTTGAACGGTTCGCAAAATGTGGCCACGGTTACGTCCGTTCTCGAACGCTTTGGCGAGCATCTCCGGGCTTCCGTCCGCGGTTGTGACGTCGAATCCCTCCTCGATCAGACGGACCGAGTGAAACCCGGTGCCGGCGGCGACGTCGAGCACG
>REEC01000247.1 GCA_007695285.1 Spirochaetaceae bacterium | reverse complement strand
CCTCTCTGCGCGCCTTGCTCCTCACGGTCATCTTCATGCACGTGCGGAGCGTGAACGTATCAATTCTCGGCGATTATGTCAACACATTTATCGAAAAGAAAGCCGTTTTAACAAGTCCGCCACCCGACCGCCACTCAAGACCGTCGGTCGGCGCGAGTGGTCAAGGTAACAGAAGACATAATTCATGTCAATAGTACAGTGACAGCTTCCGCAAATCCGTCACCGAAACTTGATTCCGTGACGTATCTCGGTGGACACTCGACGATGTCCCCGAACTCGCGGATATTCGCGACGGCACACGAGTTACGAAAGTAGCGAAACATCGGCTCATCGTTCGGCGAATCCCCGCAAAAGAACGCCGCGGATTGGTCTATGTCGAGGTCGAGACCGAGTTTTTCGCGCATGTACAGCTTCACCATCGAGAGCTTGTCGTACGAGCCGAACCAGGCGTTTACGTGGATCGACGAAATTTTCGCCGTAGCTCCGAACTCTACGCATAGATCGCGTATCACACCCGCCGTCTCGTACGAAAGATACGGTGGTTCTTCACGAAAATCGATCGCGAGATCGAACATGCGGCAAAACTGATCGCTCGCCGGACGCGTCCCGGGCACACGCCGAAAGATCTCGTCCCGAACCGTTTCAAGTTTCCGCCGCACATCGTCACCGGCGACTTCGGGATGAAAAAACTGCTTGAGACGACCGTCCTCGAGGTAGAACACCAACGCACCGTTCTCACCGACGACGGCATCGACAGGCCATTGACGCGCAATCAGGTCGCACCACCCGGCCGGCCGACCCGTCACCGGGATTACACGGATTCCTCGTTCCCGCAACCGCCAGAGCGCCGCGTACGCGGACTCGAGCAATCGGCCGTCTTTGGTCAGCGTGTCGTCGATATCGGTGAAGACGTATCGTATCGCCCGGCGGTCGGGAATCGGCATCGAGCCGATCGGAGCCATTTCAGCGCGTTTCCGGGAGCCACTCACGAAGCGGCGTTTTGTTTGATGTGTCGTCGATACACGATAATGTAGTCGACAAACGAACCGACGGCGAAGAGCACTGCCGCGACGTACACAACGAGCGCGAACACCTCGAGAAAGGCGTGAATCGGTTCGGCCATCGCAAACCGTTGTGCGGTAACGATCGCAAGACCGGTCCCTGCGGCGATTGCATACAACACGGATTTCAACTTCCCCCCGGTGCGTGCCGCTAGAGCGGTCCCGGTCCGGTACATCATCATCCGCAGAAAAATTATACCCAATTCGCGGTACATGATCAAAAATATGACCCATGCGGGCATCACCCCAGCGACCGTGAGGCAGAGAAAGTACGTGAATCGAACGATCACGTCGGCGAACGGGTCGAGCAACTTCCCGAGATCCGAAATCTCGTTGCGCGCCCGTGCGACTTTCCCGTCAATAATATCTGTGAACTCGGAAACGAAAAAAATCACCCACAAAAGAACGACGGCCGATTGAAGAAACGCCCCGGTCCAGACAGAAAGAAAGAACACCAAAAAGAAAACCGGCGCAAATACTAGCCGAGAAGCGGTCAAAGAATTTGAGAGATTCATGCGCGTATGCTATGTGAACGGTGACCGGATGTCAATAACTGGATCGAATGCGAACCTCGGCGGAGCGCAGCCGGAGTTGACAACCGCAGAGACCATCCTTAGAGTTCATGTATGGGAGACCGACACCGTATTGGGCGGAGCATCGGAGCATCGATCGCAGCGCTCATGGGATTCCAGATCGCTTTCACGACGATTGTCGCAGTTCTGTACGGAATCGACGGCTTCGGGAGTTTCCTGATCACGACGCTGCTCGTACACGTCGGCCTCGGCTCGTTTTTACTGCTCATGAAAGACGACTTCGTTATCCAACCGGCTGAATCGAGCACGGAACAGCCGGAAATGCCTCTCGATCGAGTGAACCTCGCAAACTTGTTGACGATGTTTCGAATCTCATCGACGCCGACGATTCTCTTCCTTTTACTGCATACCGGCGAACACGACATCGCGGTGATCGTCGTGGTCTTTGTCACGGTAGCGTTTCTCACCGATCTCTCGGACGGACTCGTCTCCCGCAAGGCGCATCAGGTCACAAGAATCGGAAAGTATCTCGACAGCATGAGCGACTACGGTATTCTCATCGCAGTTTCGATCACGTTTCTGCACTACTCGATTATCCCGTCGTGGTTTTTTGCGCTCGTCATGGTGCGATTTCTCGTACAGTGGATCGGGCTCAGCGCTCTTTCCGTCTATCAGGGGTGTCTGATCGCGAAGTCGTCCTTCCTCGGAAAAGTGAGTATTTTCACGATCATGACGCTGTACGCGACCGCGACGTTGACGTTCTTCGAGCGGCTCGAGCCGCACGTCATCGGTTTTTTTTCGGTGCTCGTGTACCTCGCGGCCGGCATCATCCTGGTTTCGGCAGTGGAAAAGGCCTACATCCTCGTTCACGACTTCTTCGACGCCGGCCGCTCCAAAACGGGAAAAAGGATCGACACGGGCGAATGACTACGACACCGCGGCTTTTTTGAGAACCGGCCGTAGACCCGGATACTCATTCGCGCGGAAGTAGCTGTAGAGCACCCGATACCCTCGCCGCGTTCGGTCGGTGATCGCTTTTCGGAGCGCTGCATCGAGATCAGACCTCCGGTCGAAGGAGTAAACGCGCTCTCGCCCGGTCTCCGATACGACGGTGAACGCGTGCTCCGAGAACAGAAACAGCTGTCGGTCGGTGATCGTCACGAGCCGGTTCCGACCGTGCGCATCGGTACGGATGAGGGTTATCAGCATCATTTCAGATATCGGCGGACCGCAGGCCTGTGTGAAGCGTTAACGAGTGGAAACGTCGACGATCGACGGTATCGCGTCGGGCGAAACGGTAACGTTGTATACGCGCAGCGGTCCGACCCGAATCGCTTCGCTTTGCGTTACGGTACTCGTAACTGCTCCGAATCGCTCGAGGTGCCGAAACACAAAGTCGCGAACGACGGGGTCGAATCGACGTGTTCCGATCGGGATTCTCTCGGAATCGGCACCCGCTGAGTCGTCGACAGGAATCGCAGAGTCCGTACCGTAGATCGATCGGCTTCGCACGACGCTCGTTCCGCCAAGAAAAAAGAGAAAAGGGTCGAGTCCGACCGTCTCGACGACGTATACGAGGCGACCGCCGCGAATCGTGACGATGCGCGCATCGCTCTCGTCGAGCGCATCGATCTGGAGCGCGACCGAACCGTTTCTACTCGAAAGCGCGTCAATACGGGCGATCACGAACGGCTCGCGTCGAAGAGGTGTCCAGTCCTCGTACATCAGCAAAGCGAATCCGGTGGTGACCACGAACACGATCACCAGAGGCAGACCGACAAGCAGTTTGGAGTTGGCCGACACGAAGAAAACCAGGCCGATCGCGCCGAGAATCATCCACGTAACCGACGTCGCCGCGGGCAACGGACGAGTAAAAAAAATCGCCGCGGCCGACGCCACCGAGATCGTGAGCCACAGGAAGAACACCGTAACCCGCGTCGAGCGCGACCGCCGGGAACGAAACGAGATGATCTGGGCGCAGGCGAGTCCGAGCGTCGCGGCCGACATCGATGCCCAGAACTCCCCGCTCCGGATCAGGAACTCACCGTAACCCATACACGTCGGTATACTTCTCGGTCAGGTACTCGACGAAAAAGTCCGATGACAGAGACGATCCAGTAATATCCTCACATAACTCGTTTGCGGTCTTTGAGTTACCGTGCAGATGGATTTTTGACCGCAACCACGAGAGAATCGGTGCAAACTCTCCGGCGCCGATCTTTGCATCGAAATCCGGGATATCGGACTTCAACGCGGTTGTGAACTGCGCGGCGTACAGATTACCCAAGGCATACGTCGGAAAGTACCCGAACGCGCCCATCGACCAATGGATATCCTGCAGTACACCATCCGCTTCGGTCTCCGGCACAACGCCGAGCATCTCCCGCGACTGTTCCCGCCACGCTTCGGGCAAGTCCTTCACGGACAGCGCGCGCGACACGAGCGCCTTTTCGAGGTTGAAACGCAAAATGATGTGCAGACAGTACGTGACTTCGTCGGCTTCGACGCGGATCAAACTCGGCTCGACGATGTTGATCGCTCGATAGAACTCTTCCTCCGAGACCGACCCGAGTCGTTCGGGGAACTGGTCGCGAAGCGCCGGATAGAAATGCGACCAGAACGCGCGACCCCGTCCGACGACGTTTTCCCAGAATCGCGACTGCGACTCATGAATGCCGAGCGAGATCGAATCGGCGAGCCGCGTTCCGGCGAAATCACGGTTGAAACCCATCTCGTAGAACGCGTGGCCGGCCTCGTGAATCGTTCCGAACACGGCGCTGTTGAAGAACTGTTCGTTGAACCGCGTGGTGATGCGAACGTCATCGAGGCCGAGCGTCGTCGTGAACGGGTGCTCCGAGACGTCGAGTCTGCCGCGCCCGGTCTCAAAGCCGAGTTTGGCGAGAACGCGTTCGCTGAACGCTCTCTGCTTGTCGACCGGAAACTTACCCGACAGAAACGAAGCGTCGATCGGCGGCGCGTCGCATATCCGGCGGACCAGAGGCACGAGCCGCGCACGGAGGTCGTCGAACACGGCCGTGATCTCCGCCGTCTTGGCCCACGGCTCGTACTGGTCGAGCAGCGCGTCGTACGGATGATCGACGTACCCGAGCCGGTCGGCGACCTCGAGCAACAGCTCGACAATCTCTTCGAGATGCGGCTGAAATTTCTTGAAACTCGAGTCGCGCCGCGCGTCGACCCACGCCGAACGCGCCTTGCTCGTAACCGATGCGATCTTCACGACGAGTTCGGTCGGAAGCCGCGTCGCGTGCTGGTAATCCCGCCACCGGACGCGCAGAAAGGCCCTGTCGAGAGGAGGGAGCGAGGCCACGCCCATGGGATTTCCATCGTCCGCACCGGCGGACGCGAGCAGGTCCGCGACCGCGGGGTCGGTCTCGCGCTCGTGGTTCAGCTTGCGCAGGAAAGCGAGCTGCTCGGCGCGCTCATCGACGCCTTTCTCCGGCAGGTATGTCTCTTGGTCCCATCCAAGAATCGCCGAGCAGTGATTCAGGAGATAGATCTCTCGATCGCGCGCCTTGAGTTCTGCGACCGCCTGTTCTGCGTTCATAATCTCTCCTTCGCAGTTCAGTCAAAAGTTCTCTGTAAGTCAGATAAGGCGTTTATTCTCGACGACGTCGGTCGCGAGGCCGATGAACTCGTCCAACGGGAGATCGTTTTTCCGGTCCCCTGTCCTGTACCGCACCGAGACGGTGCCTTTTTCGGCTTCGGACTCGCCGACGACGATCATGTACGGCACTTTCTGAGTCTGCGCGTTCCGGATTTTCGCGTTCATCCGGTCGTCGCCGAGATCGGCATCGACGCGGAAGCCCGCGGCGCGCAACCGGCCGGCGACCGATTGGGCGTACTCGGCAAAAGCCGGCGCGACCGGAATCACGACCACCTGGACCGGCGCCAACCACACGGGAAACGCTCCCCCGTAATGCTCGATTAGCACGCCGAAGAAGCGCTCGAGCGACCCGAGCAGAGCGCGGTGCACCATGTACGGACGCTTTTCCTTACCGTCGTGGTCCACGAACGTCATGTTAAACCGCTCGGGTAGATTGAAGTCGAACTGAATCGTCGACATCTGCCACTCGCGTCCGAGTGCGTCCTTGATCTTGAGGTCGATTTTTGGCCCGTAGAACGCGCCGCCGCCCTCGTCGAGCTCGTACGCGAGCCCTTCCGCCTCGATCGCCTTCCGAAGCGACTCGGTCGCCTGCCGCCAGTTCTCCTCGGCGCCGACGCTCTTTTCGGGCCGCGTCGCGAGATACGCTTTGATCGTGTCGAATCCAAACGCGTCCCACATGCGCAGCGAAAATCGGAGTACTTCGAGGATCTCATCTTCGACCTGCTCCGGCGTGCAGAAGATATGCGCGTCGTCCTGCGTAAACCCACGAACGCGCAGCAGGCCGTGTAGAACGCCCGAGCGTTCGTATCGATATACTGTCCCGAGTTCGCCCCACCGAAGCGGCAGATCGCGGTACGATCGCATCTGCGTCTGGTAGATCAAAATATGGAACGGACAGTTCATCGGCTTTGCGTAGTAGTCCGCGTTGTCGAGCTGCATCGGAGAGTACATGTTCTCGTTGTAGAAATCGAGATGCCCGGAGGTTTCCCAAAGCCAGCTCTTGCCGACGTGCGGCGTGTACAGGAGTTCGTACCCACCTTCGAGGTGCTGCTTCCGCCAGTAGTCTTCGATCGCGAGCCGTATCCGCGCGCCTTTCGGATGCCAGTAGATCAGCCCCGAACCGGCCTCTTCATGCGTTGAGAACAGATCGAGCTCGCGCCCAACGCGACGATGGTCGCGTTTTTCAATTTCCTTGAGATGTTCGAGATACTCACGCAGCTCTTTTGGGTTTTCCCACGCGGTTCCGTAAATGCGCTGCAACATCGGCCGTTTCTCGTCGCCACGCCAGTACGCGCCCGCGATCGAGAGCAGCTTGAACGATTTACCGTGAATTTCGCGTGTGTTCTCTACGTGTGGCCCGCGACAGAGATCGGTAAACGTATCGACGGTGAAAAGCGAGACCTCTTCGTTTTCGGGGATCGCGTCAAGGAGCTCGATCTTGTACGTTTGTTGCTCGAACAACCGTCGGGCATAGTCACGCGACACAACCTCTTTCACAAAATCGTGCTTACCGCCGAGTATCTCGACCATGATACGCTCAATTTCCATGAGATCCTCGGGTTTAAGCGCACGCGGGAGGCCAAAATCGTAGTAGAAACCGTTTTCGATCGGAGGACCGATCGCTATCTGCGCGTCCGGAAAGATCTTTAAGACCGCCTCGGCCATGACGTGAGCCGTCGAGTGGCGGATCCGGTACAGCCGCTCTTCGCGATCCAGTTTCCGTGCGGTGCCGGCTTGTGTGTCACTCATGGTGCCTCCCTGTCTGCGAGCAAAAAACCGGTATGTGGTCGCTTTTTCACTGCGCGAAGAATTTGCGTCATCACTATGCTTTTTCGCTTCGCATCTGTCAATCCCGGCGGCTTTTCCCGGCGGATGCTCCGACGTGTCGGGACCCGAACCGGTCGTCACCGCGCGAGCAGAACGACGACCGAGCGGCCGTGGACGTCGTGCCGCGTCTGGTCGGTAGGTCGCGGTTCGGCGCCGCGCGGGTGGATATCGTTCGGTGACGCCATCGCGGTGTCAAGCGCGATGTACCAGTTTTTCTTCTCAGGGGGGGCTACCACGGCGAAACGCACGTTCTCGGCCGCCGAGTTCATCATGATGAAAAAATCGTTATCGTCACGATCGGCCTGTATCTCGGCACGCGTCCCATCGACCATGAACGCGACGCACTTGTCGGCGTGTGTCCAGTCCAGGGGCTCGCCGCCCGCGTTCCACCACGTGATGTCGGGAATCGCGTTGTAGTTGTTGTCCTCACCGGTGTAGAACTCGGGGCGCAGAAACGCGGGGTGAGAGAGACGGAATCGCACGAGATGCGACACGAAACGAACGATGTCTGCGTTCTTTTCGCGCAAGGCGTGGTCGAACCACGACAGTTCGTTATCCTGACAGTACGCGTTGTTGTTCCCGTTCTGCGTTCGGCCGAACTCATCGCCGCCAAGGAGCATAGGTGTGCCGAGCGACAACAACAGCGTCGCAAGCATGTTCTTGATCTGCCGGCGGCGGACAGCAATGATCGTCGGCTCGGACGTCGCCCCCTCGACACCGTGGTTGAACGAGTAGTTCGTGTTATGGCCGTCGGTGTTGTTCTCGCCGTTCGCCTTGTTCCGTTTCTTGGTGTACGACACAAGATCCGCGAGCGTAAACCCGTCGTGCGAGGTAACGAAGTTTATGCTATGAAAAGGTTTACGCCCGTCGCGCAGGTAAAGATCCGAACTCCCGGTGATTCTGGTCGCGAACCGAGCCACCATTTCGCGGTCGCCACGCCAGTATCGCCGAACGTCGTCGCGGAACCTGTCGTTCCACTCGGCCCACCGGCCACCCGGGAACCAACCGACTTGGTACGCGCCGGCGGCGTCCCACGCCTCGGCGATGATTTTCGTGTTTCGCAGAACCGGATCCTCGGCGATGCGCTCTAGAATCGGCGGGTTTTCCATCAAGTTGCCGCGCTGATCGCGGCCGAGGATCGAGCCGAGATCGAATCGAAAACCGTCGACGTGCATCTCGATCACCCAATAATGCAGACAGTCGAGGATTAATGTCCTCATCACGGGATTGTTGCAGTTCATCGTGTTCCCGCAACCCGAGTAGTTGCGGTAGTATCGTGGATTGTCCTCGAGCATGTAGTATACCGGGTTGTCGAGGCCCCGGAACGACACGGTCGGCCCAAACTCGTTGCCTTCGCCCGAATGGTTGAACACGACGTCGAGAAGCACCTCGATGCCGGCCTTGTGAAGCTCGCGGACCATTTCCTTGAACTCGGTCACCTGTTGCCCCGGAACCCTGGTCGCCGCGTAACTCGCTTTTGGCGCAAAAAAAGCGAGTGTGTTGTACCCCCAGTAGTTCACCAGTCGCTCATCGGTCTCTGGGTTCCGGCGAGTGACCTCGTTTTCGTCGAACTCCTGCACCGGGAGCAATTCGAGGCTCGTGATCCCGAGCTGTTTCAGGTACGGTATCAGTTCGGTGACGCCACGATACGTTCCCGGGTGTTCGACGCCGGAACTCGGATGCGCGGTGAGCCCCTTCACGTGAGCCTCGTAGATCACGCTGAACCTCAGGGGATAGTTGAGCGGCCGATCGCCCTGCCAGTCGAATTTGTCGTTCACGACGATGCACTTCGGCATTCCCGCGAGGAAACCGGACGTCGCGAACGAGAGATCAAGCTCCGGAGCGTTCGGATCGTACCCGAGGTTTCTCCCGAGTTCCCACGGATGGCCACCGGTCAGCGCCTTCGCGTACGGGTCGATAAGGCAGAGATTTCGGTTGAACCGCAGTCCACGATGAGGTTCGTACGGTCCATCGACTCGGTAGAGATATAATTGACCGGCGCGGATGCCACGCACGTAAAGATGCCAGACATCACCGGTTCGGTTCAGGTCGGGATCGAAGTGTATCTCGTGGCTCGGTGTATCGTCGTCGTCCGACTCGAACAGAACGAGCGAAACAGCGGTCGCGTGGCGCGAAAAAACGACAAATTGCGTCCCGTGTGTTGTGAGCGTCGCGCCGAGCGGTTTCGGTTTTCCCGGCGCTACTTGGAAATCATCGGCAATCATGCAGAGCGTTCCGTATTGAGAAACCCGGACACCACCGACAAAAACTCGTCGAACGCCTCGGCGTGTATCCAGTGGCCCGCGGACTCGATCGTCTCGACCGTTGCACGCGGGAAAAAGCCCAGAATCGCCGGAACGACGTCGTCGGGCACGTAAGGCGATCGTTCGCCTCGCACAAAAAGAGACGGCCCACGATACTCAGCATTCAGATCCGGCCACCCGAGAATCGTGTCGTAGCCGTCGGCGAGCGCGCGGTGGTTGAGCCGCAGTGTGTATCCACGCGAGCCCTTCACAAAGTTTTTGAGCAAAAACGCGCGGATCTGCGCGTCTCCGACAAACTCCGCGAGCACCGCGTCCGCGTCGCGACGTGTACTCGGCTGCGCCTTTTCTACCGCGGCGTACGCATCAAAAATCTCGCCGTGAGACGGCGGATACCGCGTCGGGGCGATGTCGACGACCACGAGCGATCGCACGGACTCCGGCCGCTCGAGCGCGACAGCCATCGCAACCTTCCCGCCCATCGAGTGCCCTATCAGATCAACCCTGTCAATCGCGAGCGAAGACACGGTCTCGGACACGTCGCGCGCGATCGAGTCGTACGAGAAGTCATCGGCGTGCGGTGAATCGCCATGGTTCGTGAGGTCGATCGACACGACGCGCCGCCGGGCCGAGAGTACCCCGGCCACAGCGTTCCAGTTATCCGCCGACCCGAACAACCCATGGAGAATCACGACCACCGGCCCGTCGCCCTGCTCGCGACAGTTAAGTATCATCGTTCCTCCATCGGTCGGCGAAAGAAACACTCGATACCGGCTTTCGCACGCGTGCGGAGGTCTCAAGCGTACGGTGTTTTTCGGTCAGATTAACGTCCGCCCCGGGGAATCCGACGACGATCACCGCGATCGCAATGTACTCATCGGGCACCCCAAGCGCAGCCTTGAGCTCGGCCGGCTTGAAGCCCGCGACCGGATGAGCGATCAACCCCTCGGCCTCGGCCTGGATCAACAACAGCCCGACGGCGATCCCGGCGTCGAACAAGGCGTAATCGCGGCGGTCGTCGAGCCGACAATCGTCGTCGAGCGACGCGAGCACGACGACGTACGCGGGCGCGTTCACACCCCAGTAATTCCCACCGGACAACTCGGCCGAAACTCGGTGTTTCGCATCATCTTCGGTCACGACTATGAACCGCCACGGCTGGTTGTTCGAGCACGACGGAGCGAGGTGCGCCGCGGAAACGACTCTCTTAAGCGTTTCCGGAGGTACCGGGCGCTGTTCGAACGCGCGCCGCGCGCGGCGCCTCACAATGGGGTCGAGTATTTCACTCATAGCGACCAAGGTAATCGAGAAACCGCCGACGCGCAAGAACTTTTTTGATATAGTGAGGCAGGAGGTACCGATGAGTTCTGATGCACCGACAAGAGAAGAAGCGTTCGCGTTACTCACGCGCTACACCAAGTCCGAGAGTCTGATCCGTCATGCGCTCGCGGTCGAAGCGGTGATGCGGTACATCGCGAACAAGACAGGCGAGGACGCGGAGAAGTGGGGGGTTATCGGGCTCGTCCACGATCTCGACTGGGAGATGGCGCCCGAAAAACACTGCACCGAGACAAAACGGATTCTCGAAGAGGCAGACTGGCCGGAAGAGTACGTCCGTGCGGTCTTGAGTCACGCGTGGGGGATGTTCACCGAGGTGGAACCGGAAACGACGCTCGAAAAAACTCTGTACACGATCGACGAACTCACGGGTCTCGTTAGCTCGACCGCGCTTGTCCGCCCGTCGAAGAGCGTGCTCGACATGACGCCGAAGTCCGTGAAGAAGAAGTGGAAGGACAAAGGCTTCGCCGCGGGCGTCGATCGCGGCGTGATAGAACGCGGAGCCGAGATGCTCGGTCGAGATCTCACCGAAATTATCGACGACACGATTATGGGGATGCGCGAAGCCGCCGACGAACTCGGGCTTCGCGGGGCCGTATAACAGTCGAGCGTCGCAACGGTCGCACCAGCAAAAAACGCCCCGGCTTCGGGGCGTTTTTTTAACTGCTGATACGGGCGGTACCGGTACGGGGCCGGGACAGCTACTTCTTTTTCTTTTTCTTCCCGCGTGCTGGGCCTTTCGCACCCGGCGCCGATGCCTTCCGGGCGCCGAGCTCGCGCAGAATCGCGTCGGTGCTCGCACCGGTCGCCGCTGCGACCGTCTCCGGAGTCTGTTTCTTTCCTTCGACCGACTTCTGTTGGTCGACTGCCGGTTTCTTGGCCGCGGCCTTCCGCCGACGTTTCCGCACCGTTTGTTGAGCGTGCAACAGGAACGGAGACGCGATGAAAATCGACGAGTACGTACCGATGATCACGCCGACGATCAGGTTCAGAGCGAAGTCCTGTATCGCCCCCGTGGCGAAGACGTAGATCGACGTAACCGCGAGCAGCGTCGTGATCGACGTGATTACGGTCCGGCTCAGAGATTGGGTAATACTCGTGTCGATGATGACCGGGAACGCAGAGTCGCGCATCGTATGTTCGTTCTCGCGAATGCGGTCGAAGATCACGATCGTATCGTTGAGAGAGTACCCGATAATGGTCAGGACCGCGGCCATTGTCGCGGTCGAAACCTCGATCTGCGTCACACCGATGAATACGAGCATGAACGCCACGTCGTGGACCAACGCGGCGATCGCAGACAAAGCGTACACGACGCGAAACCGAAACGCGATGTACGCGAGAATCAGGAACAGCGCGACGAAAATCAGCACAAACGACTGCCGCGCGAGATCCGCCGAAAAACGCGGTCCGACGTACGACGACTCGACCTCGTCGACCGCGTCGTCGCCGTACCGGGCCCGAAGTATTTCGAGGATCCGGTTCGACATCACGTTTCCGAAATCGTCTATCGTTCCTTCATCGCGAACACGGACGGCAAACTCCTGATCGGCGAGCACACCGATCGTATTGACCTGAAGCCCGTCTATCTCGTCGAGAGCGCTACGCACTTCCTCTACGGTAACCGACCGCACGGCCGGATCGATCGCGACACGCTGGCTCAAACCCGCCTGGAAATCGATCCCGAGGTTAAAACCGCCGATCGAGAACGTCGCGATCGCACCACCGACGATCACGACCACCGAGAGGGCGATCATGACGTACCGAATGCGTGTAAAACTGATCACTTTTCTCATCTGATCCCCCAACCGATACTCAACCGCGCACGCCTGAGGGTATCAGTACCAAAGTCAAAAACAAGCCGCGAAACGAACAGCGCGGTGAACATCGAACACACGATTCCGACCGCCAATGTAATCGCGAAACCCTGAATCGGCCCGGAGCCGATCTGAGACAGGAACAACGCCGCGATAAATGTCGTGATGTTCGCGTCCATGACGGTCCAGAACGCCTTCTCGAACCCGGCCTTGATCGCCGCTTGCGCGCTCTTGCCGAGCCGGTACTCTTCCTTGATGCGCTCGAAAATGATCACGTTTGCGTCGACGGCCATACCGACGGTCAGGATGATGCCCGCGATACTCGTGAGCGTCAGGGTCAGGTTGAAAACCGAGAGAATCGATACGATGAAAAACAGGTTCAGCACGAGCGCGAGGTTCGCGTTGATCCCCGCCGACTTGTAGTACACGAACATAAAGATCATCACGAGAACAAAACCGAATGAGATTGCGTTCAGCCCCGCTTCGATCGCAGCCTCTCCGAGTTGAGCGCCGACGACCGTCTGGTTCACGACCGACAGTTCAATCGGAAGAGACGCGGTCCGGAGAACGATCGCGAGGTTCGACGCTTCTTCGATCGAGAGGCCGGAAATCCGGACGTTCCCGGTCGGGATCTCCTCTTGAATCGTCGCCCACGACCGCACACGGTCGTCCATAACGACAGCAAGGCTGCGCCCGACGTTATCGCGGGTCAGTCGTGCGAATATGTCGCCACCTTCACGATCGAGCACAAAGTTCACTTGAGGCTGGTTCGTGACCGGGTCGCGCCCAACCTGCGCTTCTTGAATGTGGATACCGTCGAGCCCGTGTTGGTTCACATCGCCTTTGAGCGCGATGTACCGAACGAAGCGATCGATCCCGTACTCGTCGCGCGTCACGTATTCGCGAACGATACTCCCGGTCGGAACAAAGTCGGGCACCCCGTCAAGCTCAGGATTCCAGCCCGGATTGCGCCGTTGGTAGTCGTCGAGCGTCGACGTGGCTTCTTCATCGACGATATGCAGACGCAGGCTGCCACGCCCCATCAAGAAGGAATTGACTCGCTCCCGGTCATCGTCGCCAGGAATATCGATCGAAATTCTTGTCTCGTCCATGCGGCGAATTTGGGGCTCGGTCACACCGAAACGGTCGATGCGGCTCGTGAGGACCTCTATCGCCAGGTCTACCGCGTCGGTGATTTCCTCATCCGTCGGTTCGCGATTGAGTCGCTCGGCAAGACTCGCGGGATCCGCTTCGATCACAACGTTGATACCGCCGGAAAGGTCGAGACCGAGTTCGATAATCCTGCTCTTGAGGTCTTTCAGCCCGAGAACGTAATCTCGATAATGCGCTTCGAGCGCGTTGTACAACTCGCTCCGGCCACGAAAGCTTCGCAGCAGTTCGGTCGTCGTCCACTCGGACGGAACATCTTCGCCCGCGCGACGTCGGTTGTCGCGCGCCATTCGAACGACATAGTCGAAACGGTCGGGAAGCGGCTGATCGGTTGCAGCGAGTGACTCGAGCTCGCTCAGGTCTTCGCGCGCCATAGCCTGCGCGTAATCCCGCACCTGCGCGCGGGAACCGGCGGCGAGCGCCTTGTCATCGTCCGAGACAAAAAAGTACCACCGGATTGTCGGCGAGATAAAAATCGCGCTCAAGCCGACGAGCAGCAGGACGACGACGAAACGGATTCGTTTGCTCATTTCGTGAACTCCAGGAAGCGTGTATGGCTGTTAATCTTCGGTCGTGTCGGAATTCGCGTCGTCGTCGATATCGTCGTCTTCGGGCTCCGGCGCCGATCGTTTCGGGGCTTTGGCCTTGGACTTGCCTGCACGCTTTTCGATGATGCTCGAGATTGCCGATCGAGAAAACTCGATCTTGGTCTCTCCGTCGACTTTCAACACAACCGTGTCGTCTTTCAACGACTGAATAATGCCCCGGACGCCTCCGATCGTGACGACACGGTCACCGCGCTGGAGAGCATCGAGCATCGCTTTGGTCTCTTTCTGTTTCTTGTTTTGCGGCCGAATAATCAGAAAGTAGAAGATCAAGAAGATCAAACCGAACGTTACAAGCGTCGGCATGATCGATCCGGCTCCGGCTTGACCACCGGCGTCGGGAACACCCATTAGAATGGGGAGTCCGGCTAGTAAATTTGCCATTTATTGTCGTCCTTCTCTACGAAAATTTCGGTTACCGTACCATACAACCGCGCGCGCCGTCAACCAAACGCAATCCGGAAAGTCGCTCGGGTATCCGTTTGTGCGTCACGACGCTGAAGTAAGTTCGTCTCTCGAGGAAACTCGTCTCTGCGCGCGATCGAGTTTGTCGAGTCTCATATCGTCTCGACACGCGTAATCGATTCGGGATCGCTATAAACGCCGTACACGCGTTTGAGCTGATCGACCGTCGGAGGTTCCGTTCCGTGCGCCTGCCCGTAAATTCCCAGGAACTCGGTCATCTCTTCTTCGTCACCCGAGTACAACGCCGAGCAAAACGCCGGCTTGAACAAACCTTCCCGCGCGAGCTCGGCACTCGAAAGTTTTCCGTACTTCGCCCGGCTTCGTCTGTCGACAATCGCGGCGTTACCCTGAAATCCGATCGCAAACACAAAATCCGCTCGCTTCATCGTCACGCCCTCCGCGCACACTAAAAAATCAAAGACAAAAAAGGGGGAGTACGATCACTCCCCCTTGTATCATCAAAACCTTTTCAAAGTTTTCCAACTCAGCGGACTACCGAATGCAACGCACGCGCGGTGCTTACATCATGCCGCCCATGCCGCCCATGCCGCCCATTCCCGGGCCACCACCGGCCGGTGCCGCGGGCTCGTTCTCCGGCAGGTCAGTCACCGCTGCCTCTGTCGTGAGCAACAATCCCGAGATCGACGACGCGTTTTGCAGCGCAGAGCGCGCGACCTTGGCAGGATCAATGATCCCGGCCTTGACCATGTTCGTCCACTCCATCTTCGCCGCGTCAAAACCGATGCCTTTTTTCTCGTTCTTGCACTTGTCGGCGATGATAGATCCGTCGAGACCCGCGTTGATCGCGATCTGGCGAATCGGCTCCTCGAGCGCGCGCTTCACGATCCGGTACCCGACTTTCTCGTCCTCGGGGAGGTCGGCGGGCATTGCCTTCTCGATCGTGTCGACGATCTGCACGAGAGTCACGCCACCACCCGGGATGATTCCTTCTTCAATTGCAGCTCGCGTCGCCGAGAGCGCGTCTTCGACCCGATGCTTCTTCTCTTTCAGCTCGACTTCGGTCGCCGCACCGACGTTGATCACGGCAACGCCACCCGCGAGCTTCGCGAGCCGCTCTTGCAGCTTTTCTCGGTCGTAATCCGACGTTGTCTCGTCGATTTGTGCCTTGATCTGCGCGATCCGATCCTTGATGTCGGCCTGCTTTCCACCGCCGTTGATGACCGTCGTGTTCTCTTTGTCGACTTTGATCGAGTGCGCCGTACCGAGCTGCGCGAGTTCGGTTCCTTCGAGCTTGAGGCCGAGCTCTTCGGAGATGACCTGGCCACCCGTGAGGATCGCGATGTCTTCGAGCATCGCTTTGCGTCGATCACCAAAACCCGGAGCCTTGACCGCGCACGCATTGAGCGTTCCGCGAATCGTGTTCACGACGAGGGTCGCGAGCGCTTCGCCTTCGATGTCCTCGGCGATAATCAGAATCGGCTTGCTCGCCTGCGCGACTTTCTCGAGGATCGGGAGCAGGTCTTTCATGCTCGAGATCTTCTTGTCGTGGATCAAGATGTACGGGTCTTCGAGGACCGTCGTCATCGCGTCACGGTTGGTCGCGAAGTACGGTGAGACGTACCCGCGGTCAAACTGCATACCCTCAACAAACTCGGTGTTCGACTCGATCGTCTTCGATTCCTCGACCGTGATCACGCCGTCTTTTCCGACCTTCTCCATCGCGCCGGCGATCTCATTCCCGATCTCCATGTCGTTGTTCGCGG
>REEC01000025.1 GCA_007695285.1 Spirochaetaceae bacterium | reverse complement strand
TCGTACGCGCGTTGGATGAACTCTTCCGGTGCGGTCGTCGCGTGGAACGTGATGTCGTCGATTCCGGCCGGACCGTGTTCGTACCCGAACTCGGAGTTGAAGTACGGCATCTTGTATCGCTCGCGCGCGACCAGGGCCGAGTAGTGGAAGTTGGTGTGCTGCTGCGCCGTGAAGAAATCGACGCTCCGTGTCCGGGATGCGGAGCTGAAGTACCCGGGGTCGTCGTGCGTCGTCACCATATGGTTGTACGCGTCGAGTGACTTGATGTAGTTCAAACGGTTTTCCAGGTAATTCTTGTCGGGTTCGTTCTTCGATTCCTTTGAAAAATCCCACGTGATGTTCGGGTACGCCTGGTAACGCGCGGTAATGTACCTGAAGTACATATCGTCTTCGGGCGAGTACGTGTCCGGATAGTTCACCATCTTGTTGTAAACCTTGAAAAAGAGATGGATCATCAAGTCGTTCTCGTACAAGAGATGAATCACTTTGTCGAGGTGATCAAAAAACGCGGTGTTGATCCGCGAGTGATCCGGTTCGTCGTTACTGCCCTCCCACGCGTACATTGCGGGTGGCCCGTAGTCGTACTCGGATGTCTTCCCGGGGGTCCAGCTGCTGTCGTACGCAAAGACGTTCATCAAAACGGTGTTGAAGCTGTACTTCTTGATCTGCCGCACGAGTTCGCCGGTTTTCTCGAGGCCACCCGACTCCAAGTCGAGCGCAAACAGCCAGTCACACTCGTACGCGTTCATGAAATGGTGGGTTCCGTCTTCAAATGCAAAATGCATCGGAAAAGACTCTGAAACGCGCAGCACCCCGTGTGGTGGGTTTCCCGGCACTCTTGCGGTCACTTCCCCGGTCATCCCGTCGGCGGTCGGAATGTCGGCGCTTCGCACCGTATACGTCCAGCTCCCGGGCGTCGTCGGCGAGAATCTGATTGTCCAGCGGTCGCTTCCCGCGTAGAAACCCGGAACTCGGAGTACTCCGCCGTCGGGTGACGTGAATCGCCCCTCGATCTGAGCAAAGAACGGATTGCCGGTCGGGTATCCGGCGTCAATCGCGATGTCGATAGGTCGGTAAATTTCCGTCTGCATCACAAAACTCCTTGTATTAGGTGCACCATATGGCGTTGAGGCTCAACAATCAACTCATAATACTGTATACAAAAATAAATCGTGGTCAAGGGGGCGTCATCGGTGTGAGGGAGCTTACGTGGCTCCCTACGACTCGGTCTCGCCGGATTCGATAAATTTCAGCAGATGCCGCCGTGAGGCGTCGATGTGAACGAACATCGCGCGCCGGGCGGCGCGGACGTCGCGTTTTGCGATCGCGTCGGTGATCGCATTGTGCTCGCGTGCGCTGAGTTTGGGATCTTTGAAAAAGCCGTAGAAGTTCGCGATCGGGATGATACTGAACGACGATATGATGTTGTTCAGCATCTTGTTGCCGCTCATCTCGACGAGAGTCATGTGAAACTCGTAATCGATCTCTTTGATGCTCGGGTCTTTACGCTCGGCCATCTCGGTGAGCCGGTCGCAGAGGTCGCGGAGCTTCGCGACCGACGCGTCGTCCGCGTTTGCGGCCGCGCCCGCGGCGCCGAGCGGCTCGAGCCGGACTCGGATTTCGTATATATCGACGATCTCCGACAGCTCGTACTTCTTGACGTACGCGCCGCGCCGTGGGATGAACTCGACGAGCATCTCGTTCTCCAGTTTCGAGAACGCCGAGAGAAGCGGCGTGCGCGAGACGCCGAACCGTTCGGCAAGGTCGTCCTGGACGAGTTTCTCGCCGGTTTTCAGTTCACCGACGAGGATCATGTGCTTGAGCATCCGGTAGACCTGCTGCGCGAGGTCCTCGTAATCGACGCGATAGGTTCGTTGTTCTGTACTCACTGTCATGCTCCGATCGAACCGATTCCTGCAAAAAAGGCTAATGTACACAAAGTACAAAACCAGTCATACATTACCACGAAACGGCGCATCCGACAATCGGCCAGTCAACGTATCGGGTGTTCGCCTTCGCTCACGTGGTCTTCGCGTCGATCACGATGAACGTGTCGAGATCACGCGGCGGAATGATCGTGAGCTCGCCGTCGTTCTCGGCATCGAACCGGTCGACGAGTTCACACGCCGCCGGATCGTACAGCGATACGGTAAGCGACTTGGCTGTGACGACCGAAGTGTCGAGCGTCACGACCTGGCGCACCGGGACGTACGCCAGTATGTACGACCCCTCCGAACACTTCGCGACGCGGATGTGCGAGACCGGATCGGTGTTCTCCTGAGCTGCGTACGGCAGACCGATCGCCATCGTGTCGGCCCACACGCCGTGCCGCCTGTGTGGAATGAAGAGCTCCTGCGCGGGCACGCGCGTGAAGTAACTACGCTCGGTCAGGCGCTCGATAAAGAACCCAAGCTGCGAAGAGCCCGGATCGGACAGAGAGTCGCGCCACGTCGGCATCGCGTAGTTACCGAAGATGTGCGCTTTATCGCCCTTTCGGTAGAGCTGGCGGATCGGCTCGCAGCCGTACGTGAAGCCTGCGGCGCCGGCGAGCACGGTCCGGTACAGGCTTTTTCGCACGTCGTACGCGCTGAAGATCGGCTCGACGTTCGGCCGATTTTTTTGACGCTGCATGATGAACATCGGGCTGCTCTCGTAGTTCGGCTCCATGTCGAGGCACGGCTTTGCAAACCTGTTCGCGAAAAGCCGCTCGATGAAGACGTAGCCGGGAATGTTCGGCCGGTAGTGGCTTGTTTGCATCGAGTTGAAGTCGAGCCACGGCGTCGACTGGAACACCTCAGAGGTACCGAGCCCCGAGGGGTGGAACGTCATGAGTCGGTCGCGGCTCGCGCCTGAACGGATGCCGTCGGCCATCGCCGCTATCGTGTCCGCGTGAGCCTGACGCAGAATCGGACTGTCCCCGCCGAGGATCCAGATCACGTTCTCGTGTTCCGCGAGCTCATCCGAGAGAAACCGCCCGTATCGGCGGGCGCCTTCGGCGTCCATGATGACCGGGCCCGCGGAGTTCGAGTGTTCGTTCCACTTGTCTCCCCACGTCGGGAGCAGTCCGATCACGAGCCCGTACTCCGCGGCGATTCCGACGATCTTCCGGACGTACGCGATCCACGCGGGGTTCATCCGGACCGCGTGCATGTCCTGCTCGGTCAGGAACGGACGATCTCCGTGCACGTTCGGCGTGTTCGGTTCAAAGAGATCGCG
>REEC01000026.1 GCA_007695285.1 Spirochaetaceae bacterium | reverse complement strand
AGGAGGTACATTCGATGGGTATTTTCTCCGGTCGGCTCTACCAACCGAGACGGATTCTCGTCGTGGTCGTTGTCGCGATGACGGTGGCCGCGGTAACCGCGTGCTCGAGCTTCCCGGTCTCGCACGCGGAGCGGATCTACGACTCCGCGCCGTATTGGCCGGCGGCGTCCGGTCTGCCGGACCCCGGAAAGGCCGGCCCGTACTCTGCGTTGAACTACCTCTACGCCGGCGCGCACAATCCACGGCGCCCGGATTATCGGGCCTCGTCCGTGGCTGTGCGGACGGCGACGGTCGACCTGAGCGCGTTCTTCACGGATCGGCCCGTGCGACTCGTGGACAATTTAATCCGACCGGCGCAGTACCACGACCGCATCGCCGAGCGGTACTGGGGGTTCGACGCGTCTACGATCCCGATGAACGCGACGGTCTGGTACCCCGACGGACCGGGACCATTCCCGGTGGTCGTCGCGGTGCACGGCAACCATGACCCGTACAAGAACTCGGAGTTCGGGTACGACTACCTGGGTGAGCACCTCGCATCGCACGGAATGATCTTCGCGAGTATCGATCAGAATTTCCTGAACGGTATCACCGACGGCCGCGAGAACGACGCGCGTGCGGCGCTCATGTTGCACCACCTGCATGAACTGGTTCGTCAGGGGCGCGACTCTTCTACGCCGCTGTACGGACTCGTCGATGAGAGCCGTCTTGCTCTGATGGGGCACTCGCGCGGGGGAGAGGCCGCGGTCAACGCGGCTATTTTTAACGAGCTCGGAATCCTGCCGGATAACGCCGCGGTCCGGTTTGGCCCGCGTCTTTCGATCCGCTCGGTGATCGCGTTCGCGCCGATCGAAGGCCAGTATCGTCCCGCGCAACGCGCGCTGATGGCCGAGAGCGCCGACTTTCTGTACCTGCACGGCTCGGCCGACGGTGACGTCGACGTCGATTTTGCCTCGCGTTTCCTGAACCGCCCGGGTCTGTCCGAGAACAACTTCCGGTCGGGGTTCTGGGTCTACGGCGCGAATCACGCGTACTATAATAGCGACTGGGTAGATGGAGTAAACGAGTTTCCCGTCCCGGCGGAGTTCCGGTTGACGCCCGAGGAACAACAGAGACTCACGCGGGCCGTCGTGAACGCTTTTCTTCACGTCAGTTTCGAGATCGAACCCCGCTACCGGGTGTTCCTTGAAGACTGGCGTACCGGGCGCGATTGGCTCCCGACAACCGTGTACGCGACGCGGTATCGCGACGGTCGCGACACGACGCTCGCCGATTTTTCCGAGGACGCCGACCCCCGGACCGCGACCGCGCCGGGCTGGCAAATCAGCGCGCGGGACTTTGCGCTCTGGCGCGAAGGTAAACTGCCCGGCATCGCGACCGGCTACTTTTTTGCACCCGAGATCTCGGACCGCGACAAACAGTTCCTTCACCAGGACAGTCACGTCGTCTTCCTGCGCGGATCGGAGACCTTAACCGGTGAGTACCGCGTGAGTGGCCCCGCGGTGCCCGCCGGTGGTGTCCGTTTCGACATCGGCGCGCATCCGCTCAACACGGCGAGCGCGGACACGGCCGAGCGCTTGCTCGACTTTGAGATCGTGATCGAATCCGAGACCGGCGAGACGCGTTCGTACCGGCTTGCGGAGCTCGGCAGTTTGACGCCGACGCCGGCGACGTTTCACCTTTTGCGCTGGTCCAGCCGGTACTACGCACCGCAAACGGTCCAGGTCAGGTTTCCCGAACAGATGAACCTCACCGGGCTGACGTTCCGGATCCCGGCGCAGCCCGATCTCGAGTGGTTTATCGATCGAATCGTCGTCATCCCGGAAGGAGCAAACCGATGAACCGCCGAACTACGTCACGCCTCCGGTTGCCGATCGTGCTTGTGGCCGCGTTCAGCATTCTCTCGGCGGGGAGTTTGCACGCTCAACAGTGGCAACTCGTGCCCGAGGTTTCGTTCTCGACCTTCTCGATCGGCTGGCCTTTGGCCGATACCGTCGTCACCGGTCTCGACGTGTTACAGGCACGGAACGGTGCGTACCTGCAGCTCGGTTATGGCCTCAGCCTGCAACGCGACTACTACCTGCTCATCCCGGAACGCGAGAGCGCGGTGCAGCTCTTCGGCGGGTACGAGCAGCTCGGCACCACCGGTCCGGACGGGGAGAGCATTCAGCTCAAACGCGCGTACGCGCGGTTCGGTCTCGATCAGGTTCTGGTCGGCGACCGAAATCGCGCGAACCGGTACGTGATGCTCTCGCTCTCAAACACCTCGCGTTGGGTCATTCCGCAGACCGCGCCCACCGGGGTCGGAACTGTCGATTCCTTCTTCACGCACACACCGCACCTGCAGCTGGTCTTCAAAATCGCCGAAAAACCCGATTTCTGGCAGGTCCTTGGACTGTCAGGGAGTATTGGTGCGAGCCTCGAGAGTGGACACACGGGGACCGGCGCACCATGGGCGTTTCTGGTGAGCCGCGCGGAGCTCGGGTTCTCGCTCCCGTTGATCAGGCACCTGTTATACGTGGAAAGCCACGGAACAGCCCGTGCGTATCTTGCCGATCTCAATCCGGGCGCGGAGTACCCGGTGTGGTACTACCCCGACGACCACACGAGCGCGTCGGTGGCCGCGCACGTCGATCTGAAGAGCCGGGTTCTCAGAGCCAACCCGATGATCCCGATCGGGGTCGAACTCGGCGCGGGCGTCTCCGGCCGGCTCGAGGCCGCCGGCCTCGCAGACCTTGATCCCGGAACGGTCGATCCGGTCGCTCGGGTTTTCGTCGACCTCGCGGTAGATTCCACTCCGATGTTCGCGTTCCGCATCCGGAGCGGCGTCACGTGGCATCCCTCGACCGGAGCGATCGGGTTCATGTTCGCGGCGCAGTGATCCGGACCGATACGCTCCCGGCGTCGCTCCCGGCGTCGTTGCCCGGGTGCGGTGCTTCTGGTATGTTTAGGCGATTTTAACGATACACTGATCGAGCGAGGTGCGAATGAGTGCTGTTCCCGCGGTCGAAGTCAACACGCTGAGCTTCACCTATCCCGGCGCTGACGGTCCGACCCTTGTGGACCTGACATTCTCCGTTCGCCCCGGAAGCATCTACGGCTTTCTTGGTCCAAGTGGTGCCGGTAAATCGACCACTCAGAAGATTCTCTATCGGCTTCTTTCCGAGTACTCCGGGTCGGTGCGGGTGGCGGGGACCGAGATTCGTGACTGGAGTTC
>REEC01000069.1 GCA_007695285.1 Spirochaetaceae bacterium | reverse complement strand
CTAAGGTGTCGTCCGACGGTTCGGTGAAGTCGGTCGCGAGAACCTCGTAACCTTCCTGTACGAATCTCGCCGCGAGTTGAGTACCAAGAAATCCGGTTGCTCCGGTGATCAGAACTGCCATGTATCCTCCAACGATGCGAACAGTATGCCGGAAAACCGCGGTGTAGAAAAGATCGCCGTTTTGCGCCGAAGGAGCGTCCTGTCTCAGTCCTCGACCCACCTCACGCGGCACATCTGCTCTCCGAACAGCGGCGTATGGCTCGACGAGACGTACTCGACGCCGTCGATCTCGTAGAACTCGGGCGCCGCGCACGGCAGCCGCGCGACGAGTTTTGAGCTCGCGTCGCCGATCCCGAAGTCATACGGGTCTTCGCTCCGGAACACGAGCGTCTGACAGCGGTAGTAGTTCACGGTACGGAACAGATAGTAGTACCCGTCGCGGTACACGACGTACGGGCACTCGGTGTCGGTACGGACCACGCCGTAGTTTGGGTCTCGATGCACGAGCCGCCAGTCCGACCAGGTCAGGAGGTCGCTCGACGTCCGCACGACAAAACCCGCGCCTTCCTCGGGTTTGTCGTAATCGAAGTAACCCGCGTAGTACATGTGCCACAGGCCGTCGATCTCGATCAGACACGGATCGCGCGTCTCACCGGGCCCCAAAAAGAGCCGGCTCGTTCCGTCGGCGTTCCGGTGCCGCGTCCATTTTTTGCCGTCGGGCGAGGTCATCAAACAGATCTGATGCAGACTCGCATCCGCGGTTTTCCGCCATCCTTCGTGCGCCCCGACGTGCCTGCCCGCCGCGTCTACTCCGGCCCGATGCGCGCCGTAGAACATGTAGTACGTCCCGCCGACACGGATGAAATACGGCGACTGGAGCCACTCTTCGCCGCCCCAGTCGTCGATGCACTCGCCGGCACCGGTGTCGGCACGTATGAACTCGCCCGTATCGGTCCAGGGACTTTTTCTCACGTCGTCGGTCGTCCAGTGGTACAACACGCGCCCGATCGCGGTCGCGCGCACGCATCCCCAGAGGTGAAAAAGTCCGTCGGAGTCGCGCACGATGTGATGGTCGACCGGCGCATTATGCTCGCCGATCAACCCCTTCTCGAACTTCACGCGATGCTCGCCGTCACCGTCGATCTTGCCTTCGAGGTTCGGATTCGGACCGATCATCCACCACTGTCCGTCGAGAACAGGTCTGAGTTTTCGTTTTGTCGGCATTGGGGGGCTCCTTTTTGCCATGGGATGTTATACAGGATTTCTTACGGTACCCTGAATTGACGCGTTCGGACATAGAGTATTAGAGTGATTGTCGACCCAACAAGGAGACCCCTATGCACATCCACGACGACGCACTCGTCCGGGACCTGGCCCGCAAAGCGCAGGAGTTCCGCGTCCAGGTGTTGAACATGGTGTTCAACGCTCAGACCGGGCACATCGGCGGCGCGTTTTCGGTCGCAGAGATCCTGACGTCGCTGTACTTTCATCACTTGCGGCTTGACCCGGAGAACCCGGGATGGGAGGGGCGCGACCGGCTGCTGTTCTCGAAGGGGCACGCGTGCGCGATGTTGTACACGGCGCTCGCTCACCGCGGATTTTTTCCGGTTGAAGAGCTCGCGACGTTCCGCGCGTTCAACAGCCGGCTTCAGGGGCATCCGGACCCGATCAAGACACCCGGAGTGGAGATCGCCGCGGGGCCGCTTGGGCACGGCGTCGCGATCGGCGTGGGGCTCGCGATCGCTCTCCGGATGCGCGACGCGAAACCTTCGGCGCAGAGCGTGCCGTCGGCGCGCGCGAGCGCGGGGCGCGTCTACGTCGTGCTCGGCGACGGAGAGCTCAACGCGGGCGTGATCTGGGAAGGCGTGATGTCGGCCGCGAAGTTCGGACTCGGGAACCTCACGGCGATCGTCGATTACAACGGAATCCAGCAGACCGGAGCGACGACCGACACGATGCCGACCGAGCCGATCGTCGACAAGTGGAAGGCGTTTGGGTGGCACGTCGATGAGATTCACGGGCACAACGTGCGCGACGTGCTCGACGCGCTCGACCGGTGCGACGAGGTGCACGGCAGGCCGAGCGTGATCATCGCGCGCACGACCAAGGGCAAAGGCGTCAGTTTCATGGAGTACGATCACCGGTGGCACGGACAGCCGCCGACGCGCGAGCAGTTTGATGCCGCAATCGCCGAGCTCGAAGGGGAGCTAAAGTCATGAGCACCACAAAAAGAGAGATGATCCCGATGCGCCCGGCGTACGGTGCGGCGCTCGTCGAGCTCGGACGCGAGAACGAAAAAGTCGTCGCGTTGAGCGCGGAGGTCCACAACTCGGACCATAGCTTCATGTTCGAGAACGAGTTTCCCGATCGGTTCTTCAACGTCGGAATCGCCGAGCAGGCGCTCGTCGATATCTCGGTCGGCTTCGCGATGGCGGGTTACATCCCGTTCGCGAACACGTTCGCGACGTTCTTCGCGACGCGCGCGGTCGAGATGATCCGCACGCACGCGTGTTACGGCGGCGCAAAGATCAAACTCATGGGAGCGTACTCGGGGCTTTCGGACTCGTTCGACGGACCGACTCACCACTCGGTGACCGATCTCGCGATCATGCGGAGTCTGCCGAACATGACCGTCGTCGTCCCGAGTGACCCGCGGTCGCTGCCGGTCTTCCTGAAGATGATCGCCGAGTGGGACGGACCGGTTTACTGCCGGTTCAACCGGAACGAGGTGCCCGCGGTGTTCGACTCGTCGTACACGCCGAAACTCGGCGTCGCGTACACCGCGCGCGAAGGGCGCGACGTCACGATCATCGTGTGCGGAGTGCTCGTCGCGCGCGCTCTCGACGCTGCTGCGGAACTCGAAGTGCGCGGCGTCTCGGCGCGTGTCGTCGAGATGCACACGATCAAACCGATCGACCGCGACGCGGTGCTCGACGCCGCGCACACGACCGGAGCGATCGTCACTGCCGAGGAGCACAGCGTGATCGGCGGCCTCGGCGGAGCGGTTGCGGAGCTCGTCGCCGACGAGTATCCTGTTCCGGTCAAGCGGGTCGGAGTGAACGACCGGTTCGCGGAAACCGGCCCATACGAGCAACTTCTCGACGCGTACGGCATGTCGGTCTCCGACATCGTCACCGCGGCGCTCGCGGCGATCGAGGCGAAGCGATCGCGCGGTTGACCGCGACGCTGAAGCCGGAACGGCGCGTCGGCAGGCTTTGT
>REEC01000240.1 GCA_007695285.1 Spirochaetaceae bacterium | reverse complement strand
GGCGATCGAGCAAACCCTCGAGGCGTACTTCGCGGGCTGGAACGCGTTCGTCGAGTACGACGAATTCGACCCGGCAGGGATCGAAGTGTTCGGTGACGTGTTCGCCTATCCGGTGTTCGGGGTTGTCACTTACTTGAGCGAAGTAGAACCAGAGGAATATCCGGATGCCGAGTCGCTCGGTGATGAGCTTGCCCTCAATTACGGCTATTATCGCTCCGAAGAGTCCGAGAGCGTCGCTGTCGAGATGCTCGCGTTTTGGAGCGGAAGTACGCAGTCCAACGGCTCGTTCGCGCAGCAATCGAGCAAGCAGTGGTTCTGGGTCACCGCGATTATCGAAGTGACCCACATCGGGGAAGGCGACTTATTTACGGAGCGCGAGACTGTTGAGTTCTCTCTCTCGTTCGGCTCCGACGGAGTTGCGCGGATCAGGTATTTTCCTATTTTTGCCGTACCTAATTGATCGGGTATTCCCCTATCCTTCAACGACCGCCCGTGACGTGGGCGGTCGTGGTGAATCTTCCCCCGCTTTGCCATCTTCTATACCAGCGCGGCTGAACCAACCAACAGCCTGGCGATCCGACCTGTGTCACTTCGTGCGATCGCACGTGTGGTACCGCTGATTCCCGATGACCACCACCGCGGAATCGTCTCTTCTGCGGCCGCCTTTTCATTTTGTATTCGCGGTAGTAGAATGGGGGAAAATCTGGACACGACAAGGATGGTACGATGCACACGATTCTCCGGAAGGAGCAATTGTCGGAAAACGTGTACCGGTTGACGTTTGACGCCGTGGATATCGCGCGGGAGCGGCAACCCGGGCAGTTCATGATTCTTCAGGTCGATACCGAGTTCGGCGAGCGTATTCCTCTCACGATTGCCGATGCCGATGAGCAGGAAGGCACGGTCACGGTCGTGTTCCAGGTTGTCGGTGAGACGACGATGCGGCTCGCGGCGCACGAGGAGGGCGACGATATTCCCGCCGTTCTCGGGCCGCTCGGCAGACCGACGCATATCGAGAAGTTTGGGCACGTCGTCTGTGTCGGCGGCGGCATCGGTGTGGCACCGCTGTACCCGATTGTCCAGGCGATGCGGAACGCGGGCAACTATCTCACCGTGATCATCGGTGCGAGAACGAAGGAGCTCGTGATCCTCGAGGACGAGATGCGCGCGCTCGCGGACGAGCTCATCGTCTGTACCGACGACGGTTCGTACGGCCGAAAATGCCTCGTGACCGAGCCGCTGAAAGAGGCGTGCGAATCGAGTGAAAAGCCGAACCTCGCCGTCACGATCGGGCCGCCGATCATGATGAAATTCTGCGCCGAGACGACACGGCCGTACGGTGTTTCGACGATGGTGTCGCTCAATACGATCATGGTCGATGGAACCGGGATGTGCGGAGGGTGTCGCGTGACCGTCGACGGTGAGACCAAGTTCGTGTGCGTCGACGGTCCGGAGTTTGACGGGCACGCCGTCGACTTCGACAACATGATGAGAAGGTTGAACGCGTATCGCAAACACGAGACCGCCGCGCGCGACACGTGTCGGGTTCTCCGAACACCCGATGTCGCTGCAAAATCAAGTACGGGAGACGTGACATGAGCGAACACCAGTTCCGAACGCGCGATGATCTCGACAAGGACGCCCGCCGGCTTCTGTCTGAAATCGACGTCGACGCACTGAAGCCGAAGGAGCGCGCCGCGATACCGCAGCAGGATATGCCGTCGCAGGATCCCGTCGATCGTCGGCAGAACATGGAAGAAGTCACGCTCGGTTACACCGAAGCTCAGGCGCGGCTCGAGGCGCTTCGGTGCATTCAGTGCAAGAGTGCGCCGTGTATCGGAGGGTGTCCGGTCGCGATCGATATCCCGGGATTCATTCAGGCGATCGTCGATCAGGAGTATCATACTGCCGCGCAGATCATCAAACGCACGAGTCTCTTGCCCGCGATCTGCGGACGCGTCTGTCCGCAGGAAAGCCAGTGTCAGGAAAACTGCACCGTCGGCAGGATGCTCAAGGACAAGTTCAAGTCCGTTTCGATCGGCCGGCTCGAGCGGTTTGTCGCGGATCTCGATCGTACATCGTCGGATGCCGCGACCCCCGATGTGAAGCCCGACACCGGCAAGAAAGTCGCGGTGATCGGGACGGGTCCCGCGAGTGTCACGGCAGCGGCCGATATCCGAAAAGAAGGGCACGCTGTTACGATGTTCGAGGCGTTTCATAAGCCCGGCGGTGTGCTCGTGTACGGCATTCCGGAGTTCCGGTTGCCCAAAAAAATCGTCGAGGAGGAGATCGACGCGCTCGTCCGTATGGGTGTCGAGATCCGCACAAATTACCTCGTCGGCCGCACGCGCAAGCTCACCGACCTTCTCGATAAGGACGGATTCGACGCGGTTTTTGTCGGGACCGGCGCGGGGCTTCCGCGCTTCATGCACATCGAAGGCGAAAATCTCGTCGGCGTTTTTGCGGCAAATGAGTATCTCACGCGCAGCAATCTCATGAAGGCGTACGATCGCGAAAAAGCCGCGACGCCGATTTTTGAGCCGAAAATAGTTGCGGTCCTCGGTGGAGGAAACGTCGCGATGGACGCGGCGCGTACCGCGGTCCGGCTCGGGGCGGAGGAGGTCAACGTCGTGTACCGGCGTACTCGCGTCGAGATGCCCGCGCGCGTGGAGGAAGTCGATCACGCCGAGGAAGAAGGCGTGAAGTTCCATTTTCTGCGCAACCCGCAGCGGATCCTCGGCGACGAGAATGGGCATGTGTGTGGAATCGAGTGCCTCGCGTACGAACTTGGTGAACCCGACGACTCGGGTCGGCGCCGCCCGGTTCCGATTCCGGGCAGCGAATCGATCATAGACGTCGATACCGTCATCGTCTCGATCGGGAACGACTCGAACCCGCTGATCCGCCAAACGACGCCGAGCCTCGAAACGACGAAATGGGGTAACATCGTGACCGACGAGGACGGCAAGACGTCGCTCGACCGCGTGTATGCGGGTGGCGATATCGTGCTCGGCGCTGCGACCGTGATTCTCGCGATGGGCGAGGGCCGAAAAGCCGCTGAGTCGATCAACCAACTGCTCGCGACGGAGACGTAATGCCGAGAACCGGAAACCGCGTGCTGTTCTGCAGTACGCGGCCCGAAGAAGTAGACACGTTCGTGCGTACGACTCAAACTCGTGTCGCAGCGGTGACGACCGCTCGTTGTGACTTCCCGGTGTCTTGAGTAC
>REEC01000280.1 GCA_007695285.1 Spirochaetaceae bacterium | reverse complement strand
CCGCACGGTTCTGGATGGGACTCCAGGATGACTACGACCTTGAGGAGCAGCAGGACTCCATCTCAAAAGAGTTGGAAGCAATCCAGAGTGTAGGCTGATCGCGTAACGGGGGACTGCCGGACGAGATCGACGACGGCATGACACATAGGAAGCCTCCCCCCGTCAAACGCGCCGCCCATCAATTCATCTATCCGTGACCCACTGGGCGCGTCCAACAGACGTATGGCAGGGTCTGTCCAACCCGTACTTCTCAGCGCTGCGTCCCAACGGTGCAGTGTTCCCCCACGTGGTCCTTCGAGCAGATGATTGCGTCCATCAGTGGCCTCCAAATGGGTACGCCTCCGGAGCGTCGGCTTGACAGAAATGTATCACTAAAGTATCACTATGGTATGAAGACTGAACTCGTTACCAATCTCAAGCGACAGGCAACCCGCATCTTATCTGATCTGCGCGATTCGGGTGAATCTGTGCTGATCACTGAACATGGCAAGCCGTCCGCGTATCTGGTGGACGTAGAGTCCTTCGAGTTCATGCAGAGCAAACTCCGAGTTCTGGAGGGTATCGTTCGCGGGGAGCGGGCAGTGCTGGAAGAACGAACGTACTCTGAGGAAGAAGCGAAGAAAAAGATGAGCAAGTGGCTCGACTGATTTGGTCGCAACCGGCTCTGTTCGATCTGGAGGAGATCGCCGAGTACATAGCACTGGACAACCCGTCTGCTGCGGCTCGATACGTTCGCAAGGTCTTCTCGGCGGTTGAACGCCTCAAGCGCTATCCGAACTCCGGCGGGCGACCGGAAGAGCTACCTGCGACCCCATACCGTGAAGTGATTGTTCCGCCTTGCAGAGTCTTCTATCGAGCCGAGGAGGACGCGGTCTTCATCCTGCACGTCATGCGTTCAGAGCGTCTTTTGCGCTCGTTTCTACTCGAGCAACGGGACGACGATCTGTAGCCTTTCCGGCCCACTGGGCGCGTCCAACTGAGATCGGCAATCGAAAGCGGCAACGGTATCGTTGGGCGCGATGAGTAGTATTCAGTAGCTCGTCGAAGAGGCGCGCAGTCTTCCTCAGGACGAGAAGCTGACGCTTGCCAACAGAGTTCTGGGGCTCACCGAGCCGGCCAGTGCCGACGATGTCGAAAATGCGTGCGATTCCGAGCTTCGTGCCAGAATCCAGGCACACGACGAAGGACGATCTCAGACGAAATCGGCCGCAGAGATTTTCCAGGATCTTGACGCGAAGCTCCCATCGTGACGGTCGCGTTGACCTCGCTCGAGTAGGAGTCTCTTCGTCGCCCCCCCGGCAAAGGCGAGCCGGTGCGGAGGCGCGCGCGCAAACGCCTCCACTTTCCGGGAGACGCATCTCCAGACCGAAGGGAGGCGCCGCCCACGGAGCCGAGACTGGGGACATCGTAGACGCGGCTACCGGCATCCATTTGAGAGCGACGTCTTTTCATGCGGGTACCTGGAGAGTCTTGACTGGCGCTCTGAAGTGGTATATCAATTATACATCAAATGCGGTTCGAGTTTGATCACAGAAAGAGCGAGCGACTACGCAACAACCCAAGGCGCCGCATCGGATTTGAGGAGGCGAAGGAGATCATTCGCGCACCCGTACTACGAAGACCGCCGCTCGGACGATCCAGAGCAGTTCAGAGCGATTGGTTGGGTTGCGGGTCATCTCTATTCACTGATCTTTGAGGTCCGCGAAGATAGTCAGGGAGAATACTACCACTTGGTGACCCTCTGGAAGTCAACCAAGGAGGAACAGACGCTGTATGAGAAAAGCAGATAGCACCCCAACCGCCGACGAGATCGCCGAACGCGCCGATCGGGGCGAGGACATATCGGCATATTTCACGAACTCGGGCAGGATGAAGAGGGCGATCCAGAGGGTAAACGTCGATTTCACCGTCGAGATGCTTCATGAGCTTGACGCTGTGGCGAGTGAGCTGAACATCAGCCGGCAGGCGGTCATCAAATCCTACCTGCGACAAGCGCTCGACCGGCATTATCAAGCAAGAGATAGGGCCAAATCCTGAGCGAACGGATGACGGATCAGGCGGGGCGCCCGCCCTCAACCGACCGCGCGACTCGGTCAAGGAATCTCTTCACCGTGACCGCCTGCCACCCGCCGTCGTGGCCGTGAAGGCCCATCGACGCCAAGGCGACCAGGGTCAATCCAATCACGCGTTGGCAAGATGGAGGCCGCGGACCCGAGTGTATCCATGGAGCTTCTCGTACGATCCCTTCTGATGCACGGTATAGCTCGGAAGGAAGTCGGCCGCGTGATAGCGCGTGACTCTACGGTCCCCGCCGCATGAAGATCGTCGATACTCCGGGACTGTGCGAAGGTCCGCACTACCTCCCGGCGTGCTGAGACTCCCCAATGTTCCCCGCGGTGCAGCCCACCGCCTACTGCCCCGACAACCCCGTCACGCCCGCGAACGCTTTCTCCAGGTACCCGGTCACGCGCGCCGGAAGCGGGGGTGCCCCGATCGTCGCGACGTTTGCCGCGAAGTGATCGGGGTTGCCGGTGCCCGAGAGGATGACGTCGATGCCTTCGGTATCGCGGGCGAACCGGTACGCGATGTCGGCGAGTGGTGTGTCGCCGAGTTCGTCGTGAATCACCGCGAAGAGCTCGTCGAGCTCGACCCTGGCCGCCTGTTCGGCGCGCTTCGGATCGGCGAAGTACTCGCGTAGATGCCTCTCGTCGATCAGCGCCTGTCGGACCGCGAACATGCAGAGCGTCGCGATGCCGTTCGCTCGCGCGTTCGGCAGAACCGTCTCGCGCGCGGACTGATTCAGGATGTTGTACCCGACCATCATCACGTCGAACAGGCCGTCGCGCGCGGCCGGGATCAGCGTGCCGTGTTCGGTGTCGGTAGAGAATCCTTCGGTGATCCCGGTCCACCGGATCTTGCCTTTTTGTTTCAGCTTCTCAAGAATCGGGATGTGGCTGTCGCGCACTTCCTGGTAGCGGTCCGGCGCGACGCCGTGCGCCATGTACACGTCGACGTACTCCACACGCAGACGTTTGAGACTCGCGTCGAGCGCGTCCTCGACCTCGGTCGCCGTCCGGAGTCGGCCGTCCCGGTGCGGACTGTACTTCGTGCAAGCGTAGTACGACTCGCGCGGATACGCGGTGAGCGCGTTGCCGATCGCTTCTTCGGTTCCGTAGTTCTCGGACGAATCGATGAAGTTGATCCCCGCGTCGAGCGCCGTTCGAACGACACGC
>REEC01000034.1 GCA_007695285.1 Spirochaetaceae bacterium | reverse complement strand
GTCGGGGAGTTTCTCGACCGTGACTCCGGGGCTTGTGAACCACGAATCGGCGACGACCGACGCCGTGACGTAGAGGTACGTTCCTCGCGTCGATGAGAAAATCGACACGACCCCTCGTCGCGTGCGGTTACTGATTTTCTCGTGGATCTCGGGTGCGCTTGCGACGGATCCGCTCGTGACCGGAGCCGCTTCGGTGATGTCGTCACGCACGGTCTTGTACCGGGCAAGCGACTCGCCGATGAACCGAACGCCGCTCTCCGATACGCCGAGCAGATCGCCCCAGATTCCGTTCTGTCCGAGCACGAGCGACGCGAGGTTGACGATTTGTGACGCGAGAGGATCGTCGGGCAGGTAGTGCGTCAGAAACAAGACCGACGGTACGTACCGATCGTATCCGAGCGGCGCGCGGCAGACGCGTGGTCGCGCGGGACCCGGGAAAACAAAGACGTTCGAACCCATGCCACCACCCGGTGCGTACTCGGGGTCGTCGAAAGACCGATAGTACGGGCCGTTGTTGATCAGGAAGTACTTACCCGAGGCAAGAAAAGCGAGCCCGACCGATCTGCCTGATTCGGTGATGTCAAAATCGACGATCGCATCAGGGACCGCCGCGCAGAGCTTATCGATCACTTTCTGCATGTAGCGAACCTGCTCGAACGCCTGCATCTGTGACCGCTCTTCGGCCGTGTGCTCCGGTCCACCGTGGTAGTGGTTTGCGGCGTCACAACCGTACTGGCCGACCGCGTCCCACTTGTAGTACGTCACGCCGTACTCCGCGTTACACCTGATTAGCTCGTCGGCGAACGCCTCCCAGTACCGACTCACGAGGCACATCGAGTAACTCTCTTCGGTTTCCCAGACCGGCGACGGAGGAACCGTGACGCCGTTCTTCGCGGACCGGCAGTCGAGGTGATCGCGCGCAATCCGGCTCGAGACCGCCGCCTGGCGCGGGCTGAACCATAACCCGAGTTTCATGCCGTACCGCTCGAGTTTCTCTCGGATCGGGTCGAGCCCGTCCGGGAAGAAATCCAGGTTGACCGACCACTCACCTGTCTTGCCGTACCACCCGGTGTCGATCACGAACACGTCGATCCCCATCTCGTGCGCCACGTCGATCTCCGCGAGGATTCTCTCGCTCTTCATCGTGTCGAGATACTTGCCGTGCTCCCACGCCTGGTGCCGCTCCTGGTAGTTCCACGTGTTGTAGAAGACGTACGGTTCGCGCGATGCGGCGTTCGGCGAGAGGTCGCGGAGCACAAACTCGCGGAAGCGCGTCGCGAGCTCATCGTGCCCCTGTGACCCCACCGCGAGATCGAACCACACGCTCTCAAACGCTGAGTCGCCTTCGATCGGGAGCCCGTCGGCGAAAGTGCTTTTTGCCTCTTCGAGTACACACGCCGTACGATCGAAGCGGTACCGAAGAAACGCGTCCGGGGTCTGGGAACCGTGCTCGTACGCGATCAACGCGACCGCATCGGCGTGGCCCACCGAACGCAGCGCCATGCGAACGATCGGCCCCATGCGCTCGACGCCGTTCTCGATCTCCGCCGGCGTGATCGCGCGTTCGCGCGGACGGTACGAGTGCACCATCTCGTCGAACTCGCTGAGCGTGATCTCGACAAAATCGGAGCACGTCGCGCACGGGAGACCGAGATACCGAAGCGTGTGCTTCGTGCGCGTCATTCGAGCGGGTGTATCTCTCGAGTCTTTGGCGACCGCGCCGAGGGCGTACCGGAAACGCACGACCGGGCTGTCGGCCGTCGTTCGGAGAGTCAGAGCGAAAGTAACACCCGGCTCGACTGCAGCGCCGTTCGCGTCTATCCATCGATCGGTCTCGAGCCGGTGTTCAACGACCGTGCCGTGGCGAGTCACCGGCTGCGACGCAGGATGTAGCGCCGTCCCGTCCGGGCAGAGCAGACGGCCGTCGATCTCGAACGCAGGCAGTACGATCGGAAGAGAAAGCGCGATATCCCTTCGTGTGTAATACCATCGCGTCGAATCGTACCCTGTTGAAAGCGAGTAGTCGTTCTGCTCGATCGTCATTGTCGGCCTCGGTTCTCGTGTAGTGCTCTCTGCCGGAACGTATCCGAAAAACCGAAACCCGGCAACCGCGGCCGACCCGGCTAACCGGCGAACCCGACCGTAACGAGGCCCGCGACGATCAGTGTCGTCCCGATCACGCGCGGCCACGTGATACGTTCGCGCAGAAACGTCGCGGCGAGCACGAGCCCGATCGGGAGGCTCATTTGCCGAAACGCGACGACGTACGACACGTTGTCGGCGAAGCCGTACGCGATCAGAACCAGCACGTACGCACCGATGATGCCGATCCCGGCCGCAACCGCGTCGCGTGTCGAGATCGACCGAACGTCCGCGGCCACGCGTCGTGGACCGCGTATAAGCAGGCCCGCAGCCAGCAGAAAAAGCGCCGCGGAGAGCGACTCGAAGAATCCGTAGATGACGGGCGCTGCGATACTCGCGCTCGAGTCGTTCGCGGCGCCGGCCGCCACCGCGTGGCGATATATGTTTAGCGCCGCGTTGTCGACGATCGAGTACCCGGTCGTGCCGATTCCCGCGAGAATAGCGAATGCGGGCCACCTTCCGCGGAACGCGCTCCATGAGAAGGTTGAAAACGACGCGTGCGGAATCACCAACATACCGATCGTTACGCCGACCATCCCTCCGAGCGCGAACGGTGAGAGCCGAGTCCCGTGCCCGAGCGCGGTCGTCACGACCGGTACCAGCAGCACCGGGAGCGCGCGCGCAAAAGGATACGCGACAGACATGTCGCCGGTCTTGTACGCGCCCGCGAGCCCCGTGAAGTACAACATCTGGAAAAACCCTGCGGGAATCAACAACAGAAGAACGACACCGGGAATCAATGCCGCGGTCGCGTGCCACAACACCGCCGCCGGCGCGAGTACCACGGCGCCGGTTAGGCTCGCGACAAGGTAGAACGCGACTGCCGGACGCGTTCTCCTGCCCAGCGCGTTCCACCCGGCATGGACAAACGCTGAGACGACGAGAAAAAGAAGCGCGGTCAGCGACATTCCGGGCTCACGCCTCGAAGTACACGCCGCCGGCCTCGAGCGCGGTCCGGAGATCCGCGTACGGAAGCTCGCGCGAACCGATGCCGCGTTCCGCGCAGAGCGCCGCCGCGGTTCCGGCCGCCTGACCGTGCCCCATGCACGAAACGGTGTTTCTCGTCGACATGTGCGCCTCCCAGTCGGAGGTGATCATCATGCCGG
>REEC01000130.1 GCA_007695285.1 Spirochaetaceae bacterium | reverse complement strand
CCCGATCGCCGCGGGTGTATTCAGCAACGCCTTCCCGGCATCGATCAACCCATACCCGTACTCGGGGTCCCACCCCGGCGCGCCGAGGTCGACCGCCGTCCGCCTGAGAATGTCCCGAACCGCGTGCTGCGTAAGGTTCGGGTTATACGCATACATCAACCCCACCACCCCCGCCACATGCGGCGCCGCCATCGAAGTCCCGGCCATGCCGCCGTACGAAGCGGTGGTCTCGCCGACGGTACTCCAGATTAGGTCCTGTGGGTTCCCGTTATATTCACCGCCGGGGGCGACAAACTCAAGGTAATCTCCGTAATTGGAGTAGGAGGCACGCGAATAAGACGGCCCTACGGCACCGACCGCAATCACGCTCTCGAGTGCTGCGGGATACATGCGGGTGTTGTTGTCAGCGCCCGAGTTGCCGGCGGCCGCGATCACCGTCAAACCGCGAGCGACCGCAATTTCCACGGCTTCTGCCAGAACTGCACTGTCATTCGGACCACCAAGGCTCATGTTGATTGTGGAGATACGGTGGCTCGGGTATCTTCCTGAAATATTCGGTTCACCAGCGGCGTACAAAACCGCGTTGACTACTGCCGTCGTAATGGTCTCATTATCGTTTGCGGTCGTGTTCCGGTTAGGGAAAACCTTGAGGGGAATAACCCGAACACGATTCCAGCCGACTCCGGAGCCGCCCGACCCATTGTCGGTGTCCGTCGCGATAGTCCCCGCAACGTGTACCCCGTGCCACGAGCCTTGATATCCACCCGAATCAAGCGCGTTATCGGTATCTTCGAAGAAATTCCACGCATCGGCGATCAGTAAATTACGGGGAGGAAGATCATTATGCACGGCGTATCCGGAGTCGATAACTGCGACAACGGAGCTGCCGAATCGACCTGAAAAAACCGGATCGTGCAGAAATCCCCACGCTTCGGGCATACCGATCATCGCGTAGTTCCAGTTTTGGTCGATAGTCACATCAGAACCGTACAGTAACCCTGGAGAGTAGAGAGGATCATTCGGCTCTGCGCTCTGAATTTGAGGAAGCTCGGAATCTGTCCGCGAGAAAAGCGGGTTCAAGCAGCCGGCGAGTGCGACAACGACGCCAAGAATTACTCCGGTTGAGAGAAGACGCATTGAATTAATCTCACGTATGACCGACCGAAAGTCAAGCGATCGCCCCGCTCAGTTCTCCAAAATCGTGATCTCGACGCGGCGGTTTTGGCGGCGGCCGGATTCGGTGGTGTTGTCGCCGACCGGGACGGTTGAGCCGTAGCCTCGCGTGAGGACACGTTCGGGCGGCTCGATACCGATCTCTACGAGATACTCCGCGACCGCGGCCGCGCGGTTTTCCGAGAGCTCCTGTAAGTACTCCTCGGTTCCCACGCGCGCCGCGTGTCCCGACACCATGATGTCACGGTCGGGATACCGCTCCAGTACTCTCGCGATCAGGTCGAGTTTGACCTTTTCGCTCGCGAGCAGATCGAATGAATCAGCGAGGAACTGAATGTCGTCGAGGGTGATCGTCACGCCGCGGTCGTCACTCGTGACCGCCGCGTCGTAACCGCCGTCCTGGAGGTCTCGTTCGACCTGATCGCGCACCTCGTCGCGGTCAAACGGCAGCGACTCGACGACCTTTCCTTCGGCGGTCCCCTCGAACTGCGCCGTACGCCCCGTCGAAAGTTGGAAAAAAAACGCGTACTCTTCGGTGTAGTAGTACGGGCGACCAAGCACGTTGTCCCAGTACAACAGTTGATCGGTCGAGCCGGTTATCAAAGTCGGATACTCCGGCGAGTTGTATCGACGGTTGGGCCGATAAAAGACATTGTACGAGATAGAGATCACGTCGTACTCGCGACCGTCGAGCTCGTCTCTACCGAGGTACTCGTACCTCACCGGAATCGGGAACCGGAATACGTCCGGAATACCGAAACTGTGGCGGAAGTCGTGCGCCTCGTGACCGTCGAGCGCCCACGTGTCCCCCACCCGTACGGGCACTTCCGGGAATCGCGGCACGTCGCGCACAACCGGCATGAAGAACTCCGGGGCGATCTCGTATGCCCCGTATCGGTCGCGCCAAAACTCCGACGGATACTCGGACTGGAGTCGAAACGGCCCTCCCGCCGTCGACGACTCCTCGGATGTTTGAAACGTCGCCTCGTGAAAAGCTCGTCCGTCCTCGACACGGGGTACACGCACCGCGATCCGATTGTGGATCACCGCCGAGTGCGAATACCTGCCGTCGAGATGAACAACCTGATTCACCGTCGTGACGATCCGGTACCGGTCGTTCTCACGGTATCGAAACCGAAACTCGACCTCGTCGGCACCGACACCACCAAGCGCCAAAAGAAGCGTTACGCACGCGAAAAACACACGTTTCATTGTCTCTCCTTCCCCGAGTATCGACCGCTATGCGCGGAACTTTATAATCTCTTCACCGATATTCTGTCTACTGCCATCCGCCTGCTCCCGTTTTTCGCCTCTCTTTCGTTCCGCACCGCCATGAATTGCCGACGGGTTTATTGACACACACGGCCGGTAACTTATATTGTTATAGCACCGATAATTGGAAAAAACCAACGATGCGAAACGCAGGATACATTCAGTTAATTGAACCGTTTCTTCGAAAACACAGAGACCTTGTGATTGAAACCGGCGACGTCCCCGTCGAACCGGAACTCTTGCTCTCACCCGTCCGATTTGCCTCGATTCGCCCGGGATCCGACTGCCAGGTCCTCGTGATCCTTCCCGAACCGGCAATGGTCAAGAAGGCGTGGGAATACGCCGCTAAAATACCACGAGCACGTACCGTCGGTCTCGGGGCAGACGACGTGTACCGAAAGGAGGCGGAACGGATAACTACAAAGCCCGAAATCGTTATAGGAACATCCGATCGCATCATCGATTTTTTACGGCGGGACGATCTCCCATTATCGCATGTCAAAGCCTGCATCGTTCACGAACCCGACGAAAGCGATGCGGCGGGCTTCAACGCGGACCTTCGGTTTATTTTTTCGAGGTTCACGACCCTACCGCGGTCGGTAATTTTCTCCGCGACGATTCATGTACCCGCCCAGGAGATCGTTTCATTATTCCGAAGACCGTCGTACATCAACATTCCCGATCTCAACAGGAAGGAGCCAGCCATGAAAAAAAAGAACCGTTTTGACCATGATACGATGAAAAAAACGATTCGTGATATCGTCCGCCGCATCCACGAGTCAGAAGATCCGGACGAGCTCAACGAGTATCGTCGCTTGGTGAACAAGAATGTTTCGTTTTTCGTCCGAGGATACTTCGCGGCGTATCTTCTCAAACAGCTTACGTCAGGCTCATCGCCAACGATGATGCCTACTGGGAACGCAAACGCCAAGGCAAACACAAAAGCCAACACGAAAGCAAATACAGGCGCGGAACCACAACAACGAGCCACCTCGTCACAGAACGGCGAGATGTCGAGTATTTTTGTGGGAATCGGCAAGAATAAGCGGGTTTTCCCGAAAGACCTCTTCGCGCTTTTCTCGAACGTTGACGGGCTCGAGGGAAGCGATCTCGGCCAGATCAAGATCCTCGACAACTACTCGTTCGTCGAAGTCACGCCCGAAAAGGCGACGACCGCGATCGAATCGCTCAACGGAACCGAATTCCGTGGTAGAAAGCTAAACGTGAATTTTGCGAAGAAAAAGGACTAGCCGGAAGCCGCGGCTACGGAACGACATAGCCTAGCAGAAAGAAGACGAGCGCCATGTTTGTCACAAGGCCGGCAAAGAACACAAGCAGAGCGGCTATCTCATAACTCCGGGCCCGTCGAGCGCACTCAACAGAAAGGCGGCGGGGCTCCCCGGGAATCAAAACCCCCGGAACGATCGGATCTCCGGGCGGAGCTATGCCCCCGTCTGCGGGCCTGCCGAACGCGTACCACCGTTCGTCGTCGCGCGGACGAATTGTCACGTCTTGAATCGCAAGACCGGACGCGACGAGACCGTCAAGTTCCTCGCGGGAAACAACTCTCGAAACGTACTGTTCGCCACCGGGCAGCGACGCGGTGTCGTGATCGCCGAGAGCGGTCGCAATCGGAAGCATCACCAGGTCGCGTTCGGCGCGCAAAACCCGCCCGTCGCGCCATAGTTTCCGATACAGGAAAAAAAACGCCACACCCGGCGGGAAAAGAGGGAGCACCGGAGCCAACCCCATGGTCACCGCCGCGCGCGCCACGTACCCGAAACCGGGGACATTCAGCGCCACGTATGCGGCGACGATCATAGCCAACGAACCGACGGCGAGCGACGCCGGCGTAAGATGGTTCCAGTACTCGTTTCGCTGGCGACCGGTCCAGATCGCGCGGCGGGAGAGGTCGTGCTCGTCTCCGTCGAACAGGATCACGAACAAGGGTGTGGCGGGGCTCGATCGAAAGACTGCGCGACCGGCGTCTGTGAACAACGTCCCGTGAATGAAGACTTTGGTGCCCTCGATCAACGAACCGACTTTTGACCATGGGATATTCACGGGTGTTTTTTCGTCGTCAAGCGGTTCGGACAGCGCGACGCCGGTCGCCAGCAAGTATACCTTTACGTCGTTCAACTCGGCCGACAGTGAGACATCCTCGTCGCGGATCCATACGGTATCGTTCTCGAGAATTGCTTCGAGCATGCCGAAGAATCTGAATACGCCGATAGCGGCCTGATCGGTAGTGCCTTCACCCGAACGCAGTCGCCGGTACGTCGCAACGGGCGACGCCGCGGAAGACGTCAGACGCGATCTGAAACTCCTCCATTTCCGCCGAATCGAAAAAGCTCCGATCGCCGGGACAAGGAAAAAGAAAACCGCGCCTATCGCGAGCATCACGAGAGGTAGATTAATGGGATTCATCGGTTAAACAAGCAAGTTCAGATACAGCCCGAGATCGGCCGACCCCGATCCGATCCGCCCCGCATACGGGCCGGTTTCTGCCGCACGCACCGCTTCGTACAACTGCCGGCTGTAGCGTTCGATCAGCGCATCGAGGTCCGTGCTCTCGTCGAGTTCCGGGGTCTGAAGCCTTTCCCCTCGCGCGGTGCTCAATCGATCAATCAAAGTATCGAGCACGCGTAAACGGAAGACCGAGTACGCTCGGCCGTCTTCTCCCGCAGGAACGCCGGTGACGTGTTTCATCCGAACGAAACTCAACGGTCCGCGGACCGGCAACGAGATCCGCTGTTCGGATACCTGCGCGCGCAACAGATGAAGCGACGCGGGATTGGAGAATTTTAACGCGTCGCGATTTACTACTTCAATCATCACGTCCGTCCCCCGATATGATTATCGGCAAGGACGGACCTACTATAAACTCTGCGCCGTTGAGTAGATTCGGTTACTCAGATCAACGTGTGCGACGCTCCTCAACGGTCTTGCAATCGATACACATCAAGGCGTACGGAATCGCGAGCAGTCGTTCTTCGGGAATTTTCTTGCCGCACTTCATGCAGAGACCGTACTTTTCATTCTCGACTCGCGACAGTGCCGCGTCGATCAACCGGAGGCGTTTTACCTCCTGCGCCCCAATCGCCTCGATCGTGCGCCGGTCGATATCCTCGGCGGCTATATCGACAAGATCCTTCGGGTTGATTCCCTCGACGATCTCCTTGAACTCGGTGTTCTCCGCGATAAGATTGTCGATAATACTCTTTTTCAGCTCGATCAAAGCGGTCTTCATTCTCTCGATAAACTCTCTATCCATTCGGGAAACCTCCGCCACGAATTAAAGCAGACACTTTACGGATAAACAGACAAGTGTCAAGTAACTAAGCCACACGTCAGCAGTTCGCTGAGTTGACAGGCTGTACACGGTTCGACTAATATAATATAGATTTTTTAGGTCGACCATTCCCGGTACATGAAGGCCGAAAACGAGCGAAAAAGGAGAATACGTGGCGAAAGAAGAAGCCATCGAAGTTGAAGGAATAGTCAAGGAATCGCTACCGAACACGATGTTTCGTGTTGAACTCAAGAATGGGCATTTGATCCTGACACACCTTTCGGGAAAGATGCGTAAGCACTACATTCGCATCGTGCCCGGGGACAAAGTCAAGGTAGCTCTCTCGCCGTACGATCTCACGCGTGGCCGCATCATCTACCGCGAACGATAATTTTTGAAATTCCCCGCGGGTTTTGTCCGCTTCACCCTCACCCACGTCGCACCGGTTCCGCCTTCGTCGCGACCGGGCGTGCCTGTCTCCCCAGCGCACGGGTGACGCTCGAGTATTCGCCGAACAGCGTCGCGTAATACGCCTCCTCTGTCGGAGTGGTTACCCTTACCGTGAATCACCAAAACCTTATTCATCCCCGCGCTCGCGCATCGGCGGAGAAACCGGTCGATCATCAGCTCGCTCTCGGTTACCGTCAAGCCGTGAAGATCAAGAATGTCGTCGGTCGGCAGGCGCTTGAGCGCGACCCGCGGTTCGTGCGCAGAGGCAACAATCGCGTCTTTTTCCTCGGGAGGGTTATGCCGGAGATACTCCTCCATGAACTCGAAAAAACTTGTGTCGTTTGGCTTCATCTTTGCCTTCGGTTAGTCAGAACCGACGCTGACTGTATCCATCCGGAGATGCCGTAACCGGTCCGTATCAGGTAAAACTGCTCGTGTTCGGACTCGATCGTCACGGCGGTCCCGGCCGGTAGCGAGTGCCACAGCTCGGCGTCTTCGGCGGGAACGCGTTTGAGTTCCAGGTCGGATTCCGCGACAATCGCGATGTCCGATCCGACCAAATGCGCACCAAACGGAACCAGACCCGCCGCGCCGATCGCTAAGGCGAGAAAGAAAACGGCGGCCGCGACATACCCTCCCCGCGTCCTGCAAATCGCAGCAACACAAAAAGCACACGCTAATATAAACGCGATCGCGAGCAGCAAGACCGCGTAGTCCGGATGCACAAAGGACCGAATCTCGACTTGCCGTTCCAGACCAACGTCCGACTCGACCGTCGACAACGCGCGTCGTGCGTCGCCAAAGTGCGGATTCGCCGTAAGCGCCCGCCGCAGCGAGTACACCGCTTCGGCGGTGTCTCCGAGCGAGAACGCCGCAACTCCGCGGTTGTACCAGACGCCGACGATGTCGGGTGACTCGCGGACGACCTCGTCGTAGATGCGGAAGGATTGCTCTATCTCGTCGGCGGACCACAAGATATACGCGGAATTCAAGGCCGAGTCGTCGAGCTCGGGGACGCCGAGAGCGAGGAAAAAAACAGCGAGTGAAAAAATCCCTGCGCGTTTTCGCCGCGATCGCACAAAGAGCGCCACAAAAACCGCCACAAAACCCGGAAGCAGAAAAAGGTACGTAACCGGCCTCCGGTACACGTTCAATGGTTGAACGGCCTTGACGCCTTCGGCGTCGAGCACGGTAAGCGCCTCGCCGGCGGCGCCCTCAGACACGGTCCCAACGCTTGATACCGAAACGGTGAACGACCGGCCCGGGATTGTGCGCACGACTCCGGTCGCTCGTTCGACGTACGGAAACGATCCGACGCGAACCGTGTAGTCACCGCCGCGCGTCGGCGTAATCCGGTAGGTCTTGTGTCGTGATCCCGTGTAACCGGCCTCGTGCGGTACGAACCGGGAGACGTCGCCGGCCTCGGTGACAATTGTTCCGTCGGCTTCGATTCCCGGCATGCGGAGAAACTCGAGGTTTCCGGTTCCTTCGACGGTGATAGTCACGACGCTCGATTCACCTTCGACCAAATCCGCGGTGTCGATCGTCGCGGAGTACAAGAAATCCCCGACGGCACCGGTTTCGCGAACGGTTTCGGGAAGAGCTTCAACCGTGAGGGTTATAGCAGGGGCAGTCCTCGTGTAACCGGCGCTCCGCACCTGCGCCGCCGGCACCGTGACGGTCCCGACCTGCGACGGGGTGAAAAGGAATGCCGCGATCGGCACGTCGAGGAGCTCGAACCCGTCGATTGTCTGCGACCGAATCGTTCCGATCCCCTGGACCTCCTGAAAAAGGCCCGAGGAAGGCGGGGTCACTGTGATGGCATCGGGAAAGAGAAGCGAGGGTGTATCTCGCATCTCGAGAAAAAGCGCAATCGTCTGCCCTTCAAAAGGACTGTGGTCGGCGGCGCGCCACGCGGCGTCGAACGGAACGCGGGTCGGATCGTTCCGCTCGGACACCTCCACTACAAACGGCTCGGTCCGGACGATCTGCTCCGATGTAACGATCTCAACGGACGGGAAAACTGCCCGACCGGGTTCCCTGCCCGAGTAGGCAAACGCGATCCTGACTGACCCTGCCTGGACCGAAACGTCGGGACCGGCCAGGTACGTCAGAACTCTCGGGGTATCTACAGAAGCGACTCGAACATCATCGGGTGATAGACCCTCGACAAAAACCTCTATCGAGAGTCGTGCGCCTTGAGCGATCCGCCGACTCGAAACTCGCATCTCGGGTTCGACCGCGTAAGCGCTCGGGAAAGCGACGAGGATCAGTGCGACGAATGCAGCGGTTCGGCCTACCAATCGTTTCCTCCAACCGGCTCCTCGATCGCATCGGTCGCAATCCATTGCCGTCCCTCCCTCCTGCGCATGTACTCCAAAATACGCGCCGCTTCTTCACCCGACACCTCGGGACGCGACGGCGTCTCGGACGGCCGAACGGCCTGCGCCTGTTCGCCCGCGGTCATGCGCTGAAAAGCGAGTTCGACGTTGATTTTCGCGTCGAGATCCTGCGGTGCGAGCCGTAAAGCACGACGAAACTCGGCGTACGCATCAGCGTATCGTCCCATCTCAAAAAACAACACACCTCGGTTAAACGATACGCCGAACCGGATCTGAATGTCGTCGAACTCCGCGATATCGTGCCATGTCCGAAGCGCGGCTTCGGTCTCTCCGAGCGCGTGGTACACGTTCCCGAGGTTGTACAGAATCCACGGTATCGAGTGTTCATGCTCGAGCGCTTCGAAGTACCGGACGATAGCCGTCTGGTACTCTCCCCTGCTGAAAGAGTGATTTCCCCGAAGCACGCTCCAGTACGGTTCCACCACCCCACAGCTCGAAAAAACGAGACTCGTCGTGAGGATCAGAATATATTTCGCCATCGTACGGCTCTTACTCCCATCGCGACCATAAGCGACACCAATGCGATCAAAAGAAACAATCGATACCGTCGTACTGGAGCCAAACGAAAACCTTCCGTCACGCGCCTGCTGTACATTGCCCTCATCTCACCGACTATCCGCGCGAACGCATCCGGGTCGCCGAGCGAAACGTACGGGCCACCAGTCAGCTCGGCGATCCGCCGAAGCGTGTCGGGATCGAGCCGAGAGATGACGACATCCCCCGACGCGTCGCGGAGAAGCTCTCCACTCGGCAAACGGATCGTCGACCCGTCGAGCGTCCCTGAGCCAACTGCAAAAACCGCGATGCCGCGGTCGGCCGCGATCATTGCCGGGGCGAAAGGCGTTCCGTGTAAGTTTTCGCCGTCGGACAACACTATGATCGCCCGATGCCGGTCGGTTCCCTCGGGGAATGCTGCGAGCCCCGCGGTGATACCGACTCCGATGTCGGTTCCCGGTGCCGCGATAATCGTAGGACTCAGCGCGTCAAGGACCGACTCGACCGCCAACGTATCAGACGTCATCGGAACCAGCCTCAAGGCCGTCCCCTTGAACGCGACAAGCCCAAACCTCGACTCCGGAAACTCCTGGATTACTCCTCGAATCACTTCGCGCACACGGTCAAGCCGGCTCGGTCGGATGTCGTCGGCGAGCATACTCCACGATACGTCGACCACGAGCACGACATCAAGACCGCTGCGATCCTCCTCTACGGGGGCGGTCCCCCACGAGAACTCCGCGATCGCGAGAATCCCCGCGGCGAGCGCGATCAGGAAGAGCAGCGACGAAAAAAACCACTTCACGACGAGGACGTTTGCGACGTCGGTTTTGCGCCACATTCCCGTAACGAGCTCGACTTGCTCTCGGTGGCGAACGAACTGCACGAACAACACGCCGGCAACCGGGATCAAACCAAGCAGGAGCCACAGGACCGCGGGGTACGCCGGGCTCATACGATCTCCCCAAGAGCAACCTTTCTCACGATAAACTCGGCGAAAACCAGGCAGAGTCCCAGGATAATGAGAATGCGGTGCTGCGGTCGCGTGTGAACCTGCACGCGGGAACGACGTTCGACGGTCTCGAGCGAATCGATTGCATGCAGGATCGCGTCGAGACTGCCACCACTTGCGGCGTGAAAATAGACTCCACCGGTCGTCTCGGCGATCCATCTCAACTGCGGTTCGTCGAACGATTCCGTGATCCGTCCGCGGTACGTTTGCCCCGTGTTCGGGTTCGTGAACTCAAGAGCAACCTCGCCCTCTGTACCGATCCCGATCGTATAAACTCGAACTCCCAAATTCGCCGCGACGCGCGCAGCTGTCTCGGGAAGGATTTCACCCGCGTTATTGACGCCGTCGGTGAGCAGGATAATCACACTCTCACCGCCGTCCGCTGCATCGAGGTGTAGAGTCGCAAGCGCGATCCCCATCCCGATCGCCGTACCGTCGCCGAGTTGCATGATCTGAATCGTGTCGAGGGCCTCCAAAACGGTCCGGTAGTCGAGCGTCAACGGTGCGCGAAGAGCCGCTTCGCGGGCAAACGAAACGATCCCGACGGGGTCGTTCTCGCGCCGCGCGATAAACCGGCGAATCGTCTCACGCGCGGACTCAAACCGGTTGATCGGCCCGACGTCCTCCGCGCCCATCGTCGGCGACTCGTCGAGCACGAACATTATGTTCACCCCGGGCGTGAGGTACACGCGTTCGCGGTGCACCGAAACGGGGCCGGCAAGCGCAAAGATCCAGAGAACCACGCCGGCCCAGTACGCGACGATCGCACAGACGTACACGACGTACCGGGCCAGAAACGGCGGTGCAAACCCTCCTGTATTCCATATCTCAAACGGAATGGTAATCTTTCCTCCGCGGTTTCGTCGGAAGTGGCGAAAAAACACGAGCGCTGGAACGAGAAATAGCAGCAACAGATACGCCGGTTGTTCAAACACCCACACGTCTCGCCTCCTCGCGCTCACGCCGACGAGTCTCGATCGTCCCAATCACGCGCTGCAGCGTCACGAGATCAGAATTCTTTCGTTCGACCGATGCACGCCGATGAGCGAACTTCACGAGATCGCCGTACCGGAATACGTCCATGATCGCCGCAATATCGTCGGAGTCGAGAGTGGATCGGAGAATCGCGCCGATCTCGCCGGTTGTCGCGGAGAGATAGTCGTGTCCGAGCCGCCGAGTCAGGTACAGCCGGGACTCTTCGAGTAACCGTATGTAGAACCGGCGACCGTCGAGATCGCCTTTCTGTTCGTGCAGAACTCTCAAAGCGCGCATCGCTCGACGATACGGCATCACGGTTCGGTATTTTTCCCAGAGTTTGGCAGCATTTCGTCTTCCCCAGGTCACGACAACCAGCACGAAAGCGGGGAAAAACAACAGCACGCCGAGCAGGATTGCGATCCGCACGCGCGTGGTCGGGACCAGAAGTTGTGGCTTGATAGACGTGATCTCGGATCGTCCGTCGGCGATCGATGACACGAACACGTTTAGGTCCCCAACCATGATGCCGCCGAGGTCGAGCATCGGGATCGTCAACGTGCCGGGTTGGAAGGCGGTAAACATTATCCGGATGTCGTGTTCGGGGGCGCGATTGACGACACGGATGTCGTGAATCGTGCCCCATGAAACCTCCGGGCGCTCGGCGGGTTCCCCCGGAACCGTATCGCCGGTCGGGCGTATCGTCGTCCGCATCTCGACGCGGTCACCTACGTAGTACACGCGCGGAAGAAAAACGGTACGGACCACGACGTACTCCGCCTCGAGCACGCCGACAGCGCCGAGCAACACGACAATCGACACGAGCAGAGCCTTCACCGGCGTCCCCTCGCCCGGAAAAACTGGATGAGCCGCATCGCGGGATCATCGGTTGTGTCGATCTCAATAGTCGCAACGCCGGCGCGTCGACAGTCGTGCCGCCACTGACGCCGGGTGCCTTCCCAGTACTCACGATACCGTCGGCGAAACCGGCGCGACGCGCCGAATGCGGGGATGCTGCGGCCGCTCTCGGGGTCCTCGACGTGGACCAATCCGACACGTGGGAACTCACGATCGAGCGGATCGTCGATTCGTACAGCGATAACATCGTGTCGGCGCGCGAGCAACGCGAGATCTCTCCAGTAACCGCCCGTCTTGAAGTCGGAAATGACGATACAGATGCCACGGCGTTTCATAGTGTCGAGAGTCACGCGCAGCGCGAGTGCGAGATCGGACCCTCGTCCGGCCGACTTCCGGACCACGGACGTCTGGATAACGCGATTGGCGTGGTTTCGTCCTTTTGCCGGCGGGATCCAGCTCTCGATCTCATCGGAGAAAAACAGCCCCCCGACCTTATCGTTGTTGTGCGCCGCCGCGTACGTGATCAACGCGATCACGAGAGTCGCGACGTCCTTCTTGTTAATCTCTCCCGCTCCGACTTCAAGCGACGCCGAGACGTCGGCGATCAGAAACACCGTCAACTCACGCTCTTCCTTGAACGTCTTGAGGTACGCGCTCCCAAGACGCGAACTCACGTTCCAGTCGATCAGACGCGCGTCGTCGCCGTCGACGTAACTACGCACCTCGTCGAACTCGATTCCCGGGCCACGAAAGACCGAACGGTAGTTTCCCGAAAGCAGCGAATCGACGAGTTTCGGCGAAACGATCTTGAGTCGTTTAATCCGCGCGGCGAGGCGCGCCATTTCCGAGCGCGTGACCATGACTACGGAACGGGCACGGCCGAGAGCAGATGGTTGACAACATCGTCGGTCGTCAACTCTTCCGACTCGGCTTCGTACGAAAGAATGAGCCGATGGCGAAGAACCGCCGGAGCGACCGCTTTCACATCTTCGGGAATGACAAACGTCCGACCGTCGAGAAGCGCGTGAACTTTTGCGCATCGATACAGAAAAATCGTCGCGCGCGGGGACGCTCCGACTTCGATGTACCGCGCGTATCCGTGCGACGGCGTAATCCGCTCGCGCGATGAGGCGACCAGAGTGACGATGTAGTTTTCGATTCGCTCATCGACCGAAATCCGCTCGGCGATCTCCCGAAGCCGGCGGATATCCGGTTTGAACAGGATCCGACGAAGCGAGATCTCGTGTTCGACCCCGATGCGACGGAGAATCGCGAGTTCCTGCTCGTGCGTCGGATACGATACGGTCAGTTTCATGACGAACCGGTCGAGTTGCGCCTCCGGAAGCGGATACGTTCCCTCGTGTTCGATCGGGTTTTGCGTCGCGAGCACAAAAAACGGATCAGGAAGCGGATACGTCGTGTCGCCGATCGTGACCTGACGTTCTTCCATCGACTCGAGCAGCGCGGACTGGACCTTTGCCGGTGCGCGATTGATCTCGTCGGCCAGGATGATGTTCGTGAAAACGGGTCCTTTCCGCGGAACAAACTCGCCGGTCTGTTGACGATACACCATCGTTCCGACGAGATCGGCGGGCAAGAGATCCGGTGTAAACTGTATGCGCTTGAATCCCGCGTCGATCACCTCCGAGAGGCTTTTTATCGCGAGCGTCTTTGCAAGCCCGGGTACGCCTTCGAGCAGCACGTGGCCACCCGCGAGGATGCCCATCAACAATCCGTCGATCATTTCGCGCTGTCCGACGATCCGGAGTCCTACTTCGTCGCGACACTTCGCGAGCAGTTCCCCCGCACGACGAACGTGTGTTTCCAATTCGGTGTTTTTTACGGAATCTTCCATTTTTTCCTCTATGAGCGATAATCGGCGTTTTCGTGCACGTACTCGTCGGACAGATCCGAACCGATCACACACGCGGACGAGTTTCCCGAGTGGAAATCGATGTTGAAGTCGACGGTTCGGTTGTGCTGCGGGAAACCTTTGAGGCGCGGGTTCAGCGCCGCGCCGGCGATGTAGCCCGCGAGGCGGGTTTCTTTTTCTTTGTCGAGGTCGAACGCGCCGCCTGTGAACACGACGTCGTCGCCGATCCTGACTTCTAGTCTTCCGACGTCGAGATGCACGTCGTGGTTACCGAGATAATCGCCAAGCGACGAGACAATTCGTCCGACGTTCGGGTCATTCCCGTATACGGCCGTCTTTACAAGCGGCGAGTTCACGACCGCCTTACCCAAAGCGACCGCGAGCGTCTGCTCAGGCACACCCGAAACCCGTGCTTTGATCACGTGCCCCGCGCCTTCACCGTTTCGGACGACGTCTTCGGCCAAAGCGGAGCAAACCGCCGTCAATGCAGCCGCAAACTCGTCCGGATCGACCCGCGTTCGCCGCGAGCTCAGCGCGAGGACCATGTCGCTCGTGCTCATGTCGCTGTCGACCGAGATTCGGTTGAAGCTCACGCGCACGGCGTCCTCGAGTTTCGTCTGCAGTTCGTCGCGGTCTATGTCGGCGTCGGTCAGGATAAACACGAGCATCGTCGCGAGGTTCGGCTCGATCATTCCCGCGCCTTTTGCGATCGCGACGATCCTCGCTGAACCGACGGTTGCCGATCGGACTTTTGGAAACGAGTCGGTTGTCATGATCGCGTGAGCGACGTCGGCCGCGGGTCCTTCGTGCAGCGAGTCGATCAGAGCAGGGATCGCGGCGGTCATCTCGGCGATCGGGAGGCGCCAACCGATGATTCCGGTCGAGACCGGAACAACGTGGGTCTCATCGATACCCGTGGCGGCCGCGTACGTCGAGCAGAGGACGCGCGCGTCCTCAACGCCGGTCCGAGAGCAGACATTCGAGATTTTGTTGTTGATCAACACGGCGCGCAACACACCGGCCTTCATTCTCTCGCGCGCGATAACGACAGGCGCGCCCGGAAACCGGTTCCGCGTGAAGACGCCCGCGATCCCGGTACTCGGTTCGTTGAGCAGAATCGTCGCGAGGTTCATCTTGTACGGCTCGCCCGTCGGTCGTTCCGACGGGACAAACGTCAAAGTGGTGGTGGCTGCCCGAAAACCGGGAGGCAAAACAGAGCGGCCGAGAACTTCTTCGTGGTACTCCGCCTCGTCGGTGAAACTCTCCATCGGGTATTTATAGTACGATCACGACGGATATTCAACACGCGGCCTTTTGGCCGGAAGCGTCATATCATCGCTCGACGCGAGCCGATCCGCCACGCACGAGTTTTTCGACTTCCTTGAGAGACGCCATCGACGTGTCGCCCGGCGTTGTCATCGCGAGCGCGCCGTGAGCGGCGCCGTAGTTCACGGCCTCGGCGGGCCCTTTCCCGGCAAGGAACCCGTACGTGAGCCCCGACGCGAACGAGTCTCCGCCTCCGACGCGGTCGAAAATCTCGAGCTTTTCCCGATTATCGGCTTCGTAGAATTCACCGTCGTACCACAGGACCGCGCCCCAGTCGTTTACGGTCGCCGAGTGTACTTCGCGCAGCGTCGTCGCGACGGCCTTGAAGTTCGGAAACTCGGACACGACGCGTTTTATCATTTTCTTGAAGCTGTTCGGGTCGAGCCCCGTGACGTTCTCGTCGACACCCTCGACCGCAAATCCGAACGCGGCAGTGAAGTCTTCTTCGTTGCCGATCATGACGTCGACGTACCGCGCGATCTCACGGTTCGTCTCCTGCGCTTTCTCCGGCCCACCGATCGCGTTCCAGAGCGACGGCCGGTAGTTCAAATCGTAGCTCACGATCGTTCCGGCTTCGTGCGCGGCTTTCATCGCCTCGATCACGACGTCGGGCGTCGTTTCCGAGAGCGCGGCGAAGATACCACCGCAATGGAACCACCGCACTCCCGCGTCCGAGAAGATCACCTTCCAGTCGATGTCGCCGGGTTTCATCTGCGACGCGGCCGAGTTCGCGCGGTCCGAAACCCCCAGCGCTCCCCGGATACCAAATCCGCGCTCGGTGAAGTTCAGTCCGAGACGCGTCGAGCGGCCGATCCCGTCGAACGGCACCCATTTGATCAGCGACGTATCGACGCCGCCCTGCAGGATCAGATCCTCGAGCAGCCGGCCGACGTCGTTGTCCGGAATCGCCGTCACGACGGCGGTACTCAGCCCAAAACACCGTCTGAGTCCTCGCGCGACGTTGTACTCACCGCCGCCTTCCCACGCGGTGAAAGACCGGGTCGTCTTGATGCGGCCGTCACCCGGGTCCAGACGGATCATGATCTCGCCGAGCGCGAGATGATCCCATCGACATTTTTCCCGTGGTCTGATTTCAAGAGTTGCCATTGCGCCTTCCTTCGATCTCTATCGGTTTCGGTAATCTTCGCCCAAGAGCCGCGGGGGTGTCAACCAATCTCCGGAACGTCGACCCATCGCCGTTCGGCCCAGCTCTTCAGCCCGAGCTCGGCGAGTTGAACGCCCTTCGCGCCTTCGCGGAGCGACCATCGGAACGGTGCGTCTTCGGCGACGTGGCGGAGGAAGAGCTCCCACTGGACCTTGAACGCGTTGTCGTACGGATCGCGGCTCGGAACGCGCGTCCAGCCCGCAAAAAAATCGATCGGAGAGTCTATGTCGGGGTTCCAGACGGGTTTCGGCGTCGTCGCGTCGGGCTGGACGACGCAGTCGCGCAGCCCGGCAACGGCCGATCCCCCGGTGCCGTCGACCTGCAGCGTCAGAAGGTCATCGCGTCGCACGCGCACGGCCCACGACGAGTTGAAGTGGCACACGATGTCGTCGGCCAGAGCGAACGTGCCGTACGCCGAGTCGTCGGCCGTACACGCGTACGGACGGCCGTTCTCGTCGAGGCGTTCGGGAATATGCGTCGCGCCGATCGCCGAGAGCGAGAGGATCTTGCCGAACAGGTTTTCGATCACGTACTGCCAGTGGCAGAACATGTCGATCATGATTCCGCCGCCGTCTTCCTTGCGGTAGTTCCACGACGGGCGTTGCGTCGGCTGGTGCTTTCCGTCGAACACCCAGTACCCGAACTCTCCCCGGACCGAGATGATCTTTCCGAAGAACCCGGTATCGATCAGGTACTTCAGCTTTAAAAGCCCGGGCAACCACAGTTTGTCCTGCACGACGCCGTTCTTGATCCCCGCGGTCTCCGCCTCGACGGCAAGCGCCAACGCTTCGGCCGCGGTCGTCGCGGTCGGCTTCTCGCAGTACACGGCTTTCCCGGCCGCGATCGCCTTTCTCACGCCGGGTACCCGCTGCTCGGTCACCGACGAATCGAAGTAGATCTCGTTCGCCGTGTCCGAGAGCGCGGCGTCGAGGTCGGTCGTGTATCGCTCGACGCCATACGTCGCGGCGAGCCGGGCGAGTTTTGCCTCGTTTCGGCCGACGAGAACCGGTTCGGGCATCAGGACGTCGCCGCTTTTCAGCAGCAGTCCGCCCTGTTTTGCGATCGCGAGGATCGAACGCACGAGGTGTTGGTTCGTCCCCATTCGTCCGGTCACGCCGTTCATGATAATCCTGATTTTCTTTTCCATCTCTCTCCCCTGCTCCGTGTCCGCGGCGTTAAGCGCGCGGCATCATGTGTTTTTTGTGTACGCGTCGATAATTCGCGCGAGGTAGTCGTCCATTTCCGTGGCCCAGTACTCGGTCGAGAAGATCTCGACCTCTATGTACCCGTCGAACCCGGCGGCTTCGGCGTGTTTGCGAAGCCCCGGCACGTCGATACACCCGTTCCCCATGACGGTCCGGTCGTTCAGAAAGTCGCGCGTCGGGACGCGCCAGTCGCAGACGTGGAACGCCGAGAGGTACCCCGACTCGCCGCACCGCGCGATCTCGGCCTCGACCGCCGGATCCCAGAACACGTGATACACGTCGAGCGCGATCGAGACGTTCGGCGCACTGATCTCGTCGCAGACGTCGATCGCCTGTGCGAGCGTGACGATACCCGAGCGCGTATCGGCGTACATCGGGTGAAGCGGCTCGACGTACAGACTCACGCCGTTTTCGGCCGCGTACGGCGCGACCTCGGCTATGCCGTCGACGATCTGTCGTCGCGACACGTCGAGGGTCTGTCGAGGATCCGCGCCACACACCAAAACAATCCCCGGCGCTCCGATCGCCGCGGCCTGATCGACCGCCGTCTTGTTGTCGGCGATCGCGGCTCTGCGCGCCTCGGCGTCGGCGGACGGGAAAAACCCTCCGCGGCAGAGCGAAACGACGGTCAGCCCCGCATCGGCGATCTTGCGTCGAACCGCGGCCGGGTCACGGCCGTCGAGCGCGTCGCGCCACACCGTCATGCCGGTGATGCCGGCCGCCGCGTACTTCTCGATCGCGGTCTCGATCGCCCACGGTTTGGTCGTTATCGTGTGAACGCAGAGGCGCGAAAGGTCGAGCGGCGTACTCATCGGATCCCCGCAAAAAAGGTCGGATACGGTCCGTCCTCGGCGAGCCTTTTGACGAGCAGACCGAGTTCGAGCGCGTGATAGTCACCCCACATGCACGACTCGCCGCACGGGACCGAACGCCCGGCCGGCACGTTGTCCCAGCCGTTCGGACGGTGATACACCGAGTGAAGAAGAATTCCTTCGTGGTCGGGCTCGGTCGCGACGTACGGGTCGGAGAAGACCGTGCGCGCGGTCGTGAGACCCGCGCCGAGGTACCGGCCGCCCGCGTCGGTCTCGCCGTGCGCGATCATGTACCGTCCCAACCGGATCAACCCTTGCGCGCAGATCGCCGCGGCGGAACTGTCGACCGGTTCGTGTTCGTTGAACGGATCGGCGGGTTTGTCGAGGTAGCGATCGATCTTCTCGATATTCGGCGCGCCGGTGTCCCAGTACGGGACGCCGTCGACGGGGGTGTTCGCGATGTAGAAGTCGGCGGCCGCGCGCGCGGTCTCGAGGAACCGCATTTGGAGGTCGCGTCGGTTCGCGATGCCGGGCACACCGGCAAAGACGTCCGGCGGCAGTTCGTCCTCGCTCAAGGTCTCGAGAAACTCGAGCTGCTCGGGATACCCCGAGAGCACCCACGAAAGCCCACGCGTCCAGGTCGAGAACGGCGAGTAGCCTTGTTGCGTCGAAGGGCACCGGTACGCTCCGCTCGTGACGTTAAAGATCGACTCGTGAACGACTCGGCCGCGCACGTCGTACGAGTCACGGCCATCGCCGAAGTACACGTTGTACCGCGCGGTCGCTTCGGCGTGTTGCACGAGCCGTTTCATCAGCGAGATCCGTGCGTCTTGTTCGCCCATCAGGACGTGACCGAGTTTGTGTCCGACAGCGAGAGACCGGAGCGACCGCACGGTGTCCGAGAACAACGAGTGTGGCCCGTTGAACGAGTGGATAAAGCCGAGGCCGTCGGGCAGCGTGGTCCATCGCGCGGCCTGCACCGCGCCCGACACCTTCAGCGCGAGCTCGTAGAACCGTCGCTCCCACGGGTTTTCTTCGATGCGTCCCTCGCTCATGAGGCGCAGCAGGTTTCCGTACGTACTCACGTTGTTGAAGCCGTGGTCGTGCACGCCGATGTGACTCACGTGCGTCGCCATACGCGCGACGGTGCCGTCGCGCCCGACTCGGAGAAAATCCGCGTCGCCGGTGACATCAAATATGCAGATCGCGTTTCCGAACTGGAACCCTTCGGTCCACTCGGTCCAACCGCGCGAGGTGTATCGGCCGTCGATCGTAAAAACCGGCGCGCCCTCTTCCGGGCGCCGGCGCCCCGAGAGCAACCGCGTCGCGCGCTGCGCGTTCTCGAACACGTACGCGACGTTCGGCGCGAGATCTTCCGGTTTTAGTTTATCATCGATTTTTATCATCTAAATCCTCCTGTGTTCATAAACGGTCGATACGTCCGCCTAAAGCCGTGAGATATGGAAGCCGCCGTCGGTGTACAACACCGCGCCGGTCGAGTACGCGAAGTCTCCCGCGCAGAGAGACCGGACGATACGCCCGACGTCCTCGGGATTTCCCCACCGCCGCTGCGGCACAAGACCGTCGGCGATGAGCCGGTCGTACTTCTCCTTGACGCCCGACGTCATATCGGTCTCCATGACTCCAGGTCGGACCTCGTACACTTGAATTCCGTCGTCGGCGAGACGCGTAGCCCAGAGTTTTGAACTCATCGCAAGTCCGGCTTTCGCGACGCAGTACTCGCCTCGGGCGATCGACGCGGTATCGGCGGAGATCGACGTGATGAACACGATCTTCCGCCCCCCGACAATCGGTGAGGAGCCTGGATTTCTCAACCAACGAGAGACGACTTCCTGCGTGAGGAAGTACGGGCCGATCAGGTTCGTGTCGATCAGCTCCCTGAACGACTCTTCGGTCGCCTCAGTAATATCGGCGCGCACGCGCGGCGCGATCCCGGCGTTGTTCACGAGCGCATCGATGCGGCCGAATCGCTCGGTCACTTCGTCGACGAGCCGAGCCCGGTCGGCTGCGAGCGAGATATCGCCTTGAAACGCGACAAACTCCTGTTCACGCGCACCTGAGTCGTCTCGCTCGCCGGCGCGGCAACGGCACTGATCGGCGGTCGCCGCCGCGGCCTCCGCGTTTCCGCGGTAGTTAATCGCAACGGAGAACCCCGACGCGGCGAGTTCAATCGCTATGCCGCGTCCGAGTCCCCGGCTCGCGCCGGTCACCAATACAACAGGAACATCACGTGACACGCCAAACCTCCCGTATTATTGCGTAGTTTATTGCGCGGTTTATTGCATGCAACAACAACTCCCGATTTTACTCCGGCTTGCCGAGGTTGTCAACTTTTTTCGCGAATTATTCGCGCCGGCTTCCGACGGTTTCGCCGACGACCAACCGGCCCGGCACCGTATCGGCGAGTCGGACCTGCGACCGCTCGATAATCCGCTCACGAAGCCACGTCGCGGCACGTCGCCCGAGTTCGGCGACCGCGAGATCGACCGTCGTGATCTTCTTGTCGAGCAGCCCGGCGACCGGTGAGTTATCAAAGCCGGTCACGCCGAAATCTTCCGGAATTCTCACTCCGCGGTGAAGAGCCGCTTGGTACAGCGATACCGCGAGAATGTCGTTGAAACACACGATTACGTTCCGCTCGTCGACGGTAGCAGCTTCGAGCAGCCCCGGAACCTCGCGCAGATCGTAAATCGGGTACACGCGCCGGTCGGCACCGGCGACGCCGATCCGCTCGCACCCCACGTTGAATCCCCGCTCGCGCACCGCAGACACGTGCGACATCACCGGGAAAGATACAAAGGCCGGCCTGATCGCGCTCCCGTACACCCGGTTCGCGTGTTCGACCAACCGGACGACGCCGCCCTCGTTATCCGCGGTCACAAAGTCGAGCTCAGGATCGGTCCGGTTCAACAGCACGATCGGAATGTCCTTGGCTCGGCACACAGCCGTGAACGCGGGATCCGGCTCGGAAAACGCGAAGATACAGCCGTCGATACCTCCGATCTTCTTTTGGCCGATCACTTCTTCGGCGCATCCGACGGGAACCGTCACGATGTTCGCGCGTGTATTTCCGAAACCGGCCTTTATGCTCACGATGAGCTCGGCAAAGTCGTAAAAGAGGTGAATTTGAGCCTCGGGCGCGATCGGAAGAAAGAGCGCGATATTCAGAATCGACCGCGCCGCGTGCCTGCGAATCGTCCTCTTGACGTACCCCATCTCGGCCGCGGTACGAAGGATCAGATCGCTTTTCTCGCTGCTGATCAACAAGGAGTTGTTCAGGACGCGGGACACCGTGCTCGGCGACAGATCGAGCCGGTGCGCGACGTCGTACACGGTCACCGCTCGCGGTTTATCTCGTTCAGCCATCGCGTAATCGTCTCCGCATCAGCGTGAAACTGCGCGACCGAATCGTCGCGAACAAACTCCATCAGAACCCAGATCGGATCACGATCGACGCGACCGAAGTCACGCACTGCCGACAGGTACGCGCGCCACGCGTCCTCGCCGTCACGTAAAGGTAACCGCTCCGGCCGGCTCTCACCCGGCTTCACGGTCCAGTAAAAACAGTGAATGTGCGCGAGATACGGGAGAATCCGTTTCAACCCGGCGATCCGCGTCGGAATATCTTCGTCGTGCGCAGGCTGCCAGAGCGACGTGATCGCGGGGTGATCGACGCGCGTCAATAGATTGAGTGCGGAGTCGTTGGTGTCGGTCAACGTACCTCGGTGATACTCGAACGCCACGTCGATGCCGTGACCGCGCGCCGCTTCGCCGATCTCGCGCGCTTTCTCGACGATCGTTTTCCGTTCGGTTTCGGTCGCGTCATCGGAGGCTTTTCTCCCCGCCCAGACGCGGATGACGGGCGCTCCGAGCGCGACCGCGGTCTCGAGAACCGTCTCGAAATGTACGGTCGCGTCGGGGCCGCCGAGAACGTCGTCAAACCGGTAGTACGATCCATACGCGACGACGGTGAGCCCTGCCGCGCGCGTCAAAGCGCCGACCTTCTCGGCGGTATCGATATCGCCGTGAGGAACGTGGACGTCGCCACCCCACTCGATGCCCGTGAGGCCCGCGCGGACACACTCGTCGATGATCCGTTCGGGATCGAGAGAACGAAAAGTGACCGAAACAAGCCCCGGTGAGAAAACCGAACCACTCATGCGCGTGATCCCTGCGCGGCGAGATCGAGGCGATTCTCGAACGCACGGCCGTGGATCCAGTTTTCGACCTCACGGAGACAGTAGTCTCCCATCCGAAAGCACTCGGTTCCGATCGAACCCGCGATGTGAGGCGTGAGCACGCAGTTTTTCAAGCGATACAGAGGCGATTCCTCTGCGGGCGGCTCCGGGTACGTGACGTCGAGAAACGCCCAGATTCGACCGGTCGCAAGCTCTTTGGCGAGATCGGCCTCGTTCACGAGACGTCCACGCGACGTGTTGATGAATCGAGCACCGTCCTTCATGAGACGGAGCCTCTCGGCGTTGATCATGTTCTCGTTCCGTGGAATGTCGGCGTGATGTAGCGTCACGACGTCGCACGTCTCCATGATCTCGTCGATCTCGGCTTTGCGCGCGCCGTGTTCCCGGGCTTCTTCCGCGTTCACGTACGGATCCTCGAGCAGGATCTCGAAATCAAACGGTCTCAAGAGATCGAGAAGTTGTCGCGAGACCTGCCCGAACCCGAGAACTCCGATCTTTGTCCGGTAGTATCCACCGATGTACGTGCGCTTGTTGACCGACCACGCGGCGCGTCCGTTCTCGAGGAACGCGTGATGGTGCATGAACACGTTTTTTAGCGCGGTGAAGATCAGACCGAGTGTGAACTCGGCGACGGGTTGTGCGTTCAGGTGCACGGCCGAGCATACCGCGACGTCGGCCGCGATCAACTGCTCGGTCAGAAATTTCTTGACCGATCCGGCCCCATACGTCACAAGCGCGAGCGCGGGACAGACGCCGAGCACGTCAGAATCGTACGGGACCGCGCCCCACGTGCTGAGTACCACACGCGCATCGCGGAGGTTATCGATCACAAACGCCTTGTCCGGCGTTTCGGGTAGGTTTGAGTCGTCAAAATCGAGGTATTCGTGCAGTCGCTCGATCGTCTCGGGACGAAAAACGTACTCCCAATTCGCGCGCGTCGTGTTGATTCCGGCTTTGATCTTGTCCACGTTTCCTCCGGGTTGCGTTTTTTTGCAGAGTACGCGCGTTCCCGGAGAGCGTCAACTCACCGTAAAGGATCGACGGAAATCCGGTTAACGCCGAGAGCCTGTGGTTGGAGAGAGGATTTCCGGAGGCTCGCCACCCTCGGGGACAAAAACGAGAGCAAGGGAGTTTATACAGTAGCGCAGTCCGGTCGGTTCGGGACCGTCGGGAAACACGTGCCCGAGATGAGAGCCGCTCAAACTGTCGACAACCTCGATCCGGACCATGCCGAAGCTGCGATCGTAGACGAGCCGTACGGCGTCAGGATCGATCGGTTCCCAGAAACTCGGCCAGCCCGTTCGCGAGTCGTACTTTGTCTCCGACGAGAAAAGCGGTTGCCCAGTCGCGGCGGAGTAGTACGTCCCCGGTTCGAAAAAACCGTCGTACTTTCCGGTGAACGCGCGTTCGGTTCCGTGTTCCCGGAGGATCCGAAACTGCTCGGGGGTGAGCCGGCTGCGCCACTCGTTTTCGGACAGCACTATCGGGAACTCCAACCTACCGGCTTCGTGTACCATGAGTCCGTCGACGAGCAGCGCCTCGATCTCTCCGGCACCGCCCGCGCCGAGAACCCGCACCCCGACGACCCCGATCGTGAGAATCGCGAGTATCGCGGCCAATCTTATCGACACGTGTCGATGCGGTTTGCTATTCATCCGTATAAAATACAAAGATACTCAGCATTTACAAACAATCTTCGGAGATTTCCCCTATCGCTGCAGCCGCATTGACCTCGGTCCGGGGCCCTATTCGATTGACACCTGGTTGCCGTTTTCGTACTCTTTTCGTAGCGTATGAGTAAACAAAACGGTGGGTTCGACGAGTTTATCGGCGGACTCGCGGTCGCTTTAGTCTTCGGTTACTTGCGCATATCTCACGGCTGGGGTTGGTGGGTGATCTTCCCGATCGTATTCGGCGGTATAGTCCCGATGATGAGCGGAATTCGGATGATGCTCTCACCCGGCGAGAGAAATCGCAGAAAACTCATCGAGCACGAGAGCGAAAAAAACACCGAGAAGGAGGTTCTTCGGATCGCCAAGACCGAAAACGGCGTCGTGACGCCCGCGTTGATCGCCGTGCAGACGCCGCTTTCACTCGAGGAGGCGGAAAACATGCTCCAGGTGTTCGTCAACCACGGCTACGCCGAGATGACGGTCTGCGACGACGGGAGAATCGAGTACGTGTTTCCCGAGTTCAGGCGGAAAGCCCAAGAGCGGAAAGCCGAAGACGAGAGCGAGGAGTGACCGTCACGCGTGTGGGTCACACCACGCGTGACGTGTCGAACAGACGGCGTGTCAGCGCACGAGATCGCACGCCTCGGCGGGCATCCAGTGCGCGTCCTGTCCTTCCCACTTCACGTTGCATCCGAGTGGATTGGTGAGCGGCGTCGAAACCGGTTTCCCGGCCGTGAGTTCGCTCAACGCGTTCTCGAGATCGTTCACGGTAACCTTGTCGGCGTCCTTCGGGTTGTCGACACCGCGCCCGGTGTACACGAGTTTGCGGTTTTCATCGAATACGAAAAAGTGCGGCGTGCGGAGCGCACCGTACGCGAGCGCCGCAGTCTGCTCTTTGTCGCGCAGGTACACCCACGGAAAGTTATGTTCCTTCATGCGTTCAACCATCGAGGGGTAGTCGTCGTCGGCGTGCGTTTTCTCGCTGTTCGAGTTGATCCCGACGAAACGAACGCCGTGTGGCGCAAACTTCTCCGCGGTCGCGCGCGTGATCTCATCGGATCCGATCACGTACGGGCAGTGATTACACGTAAAAAAAACGACGAGATACTTCGCGTCCGAAAAATCCGCGAGTGAATACGTCTTACCGTCGGTGGCCGGAAGCGAAAAATCCGGCGCCTTTTGTCCTAAATCGAGCGTAAATGCCATAAAGCCATCCTTTCAGCCAGTGTCTCAGAACAATGTAATAAAAAACGCACACGATGTTTACCCATATGGGAAAATTCAAGACGATTCGCGATTTTCCATCTTGTCGCCGCGTATCCTTGCTCGGCGAGCAATAATTCAGTAGTTTTTGACCCATGAATACGACAACCGAAAAGAAAGCGATTCTCGACCTTAACGGTGCGCACTGCACGTCGTGTTCGATCGCGATCGAACATTTCGGCAAGAAACTCGAAGGGGTACACGAAATCTACGTGGACCGAGGCAACCACACAATTAACCTCGCGTACGACGGAAACGAAAAGATCCTGACTCAGCTTTGTGACCTGGTCGCCAAACTCGGGTACGAGGCGCACGTTCGCTCGTCGGAGTGACCGGACGCGGCAACGTCGACCCTTCGTGATTCATTTTTCGTGATCGTCGGCCGTTTCAGCCGTGCGTTCGAGCAAAAGACGCGTTCAACCGCGAAAGTCGATTTGCGAGAAGACGTGCGAGAAAGATCCCGTAGTGCGGTTTGGCTTTAATCGTCGAGACGAACGAATTCTTTGTGATCCGTATCAGAACGCTGCGCCCGTTTGATTTCACGGTCGCCGACCGCCGATTATTCAGCAGGAACGACATCTCACCGAGAAAAATGTCGTCAGCCGATAGCGTCGAAACCAACGTCCCGTCGGTGAGCACATCGAGCTTTCCCGATATGATGTAGTACAGAAAGTTGGACTCTTCTCCCTGCATGAACACGGTCTCACCGTCTTCAAAGACAGCCTCGTCCTGGTCGGCGAAGAACGCGGGCACCGCGTTTGCCGCGTCGGCGTGATGCGCCATTTCGAACGAAACCTCGTTCCCGCTTTCATTATACGAAAGCGCGTCGACGTAGTGGTTGGCCATCCTGATTCCGTGGCCGTGCAACGAAAGATTGACGGTCCCCGCTCCTGCGTCGAGGTGTTTCCGCCAGTCGAACCCGTTCCCCTCGTCTCGAATCGTATAGAACGACCGTTCGGGCGTGATCCGATACGAGAAGAAAACGCGCTTATTGCGGATTTCCCGCTTTTGAAGCTTTTGCCTGATCAACGGAAGGATATCGCCGTGTCTTTCAAGCCACTCGGACTTCTCGTCGTACGAGATTGCGCAGTTGCCATGCTCAACCGCGTTCATGAGCGACTCGAAAATGGCGACGTGCAGTCGCTCACGACCGTCACGGTCGATGTAGTTTGAGTTAAACAAAAAGTTCGAGACCAGATTGGCGTACGTGCGGATGTTCAGGGGATCGGAGTCCATCACGAAGCTGCCGGAAATGTTCCCGATCAGGTGTGACTGAAGCTCGCGCTGGAACACGATCTGTCGATTCTGAATAAGAATCCTTAGCACACGAAAAAAACCGGTGACAAATTCACTGCGAGGGATCAGGCTCAAGATATTCGAGTCGGGCATCACGTCGGCGACCGCCTTCGCGTCCCTTCTGCTATGCACCGCGACGAGTCCGCCGTAATGGAGCCACGGGTCCGCCTTTACCGCCTCGAGCACCGACAGCATATCGATCGCGGGGTCCGAGTAGTTTACGACGCTGATTTCGGGCAGTTCGTACATCAGGTACTCGAGAGCTTCGTCTCCCGACTCGAGGAAGACCGGCTCGAACTCGTATCCGAACTTTGCGCACACGCGAGCCGCTCGGTCGTTTAAAAGTGGATCGGAACTGATAACAGGCAGTTTTCGCATATCGAGTACCCTTTTTACTCTGTATCGACACGTTGCGAAAAAGAATACACTCGTTCCGGAAGTTTATAACTCGGTTTTCGAGACGCCGAGACGCCGAAAGATATCGATCGTGACAGGAGACCTGTTGAGCGTGTAGAAGTGGATGCCGTCAACGTCGTTCGCCATTAGGTCGTAACACTGATTCAACGTCCAATCCATCCCGATCTTCGAGATATCTTCATCGCTTTGGGCCGCGTGAATTTTCCGCTGAAGACGACCGGGATACCGAGAACACAAGGCCAGCTCGGGCGTCCGCGCGTATCCGGCCGCCGACTGTATCGGCATCAACCCCGCAAGAATCGGAACCGTGATGCCCGCGACCGCGCACCGTTCGCGGAAGTCGTAAAAATCGTGGTTGTCGAAAAAGAGCTGCGTGCAGACATAGTCCGCTCCGGCGTCGACTTTTTGCCTGAGGTACTCGAGCTCGAGAACGCGGTTCGGCGTCGCGGGGTGCCCTTCCGGAAATCCGGCGACACCGATGCCGAATCCACGTGGGTCGAGGTGCTCACCACGCGCGTTAAATTCTCTTATGAAATGCACAAGATCGATCGCATGGCGAAAGCGGTCACCGGAACGGTCGTACCCTGCGGCCGACGCGGGCGGGTCTCCGCCGAGCGCCATGATATTCCCGACCCCTTCGGCCGCGTACGTCGTGAGTATTTCCGAAATCTCGTTCTCGGTGTGGCCCACGCACGTCAGGTGCGGGATCGGATCGAGTCGCGTATCTTTCTTCAGTCGGACGACGAGGTCGTGCGTTCGGCCACGCGTGAGGCCCCCGGCACCGTACGTGACCGAGACAAAACTCGGGCGCAACGAATCGAGTGCCGACATCGTACGAAAAAGCGCGTCCCATGCGGACGCTTTTCGGGGAGGGAAAAACTCAAAACTGAACGTCGGTCGTCCGGCCGAAAAGATGTCGCTAATGTGCACAAACGGTACCGTTCGTGCAACGCACACCGTTTCGACCGGTCGTCCGCATAGAGGCCTACTTCGAGTAGAACTCGACGATGAGCTGCTCTTCGGCGATAGTCGGAATCACATCGCGCGTCGGAAGAACCGAAACCGTACCGGTCAGTTCATCCTTCGACACCGCCAGCCACGGCGGAATCGGCCGAACATTGTTGTCGGCGATCAAGTGCCGAACCAGGTCGTGCGTGGATTTTCGTTCCTTGACTCCGACCGTGTCACCGGCGCGGAGAACAGCGGACGGAATTGTGACCTTCCGGCCGTTGACGTAGATGTGTCCGTGACTCACGAGCTGTCGTGCCTGCGACCGGGTCGACGCCATACCGAGCCGATACACGATGTTGTCGAGCCGACGCTCGAGCATGATCAACATGTTGTGCCCGGTAACGCCCTTCATCGCCTTGGCTTTGTAAAACAGATTACTGAACTGCTTTTCCGAGAGGCCGTACGCCCACTTGAGCTTCTGCTTCTCCACAAGTTGCCGACCATACTCCGTCTGCCGTGTCCGCATCTTCTTCGGGTTTCCCGGTGGATTCGGCTTCTTCTTCATGAGTTTGTCGTACTTCGAGTTTCCGTAGATGTTGACGCCGAGTCTTCGGACGATCTTACCCTTGGCCTTTTCATTCCTCGCCATTAAAAAAAGTCTCCTTGTGACGACTGATACGCGTATCTAGACGGGATACATTAATTGAGTGACCCGATTTAGTCAATACCGCGCGTACCGGCGTTCGGAATTCACGCACCGGAGCCGCGGTCACTTCTTTTTCTTTGAAAACAAGCCTTTGATCCGGGATACAACTCCCTTCCCCGCCGTCTCTGCGTCTACCGGCGCGCCGCGGTCTGCAGGCGACCCCGGCGACCGGGGCTTTGTCGGCGGTGTCGACGACTGAGACTTCGGACTCTGCGCTTTCTTGCTTTGTGGCTTCTTATCCTGCGGCTTCGCCGCGGAAGAGTTCCCGGAGTCAGAGTCCGGAACGCGGAAATCTTCACCGTACTTTTCCCGGTAGTACTCGAGCCGCTCGTCGACTCCGGCGCGCACCGGTTTGCCGGCCCCTTCGGGCCGAGGCGAGCCGGTAGGTTTTTGCCCACGATTTCTGCGTCGACGCGCCGACGGCAGCGGCGCGTGAGGGTCACCGGGTGCACCGTCGGTCGAGTGTTTGGCCTTGACCGGTGGTTCCGGTACGCGGCCCGGTACGCGGCGCGTCTCTGCACCTTCGCGCGAGTGAGCGTTCCCGCCGTGCTGCGCGGACCGCGGGCGCCGACCTCCGCGGTCGGATCGGCCTCCTCCCGACCGATGGTCGCGTGGGCCGTCTCCGGGACGCGGCGTACGCACAATGTGCAGCGGCCTGCCGGCGCTCTCATCTGCGTGAAGCAAGTCATCGGTTACCGGTTCGACCGGGATCTTCTGGCCGATTAGTGATTCGATCGCCTCGAGCCCGAGAACGTACCGTTCACACGCAAGCGCGACGGCGAGCCCCGACTTCCCCGCGCGCGCGGTTCGGCCGATTCTATGGACGTACGCCTCGGGATCCTCGGGTATGTCGTAGTTCACGACCATCTCAAGATCGTCGACGTGGAGTCCACGCGCGGCGACGTCGGTCGCGACGAGAAACTTCAGCGAGCCGTTCTTGATGCTGTCTATAATGTTCTGCCGCTTTTTCTGCGGGAGATCGCCGATGATAAACTTGCACGCGTACCCGTTGAGCTGCAGGCGCTTTGCGATTTCCTCGGCGGTCCGCTTCATGTTCGTGAAAATCAGCGCGTTCTCGGGATTTTTCTTTTTCAGAATTCCGAGCAACACCTTCATTTTTTCTTCGCGCGACACATGGTACAGCGTCTGGTCGATCGTCTTGACGGTTAGGTGCTCGGGCTCGACTTCGATCTCGGCCGGCGAGTCCATATGCTGCCACGCGATGTTCCGCGCGCGCGTCGACAAAGTCGCGCTGTACAGCATCGTCATGCGCTCTTCCTTCGGCAGCATGCGCCGCAGCATCCACTGGATGTCCGGATAGAACCCCATATCGAACAGCCGGTCGGCCTCGTCGATCACGAGAATTCCAACCGCACGGAAGTCAAGCTTCCCGGACTTGGCGAAGTCGATCAAACGACCCGGCGTCCCGACGATGATCTCGACGTTCTCCGCGATTTTCCTCTCCTGATCTGCGTACCCGACGCCGCCGTAAAAACATCCGACGCCAAACGGAAGGTGCCGTCCGAGCAACTGCGCTTCTTTTTCAATCTGAACCGCAAGTTCACGGGTCGGTGCGATGATCAGCGCTCTTTTCCCCTGAAACTTGGGGTCGGTCGTCATCAGTTGATAAATCGAGATCAGGAACGCCGCGGTTTTCCCGGTTCCTGTCTGCGACTGCACGAGTACGTCGCGCCCCGACAGTGTAGCGGAGAAGGTTCGTTCCTGAACCTCGGTACAATCGACAAAGCCCGCATCGTCTATGCCTTGCTGCACGCTTTCAGTCAAATTTAGTTCGGTAAATTTCATATCTCGCTCTAAAATACTCTAAATCGGGCGTCGTGCCAACAACGCACCCGCGCGGTGTATTGCATCGATGCCGCGGTCGTGTGTACTCTGTGCAACGCACGCGAATCATGCGCGTAAGGAGAGACATTCATGGCGTATATCGACGATATTCTCACATCTGTCAAGAAGCGAAACCCGGCCGAGATCGAGTTTCACCAGGCGGTCGACGAGGTTCTCACGTCGCTCGAACCCGTGGTCGAACAGCACCCGGAGTACAAAGACGCAAAGATCATCGAACGACTCGTCGAACCCGAACGCGTGATCATGTTTCGTGTGCCGTGGGTAGACGATCGCGGCGAGTACCAGGTGAACCGCGGCTTCCGGGTCCAGTTCTCGAGCGCTCTCGGTCCGTACAAAGGCGGACTTCGCTTTCATCCGACCGTAAATCTCGGCATCATGAAGTTTCTCGCGTTCGAACAAGTCTTTAAAAATTCACTCACGACTCTCCAGATCGGTGGCGGCAAAGGAGGATCGGATTTTGAGCCGAAAGGCAAGTCTGACGACGAAGTGATGCGGTTTTGCCAGTCGTTCATGACCGAGCTGTACCGACACATCGGCTCGGACACCGACGTACCGGCGGGAGACATCGGTGTCGGCGCGCGTGAGATAGGGTTTCTGTTCGGCCAGCACAAACGCATCACGAACACGTTCACGGGAATTCTGACCGGAAAGGCTTTGAACTGGGGAGGCTCGCTCATTCGACCGGAAGCAACCGGGTACGGGGCCGTGTACTTCGCTGAAGAGATGCTCGCGACGCGAGGCGAGGCGCTCGAAGGCAAGACCTGCGTCGTATCGGGTTCCGGAAACGTCGCGCAGTACACGATTGAGAAGCTCAATGCGCTCGGCGCGAAAGTCGTAACGCTGTCGGACTCAAACGGTTTTGTGTACGATCCGAACGGTATCGACGGAGACAAGCTCAGTTTTGTCCAGGAGTTGAAGAACGTCCGGCGCGGCCGCATCGAGGAGTACGCAAAGGAGTTCAACGTCGAGTATAAGACCGGAGCACGTCCGTGGAGCGTCCCGTGCGACTGCGCGTTCCCGAGCGCGACTCAGAACGAAATCGATCTCGACGACGCAAAGACGCTCGTGAAAAACGGATGTAGTGTCGTTGCCGAAGGCGCGAACATGCCGACCGTACCCGAAGGCGTCGACGTTTTCATAGACGCAAAGATCCTGTACGGACCCGGAAAAGCCGCGAACGCGGGGGGAGTCGCGACTTCGGGGCTCGAGATGAGCCAGAACGCGATGCGCCTCTCGTGGACGGCTGACGAGGTCGACCGGCGCCTTCACGAGATCATGAAGAAGATCCATGCGACCACGGCCGACGCTGCCGAACGCTACGGCGCGAAAGGCAACTACGTCGCCGGGGCCAACATCGCGGGGTTCGTGAAAGTCGCTGACGCGATGCTCGATCAAGGACTCGTGTAGAGTATCGCGGTTTGCGCTCTCGCATTCGCGTGGAGAAGAAACCCGCCCGACGGCGCGTCGACGACCAGGATACAGTCCGCCCAACCGGCATCCTCCGGCGCGAGACGCTCGAGCGCGTTCGCTTGCGCGAGCAGAACGTCCTCGCGGAACAGGTTACCGTCCATCCCGCTGAAATGCGCGATGTACACAAGATCAGCCTCGACCATCTCGTTGAAGAAATGTGTACCGAGCGACAGGTCGGCTACTAGCCCTTCGTGCATCGTGTCGATCTCGCACATCACGGCCACGGTGTTAATCTCGGAAAACGTGACCGGAACGCCAAGCGACGGCGTGCTCGTCCCCCACCGGCCGGGACCGAGCAGCATAACACCACCGGAATCGGCCCCGTCCGCGGCGCACGCACGCACGACGCGGCCGACCGCGCGCGCGAGCAGGTAGCGCTTCGGCTCCGGAAGAGCCGAGTACCGCCGCGACGGGATGTACACGATGCGCGCGATCCTGATCGTGCGCGTATGGCCGATCACGCCGCCGTGCGACTTCAGTACCACCGCGTCGTCGGCGATCTCGGGTACGGGCGCCGAGTCGAAGTCGGCTCCGTGCACGGCGAGCGGACGGCACTGCACGAGGTTGATCGTGTAACGACCGTCGCGTTCGAGATTCGCGGTAAACTCGATATCGACCTCGCTGCCGTACGCGTCGCGTACGGTCGAGAGCATCTCGCGGATCGTCGGTACGAAATCCGTCGCCGAAAAAACCGGATCGAAGGTCGGAACCCAGATCGGACCACGGTCGGTTCCGGCTTGGCGCATCTGCCGCTCGAGAGCGACGTCGCGCGACGCGAATCGTTCGATCGGCAGCCCAGGCGCGCTCTTCACGAGATCGAGAAAATGCAGACTCGTGAACGATTCCTTCTCGAGATCGAGCACGTCGACGCGCTTTTGAGAATGCTTTCTCACTTCGTCGAAGCTCGACTCGGGTCTGAGTTCCGGCGCGTTCAGCGCGACGATCCGCGTGTAGTCGTCGTCCGAGCGGTCTACCGCGCGTGTACCGAGGCCGGTCACGATCCGCATCATCCCGGCCGACGGGTCAATCGCAGCGTTCCACGCATACGGGTTGAAGCTGAACGCGACGCCCGCAAGGTGCGGCAAAAAGTAGCCGCCGTTCGGTGATCCCGAGACCCGCTGTACAAGAAGGGCCATCTGCTCGTCGCGGTCGAGCACGCCGCGCGTCTTGCGATAGTTCAGCGCCTCGTCGCTGATCGTGCTCGCGTAAATCCGCCGAACCGCGTCGAGGAACCTTTCCAGCCGTCGCTCGAGTGATCCCCGGTTGATACAAAACTCCGAGTCGTACTTTCCGGCGAACGCATTCCCGAAGTTGTCCTCGAGCAGACTACTCGACCGGACGATGATAGGGACTTCGCCGAAGTACTCGAGCATGTCCGTGAATCGCCTCACGATGTACTCGGGAAAACTACCCGCGAGCATCCGCGCGCGCACCGCGTCGTTCCCGTCGAGAAACGTCTCGGGATCTTTCTGCCGTTGTCGTTCCCACCAGCAGTCGTTGTTCACGAGGAACGTGTAGTACACGTCCGAGCCGATGAAAAACGAGTCGTGCAGCTCGAGAACCTCGTCCCATTTCGCGTCACGCCGGTGAAGAATCGCGCGAGCGAGCAGCATTCCAACCGACTTTCCGCCGATCAACCCCGTTCCGATCATGCGCTTCCAGACGGAGATTATATCGGCAAGTGAAAAGTGTTTCTCCGCGAGCGCGCGCATACGCTGCTCCCGGGTGATAACGAGCGCGACGATCTCGGAGAAGACGTCGGAGCACGCGTCCTCATCGATCTCACCGCGCTCGTACTGCTCGAGTACGGCCTCTGCGTTCAGGAAAACCTTGTCCCAGACACCGACCATCCGGTAACTCGCCGACGGAAGCCCGGGCCACGGCGACGACGCGACCACACGCGCGGTAACCGAGCTCTCGGTGACCGGCGCAAAATCGTCTCCGTCACGGCGATGCAGACCGTACATCGTCGCGCTCGACCGCCCTTCGACCTTACGCGGCTGAATGTACCCAACACCGCGGTGCGAGTACACGTCGAGCAGAATCTGCGTCGTGTCGCCGATCGGCACGGTCGAGTGGTACGAATGAACGTAGCGGTACATCGCGAAGTACGCGATGGTGTCGAGCCGCCGGAGGTACGGGCACGTGAGCCGGAAGAAGTTTCCGATCATACGGTCGGAGTAACACGTGTGGCTCAGGTCCGAGAGCGAGTCGAAGACGTAGTACCCGCCGACCCCGATCGCGGTGATTATCCGATGTATCTCGGTGATGAAGTTCTCAAATCCGAGGCTCGGGTGGGTCTCGTGGACGTCGACGATCGGATCATCGATGGGCAGTACCGGAGCGTGATCTGCGAAACGGAAGTACATGATGCGTTCGCCGATCTCGCGCGCGTGAGCAAGAAACGCCGATGTGAACGGGACGTACTGCTCGACCGTGTCGACGCGCCAGACGACGTTGTCACCCGCCCGGAGCCCGGTCAGGATCGCGTCGAGTGAGGCGAGTCCGGTGCTCTCTTCCCTACGCATCGTCGAGCCGTCGGAGTCGCGTGCAGTGAAAGTCGCCATACTGCCGAAGTATACCCCGACCGGGCGGTCGATGGTATACTGTGCGGCGTGGAAAGATCAGTCACCCTTCCGATCGTGCTTCCGGTCCTGCTCGCGGTCGTCGTAACCGCCGTTCTCGTCGCGATTATCTACCTCGCAGCCACGCGCGGACGGCAAGGTAGCCCCGACACAGACCGGATCGAACGCATCGCGGCCCGAATCGATGAGTTGGCCTCGGTCTTCACCGTTCCGGTCACACGAGGAGGGATCGGCGAGACGCTGCTCGAACAGTTTCTCTCGTCGTGGCTGCCGAAATCCGCCTACGACCTGCAGTTCGGTTTTCGCTCGGGCGCGCGCGTCGACGCGGTGATCCGGCTCGGGAACACGATCGTGCCGGTCGACGCAAAGTTCCCGCTCGAGGCGGTTCGTCGTGCGATGACCGCAGGCGAGCCGCAAAAAGTGCGCGATCGACGCGTGCCGGCCGACGTGCGCCGCGCGATCCTGAAACACGTCTCGGACATCGCCGAGAACTACATCAGGCCGGAAGAGGGCACGATGCGGTTTGCTCTGATGTACCTGCCGTCCGAGCGCGTCTATCACTACATCTTTGTCGAAAACGAAGACGGCCTTCTCGGCGAGTGTCTCTCCTCGGGCGTCGTGCCGTCGAGCCCCGGAAACCTCTTCCTGTACCTTCAAACCGTCGCGTACGGTCTCCGTGGTTTCTCGTTCTCGGCGCGGTACGAGGCGTTCGCGGCGGTCGTCGATGAGCTCAAGGCCGAGTTCGACCGGTTCCGAAAGTCGTACTCGACCGCGTCGGCGCACCTGAAGAACCTCTCGCGCTCGTACGACGACGGCGCTTCGCGCATCGAGAAGCTCGCCGACGTGTTCGAGAAACTCGACTCGACGTAGGGCGTGCTCCGATGACGTCAGACTCGACCGGCCATGAATCGGCTCCAAACGACTCGGTCTATCACGGTTTCATCGTTCACGGCTTCACGCTACCGCGACCGACGGGTTTTCGGATCTGCCTGATCGGCCGGCTCACCGACGGCACGACGTTTGCGGTGATCGAAGACCGGTTCGTGCCGACGTTTCACGTGCGCGAGTCCGATCTCGGCGAGTTTCGCGAGCGGTTCTCGCGCGGCAAATCGGAGCGTCGCGACGCACTCGACCGATGTCTGATCGACGCAGCGAGAACGACTCTCGACGCCGAACGCGTCGTGACGGTCGCACCGGTCAGCCGAGCGATGTGGACCGACTGTGTACGCGCGGCCGCGGGAATCGGGTTGTACGAGTCGGACATCGGAGCGGTCGAGCAGCTGCTGATGGCGCGTCGAGTCCACGGCTCGGTGCGAATCGTCGGCGCGCCGGAAGGCGGCCGCCGCGTCGCGCGGCTCTTTCGTAACCCCGATCTGCACCCGGGTGAAAACGCAGCCGCGTACTGGGAGCGGAAGCTATCAGTAATGTCGTTCGACATTGAGACCGACGCTTTGTCCGAGAGCGTGCGCGCGATCGGAGCCTGGTCGGTTTCGCCGTGGTCGACGCCGGACGCGCGAGTGTTCCTGCTCGGAGATCACGACCGAACCGCACCACAGAAGCCCGTGTCGGGCGAGGCTCCCGAGCCGACGATCGTCGCGTGCGCGAGCGAGTCCGATCTACTCGCGCGGTTCATCGCGTACGTCGATGAATTCGATCCGGACATCCTCACGGGCTGGAACATCGTCGAGTTCGATCTACGGGTCATCGCGGCGCGGTGTCGCGCGCTCGGCGTGCCTTTTACGCTCGGCCGGTCGGACGAGCAGTCGAAGTACCTCGCGGCGGACCGCGACAGCCGGCGCATCGGAACCGCTATCGTCGCGGGCCGGTTCGTACTCGACGGTGTTCGCGTCGCGCGCGCGGGGCCGGAGCGGTTTGACGACCACCGCCTCGAGACCGTCGCGAACGCGGTTCTTGGGACCGGCAAAACGGTCGCCACGAGCTCGACCCACGACAAACTCGCCGAACTCGAACGGCTGTTCACGACCGAGCCGTACGAGTTTGCGCGGTACTGTTTCACCGACGCGTACCTCGTCGAGAGAGTCCTGCGCGAGACCGGTCTCTTGTCGCTCACGCTCGCGCGAACGCTCTCGATCGGTATACCGGTTCAGCGCGCGTGGACGAGCATCGCTGCGTTTGAACACGTGTACATCGAGGCTCTGCACGACCGGAATCTCGTCGCGCCGGACTTCGGCGTCGATACGTTGCCGATGGACGACGCCCCGGGCGGCGCGATCCTCGATCCCCGCCCCGGGGTGTTCTCGTACGTGCTCGTGTTCGACTTCAAGAGTCTCTATCCGTCGATCATCCGGACGTTCAACATCGACCCGGTCGCGCTTCACCTCGCGCGAAACTCTCCAGGCTCTAACGATATCGTCGCGCCGAACGGGGCCTCTTTTTCGCGAAATCCGGGCATCCTGCCGAGCCTGCTCGACCGATTCTTCGAGGCGCGCGACGAGGCAAAGGCGCGCGGTGATCAGACCGCGTCGTACGTCTACAAGATCATCATGAACTCGTTCTACGGCGTTCTCGGCTCGTCAGGCTGTCGGTTCGGCTCATCGCTGCTCGCGGGTGCGATTACCGGGTTCGGACAACAGCTGCTCCGGTGGTGCCGCGATGCGGCGATCGCGCTGGGGTATGAGGTCGTGTACGGAGACACCGACTCGCTTTTTGTGCTTCTCGGCTCGGCGGCCGGCCGCGAACCGTCGTACGACGACGTAACGAAGCGGGCCGAACGTCTGCGCGACGAGGTGAACGAGAAACTCTCGAAGCACGTTCGCGCGACGTGGGAGTGCGAGTCGCTGCTCGAACTCGAGTTTGAGAAGACGTACGAGAGGTTCTTCCTGCCCGCGGTCCGCGGGACATCGCCGCGCGCGGCGAACGACGGAGGAACTCGTGGCCGCGCCAAAGGATACGCCGGACGCGTCATGCCGAAACCCGGCATCGACGCGCCGGACGAGATCGAGGTCAAAGGCATGGAGGCGGTCCGGCGCGACTGGACCGAGCTCGCGCACGCGTTTCAACGTGGTCTGCTGCATCGCGTTTTTGACGACGCTCCGTGCGACGAGCTGCGCGCGTACGTGAGAGGCGTCGTCGAAGACGTTCGATCGGGCCGACGCGACGATGAACTCGCGTACACGAAACAACTGAGGAAGGCGTTCTCGGCGTACGCAAAGTCGATTCCGCAGCACGTGCGAGCCGCCGAGAAACTCGACCCGGCCGACCGGTCGGGGAACATCTCGTACGTCGTCACGACCGAAGGGCCACAACCGATCGGCCGCGTGAGCGCGAAACCCGACTACGAACACTACATCCAAAAACAGCTCAAACCGATCGCCGAGGCGTTCAGCCACGACACCGGGTGTCGGTTCGACGCCGAGTTCGATCCCGGGGCGCAGTTGAATCTCTTCGAGCCATAGCGTATCGTGGCGCGATGAGCAACGTTGATACGATCGTCTCGGCGTCGCGCGATCTCTCGCGGAAACTCGCGGAGCTGCGTTTTTCCGAACCGGTCGAGTACGTCTACAATCCGTTCGAGTACGCGCGCGCGGCCTGGGAGCAGTACCTCACGCGGTACGGCACCGGAAGAAAACGAGTGGTTTTCCTCGGAATGAACCCGGGCCCGTGGGGCATGGTGCAGAACGGTATTCCGTTCGGTGAACGCGACATGGTCGGCGAGTGGTTGCGCATCGACGCGCCGATCACCTCTCCGGACTCACTCCATCCAAAACGACCGGTCCTTGGGTACGACTGTACGCGCAGCGAGGTCAGCGGGCGGCGGTTCTGGGGGTTGATGCGGAATCGATTCGGGCGACCCGAGGTTTTTTTTGAGTCGCACTTCGTCGCGAACTACTGCCCTCTTGCATTTCTCGAAAGCTCCGGGCGCAACCGAACGCCGGACAAGTTGCCGGCGGCCGAGGCACACGCGCTCTTCGCCGCGTGCGACGTGCTTCTGGGCGAGATCGTCGCTGTCATGCGGCCCGAGTGGCTGATCGGAGTCGGCGCATTCGCGACGCACCGCGCGAAAACTGCCGTCACGGCAGCCGAAACGGCACTCAACGCCCGAGAAACCCCTGCGACGCGCGTCGCGACCGTGCTCCACCCGAGTCCGGCGAGTCCGCGCGCGAACGCGGGCTGGGAGCAAGCGGCGGTCAAACAACTCGTGGATCTCGGGGTGTGGTCCGACGGCTCTACCGCCTGAGCCGGAGCAAAATCGGCAGATGATCGGAGTACCCTGTCATGCTTCTTGGGTTCCACCTGTACGGGCGACCGGTCTGCGTCACGAGGTAGTCGTGCACGACGACCTCGAAACCGGCGAATTGCACCCCGATCGGGTCGATCACGACCGGACAAAGCAGAAAATGGTCGATCGTTTTCCAGACTCCGTCGAACTTGTAGCTGCCGGGGTGCTCAGCGAGATGCCACGGCGAGAACAGGATCGCCCGGTCCCCACCTACTGAGACCTCGCCGGTATCGTGCGTCACAAAGATCCCACCCGCGAGAGGACCTCCGACCGGCACGAGCGCGGTCGGGTACGCTTGCCCGCGTCGATCGAATTCGTCGACGCTTAAGTTCAGGTCCCCCGCGACGACGATGGCGGTTCGCGACTCACGGCGTGCGAGCCGCGCGATGCGTTCCTCGAGCACGCGAGCGTGTGCGATGCGCAGCGGCTCGGTCGCGTAGGCCCCACCTCCGTACTTTGACTTCCAATGATTCACGAAAACGACAATGTCGTGCCCGCCCCATCGAACACGAACTTCGAGAATGTACCGCGCGGGGTAATCGGCGTGCACGGTGTGCGTGCGAACACCGGTGACCGGAAGTCGCGAGAGAATACCGACGTTCACTGCGGCGTTCGCCGTCGGAACGACGACGATATCACGGTACTTCTCAAACCGGAGATATCCCTCGACGAGGTCTTCGAGCGTCTTTCTGTTCTCGATCTCCTGCAGAGCGACTATGTCGGCGCCGCCTGACGGTGAGTCGGCGATCACGCGTGCGACGTTCTTGAGCTTGGCGTGATACCCACGGTTTGACCATCCATACCGCGGGTCATACTCCTGGTATTCGGTTCCGTCGTACACGTCGTCGAAGAGGTTCTCGACGTTGTACGACAAAACTGTGAGTTCATCGTGACGCCCCGGGACGAGGGTGCAGTCACACGCGGCGAGAACGACACTTGTAATCGTGAGCAAACATCGCAGGAAAGCGGCGCTACCGCCGGTGCGCCGGAGTAAGAGCCGGTCCATGTGGCCTCCTCGGAGGCCGCGGACTACGACCCCTCGTTCACATAGGACAGTATCTTTTTTTTCTCTGCTTCAGCATCGAGCGCGGAATCGGGAAGTTTTTTACCGGTGATCGTCTCGAATGCCGTTATGTACTTCGCCGAGAGCTCCGATATAACCGCAGCCGGAATCTCGGGCGGCTCGCCGTCTCCCGTGTAGCCGCTTTCCATCAACGTGCGCCGCAGATACTCTTTGTCGAGTTCGTCTGGGCGCTCACCGGCGGCGAATCGTTCGACGTACGTCGAGGCGTACCAGAACCGCGACGAATCCGGCGTGTGCATCTCGTCGACAACGACAATCTTCTCGCCGTCGTGGCCGAACTCGTACTTCGTATCGACGAGGATTAGACCGTTGTCGCGCGCGATCTCTTGTCCGCGCGCGAAGAGAGCGTACGCCGATCGTTCGATCGCCGCCCAGTCGTCGGCCGGCACGATCCCGTTCGCGACGATATCGGTGCACGAGATCGGGACGTCGTGGCCGCCGTCCACTTTGGTCGACGGCGTGATGATCGGGGTCGGGAACTCCTGGTTCTCGCGCATGCCCGGTGGGACCGTCACACCCGAGACGCGACGCCCGGCGGCGTAGTCACGCCACGCGGAGCCGGTAAGGTATCCCCGGACGACGACTTCGACCGGGTACACGCGGCACGCGGTCACAAGCATCGAACGTGGCGTCAAGACGCGACGGAAGTGGTTCGGACAGACGTCGGCGGTCGCGCGGAACCAGAACTCGGAGATCCGGTTCAGCACCTCTCCCTTGCGCGGCACGACGCCGAGCACGCGGTCGAACGCCGAGACGCGGTCGGTCGCGACGATCACCATCTCGTCGCGGCGCGTGAGAACCTCGCGCACCTTACCGCGGTAGTGCGAGACACCCGGCGCGAGCTCGGTGGGTTCAAGCGCGCGCAGGACGTCGCGATCGTGCCCGCCGTCGTCGATCATGTTTCGATCTCGACGCGCGTCGAAACCACCCGCTTGATCAATCCATACTCGGTCGCCTCTTCGGCGTTCATCCAGAAGTCGCGGTCGGTATCTTTCTCGACCTGCTCGTACGGTTTACCGGTCTCGTCGGCGATCAACCGGTTGATGCGTCCGCGCATTCGCTCGAGCTCGCGCGCGTGGATCTCGATATCGGTCGCGACGCCGCGCATCCCGCTGAGCGGTTGGTGAATCAGGTAGTGCGAGTTCGGCATGCCGAACCGGTTTTCTTTCTCGGCCGCGAGAAGAATCAGCGCGCCCGCGCTCGCGACAAGGCCCATCCCGATCGTATGAACGACCGGTTTCACGAACCTCATCATGTCGAATATCGCGTATCCGGCGTCCGCGTCACCTCCGGGAGAGTCGATGAAGACACGGATCGGTTCGTCGCTGTCGGACTCGAGCAGAATCAACTGCCGGATGACCCTCTCGGCGAGACTCTTGTCGACCTCGCCCGAGAGAAGGATCATCCGCGTCTTGAGCATGCGCTCGATTAGCATCTCGCCTCCATGGCGGTCTTTTTTTTCGTCGGTGTCGTTGTCGTTGTCGTCGGAAAAATGGATCATCTCGGCTCCCTTGTTTGCGGTGTCATTACGAGATAATATACAAAAAAAATGAGCGTGAAAACGGATAAACCCATGAGAGCGGAAAATCCCATGAGAACAGAAAAACCTGAATTAATGAAGTCGGGCGTCGTCGCGGTCGTCGGACGCCCGTCGGCCGGCAAGTCAAGCCTCATGAACGCGATCTGCGGGCACAAGATCTCGATCGTCGCAGCGGTGCCACAAACCACACGAAATACGATTCGTGGGATCCTCACGACCGAGGACGGTCAGATCGTGTTCCTCGACACGCCGGGCTTCCACCGTTCGAACCGTGATTTCAACATACGCATGCGCGACCTCGTCGGCACGACGGTACGCGAGGCCGAGTGTATCCTGTACATCATCGACGCGACGCGCGCGCCCGGTGCCGAGGAGACGATGTTGGCCGAGATGGTCGCGGCGGCGGGGCTGCCGGTCGTGATCGCGGTGAACAAGATCGATTTGAGCGAGGCAAACGCGAACGCGATCGAAGCGTGGGTCGCGACGCAAATTGGCAGCACACTGACGGTTCGCGTCTCGGCGCTCACTCGCGCGGGCGTCGGTGAGCTCGTCGCGGCGCTGTACGAAAGGCTTCCCGAAGGGGAGCTGATGTACCCGAGCGAGTTCTACACGGATCAAGAGCCCGAGTTCCGGGCCGCGGAGATCATCCGCGAGCAGGCTGTCAACCGCACGCGCGAGGAACTCCCGCACTCGATCTACGTCGAGGTCCACGACATGGAACAGAGGCCTCACGGTGCACTCTGGGTCCGCGCGGATATTCTTGTCGAGAAAGAGTCGCAAAAAGGAATCGTCGTCGGAAAAGGCGGTAACCTGATCAAAGAGATCAGGCTATCCGCCCAGAAGGAACTCGCGGACGTGTTTGAGCGCAGAGTCGAACTCGATCTGCGCGTGAAACTCAACCATAACTGGACCAAAAAAGACGCCGTGCTGCGTCGCGTCTTCCGCTCTACGCAGTGACGCAGCCGGCGCATCGACGCCGCCGGCCGGTTTACTCCTCCGGCAACTCGTGCGAGTAGTTGTCCCACCCGAGGTACGACTCGACCGCTTCCTGGACCACGGCACCGTACCGGCCGCGAACCATCGCGACGTGATGTTCAAACCCGTTCGTCGTGAGATAGCGCATCAGAGCCTGGAGCCGCGGCACGCGGCAGACCGCGATTCCGCCGTCCATCGGGAACGGATCGTCGGTGAACTCGCCTTCTCCGACGTACGAGACGATCCGGCCATTGATGTCGTCGGTCGACATCCTGAAGTACGTCATCTCACCCGCCGCGACGTGGCCTTTGATCGCCCCGAAACACCGCTCGGCGCCGAGCGTCATGCCGAGAATGTCGAGGTTCGAGATCTCGATCTCGCGTCCCATGAAGCTCTTGGGGTAGTTCGAACAGTGCGTGCAGACGCACATGTCCTTGTCGGCACCGTAGTTATTGTTCCAGTCGAGGAAACCCGGAGGTGTACCCGCGGCCAACAACAATCCGTACATCGAGACGACACCGGCCGCGTCGACTTCACACGCGCTCGGCATGAGCTCTTCGCCCATCATGCTCATCGAGAGACACGTCGCGCAGCCGTAGTTGTCCTGGATCGAACTCCAACACTGGATCGCGGTCGCGTCGATCTGGTTTTCGGTGTTCCAGTTGTCGATCGCGACAGATAGTTTCGCCTGTTTCACGATGTTCTGCTCGACGATCGTGTTCGGGATCTTGCCGTACGCGCGGATCTTCTCGAGTTTGTCCTTCACCGTCGCGTGCGTATCGTCGATTTTGTTCGCCGCGCCGATGATCTCCGAAAGGTCGACCGGGACCATCGTGATGCCGGTCGCCTGCATGATTTTTTCGCTGTACCGTACCGTCTGGAACGGTTTCGGCCGCGCTCCGATCGTCCCGATCCGGGCGTTCGTGAGGCCTTTCACAGTCCGGCAGACGCGCGCGAAGTAGTCGAGATCCGCGTCGAACTCTTTCGTGTTCACGTCGACGGTATGGCTCTTCGTCCCGGTGAACGGGATACCGTACTGGTACAGGTTGTTGCAGACCGACAACTTGCCGCAGAACGCGTCGCGCCGACCTTTCACGTCGACCGCCGTCGTACTGTCGTTGTACGCCTGGACGAGAACCGGAACGTTCAGTTTCGAGCGGCTGATCGTCTCAACGACGCCCTGCTCGTCGCCGAAATTCGGGAGAATCACGATGATCCCGTCGATGTCGTCTTGGTTCTCACGGAATAACTTCGCGTACTTCTGCGCGTCGGCGAGCGTCTCGACCGCACCGTACGGCGTCGCGTCGACCGGAAGGATGTGGTAGCCGAATCCTTTTTCATCGAGCTTCGCGATGATCTCTTTCCGCCCGTTCTCGGCGTGCTTCGGGTTGAAAAAGCCGCGCGTTCCGACGATCACCCCAAACGTGATCTTTTTCTCGATCACTCTCTGTCGTGCTTGTTCGGTCATAAAAACTCTCCTTCTCTCTCCAGATTTATGGTTTCAGTTCGCGCGTACCGCGCGGGGTCACGATTTCTCATCCGATTCCGGTGGGTATACCTTCTCCGGCGGTTTGCGCCGTTTCGGGCGCGAGATCAGCTCGACCGTCGTTCCGATCGAGTCCTCGGTGTCGAGATACGCGTACCAGCCGTCACCATCGGGGCCGAAGCCGGAGCCGTCCTGCGTCATCCGGAAGCCCATTTCCGCGGCGCGTTCGAGGTCGCGCTCCATGTCGTCGGTCAGAACCCCGACGTGGTGCACCCCGTACCCGTGCTCGCGCACGAACTCCGAATAAACCGTATCACCCTCGAGCGGCTCGATCAACTCGATCCGCAGCGGCCCGAGGTACGACAGAGCGACGCGCATCCGGTACTCGGCCGGCTCTCCGTTCCGCGTCATTTTTTTCACGAGCGGTTTTCCGTACGTGTAAAAATGCCACGGTCCGATACCGAACTTCTCGTGGTACTGTTTCACGGTCGCATCGAGGTCCTTCACGACCAACGCGATCTGCGCGATGCCGTCGCGGAAAAAATCGAGCGGGGTACTCTGCATCTCACCTCCTGTTCACTCTAAGGAAGGAATACAACCTTCAAAGCGCGTCCGTCGAGCGCGATCCGCGCGCCTGTGTCGAACTCGGCGAGCGGAAAACGGTGCGTCACGAGTTTTTTCACCGGGATCCGGCCGTCGGCGATCAACTCGAGCGCCGTCCTGAAGTGACGCGGTGCAAAAATCGACACCCCGATCAGATCCAGGTTGTGGTAGTGAACGCGGTTCATGTCGACGTCGGGCGTCGAAGAGTCGTGCGGCAGCCCGCCGAACAACACGACGCGGCCGCCCTTGCGCGCAATTTCGACCGCCGTCACCTGTGCCGCGCCCGACGGCGCCGCGGTCACGACGACACTCGGCCCGAGCCCACCCGAGAGCCGGGTAACGTCCGTCGCGAACTCCGGGGAGTTCACGTCGAGCGTCGCGTCCGGCTCGAACACCTCCGCGGCGGCGAGACGCTCGGCGTTCACGTCCGCGAGAAACACCTTCGACGCACCGCGCGCGCGCGCGACCGCGACGTGCAGGCACCCGATCGGACCTGCCCCCATCACGAGCACGACGTCCCCCAGCCCTACGGCCGCCCTTTCCTGAGCGTGCACAACCGACGACGCGGGTTCGACAACCGCCGCGTACTCGGGGTCGAGGCCCTCGGGCGCGCTCACGATGTTCCCGAGCTCGACGGCCTCTCGCGGGATCGCGATGAACTCTGCGAGCCCTCCGTGCCAGGCCTGACCGATTTCCCGCACGTCGGTCGCGAGTTCAGGCCGGCCGGCGACCGTTTGTGGATCACTCGGGTCGTACGCGAGTGGCCCGACCGAGAGCCGCCGGCCAACCTTCCACGCACCGCGGTATCCTTCACCGAGTTCGACGACGTCTCCACAGATCTCGTGCCCGAGAATCCACGGAAACGTGATCTTTTTGTGCCCCGAACGAAGTGTCCGCAGATCCGAGCCGCACAGGCCACACGCGCGAACCCGGAGCAGCATTCCGCCGACCGGGACCGCGGGAACCGGCACGTCGTCGACGCTCCAATGCATCGGCCTGTGCACCACGGCCGCTTTCATCGTCTTCATTATTCGTTCGATCCTTCGTTGGGTGTCCGTTTGCGCGGTTCATCGCCGCCGAGTTGTGCCGCCAAACGCCGCAGCTCCGCGAGCCGCGGAAACTCGTGCTTCACGGCTTCGTACAGACGTTTGTAGAGCGCGAAGTACTCGGTGTAGATCGCGTGCGCGGCCGCGTCGGGTTCCATCGGCTCGACGAGTTCGGTCCAGTCGCGCGCCGGCGAGAAGTCGGCGAATATCCCGGTCGCGACACCCGCGAGAATCGCGTCGCCGTACGGCGCGCCGGTCCGCCTCTTCACGAGCACGGTCGGGACGTTGAAGACGTCGGTGATGATTCGCCGCCACAATGGGCTCTTCGCGCCACCTTCGTTCAGCACGATCGGCGTGTTGATCTTCTGACCCGTCTCGACGATCAGCGAGAACGAGTGGTACAACGCGTACGCGACCGACTCCATCGCCGCGCGCACAATGTGTCCTCTCCCGTGGTTGAGCGAAAGCCCAAAAATCACCCCGCGAGCGTAGACGTCCCAGATCGGCGTTCTCTCACCCATCAAGAACGGCAGCATCACGAGGCCGTCGGCGCCGATCGGTGCGGCCTCTGCGTCCGCATTCATGATATCGTACGGGTCGGGGCCGGATTTCGCGGCGGTCTCGGCCGCGTACAATGTATCGCGCAGATAGCGGATCAGGCCGCCGCCGGTCGTCGTCGTCGGAATCGTGATGAACGTCGAGTCCGAGCGCGTCGTGTACGCGCACGCGATCATCGAACGGTGAAACGTCTTGGCGGTGTGGATGATCCCGAAGTTGCCGGCCGTGCCGAGGTTCATCTGGATATCGCCGTCCTCGAGCGCACCGGCTCCGACCCACCCGGCGTTGCAGTCGACCTGTCCCGCGGCGACCGGTGTCCCGGCCGCCAGCCCGACTTCGGCCGCCGCGCCCGGCAGAACCGATCCGACGATCGCCTCGCACGGGTACAGGTCGGGGAAAAGCGTTTCGGGGATTCCGACGTCGGCGAGCAAATCCGGCTCGAAGCGACGTTCTACAAGATTGTACGCGACACCGTAAAACGCCGCGCCGGAGTAATGCAGCGACGCGACCCCGGTGAGTTTCAACGTGATGTACCCGTCGATCGTGAGCGCCTTCCAGATTCTCCGGTAGACGTCGGGACGGTTTTCCTTTTCCCAGAGAAGGTTCACGATCGTCGGGTGGTCGTCGAGTCGATTTTTTGAGACGTCGAACACACGGTCTTCGCCGATCGTTTTTTTGATCTGCTCGACCTGCTGCGTCGCGCGGCGATCCATGAGGTTGTACGCGTTTGCGACCGGATTGTGCTGTGAATCGACGAGCACGAGCGACGGCAAAGCGGAAGAGACCGCGACTCCACAAACGCGTTCGGCGGTGATTCCCGCCTCCGCAATCGCTGCGCGAACGATCCGGCACGCTACCGGCCAGTACGCCTCGGCGTCGTGCTCCGACCATCCCGGCTCGGGGGTGATGATCTCGTACTCCTCGAACGCGTAACCCGCGACGGCGCCCGAGTCGTCTATCACGGTCGCCTTTGCGCCGCCGGTGCCAAAATCTACACCAAGAAGGTACTCAGCCATACATCCTCCGTGCGCCCATTATACGGAGAACCGTTCAGTTTCACAAGTTTTTTTCAGAATATTACTGACTTTCTGAAAAATCTGCGTCGCGTATTAAACCTTGTTGATCCGCACGACACGGTCGGACTCTTTGAGTCTCTCGATCGCGGGTTTGCCCTTTTTGATAAGGTAGTTCACGTACAGACTCTCGATGATACAGAGTTCGGTCACGCGTTTCGACATCACCTCGACCGTGAGGTACTGCGTGAAAACCGCGGTCAAGAGCGGGATGTCCGCGCGCTTCGCGAGCGGCGACACCGGGTAGTTCGTGATCGCGATCACCGTAGCGCCGACCTCTTTCGCGCTTTTGACCGTATCGACCACCGTCCGGCTTCGGCCGGTATGCGAGATCGCGACGATCACGTCGCCGGGTTTGAGTTGCCGCGCGAGGATCAGCTGAAAATCCGGATCGACTGCCGCGACCGAACGTTTCCCGGCGCGAGCGAACCGTTGATGCGCTTCTAACGCGACGTGCATCGCGTCACCGAGGCCACAGAACATCACGGTCTCCGCGTTTACGATCGCGTCGACTGCGGCCGTGTAGTGCTCATAATCCATGATTCCGACGGTGTCGTGAAGCGCGGAGACCGTCGACTCGACGACTTTTCGAAACACGATGTGCGGCTCATCGTCACGCGATATGCTCTCGTACTCGAACACGGGCAGCTCGGACGATCGTGCAAAATCGATCTTGAGTTCAGGAAAACCCTCGTACCCAAGCCTCTTCGAGAGTCGGACGATCGTCGCCTCGCTGCACCCGGCCCGTGTCGCGAGATCGACGATCGAGATTCCGGGTATCTCATCCGGATGCGTCATGATGTACTCGACCGCCTTTCGTTCGGCGGACTTCAAGACGTCGTACACCGACTGGATCTTCAAAAGGCACGTGTGAGGGACTTTGGAGTGTGCGTCCTCGCGCGGATTCATCTTCGCCACGGTTCTCTCCTGGTGGTTTCGCTCACGATCAATGGACCCTCTTCACGGTTCCGTCGTCGTACCCGATGTAAACGACCGGGGCAAACCGCGTGAACAAGCCGTTCTCGAGGATTCCGGGGATTGAGTTCAACTCCGTCTCAAGCTCTTTCACGTCGCGCGGCGCGTCGAACAGGATATCGAGCACGATGTTTCCGTTGTCGGTGATGACGGGTCCCATTTTTTTCACGGCCATCCGGACCTCGACGCGCGCACCGAGCCGCTCGAGCGCACGCGTAACGGGAACCCGAGCGACACGATGCACCTCGAGCGGGATCGGGTACGTGATCCCGAGGTGTTCCACGACCTTCGACTCGTGCGCGATGATCACAACCGACCGGGATGCGTGCGCGACGACTTTTTCGATCAGCAGAGCGCCTCCCCCACCTTTCGTCAACCGGAACTGCGCGTCGATCTCGTCGGCTCCGTCGATCGTGACGTCGAGCTCTCCGTTGACCACCGGGTCGTTCAACGAGCACAGAGGAATTCCGAGCGCGTGGCACTCGAACTCGGTCTGCGAACTCGTCGGAACCGTGAGTATTCCCCGCAGCGTTCCCGCGGTCAGCAGTTCACCGAGATACCGAATCGCGTAGATCGCGGTCGATCCGGTCCCGAGCCCGATCTTCATGCCGCTTTTCACGTTTTCGTCGACCGCACGGCGAGCGAGTTTTTCTTTCACTTCTACGAGTATCATGCTCGTTCCTCCGTTCAGTACCGGTCGAGAACCGACAGAACGTGCTCGCGCCCTATCGTGATGATGAAGCCGGCGAGACGCGGGCCTTTCTCCTTGCCGATCAACGCACGATACATCGCCGAGAACAGGGCCTTCGGATCGGCCCCACCGGTCTCCGCGGCGCGGTAAATCGAGTCACCGAGCGATTTCTCGTCGTGTTCCGAGAAGTTGTCGCGAATCTCCGCGCGCAAGACATGAACCGCGCGGCGAACCTCGTCGGTCATTTCGACCGGGCCATCGTCGGCGGGCCTCAAAGAGAACCGAAAGTCTTCGGGCGCGTACGTGCGGATCCAGTTCCAGCCGCACGCCGCGCGCTGCTCGGCGCGCCCGCGCGACTCGGCGTCCATAGACTCGCTCCCAGGGAAAAGAGCGAGAGCACGAGAGATATCGCCGTTCGTGATCTGAAGCAGGTTGCAGAGGTGTCGGAACGGTACCTGCGTCGGCGCGGCGCTCGGAGTCGCTTCGACCTGCGAGAGCTCGTAAATGCGCGACTCCTTCACGCGGCGTTTCTCGCCGACGTCTTCGAGACCGTAATAAATCCTTTCGCACTTGTCGTAGTCCTCGTAGATCTTGATCACGTCGAGGTCGAACGAGATCGCGAACTCCGCGTTCGGCCGCGTACCGGCAAAGAGATACCGAACTATCTCGGGCTGATACACCTCGAGCACGTCGACGAGCGAGACGACGTCTCCCGTCGACGAGGACATTTTCCCGCCGGCGCCTTTGAGGCTGATGAAGTCGTACTTGAACGAAACCGGTGCGTCAAAGCCGTACACCTCCGAGGAGACGCGTCGCGCGGTGTCGAACGAACCGCCGTCGGAATGGTGTTCCTTGCCCGCGGGTTCGAAGTCCACGCGCTCGTACTCCCACCGCATCGGCCAGTCGACGCGCCACGGCAGCTTCACGAGACCGGTCGTCCTGAGGTCGACCGTTTCGACGTTCCCGGTCTCGGTACATCGATACGTGACACCGTACTCGCCGTCCCACGAAACGATCTCGGTCGTGTCGCGGTCGGTGAAGCCCGAGAAAACCGAGATCGGCCACCACTCTTCGGGGAGCGGTTCGGTACGGAACTCATTCAGGATAGCCCGGATCACGTCGCGTTTCTCGAGCGCGGTCTTAATGCCTTCGGCATACGACGCCGCCCGGTACCGGGCGGCCTGGTAGATGTACTCCGGCTCGACGCCGACGCGCACGAGCTCGCGTTCGAGCGCGACCTCGTTCGCGCGCGCGTAACTCTGCTCATTACCCCACGGGTCCGGGACACTCGTTATCGGCCGACGCAGGTACTTCTGCAGCTCCGCGGCGTCCGGCACGTTCCGGGGCACCTTACGAAAGACGTCATAGTCGTCCCACGAGTATATGAAACGCACCGGTTGTCCCTTGTCCCGAAGCGCGCGAACGACAAGATCGACCGAGATGATCTCACGGAAGTTCCCGATGTGTACGGTTCCCGACGGTGTGATTCCTGATGCGCACGTGTACCGCGGTCTGTCGCCGGTAAGCGGGGCACGCTCTCGGACGACGCGGTCGGCGGCGATATCCGCCCAGTGAGTTGAAGTTGAATCCGACATGGTGCGTGGAGTATACAGTGTCGATCGACCCGAATCAATTACGCACGACTGGTCACGAGCGGCTGTTCAACTCGTCCACGGCCCAGCGAGCGTGCTCGGCGATCAGATCGTCCGGGTTGTGCGCGAGGCGGCGCAGCGTCTCAAGCAGATCGTACCGATCGAGGTTGGCCGCGGCGATGCACGCGTTCCGGATGAGCCCGCGGCGTCCCGCACGCATCACGGGTGAACCCGCGAATCGCTGCGTGAACTCGGCGTCGGTCTCGAGCGCGAGGATCTCGTCGAGCCGGATCCGCTCTCCCGCGATCGAGTTCGTGAAGTCGGGTATCGTGGTCACCTCGGCGCGCACGTTGAGCGGGCACACTTCCTGGCACAGATCGCACCCGAAGACCCACCCGCCCATCTTCCGCCGCAGCTCGACCGGTATCGCGCCCTTATGTTCGATCGTGAGGTACGAGATGCACTTCGACGCGTCGATTTGGTACGGGCCGAGCAGCGCACCTGTCGGGCAGACGTCGATACAGCGGCTGCATCCGCGTGGACATCCACCGTGAACGCCCGCGCCGGCGGCGGTACGCGCGCGTTCTTCGACGTCGAACGTGCGCGCCGAGAGGATCTCGCCTATCACGAACCACGAGCCGAAGCGGCTTGTTACCGCGAGTGTATTTTTCGCGACGAACGCCGCACCCGCGCGTTCGGCGAAAAACCGCTCGGCCAACGGACCCGAATCGACAAAAACGCGGTAGTTCTCTGAGGCCCGTCCGTCGTGAAGTGAGCGCGCGACTCGTCTCAGCATCGAACCGAGAACCTTGTGGTAGTCCCGCCCCCACGCGTACCGCGCAACCCGCCCGTTGCTCGGTCGCGGTCCGTCTTCGGTGGTCGTGCGCCGGTAGTAGTTCACGCCGACGACGATCACCGACCGGCAGCCCGGCAGAAGCGCCTCGGGCCGGTACTTCATCGACGCGTGCCGCCGGAGGTACTCCATCGAGCCGTGGAAACCGCGCAAAATCCACTCGACGTAGTCGCGCTCGCGTTCGGGCGACCCGGCGGGGCTCGCGATACCGATGACCTCGAGTCCCTCGGCGTCGGTAGCAATCTTGAGCTCCTGCGGTATCGGCGGGTCGTACGGTACGCGTGGAATCATCGGTCGATTGTCTCACGCGGCCCCGTCTCCGCGCAAGGCGGTCGCTCGATTCTCGGTGCTGCGGCTCGCAGACCCGGAAACGCACGGTGCAAAATCCCCACCGACGTGCCGATACTCTGCATATGAGACGATTTTTCTCGGTCGGCACGCTTGTGCTCTCTCTGTGGTTCGGTTTCCTCCTACCCGTTACAGCGTTCGCCGATGATTCGCAGCACGAGACGACCGGACTCGCGTCGTGGTACGGCGGTAAGTTTCAGGGCCGCCTCACGGCGAACGGCGAGATCTTCGATACAAACACACTCACCGCAGCGCATCAGACGCTTCCGTTCGGCAGCATCGTGAAGGTCGTGCGCGCCGAGACGGACGACGAGGTCATCGTAAGGATCAACGACCGTGGTCCGTTTGTCGACGGCCGGATAATCGACCTCTCGCGTGCGGCGGCCGACATCCTTGGGATGACCGCGCAGGGAGTCGCCCCGGTTCAACTCGAGATTCTACACCTCGCGGTAGAACCGCAGTTTCGTACAATTCAACTCGGGGCGTTCTCGGTCCGCGAAAACGCCGCCGCTGAGGTCGAAAAGCTTAAGATGCACGGCTTCGCAGGCGCGATCGAGACGACCGCGAGCGGGGTCCACCGCGTCATCGTGCAAGGCGTACACCTCCGGGACCTTGAGACGGTCACCGCGCGCCTCGCCGAGATCGGTTACTCGAATCCGCTCGTACGCGTGAAGTGAATCGGTCAATTGCCGATCGGTCCACCAAACGATAACCAAAAACCATAGCCAAAGAGGATAGCGAGATGGAAAAAATCAGAATCGGCGTCGTCGGAACCGGCTCGGTGGTGCGCGAGATATACCGACACCTGTACTTTTCGAGTCGATACAGTGACTCGATATCGGTCGAGGCGATCTGCGATACGTCGGCCGAAGCGCTGACGCGTTTCGGTGACGACTGGGGAGTCCCGCAGAAACGGCGCTTCTCGCGGTACGAGGAGATGATCGAGTGCGGCGGACTCGATGCGGTCGCGGTGAACACACCCGACAGCCTTCACCGCGCGCCGGTCGTCGCGGCGCTCGAGGCGGGTCTCGACGTCGTGCTTCCGAAGCCGACCGCGGACACGGTGCAGGACGTGCACGAGATCATCCGGACCGTCCGTCAAACGGAGCGCTTCCTCGGCGTCGATTATCACAAACGCGAAGACCCGGTCACGAAAGAAGCACGGGCACGGGTCGCCGATGGTACATACGGGACACTGCAGTGCTCGGTGTTTCAAATGCTCGACAAACTGCTTGTCTCCGATCCGAACCACGACCCGCGGTTCTTCTCGTCCCCGGATTTTGCGCAGAAAAACAGCCCGGTTTCGTTTCTGACCTCGCACATGGCCGACACGTTCATGTACATCACGGGGCTCAGGCCGCTCGAGGTGCGAGCGGTCGGGTACCGGCAGAAGCTGCCGTCGCTCGAGCCGATCGCGGTGACGGGTTACGATCTCGTCGACACGACAGTGATGTTCGAATACGGCGTCACGTGTCACATCATCACCGGATGGACGCTTCCGAATACCGCGGATTGCTTGACCGTTCAGACCGGACGCCTGATCTTCACCGACGGCATGCTCGACCTTTGGGAGAACCACTACGGATTCCGCGAAGTGACGGCGCTCGGCATCGAGAACAGGAACGTCCTGTTCCGGAATTTCGAGCGTGACGGCGTCGTCTCGGGCTACGGAATCGACAGTCCCGGCAAGATCATCGAGAACATCGGTCGATTCCGCCGCGGCGAGATGCCCGATGGTGAACTCGAAAGCCTGCTCTCGCCGTTCTCGCTCGGGCTCTACACGACGCTCGTGTGCGACTGCGCACATGCGTCGCTCGCCTCGGGCGTTGAACACGAGCGCGGTGTGGTGATCGGTGCGCCCGTTGAGACCCGGCAATTTCTGACTGAAACAATCGGGAACGAGTCCGATCTCTACTTCGCGTAAAGCGCAGATCGGTAGTATACTCGACTCGGTGGAACGAGAATTAAGGGGTGGTGTTCCGATGTTGGCCGAGGTAAAAAAAGCGCGTCAGGTCGCCGGGGAAGGGTTCAGGCGATGGTTCATGGACAGCGAGCTCGACCTGATCGTGTGGTACTCTGATGAGTCGCAGTCGCAGATCGACGGCTTTCAGTTCTGTTACGACAAAACAACGACCGAGCACGCGGTGACGTGGCGGCGCGGGCACGGGATTGTACACCACCGCGTCGACGACGGAGAGCTACCGTTCAGCGCAAAGATGAGCCCGACGCTGACCGCCGACGGCACCGTCGATATCCCGCGGATCAAACAACTCTTTCTAGAGAACTCGATCCGGCTCGAACCCGATCTCGCCGAGTTCGTCGCGTCGCGACTCATGGCGGGCACGCCCGAGTGAGCGTGCCTTGACCGTTTACCGACTCTACCCCTTTTCTGTAGCGGTTTTCCCGGCCTCCTGTTCGACCTCGACGCCGGATTGTGAGTCGGCCTTCCGGAGCTCGTCGACCGACTTCACCGCGACGCGCGCAGCTCCGCGCGTGGTCTTGGTCGGGATGAGCGGCCCTTTCGCCAACCGGGCGCGCGCGGCGGCGATCGCGTCGCTATACTGAGGCAACCACTCGGCGTGCGCGACGAGAAACTCGTCGGTCATCTGCCAGATCTCCGGCGGCGTACAGACGGCGCCGGTCAACGGATCCATCATCATCGCCTGACGCAGCAGAGTGTCGTCTCCGTGCACGGCCGCTTCGACCGAAAGCCTCTGGACCGAGACACTCGTCGCGCAGACGGCCGCGCACCCGAGCGGAAGGTCACCGACGACGGGGATGTTCACGCCGTTCGCGTCGACGTACCCAGGTACCTCGACGATCGCGTCGTTCGACAGATTCGTGATGTACCCGTTGTTCACGACGTTGAAATGCCCGCGGTAGACGCGGCCGGTCTCGAGTCCTTCGATGATGTACGATCCATGCTCGGAGGAACGATTGTTCGAGCCGTACTCGTGCGGCGGCTCGGCCAACCATCGCGGAAAGTCCTCTTCAAACCAGTTGCGTTTCTCGGTACAGACGCGCAGGTACCCACCGGTCTCACCGTCGATCCACGACCCAAGTTCGATCCAGTTCATGATCTCGTCGACGCGTTTCCGGTACCATGGGAGGTACTCGCTCAAGTGACCGTTCGACTCGGTACTGTAGTACCCAAAACGCCGCAGCATATCGATGCGAACCTTCTCGGTCTTCGAGTACTTTGGGTGTTTCTCGAAAGCCGCGAGCACCTCGGCGCTCGTGATGTCGCGCCCTTTGTGGCGCAACTGCACGTACCACGTCTGGTGGTTGATTCCCGCGCAGATGTAATCGAGTTCTTCTTTCGGAATTCCGAGCGCGTCGGCGATCTGCGCGTGGCCGTGCTGCACGCCGTGACACAGTCCGATAGTCTTGACGCCGCCGTACGTGTTCGCGGCCCACGTGTTCATCGCCATCGGGTTCGCGTAGTTCAGAAGAAGCGCACCGGGTTCGGCGTGCTCGCGAATGTCGCGGCATAGATCGAGAAAAAACGGAATGTTGCGCTGGCCGTACATGATTCCACCGGCGCAGAGCGTATCGCCGACGCATTGGTCGACGCCGTACTTGAGGGGAACCTCAATGTCGTGCGTGAACGCCTCAAGCCCGCCAATCCTCACGACGCACAGAACGTAGCGCGCTCCGCGTAGCGCTTTGGCGCGGTCGGTCGTCGACGTCAACTTCACGCCCGTCTTGCCGTTTGATTCGAGGTCACGCCGAACGAGCTGCGTCACCATCTCGAGATTCTGCCGACTGATGTCCATCAGCGCGATCTCGATCGAGTTGAACTCTTCGACCCCCATAAGATCCTGGATCAACCGACGCGTGAAACCGATGCTGCCCGCGCCGACAAACGCAACCTTGAAGCTCGTGCTCATATCTCACCTCTCGTGCAGCATAGACCGGACGCACCTTTCGTTCCAAGAGGCCCGAGTCCGACCTCCAGCTCCGGTTATGATAGCCGTCGTTCGACCCGTGCGGGCAAACAAAACGCGGCAGAGTGCATTCCCGGCGTGTAGTACGCGAGTTTCTCGGCGAACGCGGTCGTCCGTCCGGCGTCGAACCCCGCAACCGGATCCGGTCCTTTCGAGCATACCGTGAAGCCGATCGTACCACTCGGGTACGTCGGAACCATCGTCGTGTAGTAACCCCAGACCGGGAAAAGCGACCGTGCGTATCCGACGAGCCGCGCGACGGTGTCCTCGTGGTAAAAAATCGACTCGGACTGCGTCACGGCGATGCCGTTTTCGCGCAAGCCGCTCCGGAGCGCGGTGTAGAACTCTTTGGAGAACAACACCTGCGCGGGGCCGATCGGATCGGAGGAGTCGACGATGATCACGTCGTACTCGTCCGGGCGCGCGGCGATAAAAGCGGCGCCGTCCTCGGCGTACACGGTCACGCGTGGGTCGTCGAACGATGAGGCGAGGCTCGGAAGGTGCGCGCGGCACAGCCGCACGACATCCGGGTCGATCTCACAGAGATCGATACGCCGGACGGAGTCGTGTTTGAGCACCTCGCGCGCGGTTCCCCCGTCTCCACCGCCGATTATCAGAACGTCGCGCGGCGCGGGGTGCGTCGAGAGGGGAACGTGCGCGATCATCTCGTGGTACGAGCTCTCGTCCCACTCGGTGCACATCACGA
>REEC01000082.1 GCA_007695285.1 Spirochaetaceae bacterium | reverse complement strand
GCCACGAGTCGTCGCTCTGGAACGTTGTCCGGTTTTCTTGTATATTAGTGTGACTTCCGATCATCTCGGACACGCGGTTTCCGTGTATCTCAGGAGGATTCGTATCGACAACAGGTACTTATTGGTTTTTCTCGTCATAGTGGCGCTTGGGTGTAGTACGACGACGCCGGTCGTTTATCACGACGTGTTCCTCGATGATCCTTACGCGTTTACGTGGGACGAGGACGAACGGGGCCGCGTCTGGTTGGACACCGATTCGTTCGCTAACGTCATGAATATGCTAGAAAGTGACCGGCCGGCTTTGAACCTTTACCGTGAGAACGTTACGTACCACAAGGTCGTGGAGTTTTTCGCGCGCGTGGCCGGCTCTAAAGAGATTGCTTTGCCGATTCTCTACCACGCCGACCGCAATGATCTTCCGCTGACGCTCGTTTTTTCGCTTGTTTGGGTCGAGAGTCGCTTCTCTCCCCGCGCGGTCAATCAGAACCCCGCGTCGATTGATCGGGGCTTGTTTCAGCTGAATTCGCTCTCGTTTCGGCATCTGAGCGTCGAGGATTTCTTCGACCCCGAAATCAGCGCGTATCACGGGACGAACTATCTTCGTGGCACGTTCGACCAATCGACCGACGAAGAGATGGCAGTCGCGATTTACAACGCGGGGCGACGGCGCGTCATCGCGGGACAGACCCCCTCGTCGACTCTTGTGTACGTCGATCGCATCATGCGATATCGTAACGATCTCGACCGCGATTTTGAAAAATTTATCCGGGCGCACTTCCCCGCGCCGACGGTGTGAGGCTTAAATGGTTGTCGTACTCGAGGGGTCGATCCGAACCGACCACAAGGAACGAATCAGGAGTTTTCTCGAAAGTAAAGGCTTTCGCGTTCGCGAAATCGTCGGCGAGCAGGAGACGATTTTCGGCGCTGTCGGGCAGCCGACGATAGACATCCGCGAGGTCGAGCTTCTTCCCGGTGTCGAGCGCGTAATCCCGATTACAAAGCCGTACAAGCTTGCCTCACGCGAGCTTCGCAAGGAAGACACCGTCGTGCGCGTCGGTCCGGTCAAAATCGGAGGCAACCGAATCGTCGTGATGGCCGGTCCGTGCTCGGTCGAAAACCGCGAGCAAATCCTGGAGACCGCGGAGATCGTGCGTCGCTCGGGAGCCGTCGTGTTGCGGGGAGGCGCGTATAAACCGCGTACCTCTCCGTATTCGTTTCAAGGGCTCGGTGAAGAGGGACTCCGGTATCTCAAGGAAGCCGGGGAGAAAACCGGTATGCCCGTTATCTCCGAGATCGTTTCGGCATCGCACCGCGACTTGATGGCGGAGTACGTCGATATTTTCCAGATCGGCGCGCGCAACATGCAGAACTTCGAACTCTTGAAGACCGTCGGTGCTCTCGGGCGACCGGTGATGCTGAAACGCGGCCTCGCGGCGACGATCGAAGAGTGGTTGATGGCCGCTGAGTACCTTCTCGCGGCGGGTACCGACGACGTTATTCTCTGCGAACGCGGTATCAGGACCTTCGAGACGTACACGCGTCACAGCCTCGACATTTCCTCGATTCCGGTTGTGAAAAAACTGAGTCATCTGCCGGTAATCGTCGATCCGAGTCACGCGACCGGGCTTCGCGACCAGGTGCTTCCCGTCGGGCGCGCCGCGGTTGCCGCGGGAGCCGACGGGTTGATCGTCGAGGTCCATCCGAACCCCGACCAGGCGATGTCGGACGGACCGCAGACATTGTTCCCCGAGCAGTTTGAGAAACTTATGCGCGATATCGACACGATGTCCGCGATCGTCGAAAAGGAACTCGCGCGGCTTCCGTCGCCGCACTCCGAGATACGGCTCGGGTCCGCACCGCAAAAGGGCGCTTCGCAGGCGGTCGCCTCGCAGAAACCCGGCTCGACCGATGGAAAGCCTGTGGACGGTGTCGCCGTTGCTTTCCAGGGTGAGCGTGGTGCGTACAGCGAGATAGCGCTTGTCCGTTACTTCCAGCACGAAAACGCGATGCCGTCTCCGTTCGATTCGTTTCGTGGCGTTTTCCAGTCGGTTCTCGACGGCACGTCCACGTACGGGATCGTACCGCTTGAGAATTCGCTCGCGGGTTCGATCCACGAAAATTACGATCTGCTAGTGGAGTTCGCCGATATCAAAGTCGTAGGCGAGACGCAGATCCGGATCGAGCACTGTTTGATCGGTCTCCCGGGTGCCTCGATCGACGATATTCGGACGGTATACTCGCATCCCCAAGGTTTGGCGCAGTGCCGACGTTTCCTCGAGGCTCATCCCGGTTGGACAGCGGTCCCGTTCTACGACACCGCGGGCTCGGTCGCGTTCATCGCCGATGCGAACAAGGCCGAGAACGCGGCAATCGCGCACGCGGAGGCCGCACGGCTGTACGGCATGTCGGTGATCAAGCAAGGAATCGAGACGAACCCGAGGAACTACACGCGTTTCGCGATTATCTCGCGCGAAGAACTCGCCGCGACCGAGACACCGAACAAGGCGTCGATCGTGTTCGCGACCCCCGACCGTCCGGGAGCGCTATTCGAGTGTATGGCGGTTTTGGCCGAACGGAAAGTCAACCTCAAGAAACTCGAGTCGCGTCCGATTCACGGAAAGCCGTGGACATACATGTTCTACCTTGATCTGGTAATCGACGATGTTGCGGTTTTTGACGCAGCGATGCTCGAACTCGGTCGCAAATCGGAGGATCTGCGGGTTCTCGGCGTGTATCGGGCCTGACGTTTCGCCCGGCCAAGGCACTCGGCGGCGGCACGAAGTCCGCCTCACGTCTTGACGCCGAGACGCCTCAACTGTTCCTGTTCGTCCTTACGCGAGACGTACTCGTGGCGTTTCTTGTTTGCCCTCGATACGATGTCCTTGATAGCGACGAGTTCGGAGTTGACTCCCGTGAGTTTACCACGCTGTTCGCGATCGAGTTCGCTCCGGAAGAACGTGTCGAGCGATTGGATTCTTCGGTGTGTGACGATCAGATCGGTGATGTTCTGTTGGAGGAATTGAAGGAGTTGGTCCTCGGACGCGCTGCTGAGCGCTTTCTGGGTCTTTCCGATCCGACCCGTGATGCCCGAGAATACTCGCGAACGACGGCGTGCGTCCTCGATGAACTCTTCGAACTGGATCTGCTCGTGTAGCTTGCTCGATGTCGTTTCGTCGACGTACTCGACCGAGTACGTCACTCGTTGAGGTTTCCGTTTCATCATCCGTTGAAGCACGTTCCGGAGAATCTCGGCGACCCCGGCTTTTCGATGTGTGAATAGTTCGTTGTTCTCGACGAGTTTGGCCACGGCCTGATCGAGGTACCGCCCCGACGACGCGACCATCCGAATCGTCTCGAGCAGCATCGGCCGGTAGTCCTCGCTCTTCTGTTCGACGGCGGCTTTTTTTTCGGGCTCGAGTCTTGTGATCACCGCCTCGCGCAACTCGGCGCCGCCAGGACCAAAATCCTCCATGATCGTCTCTTGGGCGAGTTCGTGGAAGAACGGAACTCCCTTCATCTCGACCGCGCAGACTCGTCGCATCTTTTTTAAGGTTTCGTCGAGCCCGGCTCCCGCCGCGTCTGAGTTAAGGTTCATCTTGGGAAGGACCTTACGGCGCAGCTCGAGTTTGTACAGTTCCTTCCTATACTCGCTGACCCTCTTCAACGCGCCGAGAATAGATCGCGACGCCTTGACGATCTGATCGTGCGAGTCGGTCACGATGCTCGTCGCGAGGCCGTCGCCTGCGCCTTTGAGCTTCGTGATCGCCTCGGCGAATGCGCGTGTCGTCGGGTTGTTCGACGTCTCGGTGAGTTGCGTCCACTTGATGTACTGGATCAAGCCGACGATGTTTTTTATCTCGACCAACGAAAGATTCTCGAGCGCGACGCTGAAGTAGTGCGTCAGGTAATCGAGCAGTGCGTCGAACCGCGAAAGCCTCATCGAAATCTGATCGTCTTTTTCCGACTCGAGAAACGGCTCGTCCTTGGGCGGGGCGATACCCGATACGCGCTCGTCGCTCCGGTAGGGGTCTTCCTTGACCAGGCCCTTTCGGAGCATCAGCTGGTACAACGCGGTGTACGATGAGTGGTACACGTGAAAGTACTCTTTGAGTTTCGGGAGCGTATCCGCCGCGAGTGTTTCTGCGTACGCCTCGAGCGCGTGTTCGAGGCGGTCCATGTACTCTTCGTTCCCGTGCATCTCGGACCATTATTCACCAAAACGAACCGCGTATCAAGTTTACGGTCTCAACGGTGCGTGTTCCTCAAGTTTCCGGAAAAAGAGGCGCGTATTATAGTGTATGAACAGTCGACACATCGGCAATCGGGTGAGTTCTACCGTACTGCTTTTGGCCGGCATCGTGTGCCTCGGAACTGCGTGTCGCGTCGATCGGCGCGTCACGGTCACCGCGCATCCGCCCGAACTGCCGACGCAGTGGCACGGTATCGTCTCGGGGTTCCTGATCGAGTGGCGGTGCGCGCACGGACTGCGAGAGAGCATCGAGACGCCGCCTGCGACGTCGGTCCGCGTCGCGCTTCCTGTCGGCACACCGAGTGCGGTGATCTTCCGGCCGGTCCTCGCGACTCGCGCCGCGGCATTTGAGCCGTTTCCTGCCGGTGCGCTATTCCCGTCCGGGGAGCATGACGTCGTCACCGGCGAGTGGGTCGACGGCACCGCGGCGGTCGTGATCGACCGCTTCGCCGCGCACGGCGTCGTTCGTTACCTCAACGCCGCCCGGCTCTTCCGAGAGATTCGCGAGCGCGCGGGCGATGATCCGTGGGCGCTCGACCTCGAGCTGATCGTCGACAGGCTTGCCGCGGGCGGCTTCCGCGTCACCGATCTTCGCTCCGCTGCGACTCGGACCGTGATCACCGCGCTTCCCGCCGGGTCGTGGGTATCGCCGAACCCGTTTGAACAGCCGGTCCGGTTTGGCCCGGCCGGCGGCATCGTCACACGCGACCTCCCACACGGCGCGCATCCGCTGCTCAACGTACCGTCGCACGACGTGTTAACGACGTACATTACCCACGACGGAACGTTTTTCCACTTCGAAGCTTCGACCAATTGTGGAGCTTCGACCAATTGTGGAGCCTCGACCAACTGCGGAGCCTCGACCAACGCCGGGGTGATCGGGCCGTAGCGGGTGCCCATATCACACGACGACGTTCACGAGCTTGTCGACGACGACGATGACCTTGCGGATCGTCGCGCTCGCCGTGTATTCGTGCACGCGCTCGTTCTCGAGCGCGAGTTTTTCAAGCTCCCTCGCGTCCGTTCCGACCGGGACCGACAGTTTCGCGCGAACCTTTCCGTTTACCTGCAGCACGACCGTCGTCTCGTCGTCGTGCGTCAACTCTTCATCCCACGCGGGCCACTCGGCAAGCGACACCGGCGGTTTGTGCCCGGCTCTCTCCCAGAGTTCCTCGGCGATGTGCGGAGCGTACGGCGCGAGAACTCTGAGGAACGGCTCCCAGATCTCCGGGTAGATGCGCTCGGTCTTGTACATCTCGTTCACGAGGATCATCATCTGCGCGATTGCCGTGTTAAAAGCGAGCGCCTCGGTGTCGTGCGTGACCTTCTTGATCGTTTTGTGCAGCGACTTCACGAGCGTAACGGGCGCGGGCTCGCCGGCGACCGGCCACTCGGACGCGCGCCAGACGCGGTCGAGGAAGCGGTGAACGCCCTGGATTCCGCTGACGGACCACGGCTTCTCGGCCTCGAGCGGGCCCATGAACATCTCGAGCAGCCGCAGCGTGTCGGCGCCGTACTCGGCGACAACGTCGTCCGGGTTCACGACGTTTCCGCGCGATTTGGACATCCTCATCCCGTCCTCGCCGAGGATCATTCCTTGGTTCACGAGCCGCGCAAACGGCTCTTCGGTGTTCACCAGCCCGATATCGTACAGGACCTTGTGCCAGAATCGCGCGTACAACAGATGCAGCACCGCGTGCTCGGCGCCGCCGACGTAGAGGTCAACCGGCATCCAGTACTCGATCTTTTCGCGCGAGGCAAACTCGGTCGGGTTTTTTGGATCGAGAAAGCGCAAGTAGTACCAGCACGAGCCCGCCCATTGCGGCATCGTGTTTGTTTCGCGACGGCCGGCGGTGCCTGGCGCATCGGGGCACTCGACGGCGAGCCATTCGGGCACCGCCGCGAGTGGCGACTCCCCGGTTCCTGTCGGCTTATACGACTCGACCTCGGGTAGCCGAACAGGCAGGTCCTCGAACGGAACGGGCTTGATCGAACCGTCTTCGCAGTGGACCAGCGGGAACGGTTCTCCCCAGTACCGCTGGCGCGAAAAAATCCAGTCCCGGATTTTGTAGTTCACCGCGTGCCGGCCGTGCCCGTGCCGTTCGAGCCACGCGACGATCGCTTTCTTGAACTCCGCCGTCGTGAGCCCCGTGAACTCGCCCGAGTTGATCGCAACCCCGTCACCGGTAAACGAGCGTTTTCCACCTTCCGGCAGCCCCGAACCCTCGGCTCGCGCGGCCGGAGGCGCCACTACCTCAACGATCGGGAGCGAGAATTTCGTCGCAAACTCGAAGTCGCGCTCGTCGTGCGCGGGAACCGCCATGATCGCACCGGTTCCGTACGAGATCAGGATGTAGTCCGAGATCCAGATCGGTATCTTTTCGTCGTTAACGGGGTTGATCGCGTACGCGCCCGTGAACACGCCGGTTTTGTCCTTTGCCAGATCGGTCCTCTCGAGGTCGGACTTGTTCGTCGCTCTCGCGACGTACGCCGCCACGTCGGTGGCGTGTTCCCGCGTCGTGATCTTTTCGACCAACGGATGCTCGGGCGCGAGCACCATGTACGTCGCGCCGAACAGAGTATCCGGGCGTGTCGTGAAGACCTCGATCTCGTCGCCGTCAGCGGCCGCTTCTGCGGCCACTGGGAACCTCACGTTCGCACCTTCGCTCCGGCCGATCCAGTTGCGCTGCATCTGTTTGATCGATTCCGGCCAGTCGAGTCCGTCAAGACCGTTGAGCAGTCGGTCGGCGTACGCGGTGATCTTGAGCATCCACTGCCGAAGTGGACGGCGTTCGACCGGATGGTTGCCGCGTTCGGACCGTGGTCCGTCGGGCGTGGTGAGAACTTCTTCGTTTGCGAGCACCGTCCCCATCGCTTCGCAGTACCAGACCGGGACTTCGGCCATGTACGCGAGGCCGCGCTCGAAGAGCTGCAGAAATATCCATTGAGTCCATTTGTAGTAATCAGCGTCGTGCGTTGAGATCTCGCGATCCCAGTCGTACGAGAAACCAAGCGATTTTATCTGCGTTCGGAATCGGGCGATGTTTTGTTCGGTTGTCGCGCGTGGGTGTGTCCCGGTCTGGATCGCGTAGTTCTCAGCCGGTAGCCCGAAGCTGTCGAATCCCATCGGATGGAGAACCGCGTACCCGTTCATCCTCAGGAATCGCGAGTGGATATCGGTCGCCGTGTACCCTTCGGGGTGCCCAACGTGGAGACCGGCCGCCGACGGGTACGGGAACATGTCGAGGATATATCTACGTTTTTCCTTCGGGATGCTTGGGTCCTCAACGGTGCGGAAGGTTTTGTTCTCTTCCCAGAACCGCTGCCATTTCTGCTCAATTTGATTAAACGGGTACCGCTTCATGAGGAGGGATAATAGCAAAAAAAAGCCCCTCAGGAAAGGAGGTAATAAAACCTGAGGGGCCATATGAGAAATGGACATTTTAGCCGAGCTTCCCGTGCCAACGACACGTTCGACATCGACTTATTCTATCCCGAAGCGGTTATTGCCACCGCTTCTGAATACATTGAACAAACAACGTATCGCCGCAGAAGTTACAGTTTTTGGCACCCCGATGTCAAGTCAAAACACAAAATCATGTGCGAATTTTTGCATGCAACTTTCATGGGATTACTCGACCTTCAAGATCTCTTTCATCGCGTTTTTGAGCGCGTCCTTGGGAAGCGCACCGGCGGCCATTTGCGGCTTGTCGTCGACGGGAATAAACAGCAGCGACGGGATGCTCTGGATGCCGAACGCTCCCGCGAGTTCCTGCTCGGCGTCGGTATCGATCTTGTAGACGTGCATCTTGCCGTCGTACTCGGTGGAAAGTTCCTCAAGGATCGGCGCCACCATTTTGCACGGCCCACACCAATCGGCGTAAAAGTCGATGATTGCCGGCAGATCGCCACGGTACTTCCACTCTGTCTCGGTCTCGAAATCGAACACCTTTTCTTTGAAAGTTTCCTTCGTCAGTTTTTCAGACACTATAGGCTCCTATATTAAATATTTCATATATAACCTAACAAATACGAACGGTCGGGTCAAGTTTTTTTTCAGACGAAACTATCCGCATCGTCGCTGCGTGTTTACAAGGTTCGTAACAGTACCGTAGAATGCGAGTTACTGTGGAAAACGACGCGCTTAAAGACCACGTAGATACGATTCGTGAGGTTTTCTTTTACGCCAACCGTTTCAAGGGTCGCACTTTTGTTATCCAGATAGAGTACGGCATTATCGCGCACCCGCTGCTCTCGGTCCTCGTCAAGGACCTGGTTCTTCTGCACCGCGCCGGGATCAGGATCGTGATCGTCCCCGGCGCGCGGCAGCGGATCGACGATGTCCTTGAACGATACGGGGTCGAGACGCGGAAACACAACGGCGTGCGGATCTCGACGCCCGATGCGATTCCATTCATCAAAATGGCCGCTTTCGATGCGTCGAATCGTGTAATGACCCTTCTGAGCGCGAACGACACGAACGCGGTAATCGGGAACTGGGTACGCGCGCGCAGTCTCGGCGTGGTCGACGGTGTCGACTATCACAACGCCGGTGTCGTCGAGAAAGTCAAAATCAACCTGCTGACGAACGTGCTCGACGACCACATCATCCCTATCTTTCCGTGCATCGGGTGGAGCGTGACCGGCAAACCCTACAACATCTCGTCGCGTGAGCTCGCGGCGACGCTCGCGATTGAGCTGAAGGCCGACAAGCTGTTCTACGTCGCCGAGACAAACGGAATAGAACCCTCGTCGTATCGTCTGCCCGAGGGAATCGATATCGCTCCCGACGGGCATATCTCGCGGATGACGCTGCTCGAAGCGGGCATGTTCGTCGAGATGAATCAGGAGCGAACCGACGACACGCCGACCGAACTCGTGTCGCTCGCTCATCGAGCCGGGGCACACGGAGTCGAACGCGTCCATATCGTCGATGGGCGCGCCGAAGGCGTCGTGCTCAAGGAGATCTTCTCGAATCTTGGATTCGGCACGATGATTCACGCGAATCAGTACCAGAGCATCAGGCCGATGAGGATCGAGGACGTGACCGACGTCGTGCGACTGATGGACCCGTTCGTGCGCAAAGGCATTCTGGTCAAGCGCACCGAGGCCGAGATGGCCGAGCGTTTCCGTGATTATGTCGTGTACGAAACCGACGGGTCGATCCACGGGTGCGGTGCACTTCACGCCTTTGACGACGCTACCGCGGAGATCGCGGGGCTCGCCGTCGACCCGAAGTACGACCACCTCGGCATCGGACAAAAGATCGTCGGTTTTTTGATCGATCGGGCGAGGACTCTGCGCCTGAACCGCGTGTTTGTGCTCACGACGCAGACGTCCGACTGGTTCGACCGCCTGGGATTCCGCGCCGGCGACCTCTCCGACATTCCCGATGCGCGTCGCGCGACGTACAACACCGCGCGGAACTCGCGCGTTTTTGTGTTCGAACTTGAGTGAGACCGGGGCGGTGCGATTATTTATCCGGAGTTTTTTGACCCCGGAACGGCTCCCGTAGTATATTCTCTTGCACACATCCAATTCGGAGGACACTCAACATGGCGAAGCACCAGTTCCAGACGGAGGTGAATCAACTTCTTCACCTCATTGTGCATTCACTGTACTCGCACAAAGAAATCTTTATCCGCGAGCTTGTCTCGAACGCGTCCGATGCGCTCGACAAACTCAAATACCTCACGATGACCGATGACGAGTATAAGTCGCTCAACTTCGAACCCCGAATCGATATCGAGATCGACGAGGCAAAACACGAAACGATCGTGGTCAGCGACACCGGGATCGGTATGGACGACACCGACTTGATCGAGCAGCTCGGGACGATCGCGAAATCCGGTACGCGAGGTTTTATCGAGAATTTGACCGGTGACGCAAAGAAGGACTCGAACCTGATCGGACAGTTCGGTGTCGGGTTCTACAGCGCTTTCATGGTCGCCGACCGTGTCGAGGTTCTGACGCGCAAGGCGGGCGAGGCAAAAGCGTGGCTCTGGAGTTCGGACGGGAAGGGCGAGTTCGAGATCGCGGAGGCCGAAAAAGAGTCGCACGGCACGCGCGTCACGCTGTTCCTGAACGACGAAGGCAAAGAGTACTCATCACGGTGGCAGATCGAGGATGTAATCAAGAAGTACTCGAATCACATCGCTTTCCCGATTTTCTTGCACTACGAGAAGAAAGAGTACGACGACAAGGGCAAAGAAAAAGCGTCGGAACCCACGGTCGAACAGATAAACTCGGCGTCCGCGCTCTGGCGTCGTGCAAAAAACGAGATCACCGCCGACGAGTACAACGCGTTCTACCAGACTATCTCGCACGAGACCGACGACCCGCTCTTCTATCTGCACACGAAAGCCGAAGGCACGCTCGAGTACACGACGTTGTTCTACGTTCCAACCAAGGCACCGTTCGACATGTACAACGTCGATTACCGACCCGGGGTGAAACTGTACGTGAAGCGCGTCTTCATTACCGACGACGAGAAAGAGCTCATGCCTCCGTATCTGCGCTTCCTACGCGGTGTGATCGACTCGGAGGATCTGCCTTTGAACGTGAGCCGCGAGATTCTGCAGCAGAATCGCGTGCTCGCGAGCATCAAGAGCGCCTCGGTGAAGAAGATGCTTTCGGAGTTTGCGCGGATTGCCCTCGAGGACCCCGAGCTCTACACCAAGTTCATCGAGCAGTACAACCGGCCGCTCAAAGAGGGGCTGTACTCTGACTTCGCGAATCGCGACACGATCCTCGACCTCGTGCGGTTCAAGTCGACGAAGATCGACGGGTTCACGAGTCTTGAACAGTACAAGGCGCGCATGCTGCCGGATCAAAAGGCGATCTACTACATAACCGGATCCGACGAGGCAAAACTTCGTCGTTCGCCGCTCCTCGAGGCGTACACCAAGAAAGACATCGAAGTGTTGATCATGGACGACGACATCGACGAGATCGTCGTGCCGTCGATCGGAAAGTTCAAAGACACCGATCTCAAACCCGTGAATCGTTCCGACGCGGGCGACGACCTCAAGGACGATACCGAGTCGCGCAAGGAGAAAGAGAAAGACATCGAGCCGGTGCTCAAGAAAATCAAGGACGTTCTCGGAGACCGCGTGAAGGACGTCGTGCTCTCGATCCGGCTTTCCGACTCACCCGCGTGTATCGTGTTCGACGACAACGATCCGTCGATGAAGCTCCAGCAGATGATGCGCGCTATGGGGCAGACCGACATTCCGGAGGCCTCGCCGATCCTCGAGGTCAACGCCGATCATCCGATCGTCGCACGGCTCAAGGACACCGACGACGATGAGACCGTCTCGGATATCTCTTGGATCCTGCTCGAGCAGTCGCTCTTAGTCGAAGGCGCTCAGATCAAGGAACCCGCGGAGTTTGTGAAGCGCGTGAACCGCATGGTGGCAAAAGCGGTATGACTTGGATGACGACGGTGATCCCCGGCGCGGAGTTCGCTCTCGAACACCTGTTGCAGCTCGCATTGAGCCTTATCGCCGGAGGTGCCATCGGTCTCGAACGCGAACGGAGCAATCAGCCGGCGGGACTCAGAACGCATATTCTGATCGCGCTCGGCGCGACGCTTTTGATGCAGCTCTCGCGGTACATCGCGTTGCCTCCGACCGGCGGCGATCCCGGCCGCATCGCCGCGCAGGTTGTGTCGGGGATCGGTTTTCTCGGGGCCGGCGCGATTCTGCGCTTCGGCGGAAACGTCAAAGGCCTCACGACCGCCGCGTCGATCTGGATCGTCGCGGCGCTCGGGCTCGTGATCGGCGGCGGACTGTACCTGCTCGCGACGGCCGCGACGCTGCTCGTGCTGTTTACACTCACGACATTGAACCAGCTCGAAAAACGGATGTTCCCCGACCGGTCGGTCAAGGTGCTCGAGGTCAACCTGCGCGACACGCGGATTAACACCGATACGATCGTGGCGATCCTGCGACGACACGGCATTCACGTGAGCAACATCGACGTGACGCAGGCGCTCGAGAAAAAAACCGTGAAGATGAAGTTCATCGTGAAGATCGCCGAGGACACCGACCTCAAGGCGTTGTACGATGAGATCAACGCGGTCGATACCGTGTATCAGGTCAAGCTCGAGCAGCTCCGCTGAGCCGCGCCCGCCTAGTCTTCAGCGATACTCGATAGTCTTCTGAGCTCGTCGAAAAAGCCCGGATACGTGACCGCGGCGCACTCTGCGCCGGAGATTCTCGTCGGGCCGCTCGCGCCGAGCGCGGCGATCGCGAGCGCCATCGCGACTCGGTGATCGTCGTGCGACCCGACCGCGGAGCCCGTGAGCGGCGTGCCTTCGATCGTCAAACCGTCGACGTCCTCTTCGATCTTTGCGCCCATCGCGCGCAGTTCCTTCGTCATCACCGCAATCCGATCGGTCTCTTTCTCGCGCGCCTGCGGTACGTTCGTGATCTTCGTCGTGCCCTCGGCGTAACACGCGGTCGCCGCGAGCGCCGGGAGCGCGTCCGGCATCGAGTTCAGATCGAAAACCCCACCGACGAGGTCCTTGCCCGCGGCGCGCGGGCCGGTCACCGCGATCCCGTTCTCGACGTCTTCGACCGTGCAACCCATCTGCTCGAGCACGCCGAGTACCTCCTTGTCGCCCTGCGTATCCGAGCGGTCGAGGTTCTCGACGACGATCCGTGTTCCGGCGACCGCCGCGGCGCAGAAGAAAAACGTCGCCGACGAGAAGTCACCAGGGACCGTGATCTCGAACGGCGCGTACGACTGGCCGCCGGCGATGAAGAACTTGCTCCAGCCTTCGCGCCGCACGCGGATGCCCGCGTCGGTGAGCCACTTGAGCGTCATTTCGACGTACGGTCTTTCGTTCAGAAGCGGAACCGTGAGTTTCGAGTCCTTTCGGGCGAGTGGAAGCGCGAGCAAGAGGCTCGAAAGGTACTGGCTGGTCGGGCACGAGATAGACGTGTTGCCGCCGGACATCGGTCCGTGAATGCAGTACGGAGCGCACCCGTTGTTCCGCGTCGTGAAACACTTCGCGCCGAGCGCGTTGAGCGTCTGGAGCAGCGGCTCGGCCGATCTTCGACGCGTCTGCGCGTCACCGGTGAAGACGGTCCAGCCGTCGGCGAGCGCCGCGACGCTCGTTGTGAGGAATAGCGTCGTACCGGAGTTTCCGACGTCGATGACGTTGTCCGGGATTCGCGGTTTGCCCGCGACACCCCGAACGATCAGCTCGTTCCCGGTGTTCGATCTCTTGACGGTGATCTGCGCGCCGAGCATCCGGCACGCGAGGGCGCACGAAGCCGCGTCTCGACTCTCGAGCGCGCCGTGAATCCGGCTCTCACCGTCGGCGAGCGTCGCGATTAGAAGAGCGCGTATAGTGTGCGATTTAGAGGCGGGCACAACCACGAAGCCCGCCGGCGACCCGTTCTCGATAGTTTCGACCATAGGCGCCCATTGTACCCCACGACCGTTCGCCGGGCAAGCGGCGACGGCGACGTACCGTGAACCCGGCCTCTACGCCGGAGGCATGTCGCGCAGGCCGCCGGCGTTCGTGACGTCGGTGAAACCCGCGGCCTTCAAAAAGAGCCGTGCGAGTTCGCTTCTCTGCCCCGACTCACAGTACACAACAACCGGGGTCTCTTTTGCCCCGACCTCGGCCGTGCGCGCCATAACGTCCCCGACCGGGATGTTCATCGCGTTCGGATAGTGACCCGCGGCGAACTCCTGGCCCGATCTGACGTCGAGCACGACCGCGCCTTTCTCGATTTTCTCCGCAACGTTTGTCGTTTCGCTCATGTAGTACTCCGAGGAGAATATACGAATCACGCCCACGAACGTGAACAAAAAGTGCGTCGCGTGATACAGTTGCGTATGAGTGCGAAAAAATCGCCGTTCACACGGCACCCAGACAACCCGATTGTGCGGCCGGGGACGTACGACTGGCGCCTTGCCGTTACGTTCAACCCCGGCGTGATCCGCGACGACGACGGACGGTTCTACCTCTGGGAGCGCGCGGCCGGGCGGTTGCGCCCGTTCCAGTGTTACATCGGCATGCTTGAGAGCGACGACGGCGTCGCGTTCCGCCACTCCTCGGACGAACCGGTGTTCACGCCCGAGATGGCGGGCAGCAAGAACGGATCGGTGCAGGATCCACGCGTCGCGAAAATCGACGGCAGGTACCTGATGACGTACGCGTTCCGTCCGTTCGCGTGGAACAGCAACCCGACCGGAGTGAGCGTGCCCGAGTCGTACGAGGCGGAGTTTCCCGAGTTCGACGGCGACAGCACCAAAAACATGACGCGCACCGGCCTCGCGGTCTCGACCGACCGGTTGACGTGGCGGCACGAGAGCTGGCTCACGCCGGCGGATATCGACGACCGCGACGTGATTCTGTTTCCGGAGAAAATCAACGGTCGGTACTACCTGTTGCGCCGGCCGCAGCAATGGGTCGGGGAGAAGTACGGCGTCGAGAATCCGTCTATCTGGATCTCATCGTCCCCCGATCTCGAGACGTGGGACGAGCCGAGCCTACTCGCGCGCGCCGAGCAGCCGTGGGAAGGCGGTCGGATCGGCGGCTCGACGCCGCCGGTGCGCACCGACGCGGGCTGGCTTATGTTGTACCACGGCGTCGAGTATCTGCGCGCAATCCCGTGGACGCGAACGGCGACCGGCCCGGCGGCAAACTCTGTTTGCTACCGCGTCGGTGCGATGCTGCTCGATCTGGATGACCCGAGGAAAGTCATCGGGCGCACGCGCGACTTCATAATGGAGCCCGAGGCGTACTACGAAAAACACGGTGTGTACATCCCCAACGTTATTTTCCCGACCGGAAATGTCGTTGTCGACGACGAGTTATGGGTGTACTACGGCTGCTGCGACACCGCGATCGCTCTCGCGACCGCGAAGATCGCCGATATCCTCGCTACGATCGAGTAGGTGATTTCGCGTCCCCGTCGTCCTGATTTCCGAGATCGAGCGCATCGGTGATGAGTTTCACGATCTGCGCGTCGGTACGCGAAGTCTGCTCGCGCGTTTCGTCGAGGTCGCGCACGATCGCGTGCCCCGCCTCGCTGCGGGCCTTCAGTTCATCGATCGTCGCCGAGAGGTTGGTGAGGTACGCGGCGAGCTCGTCGAACGACGATCCGTACGCGGCGAACACCGTTTTCTCCTGTTCGGCGTGATCCTCGATCCGTTCGGCCGTTTCTCCGAGCGTCTCGAGATCGCGCTGCAGCTTTGAACCGAACGTGACAAATCGAGTCATGCGCGACTCGATCTCCGACATCGTCTCGGTGACGATGTGGCTTCCTCCGGTGATCTCTTTCAGCGTCGCTCGTGCGGCGCGCGCGCCGTCGGCGACCGTCGCGACCGATCGCCGAATTTCCGTGACGACCCCGGCGATCTCTTTCGAGCGCGCGTTCGAGTCGACCGCGAGCGACCTGACCTCGTCCGCGACAACCGCGAACCCACGCCCCGCGTCACCCGCGTGCGCCGCCTCGATCGCTGCGTTCATCGCGAGCAGGTTTGTCTGCGCGGCGATCCGCGCGATGATGCCGTTGGCTTCGGTGAGTTGAGTCTGGCGTGTCTCGAGCTCTTCGATCGTCGTGAGCACCGCCTCCATCGCCGCGGCGATCTGTTCCGCCGCCTGGCCGAGGTTTGTCGTCGTGTCTCTTGCCCCCGCGATACGTTCACTACCTTCGCGAATCGAGTCGTTGAGCTCGGTATGCGTCGCGCGCGTCTCGCCGACAAGCCGCGCTTGCGTCTCGATCTGCGCGCGAATATCCGCGACCGCCTCGGTCAACTTCGCGAGCCCCTGCCGCACCTCCGTGACGTGGTTCGCGAGGCCCGCCGACGACGTGTTCAGCGTCGTGATTTTTTCGTTGTAGAGATCGACGATCTGCGCGATCTCGTCGAGTTTTCCGCGCGTTACACGGCGTCCGTCTTCGATCGGTGCCTGGAGCGCCGACAGCCGCTCGAGAACGGTCCGCAGATCGTTTGCGACGCGGCCCGAGCGTTCGTTCTCGCGCCCGATCGTCTGAACGAGTTTCCGCGTAATCAGGCTAATCGCGAGACTCACGCCGCCGTGGAACACAAAAACGATCGTGAACAACCCGACGCGCTGGATCAGCATCGGCACGCCCGACACGAACGACAACGCGGTTACCGACCCCGCGACCGCGACGGTCGCTATAACGGTGTACACGGGGGAGACCAGGATTCCGGTCGGCGTAAGAATGACGAGTAGCAGGCCGACGACGGATATCAGCGCCGCTGGGTACTGCTCGAGGTCCGCCATGCTCGCGAACCCAACACCGAGCACGAGCAGGAGGAACAACGACAGAAAAACCGCGTTTCCGAGCGAGGTGCGTCCGCGCACGATCAGAACGATACTCACGACCGACACGACGAGCGACAAAAGTGCTCCGATACCGGCCGGTAGGTTCTGCACGACAAAAAAGAAG
>REEC01000087.1 GCA_007695285.1 Spirochaetaceae bacterium | reverse complement strand
GCCGACGCGCTTTCCGCCGCCGGTGTGCACGCCGACGTGATCGACCTCTACAGCATCAAGCCGTACGACCGCGAAGCGGTTCTCCGGAGCGTACGCAAAACCGGCGCGCTCGTCGTCGCCGAGAACCACCAGGCCAAAAACGGCGTCGGGTACGAGCTCGCGCACCTCTGCCTCACCGAGAACCCGGTACCGTTCGTCGGGCTCGGGCTCCAGGACACGTTCGCCGAGAGCGGCGCGTACGAGAAACTGATCGAGAAATACGGAATCAGCGCGCGACACATCGTCGACGCCGCAAAAAACGTCATAGCGAAGAAAAAGGCACGAGGGGGAAAATAATGCCGAAGTACAGCCTGATCACGAACTTCCTGGGACAGACGCAGGACCGGTTCCACACGTACAATAAACAACGCACGCTCGACGAGAAGTTCGCCGCGGTGCGCGAGATCCCGGGCTACACGGGCGTCGAGGTCGTGTACCCGTACGAGACGAAAGACCCTGCGGAGCTCAAGAAACTGCTCGCGAAGCACTCGCTCGAGGTGAGCGCGATCAACGTGAACGTCAAAGGTGAGCCGGAGTTCGTCTCGGGTGGGCTCACGTCGCCGAAGAAAGAGGTCCGCGAAAAAGCGATCCGGTTCCTGACCGAAGCCAAGGACTTCGCCGCGGCGGTCGGCGTGAACCGCGTCACGTGCTGTCCACTCGGCGACGGCTTCGAGTTCCCGTTCCAGACGTCGTACCGCACCGCGTGGAAACACCTCTGCGACGCGTTCGGCGAAGCCGCGGCGCACCGGCCGGATGTGATCATGCACATCGAGTACAAACCGAAAGAGACGCGCCGGCACTGCTTCATCGGCCGCGCGGCCGACGCGCTCTGCCTGATCCGCGAGATCGGCGTGACGAACCTCGGGGTGACGATCGATTACGGCCACTCGGTGTACGCGGGCGAACACCCCGCCGAGGCGCTCTCGCTTCTGCACTACTCGGGCCTGCCGTACTACGTTCACATTAACGACAACGACAAGAGCTGGGACTGGGACTACTTCACCGGTAGCCATACTCTGCTCGAGTACGTCGAGTTTGTGTACTACATGAAGGAGTTTGGGTACGACGACTACATGACGTCCGACACTCACCCGACGCGCTGGGACTTGGGCCGGATGTTCGAGATCAACGCACGCCTCACCGAGAAGGTCTGGAAACTGCTCGACCGCGTCGGGATGGACGCGATTCGGGCGTTGATCGATAACGAGGACTACCCGACGACGTGGCAGTTCATCGAAGAAAAAATCTTGGGGTGGACGTAAACACCCCCCAAACGGAGAACAAAATGGCAAAAACCAGATTGAGCATCAAAGGGCGGCAGTTCCTGATCAACGACCGCCCGACGTACAGCGAGATCGCCGGCAGCAACGACTCGGCGCACGGCCTCCTGATGAACGCGCGGTTCATCCAGGGCATCTTCGACGACGCGGCCGACCCCGGCCGGTTCGCGCGCTACGGCGCGAAAAGTTGGGACGCCGAGGCTCACACCGACCGGTTGATCGCGGCGCTGCCCGAGTGGTACTCGTACGGACTGCGCGCGTTCACGGTCGGGTTCCAGGGCGGCGGCCCGTGTTTCACGATCGAGAACTCGACGATCGATAACAACCCGTTCGGCACCGACGGTCTCTCGATCGATCCGGCGTACAAGGCGCGGATGGACCGGCTGATCCGCGCGGCCGATGAGATCGGCATGGTCGTGATCGTATCGTACTTCTACGGCGAGCAGGCCAGGAGAATCTCGGAAGGGATCGGCATCCGGAACGCGGTCGTGACCGCCTCACGGTTTCTCCGGGACGGCGGGTACACGAACGTGATCATCGAGATCGCGAACGAGCACAACATCCCGCCGTTCAAGGCTCACCCGATTCTCCAGGAGCCCGACGGCATGGCGATGCTGATCGATCTCGCGCGGAGGGAGTCCGGCGGCCTTCCGACCGGCTCGAGCGGCGGAGGTGGATACCGGCACAAGGAAGTTGCCGACGCGTCGGACGTCGTCTTGATCCACGGAAACGGGCAGACGCGACAGCAGTACTACAACATGGTCCGCGACTGCCGCGGCTGGGCGCCCGACAAACCGATCGTCTGCAACGAAGACTCTCAGGCAATCGGCAACCTTCTCGTGTGTGAACACACGGGTACGTCGTGGGGCTACTACAACAACATGACAAAACAGGAACCACCGGTGCAGTGGGGCGTCCTTCCGGGTGAGGACTTGTTCTTCGCGCTCCGAATCGCCGAGATCATCGGCATCAAAAAAGACAAGCCGTCGCTCGACGACCAGTACTACCTGCAGGGCTTTGAACCCGAGATGACGTACAACGGAGAACGCTGGCCGCGTCTCGCGTCGCTCTACCCCGAGACGATCAACTACGTCGAGTTCTTCCGCGACGGCAAGCTCTACTACGTCTCGTACGACGAACCGTTCAGCACGAATTTCCACTCGAACTGGCGCCAGGGCGGCGTCGCCGTGAAAAAAGACGAGAACTGGGAAGCACGAGTTCATCTCAGGGATGGCAAAGTGCTCACGCGTACCGCGGTCTGTCCGTAGGTTCCGACAAACCGTAACACGGGGTAGCGCGTTTTCGCGCTACCGCGTACAATCGGACGATCATGACATCAATCGAACGAATGACAAACCTGCTCGCGCGCAAGCCGGTCGACCGGATCGGCTTGTACGAGCACTTCTGGGGTGATACGCGCAAAAAGTGGATCGGCGAGGGGCACATCGGCGCCGATGAGAGCCTCGACGAACACTTCGGGTACGACGCGCAGGAGTGCTGGGCGTTCAACCTCATGGCGGATCTCGATCACGAGCCGAAGGTCCTCGAGGAGACCGATGAGACGATCCTCACGCTCGACGGAAACGGCGCGACGCTGCGACGGCATAAGCTGCACAACGCGACTCCCGAACACGTCGCGTTCAACGTAACCGATCGTTCGTCGTGGGAGGAGTTAATCAAACCGAAACTGACTCCCGACCGGCGGCGGATCAAGTTCGACGCGTACCGCGAGGCGCGAGACGCGGCGCGGAAGGCCAATCGGTTTTTCTTCTGGAGCGGCGTGAACGTGTTCGAGCTCATGCATCCGGTGTGTGGACACGAGCACATGCTCGTCGGCATGGCGCTCGACCCCGACTGGGTCCGCGACATGTGCACGACGTACGCCGATCTCACGTGCTCGCTGCAGGAGACCCTGTTTGCCGAGGAAGGATACCCCGACGGAATCTGGTACTACGAGGACATGGGTTTCAAGGAGCGGCCGTTCATGTCGCCGGCGATGTACCAGGAAATCGTGCAACCCGCGCACAAAAAAACGATCGCGCTCGCGAAGAGCCACGGGCTTCCGGTCCTGATGCACTCGTGTGGATTTGTCGAGCCGCTGGTGCCGCACATGATCGAAGCCGGGATCGACTGCCTCCAGGTGATCGAGGTCAAGGCAGGCATGGATCTCGTACGGCTGCACCGGAACTACGGCGACCGGCTGAGCTTCATGGGTGGGATCGACGTACGCGCTCTGTACTCGAACGACCGCGCGATCATCGACCGTGAGCTCGAAGCGAAGATCCCGGTCGTGAAGAACGGCTTCGGGTACTCGCTGCACAGCGATCACTCGATCCCGAACACGGTCGAGTACGAGACGTACCGGTACTTCGTCGATCGAGGGCTCGAGCTCGGTAAGTACTAAAGGGCCTGGTATTCCCGACGGCCGGCGTCCGTGCCATAATGCGCTAACACCACAACAGCAAGGAGAGCACGATGTTTTATGAGTTTCGCCAATACACGACTCTGCCCGGCAAACGCGCCGAGTGGGTCAAGTTCATGGAGAGCGTCATCATTCCGTTTCAGGTCTCGAAAGGCATGATCGTCGTCGGAAGTTTCGTCGACGAAGAGGACGAGAACACGTACTACTGGACGCGCCGATTCAAAAACGAGAAAGAGCGCGAGAGACTGTACAAGAACGTGTACGAGAGCGACGAGTGGAAGGACACGATCGCACCGCGCGTCGGTGAGATGCTCGACCGCAAAAAGACCGTCGTGAAACGCATCGTCCCGACGCCACGATCGATTATCCAGTAACGCGGGTCCCGCCGGCATGTCTGATCTGCACTCTGGTCTACACAGCAGCGCACGCGAGCCGCTCGAGTTCCGCGGCGTCAAGCTCAATCTGCCGTGGAACAGCTACCGCGTTCATCCGAGCCTGACGCGGCACGACGCGACGATGCGGCGGCCGGAGTACTGGCAACGGCTGATCCCGTTTCTCGCGGAGTGTGGCTTCAACGCGCTCACGCTCTGGTCGATCCACCCGTGGAGCCTCATGGTGCGTCCGCGGAACTGGCCGGACGCGTGTGGCCTCTCGGACGGTGAGCTCGCCGAGTGGCAGAAACTCTGGCGGCTGATTTTCCGGACCGGTCGCGAGAACGGGCTCGAGGTGATCCCGCTGTGTTTCAACATCTTTGTCTCACCCGAACTCGCGCGCTCGCGTGGCCTTGCCGCGTACTCGGCCGACCTCTCGACCGGGTATAACGGAAAAGGCGACTACTCGGAGGAAGTCCGCGCGTACAACCGCGAGATCCTGAGCGAAGTGATCGAGACGTACCCCGAGATCGGCGGAATCGGCGTGAGCCAGAACGAGAGGATGGAAGGCGTCACGCTCCAGGAGTGGCAGGACTGGATCGCCGAGACGTACTTCGACATCGCCGAGAAGTACCTGCAGGACAAGACTTTCATCGTGCGCGCGCACACGCGCCCGACTCCGGCGATGACGCGCCGCGCGATCGAGAGCTACCCGGGACGACTCCCGGAGCGTACGCTCGTCGATATCAAGTTCAACTGGTCGCACGGCCACGCGACGCCGACGTTCGAGTACATGCACGAGGGCGACTCGGGCGCGGCACTGCGCGACCCACCGCCGGAGAAGTTCAAGCTGATCTTCACGGTCCGGAACGAAGACTTCTTCGGACTCGAGTACGGCTCGACGTCGTTCATGCGCGAGCTCATCGCCGCGAACGCCGAGAGCGATACCGCGGGCTTCATCATCGGCAGCGAGTGCCTGATCCCCGCCGAGGAGTACATCGTGAAACCCGCCGGGAACCCAGGGTGGGAGTATCTGTTTCAACGCCAGCCGCTTTTCTGGAGCGGGTGGGGAACGTTACTCTCGGACCCCGATGCCGACGTCGGCGTCGTGACGCGTCGTTACGCGAGTATCATGGCTCACCACTGCGGCGCGGCTCCCGCGGACGCCTCGGCGATCGTCCGCGCGGCGGACCTCGCGTGTCGCGCCGCGAACCACATAGCATCGAGCATCGCGTCGACGTGGGACTTCACGCACTACACCGAGGGAATGATCAAGGGTGTACGTCAGGACTGGTTCAAGCAGCCGTTCGACGCAGCATCGCCTCTGATCAGCCTGCGAGAACTCATCGACGGCTTTCCACTCGATCCGACGTGGATCTCGATCCGCGAGTTCGTCGACGGCACCGCGCCGGTCGCGCGGTCGTTCGGCGCGAAAAAGACGCCGCCGGGAGACGGTTCGGCGATCGTCACGCCGCCGGAACGGACCGCCGAGTTGCGCGCCGACTGCCGCGCGGCGCTGAGTCTGCTCGAAAAACTTCAGATGGCCACGGCTCCGAGCTCGGTACTCGAGGCGTACGAACGCGCGTCGATCACCGCGTGGGCGTATCTCGGGTTGTGCTTCGCCGACCGGCTCGACGCGGCGGTCGCGCTCGCGTGGCTTGAACGAGACGAGAGTGACGAGCTGAAACGCGAACTCATCGGCTTCGCGCGCTCAGCGCGCGAGTGGTACAAGTCGCTGTGCGAAACGCTAGATCCGTGGATCACCGAACCGTACGAGTTACTTCACCTTGGCGACAACTTCACGGCAGAAGCGTTCGAAAAACCGCTGCGTCTTTTCCATCACCGCTCGGTGCTCGAGCTGCTCGATCACGAACTCCCGACTCTCGAGCCGTAGCCCCAGTTCACTTCGCCGGGCGGCGCCGTTACATCCCGGCCATCACGTACGTCCAGTAACGCCCGGTGCCGTCATCCAAAAACGCCGCACCGAAGTGCGTGAAATCCGGATCGGCCATTTGATCCGCAAAGAAACCGATTGACATCATATCGGAAAAAAAGGTTGTCCCGTCGGAGAACCCTTCCCCGACCTGGCCGAGTCTCGGAAACCCGACGTCGGGGACAAACAACGGCAGATCCACGATAAACAGTTGGCCATCTTCGTTCTCCAGCGTCGAAGCGCCTGTACCGGCCTGGTAGTCATTGTGGGACTCGGCAAACGCGGCCATGTCGTCGTTCCAGACGAGCGGTGCGACACCGTCGAAGCTTCGCTGGTCATTGACCGCGGCGGCAAGCTGCGCGAGCTCAGCGATCAGCTCCTGTTCGGTTTCATCCTGTTCGGTTTCATCCTGTTCGGTTTCATCCTGTTCGGTCTCTTCCTGTTCGGCCTCTTCCTGCTCGGTCGATGCCTCCCGGTGACGGTCATCTCCTGTAGGGTCTGCGGCGAAAAAAAGCTCGCATCCGGAAAACAACAGAACAAGAAAAACGAGTATCAGAACCCTGAGTACGACTCGCATAGCACCTCCTCGCCCCAATATTACAATTTTACTAATATTTGGCAAGCGTACCGAGTCTCGCAAATTTGGTTACACCGATAAAAAGTTCGACGTCGCCCGAAAGGCCGATGAAAACGAGAGTGCCGACGATTCACGGATCAACGCGCGAACGTGTGTCGATGTTCAAACTTCCCGGCCTCCACGGTGTCATTTCGGGCGGTCGGATGCCTTTAGCGAGAGCCAGGGCGGCGAGTTTGTCCGGGAAGTCGAGCGTCATACCGTCGACACCACACGCCACGGCGCGTTCCATCAGATCGGGATCGCGCACGCCCCACGCGCGTACGGTGAACCCTCGCGCCTGCGCGTCGGCGACACGCTCGGCCGTCAGTGAAGACGCTCTCGGGCAGATCTGCCGGATATTCCGGTCCGCCATACTCGCGAGGAGCGCGTCCTCGATGCGCTCGGTCAGAAACCCGAGGCCGATGTTCGGATCGAACCGGCGCACGCTCTCGAGAGCCTGCCAAGAGAACGACGTGATGATGACCTGACCGGCGCAGCCGTGCCGAGTGACGCACTCCAGCACCGCCTGCTCGATGCCTTCCTGTTTGATCTCGAGAGCCAGGTGCACCGGCCGACCTCCGAAATACTTGAGGAAGTCGTCGAGAGCCACGATCTTCTCGCGTACGTACTCCGGCCCTTTGTGACCGCCGAAATCGAGCTGAAGAAGCTCTTCGTAGGAGAAATCCCGGATCGGTCGATCGATACCGGTAATCCTCTTCATCGTGCCGTCGTGGAACAACACGAGCACGCGATCGCTCGTCTCGCGAATATCGGTCTCGATCCCATCGGCGCCGAGCGCAAGGCCGAGATAGAACGCGGAGAACGTGTTCTCCGGCGCGTACGCGGAAGCGCCCCTGTGCGCGTAGTTGATCATCCCCGCCGTCGTCATCGTTCTTCTCGCCAGGTGGTAAGATGCTCGCGGACAAAATCGTCGTCGGTCAGGTAGGGGTAGGCGCGTATCACCCGGTCGATCTCGTCCTTCTGCCCCGGACTTAACCGCTCGTTCGGGTCGAGGCAGCACGCGGACCGCATCAAGCCTTGTCGCTCGAGAACGGTATGTATTCCGGGAAGGCATCCCGCGAAGCCGTTGGCCGCGTCGAACACCGCCGCGTTCATCTCGGTGACGTGTGCACCAAGAGCGAGGATCTCGTGCGAGACCGGCGAGCCGCCTGCTGCGATGTCTCTGCACGTATCAAACAGCTCGACCGCGCGCTTCGTCCATACTCCCCAGTGCCCGAGCAGTCCGCCGACGAAGCCGACTTGATCGGCTTGCTCTCGGCCGACGGGGCGATACTTCGTGAGCAGGTCTGTCACGATAGCGTCGTCATTGCCCGTGTACAGCGCGAGCTCGTTCGCGCGACCGCTGTCGGCGACGCCGCGCATCACGTCAAGCGTCGCGTAGCGGTCGAACGGCGCGACCTTGATCCCCCAGGTATTATCCAGCTCGGCGAAACGGCGCCAGAACTCGTACGGAAGTCGGCGTCCACCAACGGCAGTCTGCAGGTAAAAGCCGATGACCGGGATCTCGCGCGTGATCGTTCGCACGTGCTCGACAAGCTCGTCGACCGACGCCTGCGGGTACGCGGAGAGGCTCAGAAGCCCCGCGTCGTACCCGAGCGATCGGGCGAGCTGCGCCTCCGAAATGGCCTGCCGGGTCTTCCCGCACACCCCCGCTATCAACACGATGCGGGTTTCTTTCCGTTGGGCCCAATCCGCGACCGTATCGCGTGCGAAAGTGAGAACGTTCTCGAAAAACCCCGGAGCTTCGCGAATCGCGAACTGCGTCGAGTGCACGCCGACGGCGATGCCGCCGGCACCGGCGTCGACGTAGTACCGGAGGATCGCCCTCTGGCTGACCGGGTCAAATACCCGCTCAGCGCTCAGAGCGAGTGGCATAGCCGGGATCACGAGCCCTTCCCGGAACCGCGACCGCGCGGTGTGATCCCCGAATGCACTCGCCATCAGTACCTCCCGTCCTTCACTTCCCAGTTCGTCGGCTTGCCGAGTCCGCGGCCACCCAAACCGACCCAGTGAGCGGTCCACCGGATCATTCGCTCGAGCGGCACTTCAGGGTAACCGAGTAGGTCGGCCGCGAGTGCCGCGTTTCCGAGCAGCGCGTTAGGCCCGCTCTCGTTCACGAAATACGGTTCTCGTCCGAGTAGCTCGGCGATCCGCCAAGCGAGATAACGAATCGACACCGTTTCCGGGCCGGCGACGATGATCGGCCGTGCCGGCACTGCAGCGTACGCGAGCGCGCGTATCGAGTGATCGACTGCGTCGCCCTGCCAGATCACGTTCACGCTGCCGACCGAAACGTCGATCGGCCGCTGTTCCACGATCGCGTCCGCTACATCGCGGATCACGCCGTACCGCAAGTCGTTCGCGTAAAAAAGCCGTACCAGACAGACCGGAGTTTGTGTGCGCGCCGAGGCCCACTGGAAGAGCCGCTCGCGCGCGACGGCCGCGTTCGCGTACTCGCCGCGTGGCTCGGTCGGATCGGACTCGGTCGACCCACCGGCGCCGACCGGCGAAAGGTCGTAGACCGAACCGGTCGAGAGAGCGACGATCGGACGACCCGCGTATCGACGGCAGACGTTGACGGGAGGCACGGTGTTGGCAGCCCAGGTTTCGGGCTCGCTACCGGTCGTCCCGAACTTCCGGCCGACGAGATACACCACGCTCTGCGCGTCCGGAAGCGACTCAACCTGCGAGATATCGTTGGCGTCCGCTGTGACGGTCTCGATACCGAGCCGTTCGAGCTCCGAACGACACGACTCATCGGAGAACCGGGAGATACCGATGACACGGGAGTTCGCCCCCGATTGTTTCATCGCGCGGGAGAGCCGCACGGCGAAGGTTCTCCCCATCTTCCCGCCGACACCAATTACCGCGATGGTGCCGGTGAGACCGCTCGCGAGCTCCACGAGCGCGCGCGACGGAGTGGTCAATACGTCTTCGAGCTGCTCCTCGGTTTCGATACGATCAGGAAGAGTCAAAAGTGCCTCCTTCGTGCTGGAACTCAGCTTACACGAACGGTTTTTTCAGTCAACACGGGTTCTATGGACGCCTTCGATCCATACGGTGCCTCAAAACGGATACCCGATCGCGAGGTTGAAAACGACGTTTTCGCGGCGCCAGTCGCGGTCGGTTACATCGATTTCGCCGGCGACCCACCGATCACCGGCGGGGCGCCATGGTTTTCGGAGTGGGATCGCCGTGTCAAGACGAAAAACGATCACCGGCGTGTCGATGCGAATACCGATTCCGGCACCGACGGCGGTCTGCGCGGGGAATGTCCCGAACCGGAAGGCGCGCTCGGAGTCCTGATCGTCCGCGGGTACATTCCAGATGTTTCCGGCATCGGCAAATACCGCGCCGTTGACGATTCCGGCGAGAGGGAAGCGATACTCGAGGCTCGACTCGATCCGCACGTCTCCGGTCCGTCCGAAATTGCGATCGTCGGCGACGTCCGGAGCGACTGCGCCGGGTCCGAACGTGCCGAAGTGGAACGCGCGCATGCTGTTCGGCCCTCCGACCGAGAACTGCTTCGTGCGCGGAAGAACCGCCGAGTTTCCGAAAGGATACCCGACTCCGGTCACGAGGCGCGCGGCGAGTTCGCTCCGATTGGTAACCGGCAGGAAGTATCGCAGGTCGAGATCAAACCTCAGAAACTGCGCGTACGGTACTCCAAGGATCTCGACCGGATCGTCGGCGTCGGGATACTCCCCCGTCGTAAGCCATGCGATACTCGACGCAACTATCCCTGCCGTCTCGAGCCGAACGTTCGCAACCAGATTCCCGGATTCACGGTCGTTCGTCCGGGCGTCGTAAAGGAACTCGTACGCCGACATGACGACAAACTGTTGGTCAAACCCGCGCCGTACGTCCGGATTGTCGTCGAGGAACCGCTCGAACGTCGGGCTCAGCGCGCCCGGCATCGCGATCGAGACATCGACGGGCCGGAAGGCATGGCGTATCTCGGCGGTCGGGGTCCAGTCGTATCCGAGTGATCCGGTGATCCGGTCGATCCGGTACACGTCACGCCGGATCAACGAGGAATACCCGAGCGCAACACGCGTCCGCGGCATCGCGGGACCGAGGCGGCCGGCCGCGTCGAACGGAAGGATCAACCTCGGCAACGAGTACCGCGCCTCCAGGCCGAGTTCCCACGAGTCGAGAGCGAACTCGCCCGATCCGATCCGCGTCGCCGCCGCGCTCTTCGCCTCGACGGTGAGCTGATCGGCCGCACTGGAGAGGTTCCTGTCGGTGTATCGAACCTCGACGCCGGGGCCGACAAGACCGTCCGAACGCGACACCATCTGAACCTCACCTTCGATGACGCGCGGCGATTGTGGAGTCACGTAGATCTCGGCGTCTAACGTGTGCGAGTCGCGGTCGATCTCGTACCGAATATTCACGAAGCGGAACAATGCCAACCCCATGAGGCGGTCGATCGTTCGGACGTGATTGGTCCGCGAGTACACGTCGCCGGCACGAAACAAAACCGCGTCGGCAAAGACCTCCGGCCGGACACGCGTCTCGCCGGCGACGACTCGGAACCGCGGTGAGATCTCAACGGCGTCGGTATCGTCGGGATCGGCGGGTGCGCCCGGCGTGTGATCGGCGAACACGGTAATCGAGTCGATCGTGTATCGGTGCGCCGCCTCGGCCGGCGTGTCGGACTGTACGACGAGTTCGAGGTCGACACGACGAGTCACTTCGTCGCGCTTGGCCTCGAACAAAAGGTACTCGGCCGAGAACGCAAAAAAGCCGTCGTCCTTGAGCGCGCGATCTATTCTGTTTCGCTCTTGGCGAAGCCTTTCGAGATTGTACGGTTCACCTTCCTCTATCAGCGACTCGGCCGCCTGCGCTCTGATCGCAGTCGAGATCTCGTCGTCGTGTTGCGGCAAGGCAACCCGCCCGATACGGTACGGCGGCCGAACAGTGACGTCGTACTCGATTCCGACCGAAGCGTTCCTCTCATCGAGAGCCGACTCGAGTTCCGCGTCGAAGTACCCGTGATTGATGAGCCATACACGCATCCGGCCTTCATTCTCGGCGACGAATTCGCTTTCGAACAACACCGGTTCCTCGGCGAAACGATCGTATACCCATGACCGCAGACCCGGCTGTTCGGGAACACCGATCGCGTCGTGAACCCAAAGCCCCGGCCGGATGAATCCGAGAAGCGTCGTATTCGGAATCGGCCTCACGATATTCTCAAGGCCGGACGAAACGGCGCGCGTCCGGAAATACGGCTCTTCGGACGTGACGTCGACGTTCGCACCGACGAACAACCTCTCGTCTTCAGCGCGCAGTCCGGTCGTGGTACAGCCGACGAGACCGGCGAACACGATCGACGCGACGACGAGAATAATGAGCCGGGGGGATCGCCTCATTCGGTGTCCTCGGCGCCGGTCACGGCGTCGGGCCGTTCCGTTCGGGGAAAAATCGCGCGCAACCGGTCGAATACGTGACGAAAAACGAACGACACCCCGGTCCGTGTCCCGGTGCCGTGCAGCGGGCCGTCGTACTCCGTTTCGTGAAAACCACGAAGCCGGTATCTTCCGTCGGAGGTGAGAAGGTACTCGACCGATACGTCGCCCGCAAACAATCGATCCTCGCCGGGACGTTCACCTTCGACACCGACTCGGCCGCCGAGTTCGACAACCAGCCGATCGTCGAACAACGGCTGACGGAGCGAAACCGCGATTTCCGTTCTCCCTTCGGGTCCGTGCTCGGTCGGAAGTTGAAACGAATCGATCTCGAACGTCAAATCGAGTCCAGGGATCGCACGCTGCGACAACGCGTTCAGTTGATACGTGAGAAGTTGCGCAGCGCTCCGCCGCGCTCCACCCGTGACGACCGCGGTTTCGTCGAAACCGGCCAAGTCGTCCGCTATGAACTGGTTCAAAACGACGAGTGCAAAAGCCTGCGCGTTCCGCCGCGACTCGCGTTCGTTGATAGCCTGCACGGCAGCGTACGGAGCCCCGCCCATCTCTCCCCGTTCGGACGCCGGCATATCGATCGAGAACGCGACGTCCGGCCGCTCCAGGGTGCCCTGAAGCGTGAGTACGACGTGAAACGGTAACTCGCCCGCGGTGCTGGTCTGTTGATTCGTCAATGTTCCGGACGGCGATAACAGCGGCGCGACGGCCGCCCGAACCGCGTACACGGCCGTAACGTCGAGCGTGGCGGCGAGCGGATCGCCGGTCCATACGATGCTGCTCCCGGGGGAAATCGAGAACTCGCGCCGTGTAATCGAGTAAAACGACAGGACGTACCGGCCGTCGGTGATGTCGTACCGGCCGGCGAGGCTCAGCGCGCCGGCCGGATCAACGCCCAACGACAGATCGCCGCCACCGCGCATCGTAAGTCGATCTCCACTCCGTGGGTCGACGATGAGATTTAGTTCGGTGTTCGGATCGATTTCGAGAGTTACGTCGAGAGTCAGACCTTCGAAGGATGTTCGCCTTTCCGTCGGCTCGAGTACCGAGTCGGCCGGTTCGTCGACGAACCGAACGACACCGGCGGCGTCCGCGACCATCCCACCGGTGTCGGGCAAAACGAACGTCGCGGAACTACCGGTCAGAAGCCGCATAGCCCCCCCAAGCACGGGGTGGGCCGGGATTCCGGTCAACCTGAGATCAGCGCCGACGGTCAGCCGGCCGTGGAATCGCGGATCGTCGGACCGGTCGGTGTCCAGAACGAGCGCGCTTCCCGAGCGTAGCCACAAATCGAAAACCGGCGCGGCAGGGGATTGAAGCTGAACCGTGCCGTCGAGCTCGAGACGGTTTCCGGATGCATCATGCACGGCAAACGACGAGAATCGAGCGATATTCTGTTCGACCACGATCGACTCGCTACCGAGCGAGAACCCGGTACCGAGGCGCGCCACCACGACCTCGGCGTCGTAAAACGAAACTTCACCGGAGATCTCAGGAGAGTCGACCGTCCCGGAGACCGTCACGATGCCGGTGATTGCACCACGCGCGACCGTAATCTCGTCGGGAACAAGATGCGCCACGTGCGATAGGTCGATCCGGGAGGTTTCGAAGACAAGATCGAGTCCACCATCGGCGATCGTGTACGTGCCGGTGCCGTTCACGCCGTACGCGTCGGCCCGCGCGTCGAGCCGGGCCGCAACGACATCACGATGGTACTCCACCGTGAGTGTCGCGTCGATCGGCTGTTCGTCAACCGGGGACGCACCGACCATAATCCCGTCGGCCGAAATCTCGCCCGTCGCGCTCGCGTCTGCGCCGACGTACGAGAAATGCCCGGCGAGTTCTCGCACCGATTCTACCGCGGGCAATAAGTCGGCGATCATCTGCGGCCTGTGCACCACCAGCGTAACGTCGATCTCACCGTCACGCTGTCGTGGTTCAAACGGTGCAGTCGAGTCCGCAAACGCGTGCGCGTATTCCACGATGACCTCGGCGATCTCGGGAAACTCGAACGTCGAGGTCACTTCCACATCAAGCAGGTCCGACCCCACACCGAGCGACGTAAGGTGCCGTTCGGCGGCCCCGGTACTATCGGCGACAACCGAAACCCAGTCAATCGTATACTCGGTCCCGTCGTACAAAACCCGAACGTCCGAGAGGCCGACGGCACCACGAAAACGCGTTGGTGCTCCACGCGTCTGTGCCGCGGACTCCCCGGCGAACTCCTCGTCGAACTCGACGTCGAACTCCGACGCGGCACTCGCAACAAGCTGCCGCTGCACAAACCCGAGCGCCTCAAAGTCGACGTTCGCGATGTTCGCGGTACCACGGAACGACCGTGTCTCGCTGTCACGCACGGCATCGACGCCCAGCGAGAGCCGCGCTCCATCGAACAGGCGAAGGTCGAGTTCGACCGCCTTCAGCGCATCAAGTGGTCCGGACTCGGCCGGAAAAGGACCGGTCTCGAGGTCCATGTCAAGATCGGCGGTCTCGCTCCGCGCCGCGAGAGACGCGACGATGCCGGCCCACGATCCCGAGACCGTCCCGGCGATACTCACGCGTTCGGGTATCCACGGTGACTCCGGCAAGGCTGGAGCGAACGCGAACCAGACGTCGCGATGCGTCTCAAACCGGTCGATTGTGACGTCGAATGCGAAGTTGTCGCGAGAGAGAAGGTCGAATATTTCGGCGGAAACGGCGAGATTGATTTCGTCTCCGAGCGTGACCGTGAGTTCTCGTAGGCTCAGACTCCCGAGCGTACCCTCGGCGGCGGCGGTCACGGTGAGGTCGCGTGCGACGGTACCGGAACGACCGTCGGGGTCCACGATATCGAGAAGTTGCCGAACGACCGAAGCGGCAATGCGGGTATCGTAGACCGCCCCGGTGAACCGGCTCTCGGGCGAAAAAACGCCGTGTCCGTCCGCGGCGAAAACGTCGACCCCTGCGTTCACCGAAAACCCGTCCCCTGAAACTTCAAACCGTTCGAGCCGAAGCTCCCGCGGGCTCGCGGAGAGCTGTATACTGCCGTCCGTGAGTCGTGCGCCGTTGACGTCCTCGGCCGTCAACCGCCGGAGTCCGGCGGAAACCGAATCGTCGGAAAATGCGATCCGCGGAACGTCGAAGCTCGCGCCACGGACAGACACGGCCGGCGTCGGATCAGCTCCGCTCGTGTAGGACACTCGGGCGTTCCCGACCGACACGGACGCTATATCGACCTGCCACGCCGGAGCGTCGTCACGTTGTTCACCGGTGTCACGCGTCCCGGCCGCCGCGCGTAGGAACGTGGCGATATTGAGCTCATCGTCATCGTGAAGGTCTAACTCGAGGCCGACTATCGACCCACGGCGGACCTGCACGGAACGCTGCAGCAGCGCGCGAGGTGCAAAGGCAAACTGTACGCGGTCGAACGCGAGCAGCGTCCGCCCGTCGGCCTCGGTCACACGAAGACCGCCGACCGTCACGATCCCCGAAAGTTCGAGGTGTAGTTCGTCGAGTTCGATATGGGTGTTTGTGCGCTCGGCGACCGGCCCGAGAAAGTGTCGCGCGATGCGCACTTGCACCCACGGATGCAGAACAACCGCAATCCCGATTGCGACGACAGCGACAATCACCATTATCGAGACGAGGACGGCTGAAACTGTTTTTCTCATAGTATCTGCTTCCGGGACCGAAAACCGACTGCGAAATCGGTCGGGGTCTGTCTTTTCAATGTACTAGTGTTTTTGAGAGACACCAAATCCGCGAAAGGAAGCGATCAAGGAAAGGAATCCGGTACGTCAATGCGGTGTCGTGTACGGCATGGTAAACGTAAACACACTTCCGCGCGCGGGTCTGCTCGCGACCGAGAGCCGACCGCCCATCATCTCGACGATGTGACGCGAAATCGAGAGCCCCAGCCCCGTTCCGCCGTACGTGCGCGTCGTCGATTCTTCGGCCTGTTCGAACGCTTCGAAGATCCGGTGTTGATCCGCGTCGGGTATCCCGATTCCCGTATCGGCGACGGTGAAACGAAGGACCTCGCGGTCGTCCGGATCGAGTTCGGCAACGAGCGTGACCGAGCCTGTCTCGGTGAACTTGATCGCGTTCCCGACGAGGTTCGTCACGACCTGGCGCAATCTCGCACAATCTCCGACGACCGTATCGGGCACGGCGGACGCGACTGTCCACGACAACTCGAGGTGTTTCTCGCGTGCGCGCGATACGAACGGCTCGAGCGTCTCGGTCAGGCATGATCGCACCGAGAACGCGATCGACTCGAGCGAGAACTTCCGCGCTTCGATCTTCGAGAGGTCGAGAATATCGTTGATGATACGCAGCAACGATCGCGCGGAGGACCGCACGAGCTCGAGGTGCTCGCGCTGCACGGCGTCGAGCTCCGTCCCCAGCACGATCTCGGTGAGCCCGATTATGCCGTTCATCGGGGTGCGAATCTCGTGACTCATGTTCGAAAGGAATTCGCTCTTCGCCTTGCTCGCGTCGACGGCCTGCGCGCGCGCGCGTTCGAGGTGCTCGATATCGGCGACACGCGCCATTCCGACGCCGAGCATATCCCCGACCGTGTGCAGAAACGCGACATCTGCGTTCGAGAACGCGTTCGGTTTTTCGCTCCGGAGCGTCAAAAGCCCGTGTGGATTCGGAATGTGAAGGATGCTGAGAACCTCGACCCCCGACGTCGCGTACGCGCTCTCGTAGTTAT
>REEC01000055.1 GCA_007695285.1 Spirochaetaceae bacterium | reverse complement strand
CGTCGCGCTTCGGTCGGCGAATCAAGGCGTTCTTGCTTTTGTCGGCGATGACCCGACGAGTTTTGTACCGTTCAACCTCTCGGTCGACGGAAATCTGATCGACCTGTCGATCGAGACCGACGTCACAATCGCGGAGTCGGCGCCTCCGACAGCCGAGGCACGGTACGCAATAGCCGTCGAGATCCCCGATTTTGGTCTTCCGAGCGAAGGCGAGTACGAAGACGTGATTACCGTGACGGTCACGGCGCAGTAGAACCTTTTCAGCCCCGATGAGCCGGGGCGGGCTAATCTCCAGCTTCGCTCGAGAACACCACCAGACCGAGCGGCGGGAGCGTGACCGAAAGAGAGTGATCGAGCCGGCCGTAGAACGATGCGGGCGACGCCTCGATGCCGCCGACGTTCCCGTGCCCCGAACCGCCGTAGAGTTTGGCGTCGCTGTTCAGGACTTCCTTCCAGAAGCCGCCTTCGACGACGCCGACGCGGTAGTTGTACCGGGGGACCGGCGTGAAGTTCGCGACGACAGCCAGAACGCGGGAGCCGCCCGCATCCCTGCGAAGGTAGCTCAAGACGCAGTTCTCGGCGTCGTGGAAATCGATCCACGCGAATCCCCGGCCGTCAAAATCGGTCTCGTACAACGCCGATTCTCCCCGGTAGAAAGTATTGAGGTCGCGGACCCACCGCTTGAGTCCGTTGTGAAGAGGGGCGTCGACATCGTGTTCGGTGAGATGCCAATCGAGGCTCATGTCGTGGTTCCATTCGCGTTTCTGGCCGAACTCGTCGCCCATGAACAGGAGCTTCTTGCCGGGGTGCGTGAACATGTAACCGTACATTAACCGGAGATTTGCGGCCTTCTGCCACGAGTCGCCCGGCATGATGTCGAACAACGTTCCCTTCCCGTGCACGACTTCGTCGTGAGAGAGCGGAAGCAGGAAATTCTCCGAGAACGCGTAACAGATCGAAAAACTCAAGCCGTCGTGCGCGTACTTGCGGTGAATCGGATCTATCCTGAAGTACTCGAGCGTGTCGTGCATCCAGCCCATGTTCCACTTCATCCCGAACCCGAGGCCACCCGCGTCGACCGGCCGGCTCACCATCGGCCACGACGTCGACTCCTCGGCGATCGTGACCGCGCCGGGGTGTTCGCGGTACACCGCGGTGTTCAAACCCCGTAGGAACTCCACCGCGTCGGTGTTCTCCCGGCCACCGTACTTGTTCGGGATCCACTCTCCCTGCTTTCGGGAGTAATCGAGGTACAACATCGACGCGACCGCGTCGACCCGGAGTCCGTCCGCGTGGTACTTCTCCATCCAGAAGAGCGCACTGCTCGTGAGAAACGCGCGAACTTCGTCGCGCCCGTAATTGAACACGGCGCTCTTCCAGTCGGGATGAAAGCCCTGACGCGCATCGGCGTGCTCAAAGAGATGCGTACCGTCGAAGTAACCGAGACCGTGTTCGTCGGTCGGGAAGTGCGACGGAACCCAGTCGAGGATTACGCCGATTCCGTTTTGATGAAGAGTGTCGACGAGAAACATGAAGTCGCGCGGGGTTCCGTAGCGGCGGGTCGGCGCGAAGTACCCGGTCGTCTGGTATCCCCACGACGGGTAGTACGGGTGCTCCATGACCGGGAGAAACTCGACGTGCGTGAAGCCCATCTCGCGAATGTACTCGACGAGAGGTGTCGCGATCTCGCGGTACGAGAGAAAACGCGTGGGATCGTCGGGATCACGGCGCCACGACCCGAGGTGCATTTCGTACACGCTCATCGGGCCGGCGTTTGCGTCCTTTTTGGCCTGTGCCGCGCGCCACTCGGCGTCGTTCCAGGTGTAGCCCAGGTCCGCGACGATCGACGCGGTGAGCGGCGGGCACTCGGTCTCGAACGCGAACGGATCGGTCTTGTCGACCGTGTACTTTTCGTGTCGCGATACGATGTGGTACTTGTACGCGGAGCCCGCGCCGACACCTTCGACAAATGCTTCCCAGATCCCGGAACCGTCGGGCCGCGTGGTCATCGGCGCGGCGGTCGCGTCCCACGCGTTGAAGTCTCCGACGACCGAGACCGACTCGGCGTTCGGAGCCCAGACTCCAAACACCGTTCCGGCTCTGCCGTCGAGTTCGGCGGCGTGCGCACCGAGTTTGTCATAAAGCTTCGCGTGCGTGCCCTCTCGAAAGAGATAAACATCATCATCGGTCAGGCGCGACACGGCCCGGAGATCGGGAGCCGTGGAGATGTCGTTTGTGGTAGGTTTTTTTGCTGTGCTTCGTGCGCGGGGGTTCTTTTTTTCTTGTGCCATTTCTACTCTTTTTGGTCCAGAATCGCTTCGATTCCGTGGATCGGGATCATGATCCAGTCGGGGCGGTTGTTCAACTCGTATCCGATCTCGTACACCGCTTTCTCGAGAAGGAAAGTCTCGAGAAGCACCACAAAGTCCGAGTCGTCCGCTGGGACGATGTGGCCGTCGCGCATCGCGCTCCGGTAGACCTGCAGGTACGTTCCCGCGGTGTACGTAAACCAGAGGTCGGCCCAGTTCTTGAGGTTCTCGTAATCGGCCCCGTGCCGGACCCCCCTGAGGAATACCGCGCCGTGCGCCGCGTAGTGAAACGACCTCACCATGCCCGCGACGTCGCGCAGCGGTGATTGCTTCAAACGGCGTTCGCTGATCGGTCGCGCCGGCTCGCCCTCAAAATCGATCACGATGAAGTCCTTTCCGTTATGAAGAACCTGTCCGAGGTGGTAGTCGCCGTGCGTCCGCGTCTTGAGGCCGGCGATCTTGCGGCTCGAGACCGACCGTATTCTCGCAAGAATCTCGTTCTTCCGCGCGACCACTCGCGCAATCGCGTCGGAAACCGGCCCCGGGGCTCCCGCGGAAACCGTGTCGTCGAGCCGGGCCCCGGCGGTTTCGAGCTCTCCCAGCGTTTTCATGACCATTCCGCGAATCGCCTGGTGCAGCGACTTCTGGTACAACAGTGAGAACGCCTCGGGCTCCAGGGCTTTATTTCCGGTCAGCGACGCGAGCGATCGGTGGAGTTCCGCGGTGCGGACGCCGAGAACCTTGACCATCTCGAGGTACTGAGCACCGATGAAATCCTGAATACCGATCGGGATCTGGTCCGGATCGACCGAGTAGATATCCGTTTCGGCGTTTGCTCCGACCGGACGCGACTCGCCGTACGTGAGTGCGTTCTCGTACGATCGTTCGATGTTGTTGAGCGTGTACGTCCAGCCGTCGGTCTCGTTCGGCACGAAACCGAGCAGAAGACCGACCGTCGTTGCCTTTTTTGCATTGTCTTCCCACTCGATCGATCCCGCGTACGG
>REEC01000089.1 GCA_007695285.1 Spirochaetaceae bacterium | reverse complement strand
GCGTCGCGGACTTCGTACGGGAGTTCGGTCGCGATCGCGGGGAACGTGCCGTCGGCGAACGGCATCGCCGCGGCGTCTCCCACGACGTGCTTCGATCCGAACGACTCGAGCCCTGGCGCGATTCGCGGTTCGATGTCCATGCTGCTGACGCTATACCCGGCTTTGCTCGCCTCGTACACGATCCCGCCGGCACCGGCGAACGGATCGAGCAGTTCGGACGCCTGTGGCCGAAAGACGAGGTTGAGAAGCAGACGCGCGTCGTGCACCGGCAGAGCTTTTGGGCCGGTCGCGCTCCCGTCGCCACGGTACCCCGGAGCCGGCTCGACCGTGCCGTCGGCATTGAGCAGGTAGAACATCCGCCGGTCCGGCGAACTCTCGCGGAGTTCGCTCTCGTCCTGCTCCCAGGCCGGAGCGACTGCGTACCACTTTTTTTTCCACCGGATCAGCTCGCCGCCGTGACGTCCGCTTGGTGCCGGTACCGGCTCGATCGCGTCGATCCGCTCGGTGTACCCGAGACGCACTGCTCGGCTTTCGAGTTGCTCGAGGAACTCTTCGGCGAGTGAAAACCAGAATACGCCCTTTTGTTCCGAGAGCGGACCTCCCGCGGGGAGTTCGACCAAACAGTCGGCGAGCAACGTCTTTACCTCGGCTTTCGCGAGCGCCACCGACTTCGAACGCGACGACGTCACTCGACAGATAAACTCGAGAATCTCAGACCTCCCGGAGCGCGTGCGCACGGAACGTCGGAGGTACTCGCGTACGCGTTGCGCGTTCGTACCCGTGAGCGATGCCGAGCAGCTTCGCGTCGTCGCCGAACTTTCCGAGAAACGAGATGCCGAGTGGAAGCCCGCGGTAGTATGCCATCGGCACCGTGACGTGCGGGCATCCGGAGATCGCCGGGCCGCTCGACATCGCGCCACCGGTGTAGTAGTCGCCGTTCACGTGATCGATCAACCACGCCGGACCGTTTGTCGGCGCGACGATCGCGTCGAGGCGCCGCGTCGTGAGCGCCGCGTCGATTACCGCGCGTCCCGCGCCGCTGCGGCACTCGCCGAGCGCGTGAACGTACTTCTCGTCGGTAAGATCGCCGCACTCGGCGGCTTTCACGAACAACTCCTGTCCGAAGTGCGTCAGGACCGACTCGGCGTTCTCGGAGTTGAATACGATGAGGTCGTGAATCGACGCGATCCTCGCCCCGGGTGCGGTACGGTTTCGTCTGCGGAAGTACTCGGCGAGTCCGTATTTGAACTCGTACAAGAGAACCGTGAGCTCGTGCTGCTCGACCGCCTCGAGCTCGGGCAGATTTGCCGGGTCGACGATCTCGGCGCCCGCGGCCGAGATCGCCTTAAGCGCGGCCTCGAACGGTGCATCGACGCCACGGTGGAACCCTGCGCGTTTTCGAGCGACGCCGATGCGCGCGCCGCGGAGGGACTCACCGTCGAGGTACGCGAGGTAATCGGCGGGCGGGAAGCTCGCAATGTCGGCCGGGTCGTGGCCCGCGAGCGCCTGTAGAAGGATCGCCGCATCGCGAACCGTGCGCGCCATCGGGCCCGCGGTGTCCTGGCTCGCGGCGATCGGGATGATTCCCGTGCGGCTTACGGTGCCGAGCGACGGTTTGAGCCCGACGATGGAACAGTTCGCCGCGGGGCACGTGACCGATCCGTCGGTCTCGGTGCCGACCGCGACAACCGCGAAATTCGCCGCGATCGCGGCTCCCGAACCCGAGCTCGAGCCGCACGGCGTCCGGTCCGTCGCGTACGGGTTCAATGTCTGGCCGCCGCGGCTCGACCATCCGCTGTTCGACTTGCTCGAACGGAAGTTCGCCCACTCCGACAGGTTCGTCTTTCCAAGGATCACCGCGCCCTCGGCGCGCAGCCTCGCGACGAGAAACGCGTCCTCCGGCGGCGGCGCATCGACGAGCGCGAGGCTTCCCGCGGTCGTGTGCATCCGGCCGCCGGTGTCGATGTTATCTTTCAGTAGCACCGGTACCCCGTGAAGCAGGCCCTGCTGTGCGCCGCGCCTGAGCTCTTCCGCGCGTTCTTCGGCAATCGCGAGCGCGTCGGGGTTGATCTCGATGATCGAGTTGATCGCCGGGCCATTTCGGTCGAGCTCATCGATCCGCGCGAGGTACTCGGCGCACACGGTGACCGGGTCCGTCGATCCGTTCTTGTACGCGGAGTGAAGGTCGCTGATGGTCCATTCTTGCATCGTTCGACTGTACAGGCGATTCAGGCGAGCGTACAGACGGTTGTTGTTTTCTGAGCAAAATGGTTATATTGCGTCGATGGACACAATTAAAAACCCGTTTCGGCGGTACAAGGCAATTCTCGACGGACATCCCGCTCCGTGGACCCTCTACCCGATCTGGGCCGGGCGACGCGTCCGGTCTTCGTGCCGGGCAAAGGTTATCGCGTTCGGACTTTTCTCCGCTGTGTGGCTCGGCGCGACCGTCGCGATGGCCGTTTCGTTCGGCGCGCCTTCGCTCACCGCGGACGACCCGATCTCGTTTCTTCCGTACCTACTTGTGACGTTCGCGATCGTCCCGATCGTCCTGTTTGTAAAAATGGCGCGGAGCTACGCGGCGCACGGAGAGTCGGTCCTCGCGCTCGAAACTTTTCCGGGTTCACTCGGTGGGAAGTTTTCCGCGACTTTACAGACAGGAATAGCCGCTGCGAGGCCCTCTGCGCGTGCACAGACGGCCGCAAGCGGATTCGCCGTGAGATTCACGTGTAATCGGCACGAGCAGCGCTCCTCGCGTGGCAGCGGAAGCTCCTCGTACCGCCGCGTTTTGTGGGAAAACACACAAACCGTGCAGCCGACATTGTCGAACACTCCGTCCGGCGCACGGCTCGGTGCGCGGTTTTCGTTCGACGTTCCTTTCAATGTTCCCTCGACGTCGTTGCCGGTCGACGGAGAGCGAATCTACTGGCGAATCGAGGTGTCGCACCCGACGCTCACGCCGAAATACACCGCATCGTTCGACGTCCCGGTCTACGACACACGGTCGACACAAGAGCGCGAGGCCGCTCTGTTCGAGTCGCCTGCGACCGGCCGACCGGTTCCCGAAGAACCTCGCGACACGAGCGCGGACCCGTCCGACGACCCGGCAGCTTCGGGAGTCGCCGATCTCGTAGAGCTCGCCGACGCCGTTGAAACGACGCGCGTATCGGCCGATCCGCGCTCGCTCATCGCGCGGACCTTTGTTGCTCGTCGCCCGTACGATCACGTCGAACGAAACGAGTTCGACGAGCTGATCGTTTCGACCGTGAAGGGAGACCGCGAGGCCCGGAAGACTCGAAGAATCGCCGCGGCTGGGTCGATCGTCGGGTTCTTTTTTGCGCCTTCTGGGGTGTCGACCGTACTCTTTTTCTCGGCCGTCGTGTTTGCGCTCATGGCGCGGTCGGCACGCCTCACCGCGACGCGGGCGCGGCTCGCGGGCGACGGTCTCGTGATCGATCGAATCCGGGGAAGGAAGCGGGAAACGACGCGGTTCGAGTGGTCGAAGGTCGGGCTCGTGAGGGTGAACGGAGCGAAACCTCACGCGTGGCACGTCTTCATCACGATCAAAGGTCGCAGCGGAACCGTCCCGTCGCTCGTTCTGACCGACCGGAAGCGAGCCGAGGGCGTCGCCGCCGCGATCGAGAGCCGGCGGAACATGGCCGCTCTGCCCGTTTGAGGCCGCTAATCGTCGTTCGTCGGCGCCGCGTCGTCGCGGCACTCACCGCTCGAGGCGAACTCGGTTATCGCGGTGAGAAACGCGGCGCCGTACCGCGCCGCTTTTGTCTCGCCGACTCCGTGAACGTCGAGTAAAGCCGATTCGTCCACCGGGCGCAATCTCGCCATCCCCCTGAGTGTTTTGTCGCTGAAGATTACGTACGGAGGGACGCCCTGTTGCCGCGCGAGAGTGCGGCGGAGCAGGCGGAGGCACGCGAACAATGCCTCCGCGTCGTCGTCCGGCACATCTGAGGGCTCCGGGGCGTTCGACCGACGTTTTCGTCCGCCGATTTGTCTCTCGATCTCGGCATCGTCGCGTTCGATCGCAATGAATGTTTCCTTCCCGGTCAGGACGGAGCGGCCCGCCGCGCTCAAAGAGAAGCCGCTCTTCGCACCGTCGCGTCGAAGCACCAAACCCGCGGCCTCGAGATCCTGCATTAACCGGATCCACCACGCGCGCGAGTGCTCCGCGCCGACGCCGAACGTCGGGATCTCGTTGTGCCCGAACTGCTCGACGCGCTCGGTGGTCGTTCCGACGACGATGTCCGCGATGTGGTGCGCGCCGAATCGTTCACCCGTCCGGACCATCGCCGACATAGCCATCTGCGCCGGGACGGTTCGATCGACGGTTCGAACGTCGCCTGCGCAGATATCGCAGCCCGCGCACTCTCCCGTGTGGTCCTGATCGAAATGCGCGAGCAGTTGGGTGCGCCGGCAAACGCCCGCGTCGACGAAACGCAGCATATCGCGCAAGCTGCCTTCGGCGCGCTCGCGCTCCTGTTCGAGTTCCATTCGGTCGATGTGGTAACGCGCGGTCGCAATGTCCTGCGGTCCGAAGAACAGCCGCGCTTCGGCCGGCTCACCGTCGCGTCCGGCTCGTCCTGTCTCCTGATAGTACGCCTCGAGGCTCCGCGGCATGTCGCCGTGAACGACCCACCGGACGTTCGATTTGTCTATGCCCATGCCGAACGCGATCGTCGCGACGACGACCTGCACCTCGTCGCGCACAAAAGCCGCCTGGTTCGCGCGCCGCTCGTCGTCCGAGAGCCCCGCGTGGTACCGGGCTGCCGAGATACCGGTTGCCGCGAGTTTTGCCGTGGTCGTGTCGACCGATTTCCGTGTCGCGCGGTACACGATCCCCGGCTCATCGCGATGTTGTTTCACGAACGATACGATCTGCTCGGCGACTTTCTCTTTCCGCTGCACGCGGTAGAAGATCTCTTTTCGGTCGAAGTCGCCACGAATCGTCACGGGTTCGTGGAGTCCGAGAATCCGTATCACGTCGTCCTGGACGTGGCGCGTAGCGGTCGCGGTGAACGCGGCGATCGGAACAGACGGAAACTCCGCCCGGATCACCGCGAGCGACCGGTAATCCGGTCGGAAGTCGTGGCCCCACTCCGAGATGCAGTGCGCCTCGTCGATCGCGAATAACGATACATTCAGCTCGCGCAGTTTTCCGCGGAATCCCTCGAGCGCGAGCCGCTCCGGGGAGACGTAAAGTAACCGCGTCGTGCCGTCGTGAACCGACCGCCACACGCGCTCGGCTTCGTCCGGCGCGAGCGAGCTGTTGAGAAACGCAGCGGCAAGCCCGTTCTGTTTCGCCGCGTCGACCTGATCCTGCATCAGCGCGATCAAAGGACTCACGACGACCGTGAGCCCCGACAGTACGATCGACGGCAGCTGATAACACAACGACTTTCCGCCGCCGGTCGGGAGCGCCGCGAATACATCGCGCCCCGACAGGATCGCGGCGATGATTTCATCCTGGTGCGGACGGAACGACGTGAATCCAAACGCGCGACCTAGCGTTTCGAGAATTGCTTCGGTGTTCGTGTGACTGCTCATACGGCTTTCCCGGGCATCGTGCTCCACTGTAGCACGGGCGGCGAAAACCCGGAACAACGTGGCCGAAAAACGGACAGTTATGCATAAAAAACCGCCGAATTCGTGAATTCATCCGCCTTTGTATTGACCGTGCCGGTCGCGCGGAATATTATTTGTGACGAAATTAGTTAAAAGTATTCCAAAGTAGGAGGAATTATGCGTTCAAACAAACGAATGATCTCGATCGGGATTATCGTTCTCGTGATGGTCGCGGTCATCGCGTCGCCCGTATTCGCCGCCGGTACGGTCGAAAAAACCGCGGTCCGCGATACGCTCACGATCGCGATCGGTGCCGAGCCCGAGTCTCTCGACCCGGTGAAGATGACGTCGGCACCCGCCGCGACGGTCGGCGAGCACGTGATCGAACGGTTGATCTATATGGAAGAGGACGGAAGCCTCGTCCCGATGCTCGCAACGAGCTGGTCGGCAAACGCCGATAGCACCGTCTGGACGTTCCAGATTCGCGAAGGTGTCACGTTTCACGACGGTGAGCCGCTCAACGCTGAAGCCGTCCGGCTGAACCTCGCGCGCTTCGTGGACCCTGAAGTCGGTGCGGCGTACGCGTTCCTGCTCGGTAGCGTCCGCGAAATCAACGCGACCGGCGAGTACACGCTCGAGCTTCGCCTTGCGCAGCCGTTCGCGCCGATCCTGTCGCACCTCTCGCACAGTTTCATCGGCATCGTGAGTCCGCGACAGATCCGCGGAATCGCGCCGACCGCGACGTTCGAGAATCCGGTCGGAACCGGACCGTACACGATGGACCGGTGGAGCCGCGGTGACAGCATCCGCCTTTCGTTGAACGAGAACTACTGGGGAGACACGCCACAAATCCCGAACCTTGTGTTCAACTTCATCCCGGAAGAGTCGGCGCGAATCGTCGCGCTCGAGACCGGCGAAGCCGACGCGATCATGGCGGTGCCGCCGCAAGACGTCGCACGGCTCGAGGCCGATCCGAACATCGACGTCGTGTTCCAGACGAGCGTCCGGACGATCTACATCGGGTTCAACAACCTCCGCGAACCGTTCACCGACCCGGCTGTGCGCCGCGCGTTGAACCACGCGATCGATAAACAAGCGATCGTCGATTCGATTTTTGAGGGTAGCGGTTTTGTCGCCGATGCCCCGATTGTCGACGCGGTGTTCGGTCACACCTCGGTCGGACCGTACGCGTACGACCCGGCTCTCGCGCGACGGATGCTCGCCGAAGCGGGCTTCCCGGACGGATTCAGCATGACGCTGCACCACCCGACCGGCCGGTATCCGCTCGACGCGACGGTCGCGGCCGCGGTTCAGTCGATGCTCGCGGACGTCGGTGTAGACGCCCGGCTCGAGACGCGCGAGTGGTCGAGCTACCTTCAGTTTACGAGCCAGCCGCCGGACCAGGCGCAGTACGATGCGTTCATGCTCGGATGGGGAACCGTGACGCTCGACGCCGACTACGGTCTCTTTGCCCTTCTTCACTCCGCGCAGTGGAATCCGAACGGTAACAACCGCGGGTTCTACAAGAACGAGCGTGTCGACGAGATCCTCTCGGCCGCGCGCGTCGAAACGAGTCCCGACCGTCGCCGAACGATGTACCACGAAGCGATCGGCCTGATCTGGGACGATGCGCCGTGGATCTATTTGTACAACGCGGCGCAGATTAACGCGGTCCGCACTAATGTCGGTGGGTTGATTCACCACCCGCTGGAGAACCTCAGCGCGTGGGACGCGTTTTTTCGGTAAATAAAGTCGGTTACTCCGAGCCCGACCCCCACCGCGGGGGTCGGGATGCCGTGGTGCTCTCGGTAACGCGAGTTCCACGGCGTCCTTTTCTTGGGAGATTCCTTCCTTGTACCAGTACATCGCCCGGCGCCTTATGCTCACGATCCCGGTCGTGCTCGGTGTGTCGATCATCGTGTTCTCGATCATCCGGATGATCCCCGGAGACCCCGCGCGCTCGATCGCCGGGGTGAACGCGACCCCCGAGTTCATTCAGCAGGTCCGCGTACGCTACGCGCTCGACCAGCCGTTGCCGGTTCAGTACGGACGCTTCATGGCGGACCTCCTCCGCGGCGACCTCGGAAACTCGATTTTCAGCGGTCGGGCCGTGACGACCGAGATCGGCGAGCGGTTCCCTCGGACATTGTTGCTCGCGACGATCGCGCTCGTGATCGCGACAATGATCGGCGTCTCGGCCGGAATCGTCTCGGCGACGCGCAGGAACTCGATTTTTGACAACGCGAGTATGCTCGTCGCGCTCGTCGGCGTCGCCGCGCCGGTGTTCTGGATGGCTTTGATGCTGCAGCTGCTGTTCGCGGTCCAGTTGCGGTTGCTTCCGGCGACCGGAATCGGGACGATTCGGCACCTCATTCTGCCGAGTATAACGCTCGGAACCGCGAGCGCAGCGTTGATGGCGAGAATCACACGCTCGAGCATGCTCGACGTGTTGCGCCAGGACTTCATCACGACCGCGCGCTCGAAAGGCCTCAGCGAACGCCTCGTCGTGTACAAGCACGCTTTGAAAAACGCGTTGATTCCGGTGGTGACGGTATTGGGGCTTCAGTTCGGAATTCTGCTCGGCGGCGCCGTACTGACCGAGACGGTTTTCGCGTGGCCGGGAGTCGGACGGCTTCTTGTCGATGCGATTCTCCGACGCGACTACCCCGTTGTGCAGGGAACCGTGATGCTTCTCGCGTTTCTCTTCGTGATAATCAACCTCGTCGTCGATATCGTGTACGCGTTCCTCGACCCGAGGATCCACTACCAGTCCGGGACGGGAGAGTAACCGTGGAACAGGATAGAAGTTCTATGCCAGACCCCAGCCTTAACCCGGAATCGATCCCCGCGACGGCTGTCGCCGGCACCGAAACGCCGGCCGTGTTGCCGCGCAAGAAAACGAGCGAGCTTCGCGAGATCCTGCGCCACCTCGTGCGTAACCGCGCCGCGGTGGTCGGTTTGATCATAATCGGCGGGTTTGTTCTCGTCTCCGTTTTCGCGCCGGTCTTCTCCCCGCACGATCCGTTGCGCACGGTATTGGCGAACCGGCTGCAAACTCCGAGTTGGGAACACCCACTCGGAACCGATGAGCTCGGCCGCGATCTCTTGAGCCGCATGTTGTACGGGGGGCGGATCTCGCTCAATATCGGCGTGATCTCGGTTCTGATCGGCATGTTCATCGGTGTTCCGATCGGCGCGATCAGCGGGTACTTCGGCGGGAAACTCGACATCTTCACGCAGCGCTTCATAGACATCATGATAGCGTTCCCGGGAATACTTCTTGCGATCGTGGTTGTCACGGTTCTCGGCGTCGGCGTCGAGAACGTCATGATCGCGACCGGTATCGCGAGTGTGCCGGTGTACGCGCGCCTTGTGCGCGGATCGGTGCTCGCGATCAAGGAACAGAGTTACATCGCGGCCGCGCGCGCGGCAGGACTCGGCGACGCGCGGATCATTTTCCGCCAGATTCTGCCAAACTGCCTCGCTCCGATCATAGTGCAGAGTACATTCCAGATCGCAACATCGATCCTTTGGGCCGCCGGTCTTGGATTCCTTGGCCTCGGTGCGCAGGCGCCGACGCCCGAGTGGGGTGCGATCTTGAGCAACGGCCGCGCGTACATCCGTACCGCGCACCATCTCACGACGTATCCGGGACTCGCGATTCTGTTCATGGTGCTTGGCTTCAACCTTGTCGGCGACGGCCTCCGGGACGCTCTCGACCCGAAGACGCGGTAGAAGGGGCGCTCATGGATTCTCTGCTTGAAATCAAAAACCTTCGCACCAGCTTCAAGACCGAGGACGGAACGGTCCGCGCGGTCGACGAGGTCTCGTTCGATATTCGCGCGGGCGAAGTTGTCGGCCTTGTCGGCGAGAGCGGATGTGGAAAAACGGCCGTTTCGCTGAGTATTCTCCAGCTACTCCCGACGCCACCCGCGGTGATCGAGGGCGGGGAGATCGTCTTCTCCGATCGCGACTTGCTGAAACTCTCGCGCGAGGAAATCCGACGAATCCGCGGAAACGAGATCGCGATGATTTTTCAGGAGCCGATGACGAGCCTCAATCCGGTCTACACGATTGGAAACCAGTTGCTCGAGACGATCGAGCTCCATCAGAATCTCGACCGTCACGACGCGCGGCGCCGCGCGATCGAGATGTTGAAACTCGTCGGAATCCCACGGCCGGACGAGGTAGTCGGAGAGTATCCACACCGCTTTTCGGGTGGAATGCGACAGCGCGCGATGATCGCGATGGCGCTGAGCTGTAACCCGAAGCTGCTGATCGCCGACGAGCCGACCACCGCGCTCGACGTGACGATACAGGCGCAAATCCTCGAGCTGATGCACGAGCTCCGCGAGAGGATCGGCATGTCGATCCTGTTCATTACGCACGACTTGAGCGTGATCGCAGAGATGGCCGATCGTGTCGTCGTGATGTACGCGGGCAAAGTCGTCGAACAGGCAGACGTGACCAGCCTGTTCCACGATCCGCAGCACCCGTACACAAAAGGCCTGATCGGCTCTCGGCCGCGCGTCGACGCGGACGCGGACGACGCCGGCACCGGCCGCGCGCATCTTCCGTTCATCCCCGGCAACGTCCCGAACCCACTGCAGATGCCGGGCGGATGCCCGTTCCACCCGCGCTGCGCGTACGCGATGCCGATCTGCTCGCGCGAGATGCCCAGCCGCACGATAATCGAAAGCGGCCACGAAGCGCGCTGTTGGCTGCACGAGCCGCACGCCGGCGAACCGGAGGCTCACGTATGACACCTGCCACCTCTCCCGAGATCCCGGCCCTCGCCGTCCGCGACCTGAAGAAACACTTCCCGATTCGCACCGGCGTCTTGAGTCGTGTGAGTGGACACGTAAAGGCGGTTGACGGCGTCACGTTCGAGATCCGCGCGGGTGAAACATTCGCTCTCGTCGGCGAGAGTGGATGCGGGAAGAGCACAACCGGACGCACAATTCTTCGTCTCACGTCGGCGACCGGTGGTGACGTGCAGTTCAACGGTGAGGATGTGCTCGCGGCATCGGGCGACCGTATGCGCCGACTGCGCAAAGCGATGCAGATCGTCTTTCAGGACCCGTACAGCGCGCTCAACCCGCGGATGACAGTCGGCGCGGCGATCGGAGAGATCCTGCACGTGCACGGCATCGCGTCGGGAGCCGAAGCGCGCGAGCGCGTCAAAGAGGTGCTCGTTCGGTGCGGCCTCGAGGCGTACCACAGCTGGCGGTATCCGCACGAGTTCTCGGGCGGCCAGCGGCAGCGCGTCGTGATCGCGCGAGCGCTCGCGCTCGATCCGTCCTTCATCGTCGCCGACGAGCCGATCTCGGCGCTCGACGTGAGCATCCAGAGCCAGATCATCAATCTGCTCGTCGATCTTCAGGAGTCGTACCGGCTCACGTATCTCTTCATCAGTCACGACCTGAGCGTCGTGCGCCACATGGCAGACCGCGTCGGCGTGATGTACCTCGGAAAACTCGTCGAGGTCGCCGAGAAACGCGAGTTCTACCGCGAACCGCTCCACCCGTACAGTCAGGCGCTGTTGTCGGCGATCCCCGTGAGCGATCCGACGGTCAAGAAGAAGCGAATCATCCTCGTCGGCGACGTCCCGAGCCCGGCGAACCCGCCCGCGGGTTGCCCGTTCCATACGCGCTGTCCGCACGTGATGGACGTCTGCCGGTCGGTTGTTCCCGAACTCAAAGCGACGGATACCGGTCGTCAGGTTGCGTGTCACCTCGTTCATCCTGTATCGTGAACGTGATGCGACGTGGACGACGGAGAACGGACGACTCGGACGAGAGCAAAGATGACGATCGTCCCCGCGGCAAGATCGCGCAGGGCGACACGGTAGCCTGGCTCGTCGCGGCGTTCGGGGTACTCGCGCCGATTCTCGCGGTTCTGATCGCCGTTATCGTCGGCGCGTACGCAGTAATGCATTTCCTTTTCCTGCGGTAAGGCTTCGGCGGTGGCCGCGTCTCGATAACCAGGAGGGACCGATGAAAATCACCGATCTCAAGACAATTCGTTTTCGCTACCGCTCGAACACCGTGCGGGACTCTGACGGCCACGGCCACCCGGGGCCCGAACACGACGCGGTGCAGACTCTTCTCGTCGTGAAGACCGACGAGGACGTCGACGGCTACTGGTTCGGCGTGAACGAGGCGGTGATCGCGAACGTCGTGAAACCGGCTCTCGTCGGCGAGGATCCGCTCATGCGCGAGAAGATCTGGCGCGACTTGAACCACCGGCAGCGGCTCAATCTCGGCACGATGTCCGATCGTGTTCTGACCGCCGTCGATCTCGCGCTCTGGGACCTCGCGGGCCGTCATCTCGGACAGCCGGTGTACAAGCTGCTCGGAGGGTATCGCGACGCGGTCCCCGCGTACGCGTCGACGATGTGCGGCGACGACCTCGACGCCGGCCTCGCGACACCCGATGACTACGCGCGATACGCCGAGTGGTGCATGGAGCGCGGTTACAAAGCGTTCAAGCTGCACACGTGGCAGCCTCCGTACGCCGGTGCGCCGAACCCGAAGCGCGACGTCGCCGCGTGCCGCGCCGTTCGTGACGCGGTCGGCCCTGACGTTCCGCTGATGCTCGACCCGTATCACTTCTACGACCGCGAAGCCGCGTTGTTCATCGCGCGCGAGCTCGAGGCGCTCGATTACTACTGGATGGAAGAGCCGATGGACGAGCACAGCATGTCGTCGTACGTCTGGCTCTGCGAGCAGACGCGCCTGCCGATCTGTGGCCCCGAGACGTGCGAAGGGAAGATGCACGTTCGTGCGGAGTGGATCAAGGCCGGCGCGTGCGACCTCAGTCGGTGTGGAGTCGGCGACGTCGGCGGGCTCACGCCGCTGATGAAGACCGTGCACCTCTGCGAGTCGTTCGGGATGCGGTGCGAGATCCACGGCGGCGGCCCCGGGAACTTACACGCGCTCTGCGCGATGGCAAACGGCGAGTTCTACGAACGTGGCCTGCTTCATCCGTTCATCGATTTCGACGAACCCGCGCCGTGGCTGCTCGAGCACGGTGAACCGATGGACAAAGACGGATTTGTGCACGTTCCGGATCGCCCGGGGCTCGGGATGAACATCAACTGGGACTACATCGAGAAGAACCGGATCGAGTGAGTATGAAGATAGGATTTATCGGAGGGCACGGACACCACTATCTCACCGAGATTCTCCGCGACGGCGACCACGACGCGGCGTGGGCCGGTGACGCGCATGACAACGACGCGGCGCGCGCGAAGTGCGACCGGCTCGGTCTCACGGCGTGGTACGACGACGCGCGCTCGATGCTCGAGCGGTTTCGGCCGGACGTCGTGAATATCGGCGCGGTGTACGGGTACAACGGCGACGCGATCGCGGAGGTGCTCGAGCGAGGGATACCGGTCGTGAGCGACAAACCCGTTGCGGCGACCGAGGCGCAACTCGAACGGTTGCGGCGGCTCGTGACAGGGGACGCGCGTTTAATCACCGAGTTTCCGTTCCGGAGCCGGCCGCCGTTTCGCGCCGCGCACGACGCGGTCCTCGCCGGACGCGTCGGCGACCCGGTGCTCGCGACGGCGCAGAAGAGCTACCGGTTCAACGCGCGGCCGGCGTGGTTCGGCGATCGAGCCGCGTACGGCGGAACGATGCTCTGGGTCGCGAGCCACGCGATCGACGCGATCGAGTACGTCACCGGCCGCCGGTTTATCCGCGTGACCGGTCGGGGCGGGAACGTCGCGAAGCCCGAGTACGCCGAGATGGAGGACCACTGCGTTCTGATCGGCGAACTCGAGGGCGGCGCGACCGCGGTCGTGCACGCCGACTACCTCCGTCCGAGCGGCGCCGAGACTCACGGTGACGACCGGTTGCGGCTCGCGGGCTCGACCGGAGTGCTCGAGGTGCGCGACGGGGCCTGTTCGCTGATCGACATTAGTGGGAACTCGGTGATTCATCCGGCCGCGACGCCGGTTCCGGTTGGCCGGGCGCTGCTCGCCGCGGCGCTCGGACACGACACGTCGTTGTACGGAACCGAGCGCTCGCTTCGGACCGCGGCTTTGCTGCTCGCGTGCCGTCGCGCCGCGGACGACGAAACGTGGGTCCAACTATGATCCGAACACACAGGAGCACTGCGATGACTCAGTACTGGGCAGCCGCATCGACGAACCGCGTTTTCCAGACCGACTCTCCACGTGAGACGAGAGAGATCGAAGTTACCGTGCCGCGCGGCGGCACGTGCTCGTGTCAGGTCTTCGTTCGTGTCACCGATACGCTTTCGGCGACGTGGGTCGACGCCGAGGCAAAAACTCGGTCGGATCTGGCGGTGCGAGTACGCCGGATCGGTTACGTTCCGGTGCCGCATCACAACACGGCAACGCCGCCGGAGGAACTCGACCACTACGGGATGATCCCGGGCTTCGTGCCGGATCCAATCTTCCCCGATACGCGCCAACTCGCCGCGCCGGGACTCTCGTACGGGTACTGGATAACGGTCGACGCACCCGCGACGACACGTCCCGGCGCGAAAAAGATCGAGGTCCGGTTGCTCGCCGGCGATCCGGCCAAGCCTGTCGGGACCGTCACCGTGACCGTTCACGTCTCGAAAGTGGTGTTGGAAGCCCGGCGTGACTTTCCCGTGACGCACTGGTTCTACACCGACGCGCTCTGCGATTGGCATGGAGTCGAGCCGTTCGAAGAGGCGTTCTGGCCGATCTGCGAGGCGTACATGAGGAACTACGCGGCGCACGGTTCGGACACGATCTACGTGCCCGCGCTCACGCCGTCGCTCGACGGAGAAAAACGCCCGACGCAGCTCCTGCGGATCACGCCGACCGCTTCCGGGAAGTACCGGTTCGACTGGTCGCTCGTGAAAAGGTACATCGAGCTTGCGAAGGCGTGTGGAATCACGCGGTTCGAGTGGCCGCACCTCTTTACGCAGTGGGGCGTCGAGCGCGCGATTCTCGTGTACCGGAAGAAGGGAAAAGACGACGTTCCGTTGTGGCCGCGCACGACCAAAGCGACGTCGAAGGCGTACCGAGAGTTTCTCGGCCAGTACCTGCCCGCGCTGAAGAAATTCCTCGACGCCGAGGGAATCCTCGACGTGTCGCTGCACCACGTCTCCGACGAGCCGCATCACGATCACCTCGAGAACTACCGGAAGGCGCGAGCGATGCTCGCGAAGATCGCGCCGTGGATGAAGGTGATCGACGCGCTCTCGAACATCGAGTTCGCGCGCGCGGGCCTCACCGACACGCCGATCCCAAGCATCTCGACCGCGCTCGAGTTCAAGAATGAGGCGATCCCGAGTTGGGCGTACTTCTGCTGCAACCCACGCGGGCGGTTCACAAACCGCCTGCTCGACACGCCGCTCCCGAAGATTCGCGCGATCGGGTGGCTGTTGTATAAACACCGGTTCCTCGGCTTCCTGCACTGGGGCTACAACTACTGGTACAAGTCGCAGACGCGCGAGATGATCGACCCGTACACCGTGAGCGACGGGCTCAAGTGGCCGGGATGGGCGCACGGCGATACGTTTGTCGTGTACCCCGGACCCGACGGCCCGATCGACTCGATCCGGTGGGAGGTGTTCGCCGAGTCGCTCCAGGAGTACGCGCTGCTGCAAACCCTCGGCGTCGACCCGGACGATCCACGGCTGAGCGAGATGGCCGACTTCGAGAACTTCCCCCGCGACCCGGATTGGATACCGTCGGCCGTGAAACGGTTGCTCGAATAATGCGCGAGCGTAAAGGAGACACCGTGTTTTTGAACCGGTATACGTTTTTGTCGCTACTTGTTCTCGTTCTGACGGTCGTCGTGGCTCCGAGGGCCGAAGCGCAGATGGACATGCTGCCGCAGATCTTCCGCGACCTTCCGCCCGAGATGCAGCAGGGGCTTCCGGCTGAGATGTCGCATCTCGAGTACCGGCAACTCAACCGGAACGTCGACTTCTTCTCGATGTTCATGTCGATGTTTGTTCCGGGATACGCGATGTTTCAGGTCGAACGGCCCGAGCTCGGATGGACGATCGCCGGAGCTCGTGCGGCGGGCTACGGGATGATGGCCGCCGCGATCGTGCGACAGTGGAACGCCTGGCGTGATCTCAGGCGGCTCGAGTCGCTGAGCGACGTGGAGTATCAGCGATACGTCGGAAACGCGTTTCTCTTCGGGGGCGGCATCGTCGTGAGTGGAATGACGTGGGCGTTTGACGTTATCGGCGCGTACCACATCGCGAAGTCCGAGAAAGACTTCGTGATCTACAAGTACGGTCTGCGCGAGAGCCTCGCGGACGCCGGACTGGGCGAGACCGGCGAGATCGAGTACATCCGCCGACTCGTGCTGCAGGATTCAGCGTCCGAACGTCGGGTCCGCGAAGAGTTGGAAGAGTCGCTCCGAGTTTTCATCGTAACGTACCCCGAGAGCGAGTTCCGCGGCGAGGTCGAGTACTACGCCGGCTCGATTCTTCTCGCGCAGCAAAGGCCGACCGAGGCTCTCGTCCACTTCACGCGGCAGATCTTCTTCTTCGCGGACGAGAAGTTTTCGCCGGCTTCGCGTCGGCACGCGATCCGGATCGTGCACGAGAATCGCCGTCGCTGGAGCGACGATTGGGAGCTCCTGATCTCGATGCTCGAAGCCGAACACCCGGCGGGCCCAGGCACGAGCGCGACCGACCGCTCCGAACGCGTCTCACTGTACCTCACCGCGTTCGAGCAGCTTGAGTCCGACGAGTTCCGGCGGATTTTTGTCGACGAAGCCTTGCGGATCGCGCACGAGTCGCCGTCGGCGCCGATCGCCGATTTTGCGCTTCACGCGGCCGCGTCACAACTCGCGCGGCTCGGTGAAATCGAAGAAGCGGTGATCGTATTCTCGACTCTCGCGGGTCTGTACCCGGACTCTGAGTACCGCCTCGACGCCGTCGTCCGTGTCGCGCGCCTCCTCGACGACATGGGCCAGACGCCGTACGCCGAACGGTTCTACCGCCGCGTCATCGAGTGGTATCCCGAGAGCCCGGAAGCCGAGGAAGCGGAAGAGAGGCTGACGCCGCGGGGCGAGTGAGCGGTGCGCTCACGCGCGGTCGCGATACAGAATCTCGCTCGCCGACGGGACGACGTCGCCCTCCGGGAAGAGCGCGTTGACGCGCGCTGCGAGGTCGGGCCACGGTGCGGGATTTTCCACAGCGACCGGGACGATCCGTGCAATCACCTTCCGCCGTCGGCTAACTTCAATCGTTTCGCCGCGCTCTACCTCGGCGAGGAAGCTCCCGAGACGACGTTGAAGTCTGCTTACGTCCACGGTTTTCATGAAGTTTATTATGCCGTGCGAACGGTACCCACTCAAGTCCACATGGCCAACGAACCTGGAGTTTTTGATCTCTCAGCGGTGCGCTTT
>REEC01000027.1 GCA_007695285.1 Spirochaetaceae bacterium | reverse complement strand
ACGTAGCTCATTAACGCGAGCGCCGTGCGGTGCACGCGCCACTCGACCGTCGTTCCGAGGCTTGTATCAAGGTAACTCCCGCGGATCCCGAACATCGCGCCGAGTGGATCGGGTTTCTTGATCACCGGAAAGTCCGATCGTGAAGCCGATATCATGATCGCGACGATTCCAAGGATCGTAACGCCCAACAACGTTTCGACGATCCCGATCGGAAGCGCAAGACCGATCGCCGCGCCGATGATTGAGCCAACCGAGCCGAATAACGCCATAGGGAGCCCGAGTCGCATGCTCGCAAGCCCGGTTCGAAGCAGATACGGTGCTGCCGACAACGCGCCGCACAGCGCTACCAAAAGACCGGCACCACGGACAAAATCGAAGTGAAACGGGAAGACTGCTGAGACAATCGGGACAAAAAGCACCCCGCCGCCGACGCCACCGATCACCGCGATGACCCCAAGAAAGAACGTGAAGACGAACAGGAGCAGCGCCCATCCCCACCACGGCAACTCGGCTGTGATAAGGCTGGAACTCGATTGAGCGACCGCGGGCGATGCAGCGATCACAAGAAGAAGCAGGATAGCGACGAATGATTTCACGATGTACGACATTACGGCTATGAAGATTATCTGTCAATGCACGGTCTTGTGACGATCTTGTGGCAAGGCCTGCCTCATCGATCGACGGCGTGGTGACAGGCGATTGCCGCCGGATAGCTTCTCAGATATTATCAACCATGCTCATTATCGACGCACATCTTGACCTTTCGATGAACGCTCTTCAATGGGATCGTGACCCTCTCGCTTCGGTATATACGATCAGGACGCGCGAACAACAGGTGCTCGGCAAAGGCCGCGGAGTCGGGACCGTCGCGTTTCCCGAGATGCGCTCGGGGCGCGTCGCGCTGAGCTTCGCGACTCTGCTCGCGCGCTCTACCGGCAAGGCCGTGCCGCACCTCGATTTTGACTCGCCGACGCAGGCGTTCGGGATGGCGTGGGGTCAAATCGGGTACTACCGCGCGCTCGAGCGCGCAGGTGCTCTGCGCGTCGTAACCGGCGCGGCGGACCTCGACGAGCACTGGGCCGCGTGGGAGCGGTGGGAGTCGGGCGGCGCGAGAGCCGGAAGCGAGCCGTCGCTCGGGATCATCGTGAGCATGGAGGGCGCCGACCCGATCCTCGATCCCGAACAGCTTCCGGTGTGGTTCGACGCGGGCTTACGCGCGATCGGTCTCACGCACTACGGACCCGGGCGGTACGCCGGAGGCACCGGCACCGAAACGGGTTTGACCGATCTCGGTCGCGCGCTCCTGCCCGAGATGCGGCGGCTCGGCGTGCTCTGCGATCTGACACACATGTCCGACCGCGCGTTCTGGGAGACTCTCGAGCTTTACGACGGCCCGGTCCTCGCGAGCCACAACAACTGCCGGGCTCTGGTGCCGCACCAGAGGCAGTTCAGCGACGATCAGATCCGCGCGATCGCCGAACGAGACGGCGTGATCGGCGCCGCGATGGACGTCTGGATGGTGGCATCGGGCTGGACGTACAACGATCTTGGCGGGCGCGCGGTCACGCTCTCCGACGTCGTCGATCACATCGAACACATCCGCAAAGTGACCGGTTCGGCCCGGAACGTCGCGATCGGCACCGACCTCGACGGCGGATTCGGCCGCGAACAGTCGCCCACCGATCTCGACACGATCGCCGATCTGCAGAAGCTCCCCGCGCTGCTGCGAGAGCGCGACTTCACCGACGACGAGATCGCCGCGGTGTGCCACGGAAACTGGTTGAGGCTGTTGCGGAGCACGTGGAACGCGCGCGGGTAGGCACGAGTTCGTAACGATCTACGATGATACTTGCTCGTGGAAACCTGCCGGTCTCGTCAGAGTCCGACGCGCGGAAACTGCGAGCTCGGTGCACCGTGGTCGGTCATCAAGTCTCGAAGGCGACCGGCGTACTTCCTTTTCAGACCTTCATCGGCGATCGGCTTCTGCTGCGTCGGATCGTTCTCGACGTCGAAAAGCAGCTCCGACCCGTCTCCGCCGTGGTGCCGTCGCGACGGTACCACAAACCTGTAAACCGGAAGCTTCGTGTACGACAGAAACCGACCGGTTTCCGCGCTCGCCGCCGCGTCGGGGTTGCCGATCGTGTTCACCGGGACCGCGGTGTGGTGGTGCGCGACCGAGCCGTCGATTGGCTGCCGCGTGTACGTGTACATGCCGTCGGTCATATTGATGTCCTTGCCGAAGTACCCGTACAGAACCGCGTCGTGGTGATTCTCGTCGCGCTCGAAAAGGTGCACGATCGACTTGCCGCGCATCCGCTCTGTCGCCGCCGCGCCGTGCAGCTCGAGGAAGGTCGGAGCGAAGTCGATCGTCGTCGTGAGCGCCGAGACGCGCTTGCCGTTGTTTGGTGCGCCGGGCGCGTACGCGATGAGTGGAATGTGAGCGAGCTCGTTGTAGTCAAACATGTAGTTTTTTGCCCAGAACCCGTGCTCGCCGAGAAGATGCCCGTGGTCGGTCGTGAGAACCACTGCGGTGTCTTTCCACATGTCGTGCCGGTCCATCGCGTCGAGCAGTTTGCCGAGCCAGGCGTCGGCGCGCGTAACTGTCGCCGCGTAACACTTTCTGATGTGATCGATCGCCGCATCACCCTCAGCATCCGGGTCGACCGGCGCGTAGTCGGGCCAGTCAAAGTGGTAGCGCCCGTCCCACGTATCGCCGTAGAGCTCCCGGTACTGCGCCGGGGTCACGAAAGGCTCGTGTGGGTCGAACACCTCGAGGTGCAGGTGCCAGTTGTCCTCGGCGTGATTTCGGTCGACGAACTCGACCGCCTGCCGGAAGCATTGAGGGGTCGGATACTGCTCGTCGTCTTCGAGATCCATGAGCTCTCTGTTGACCCAGTCCTGCCGTCTGTTCTTGCCACGGTACTCCGGGATCTCGGGATCTTTGAGCATCGGTTTCCACGGATCGCCCTCCTGCCCGCGCAGAAACTCCCACGTGTCGAACACGGTGTTGTACCCGACGCCGTTCTTCTCCCAGTAATGGTAGTGGTCGGTGATCATGTGCGTATACGTGCCGGTCTGCTCGCGCAGCTCGGTGATGAAACAGTCGTCGTACGGCTGCAGCGGACTCCACGGAGTCTCGAGGAAGTTCAGCCTCCCGGTCATCAGGTCGCGCCGCGCGGGCATACACGGAAGCGACCCGCAGTAGTGGTTGTCGAACACGACACCTTTCGCCGCGAGTCTGTCGATGTTCGGCGTCTTGACCCAGTCGCATCCGTAAGAGTTCAAGTAATGTCTGTTCAGCGAGTCCATCATGATCATGATCGTCCGCATCGTTTCCTCCGGGATCTCTCGCGGCCGTCCGCGCTCAGGTGTG
>REEC01000162.1 GCA_007695285.1 Spirochaetaceae bacterium | reverse complement strand
GAGGAACTGGAGAAGGCTATGGCCGAGTCGGTCGACTTCTATCTGGCCTGGTGCGACGAGCGGGGGAAAAAGCCGGAGAAGCCTTTTTCCGGAAAGTTCATGGTCCGCACCTCGCCCGAACTGCACAGCCGTGCTTCAGTCGCCGCCGCGCGAGTCGGACTGTCGTTGAACAAGTACATCGAAAAAGCCATCGAGGATGAAACCCGCCAGGTACTCGCGCAGTAGCGCTCCGCATTGACCGTTGTGGAGTTGGCGCATCTGGTCGGGACAAAGTACCCAAATATCGTTGCTATGGAGAGCGATCGCCGAACGATCGGTTTGGACATGGCACGAAAGCCGGCTGATGTTTTCCGATGCGAGTACACGAAGTTCCTGGACGCCCCGACCGACCGGATCACGTGTTGATGACTACCCGTGGGGCAAAACCCCGAGCATCACGATGGAAGACGCCCGGGCACGCTGGGGCGTTTAGAGTCCGGAATGCTGAACAGAAACCTGGCTCACTCCGCGCGAGCCGAGTGTGTAGCTCGATTCTCGTCTCGGTAGAATCCAGGAGTCATGCCCTCGAATTTCTTGAAGAACCGCGTGAACGAGCTTGATTCGGGGTACCCGACTTCCTGACCGATATCGGCGATGGTCCGTTGGCTCGATCGAAGTTTTTCTTTTCCGATCTCGATCCTGCGGCGGTTGATGTACTCGCTGAAACTGTGACCCGTGAGATCCTTGAAAACTCGCGCGAGGTACGCCGGATTCATGTCAAACCTGTCGGCGATCTGCTTCGTACCCAGGTTGTGGTCGCTGAGCTTTTCTGCGATGTACTCGGTGATCTGAGTCACGAGGACTTCGCTGTGCGACCGACTGTTCTGCCGTATATCAGTACAGACGGCCAGGAGCAGATCCCGAATCGTCATTCGTAGTTGCTCCGACGTGAGACACGACACGATCCTGTCGATCGGTTTGAGTTCATCCCAGATGTGGTTCTCTCTGAAACGCGCGACACGGTTTAGCGTGCGAATAAACATCGAACCGAGCGAAAACGCGAGACAGCGCCCCATCTCTATCGAGAGCGATCGCTGTTCGAAGTTCGCATCGAGAATCTCAGAGGTTATGAGGTTCGCGGTCTCAAAATCTCCTGCGATGATCGTGTTCGCTAGATCGTTCTCCTGCTGAAGCGTGAACTCAAACGTCTCGCGCGGCATTCTCGTGAGATTCGGACGGAGAACATCGTCGGTTCCTTCTACTATCCGGTAATCGAGTGCACTTTGAGCGCCGACGATCGCCTGCCGCGGAGACGCCGTCGTGTCGTGAACCGGGCTCGCGGCCACCGCGAAACCGGGGTCAACACGAGAGCGAACGGCGCCGTGCACGCTGTTTGCCGCGGCGGCGAGTTCGCTCCGGTAGCTCTCGCTCGGTGAGCCGACGACCAGGCACAAACCATTACCCATCATGACCAAATCCACAACCTTGAGAGGCTCCTCGATCACGGACCTGACGACAGACTCGATCGCGGCTGCCTGTTCCAGACGTACCGGGTCAATCAGCATCACCACGTACTGTTCGACCCCGGCGTGGCGGAAAAAATCGCTCGCGGATCGCCCCGAATCCGACGTGGCACCGCGCAGCAGGCTCCGGAACTTGTACAACTCGAGCGACTGTTCCTGGCCGTGAACAAGAGCGCGAAGTTCGTCGGTCTCGCTCATCGCGCGGTTGAGCGTGTCCTCGATGATTCGAAACTCGTCGCTATCGAGGCGGATTGGCGAGCCGCTTGACCGAATGACGAGCTCGAGCAGCCGACGGACAGGCGTGTAGTTGCGGATCACAAAATAACCCGAAAGACCGGCTGCGAGAAATACACACACAAGCAGCGCCACAATACCGAGCGTTCTATGGCCACGGATTACGGCAAAAGCGCCGTGTTCGGCGAGCGCGTACACGACCTGGACCGGCATCTGGCGGGATTGGTCGCGATAAATTGTGTATCGATTATAGCCCATAGCGATCGTGGTCGGTACATCCGGGAACGAATCGGGCAGCTCAAGCCCGGCGACAACGCCGTTCTTTCCGATCGCGACCGACTGCGCGCCGTCCCAGAGAAAAACAACATCGTCGGGGCGGGTGAGCATCGTACGGAGCAGGTCGGAAACCAAAGGCGTAGAGACGGAGAATACCGCGACGGCGCCGGCATTCTCGCTCCGTCCGATCGGGAGATGGCGACGGTACACCAGGACGGGTTCCCACGGTGGGGCGTTCCACCCGGCAGGACCGCTCGTGCCGAGCGTTCGGTTTGCGGTACTTCGCATCTGGAGCCGCCACTGGGCCAACATCCACGGTGGTTCGCCGTAAAGATCACGAAGCAAAAAATTCGCGTCGTAAGTGTACGTGGTCGGCGTCAACACCTTGTTGGTTGCTCGAACGTACACCATCCACTCAACGGCGCTGCTTGCGTCTAAAGGGCTCGCGCCGTATCGGGAAATCAGCCGGCGCGCGGTGAGGTACTCGTCGCTCGTCGCCAAGCCGCCCGATATCAACGCGTGCAGATCGCGGTCCTGGATCAGAGATACTTCGAGCGTCCGTATTTCCTTGAACACGCTGTCGAGACCGTGAATGAGAACGCTGAGCTGAGCCTGGTGCACGCGGTCGGTCTCGGTGCGAATCAACTGTTCACCGCGCAAAAAAAGGAAAATACCTATCACAAAAGGAAACGCGGTGACTCCGAGAAACGACAGAAACCATCGCTTGCGCACGCGTGAACCAACAGCCATACAGGACTGTATCACTTATTGGGCGCCGAATTCAATTTACCCCTTTATTGAGCCCAACATGACTCCCTTTGTGAAGTGTTTCTGAAGGTACGGATACAACACAAGAATCGGCAGGGTTGTTACGACCGCGGTCGCGTACTTGATCGTCTCCGAGACCGAGCCTTGATCGCCCACGTCAACGCCACTCAAGTAGTCGCTCATCTGTTCGGAGATGATGATTTCGCGCAACACAAGCGAAATCGGCCACCGATCCGGATTGGGAAGGAAAATCATCGCGTAGAAGTATCCGTTCCATCGGCCGACCGCGTAAAAAAGGATGAGCGTCGCGACAACCGCCTTTGAAATCGGGATGAAAATCTCGAGAAGAATCCTGAAGTGCCCCGCGCCGTCGACGATCGCCGACTCCTCGAGGCTCTCCGGTACACCCCGAAAGAACGTGACCATGATCAACAAGTTATACGTGTTGACCGCGAAGGTCAGAATGACCGACCACAACGATCCGTACAGCCCGAGGTTTCGGACCAACAAAAAAAGCGGGATCAAGCCACGATCGAAAATCATCGTGAATACCGCAAACTTCAAGAGGAACGATCTGCCGACGAGGTGCTTCCTGGACAACGCGTACGCGGCCAGAGACGTGATCGTCATGTTCAACCCGACACCTGCGACAACGAGGTAAATACTATTAAGGTATCCACGCACGATTTTTGGATTGCTCGCGACCTTCTCGTACGCGATAAACGTCGGATCGACCGGCCAGAGCAACACGCCCCGATGCGCGAGCAGGCTATTTCCGGTACTGAACGATGCCACGATCATGTAGTAAAACGGATACATCGTCAGGACGCCGAGCGTGGCGAGAGCGATGTAGTTCCAGACGTCAAAGCTCAGCGGGTTCAAGGATTTTCTGGTAAACATCAATCGCTCCTTTACCAAAGACTGTTATCGGAAACGCGGCGGGCGATTGCATTCACCGTGATGATCACGAACCCGTTCACGAGAGAGTTGAGCAGTCCGACCGCGGTCGAGTAGCTCCAGCTGAGATCAATGAGCCCCTTGCGATACACAAACGTCATGATCACGTCGGCGGTCTCGTACGTGAGCGGATTGTACAGAAGAATTATTTTTTCGTGCCCGACCGAGAGCAGCTGCCCGGTTCTCAAGATGAAGAGCACGGTTATCGTCGGCACCAGACACGGCAAGGTGATCGCGAGTAACTGGCGGAATCGGCCGGCGCCGTCGATCACGGCGGCCTCGTACAAGTTGGGGTCTATCGTCGAGAGCGCCGAGAGGTAAATGATCGATCCCCAACCGACGGTCTGCCATACCTCGGAGCTGACGTAGATCGGGACAAAAAGGCGTGCCTGGAGAAGAAGCGGCGCCCGGGTGCCGCCGAGCGCGACAATAATGTCGTTGAAGAGTCCCCGCGCGGAACTGAACTGCACTATCAGCCCGGCCACGACGACGATCGAAACGAAGTGCGGGAGGTACGTGACGCTCTGGATTACTCGCTTGTACGCCGTATGCCGAACTTCGTTCAGCATGAGAGCGAGAATAATCGGCGCAGGAAAGCCGACGATCAACGTGGAGACGCTGATGACGACCGTGTTTCGCAGGACGCGCACAAAGTATGTCGACGCGAAAAACTGCCTGAAGTACATGAACCCGACCCACGGGCTCTCGACGATCCCACGCGCGGGCGTGAATCGCTTGAACGCGATGATGTTCCCGATGAGCGGGACGTAGTGAAAGAGTATGAAGTACAGGAGAAACGGCACGAGCATCAAGTATAGAACTCGATCGGTCGCGATGCGTTTCAGGCGGTCGTTGAGCGTCATTCTCATATCTCCTGGAGAAACGCGGGGGAAGGCCCCCGCGCTCGTTAACCGTGTCTTCCCGGTCTAGTTGTAGAGGGCGTCGTACGCGGCTTGCATGTGCGCGCGGGCTTTTTGATAGCCCATCGCTTCAAGCTCTCTGAGATACGCGTTGAACTGGCTCAACGGACGGCTTCCCGTGATAAATCGGAGTAGACTCTCTTCCGCGTGCGTCAAAACTTCGGACCAGATCGCACCGTACTCGTCGGCGACGTTCGGCGCGGGGCTCAAGTCGACGAGCATGATCTCGGCCGCGTTCGTCTGTGCCCATTTCTCGACCGCATCGGCCTGTTGTTGTTGATTCAACAGATACTGAACCGCGTACCGTCCGTCCTGGACCGCCGAACCTCCGGCTGAAATACCGGTGTACATCCCCATAGCAGCGGCAACGCTGAGTCCGTCAGGGTTGTTCGTGATAGTATCGGTGTACGTTGGAAACCCGTTCTCCATAGTGTAACTCACGCCTTCGATCCCGAAGTTGACGAGCATGTGCCCTTCTTCACCGTACGCGTAGTCGAGAAACCGGGCCGCCGTCGCGACATCGGAAGCTTTGGTCGAGATCGCCGTTGCGCGGGGAACGACGAATCCCGAGCGCTGGCCAAAGTACGGGTACTCTCCGCGGTTGAGCACGGGGTACTTCGCACCGACGAGGTCGAAGTTCGGGTCCCGATCCGCCATCGCGTTCAGGTACAGTCCCATGCTGCTCCCGGTGAAACCGATGAACGCCCCGACCTGCCCGTTATACACTTTGTTGTCAAACACCGATCGGTCGTTCGTCACGAACTCAGGATCGATCAATCCCTTCTGGTACCACGAGTTTGCCAGCGTCAGGAAATCGATCAGCTCGGGCTGCGCGAATCCGTGTTGCACGTGTCCGTTGACTTGATGCCATTCCAGAACAACCCGATACGCCGAGGCAAACGTGCTCGCACCGAATATGTTCCGGGCGTCGAAAAACTTACCCGTACCGGAAAGCGGCGCAACATCGAACTCGTCCCGGAAAGCGGTGAGGACCCGTTCCCAATCAGCGATGGTTTCGGGAAGCTCCATGCCCGTTTTTTCAAGCCAGTCGGCGCGCAGTTGTGGACCGACAAACACCAGCGTCTCATCGTCGACCCTGAGCATAGGGAATCCGAAGTACTCGCCCGCCCCGGTCTGCATCGCGAGAACGTTATCCGGTCCGACCTGGCGCATCATCTCAATACGTTTTGTCATGTTCGGCGCGTGGTCCCTGAACACGTCATTGAGAGGAAGAATCACGCCGTCGGCAATCGCCTGAGCGGGCCCGCCGGTATAGTTACCCCAGCGATGCTCGATCATGTCGGGATAATCGCCCGCGGCGATCAGCAACGAGAGGTGCGCGGCGGCATCCTGCGGGATACGAATAAACTCCACGTTGATGCCGACCCGCTTTTGGTACTCCTGCCAGATCGGTGCGTCCGCCCAGGTGTCGACGTGCGTCGCGATCACCGCGGGTGGCCCCAGGTAGTACGTCAAGGTCGGAACACCGTCACTGACCCTCGCGGCTTCTTTTTTCCCGGCGGCGAATACCAGCGACGCCGTCACCGCCAGAACCAGCACAAACAGTAAAATCCGTCTCATTTTGGCCTCCTATGTTTCCGGATCCGGACTACCGGTTTGACTCCCCCGGAACCACACCGGGTCGAGTATCACGCAGGACACGAAGAACGCCGCAACGCGGCGCGTCGTGTCGCCGGATCCACACACAGTGTGGGGGCAAACTCAGGATCCGTAAATCGGAAGGATTGGCATTTGCTAATTCAAAATCGTAGATTACCCGTTGCAGAATTCGAAGGCTACCCGCAAAAAACGTACATTTCGCGCTGTCGCGAGAAAGACGCACCACGGTCGGCAGCGCGATCGATCCACGAAATTCACACCTTCACGACCATCTTGCCGAGGTTCTCACCCGAGAACAGCCCGATGAACGCGCGCGGTGCGTTCTCGATCCCGTCGACGACGGTCTCTTCGTACACGACGTCACCAGACTCGATCCATGAGGTCATCCGTTCGGTGAACCGTTCGCGCTGCTCGGCGTGATCGCCGACGATGAAGCCTCGGATCGTCAGCCGCTCGCCGACGATGCGCATCATGTTGCGCGGGCCGGGAGGCGGCTCGGTCGTATTGTACGTCGAGATCATGCCACACGCGACGATGCGCCCGTGACGATTCATGTTCGCGATCGCGGCCTCGAGGTGCGCTCCGCCGACGTTGTCGAAGTACACGTCGATTCCGTCCGGAAAACGACTTTTCAGCTCGGCCGTGAGGTCGGTGTTTTTTTTGTAGTTGAACGCGTCGATCCGCGCGCGCTCGGTGAGCCACTCGACCTTCCGCTCAGAGCCCGCGCTGCCGACGACGCGGCAGTCGTGAAGCCGCGCGATCTGACAGACCGTCGAACCGACGGCACCCGCCGCACCGGAGACAAAGACCGACTCTCCGCGCTCGAGCCCACCGATCGTCAATAACCCGACGTACGCGGTCATCCCGGGCATCCCGAGCACTCCGAGGTACGCAGACAGCGGCGTCTCGCCGGGTTCGATTCGGTTAACCTCGTCCGCACGCGCGCGGTAGTACTCGCGCCAGCCGTAACCACCGAGAACAAACGCGCCGACCGGTAGCGCCGGATCTCCGGACTCGATCACTTCGCCGACGCAGCCGCCACGCATTGCCTCGCCGGGCGGCCACGGATCGGCGTACCCGCGCGCCGCGGATATCCGTCCTCTCATGTACGGATCGACCGAGAAGAATCGCGTACGAACGAGCACCTCGCCGTCGGCCGGTTTTATGACCGGCACGACGACGACTTCAAAATCGTCTTCGACAGGTGTACCGGTCGGGTTCCTTCGAAGGTGTATTTCTCTTCCCTTTTCGGGGCGGTTCATGAAAGCCTCCTGAGTTTCTCGAACAGCAGATTCCACGCGGCGTTGTTGTCGATGTCGAAGACGCGGAGCATCTTCCCGTTCGGCCGTGAAAAATCGAAGTACATATACTCATCCATGCGTGGGACGTTCGTCACCTCTTCCCGGCAGATACCGGGATCGATCAGGTACGCGATATCGCCCATGTCGAAAAAGCCCTTGTCGTCGCGCGCAAACCACGGCTCCTGGTCGCGAAAATCATGAAGGAACTCACCGAGCCGGCCGAGTGGCCGCAGAACCTCGCGCGACACGGCGTACGGAATCGTGAGGTGCGTCCCGGTGTCGAACCAGATCAGCGGCACGCGGCTCGCGAGCAATGCGCGCGCGGCGTGAATGTCGCCTTTGACGTTGAACTGAACCGAACGCGCGGGCCACGTAAAGTCGCTGCGCGCGTGAAAAACGAACCGCACGTTCTCGGCGATCGAGGGATCCATCAGGATCGCCGACGCCGAGCTCGTCGCTGCGCCAAGAATCACGACCCAGAGCGGATCCTCCGGTGACGCGGCGCGCGCCTCTTCGATGATGAACTCGGCTCCCTCGCCTGCGCTCGGGTGACCGAAGTACCGCATCGGCGGGCAGCCGTGAACTACCTTCACCGCGCCCCGCGATCCGGCCGCCTCGAGAATCGTGTGCGCGAGTTCGGCGGACTTCTCGATGCTGCCGGGTCCCGCACCGGGCCGCGAGTTGTTGTAATGAGCCGCGGAGATCCCTTTGAGATCGAAGCGGTCGGGCGACGCGAGTGCCAGCGCGATCGCGTAGAAGTCGTCGATCTCGTTTCCGACGTCCGAGTCGATCACGAGCCGCATCCGCTTCCCCGCCGGTGGAACCGCCGGTACGAGTCGGTCCACGCGGACCCAGTTATCCGCTGTAGTGCGTCGATCCATGGGCGGATTCTACCACGCGATCGAGTTGTCGGTCAGCGGGCGTCGGCGGCCACGACGACGGCCACGTTCACTCGTCGTACCACTGCCACCGCGTCTTCCAGTGCGAGAGATACGCTTTGCGCCAGCGGTTGATCGTGCTCCAGCACTGTTCGGCCGGGGCGTCGAGGTCGACGGAGTAGTTCGGAAATCGGTCGGGATCCGGGCGTCGGAACCGGCCGCCCCAGCTCGGGACGGTCGGGTCGTCGGGATCGCCGACACCTCCAAAGACCGGAGAGAGCAGATACAGGAACGTCGGCGTGTCGCCTTCTTTCAGGATTCCGCTCTCGCCGCCGGGATGGGCCGCGAGCGGCAGCTCGTCGCCGAGTAGCCTCCCCGGCTCACCACCGTGGTCGGTTCCAGTACCGCGGATCACCGAGTCGACGAACGTCTTGTTCCCCCACTCGCCGCTCTGGTCGCCGCCCATGTAGTAACCGCGGAACGTATCGTGCGAGAACTTCGGCAGGATGCCGTTCTCGATCCACCAGAGAGTCGGCCACGTCGTTTTCATCCCGTCGTAGACGTAGTCACGGCTCGCCGGATCATTCGTCGTGTTCGATGAACCGATGTAGTAGATCCGGATTTTCTCGGCGATCCCCGGATCGTCGTGCAGGGCCTGCGCGATATCGGTCAAAGATCCCCACGCCAGGACCCAGAGTGGTCGGTCGCGTCCTTCCGGATCGGCGGCGTTCGCCCTTTCGACGATCAACCGCGAACCTTCGGTGCCGTTTCCGTCTTTCGGCGGCATCGCGGTCAGCGCGCCTTGCCGCACAATCGAGACGACGTCGTTTTCGGTCATGAGCGCCTCGTGCCCACGCGAGCGGAGGTGATCGAGGTCCGCCCTCCGGACCCAGTACCGGATGTTCTCGGCATCGGGAGAACTGCCGGGCCCCGGCGACGAGACGATGCCTTCGAGCCGCAAGACGTCCGAGTAGTGAAGAAGGTGAATCAGAGACTGGATATCGTCCGGGTCACCACCAAGATCGGTCGAGACGAGGACTCTGAAAGTCTTTACGCGATTGGCCATTGTCTGTGCTCCTGTCTGGGGTACTGTCTGTGCTGAAAACGACGGTCGGACAATTATCGGTCGGCTCCCGTCGAGCTGTCAAGGAAACCCGTTTTGCCGTTTTCCGTTACTCCCCGACTTTTTCCGAGCTGCGGCATTGCGGTTCCTTCCGGCTTCTCTTATTATCTAACTTTTCGTAGTATCGAAGCGCCACCGGCGCCGAGGAGAAACCATGGAGCTTTACATCATCCGTCACGCGCAGTCATCGAACAACGCGCTTCTTAACCAGACCGATCGCGTCTGCGATCCGCCGTTGACCGACCTCGGCAGGAAGCAGGCCAAACGGCTCGCGCACCACCTCGCGACCGAGCCGCATCCCGAGCAGGTTCACGGCCGAGACCCGGAAGAGACCGCCGTTGAGACCGTGCAGGGCTACGGGATCAAGCGGCTGTACTGCAGCGCGATGCACCGTTCGCTCGAAACCGCGACGACCGTGGGGGACGCGATCGGCGTCCGCCCGGAAGTCTTTGTCGATCTGCACGAGAACGGAGGAATCTTCCTGAATCATCGCGACGAGCGCGGCGTGCGCGGTTATCCCGGCATGACGCGGCGAGAGATCGAAAGCGAGTTCCCGAGTGCGATCATCGGCGACGACGTAGACGACACCGGCTGGTGGGACCCGGCCCGCGGGCAGGAAGACTTGCCGTCGTGCCACGGTCGCGCGATCCGGGTCGCTCGCGAGTTGTGGCGATGGGTCGATGCCGGCGAGACCGGTCCGGTCGCGCTCGTGAGCCACGCCGGTTTCATGGAGGCGCTCTTGAAGGCGCTGTTCGAGCGCCTTCCCGGCGCGAACCTGACCTTCTACCACCTGAACACCGCGATCACGCGTGTCGACCTCGAGCCCGACCGCGAGTTACTCATCCGATACCTCAACCGCGTGCCGCACTTGCCGCAGGACCTGGTGTCGTGATCGCGATGTAGCCGCGGGCGGGCAACGCCCGGTTCGACGAACCCTCTCATTGCGTCTCGACGATGTCGACGATCTTCTCGTAGTTCCGCATCGCGGTCGAAGAGAGGATCCTTCCATACGGACACGCGGAGGGCATCAGAACAAACCCTCGACCGTGTCCTGAACTGCCTTCCGCTACGGCGCGCTTCACCTTCTCCGCAAAGAGTTCGGTCGGCAGATTCTCGATGTCACTCGCTTCGAGATTGCCGAACAGCACGATGTCCTTCCCGTATTTCTCGCGCACATAACGCAACTCCACGTCGCCCTGCGGCGGGGGTTCGATAGGATCGAGTCCGTCGGCTCCCATCGCAGCTATGTCGTCGAGAACAGCTTTCAGGTTGCCGTGGCAGTGGACCCGCGCGTAGCCGCCGCCCGCGTGAATCGCTTCGATCATCGGCGTTACGTAGCGACAGACGTACTCGCGGAACAAAGCCGGCGGTAGATACGGCGGCGTCGCGTACTCCGGACCGTAGATACGCCAGAGTCGGCCCGGCAACGCGTGCGCCACGGCTTTCGTCTTCGGCAGGAGGATCGACGCAAAACGTTCGAGCAGTTGGTGAAACAACGCCTGCTCGGTCATCGCGATAACGGTGTAATCGGCCATGTCGAACAGAGACGCGGCGAGACAAAGTGGATCGGGCGTATCGATCATCACGATGCCGGTATCACCCAGCGCGGCCTCGGCCTCGAGTACCCGACCGGTCTCGACCTCCCCGCCCGGTTCGAGATGCGGAAGCGAGAGAAAAGCGCGCAGATCGTCGAGATCCTTGAGAAGGTGTTCTACGGTCCAGATCGTGTTCACGTCCGGATCGCGACGAGTACGGCTCGTCAGCACGCGGCTACCGGTCTGAACACGGTGTGTCGTGAAGGCGCTTCCATCGCACACAATCGTCTCGGTCGTGGAAACGGTCTCAATCGGATCGGGGGTAACGGATCTGTACGCGACTCCGCGCATCACGATTCGGTCGGTCTTCCGGCGTGTCAGGTCGATGAGAGGCCACCACGAACGATGCGAGTAGATGTTGAAGCGATCATCGTCGTCCGGGTTCTCGTCGAGGCCGTTCAGCTCGTAGAACGAGACCGGTGGTCGATCAACCGGCTCCCCGCGCAAAGTGGCCATGAGGCGTTCGCGTCGTGTCATGTTCGTCGCTCGAGTCACGCCAAAAGCGGCCTAACCGGCGCCAAAGCGACGTCGACCTTTCCGCGCACCGTCGTGGTGTAGACGACCCAACTGTCCCGAGGCGAGAACTGCGGATGAGGGTCGATGTGGTACATGCCCCGAGGCAGAGGCGGCTTCGGCATCGCCGAGACGATCTGCAGGTCGGTATTCCGATTCCGGTCAAAGAAGAGAATCTCGACCGGTTTTTTGTCCCACTTGTACGGGCTTTCATCGGCGCACCAGAGGTTGCGGTCGGAACTGCAATGCGCGTGGCAAAGAGGTCTTTTCCAGACATGTGTCGCTTCGAGCGTGTACGGGTCACACTCGTACGTGCCGAGTTCGTAGTCGTTCCAACAGAGCATCCCGTCTCGAGACCACCACTCGTGAGACGCCGATGCGGTGTGCCCGCTGTCCCAGCTCTTCGGCCGCACGACCTCGTACCGTGTCTGCTCGATATCCATCAGCCACATCCGGTGGTCGTACGAAAAGTGGCGGCCGCTGTTCTTGTCGTTCCACCAGTCTTCCGGGATAACAAAGAGCTTCGGATCGGTCGGCGAGAACATCGCGTGGTTGTGATGATTGCCGAACTCCTTGAGTACTTTGACTTCGCCGGTCGCAATATCTCCGATCCCGACCCACCAGAAGTTGCCGAGATCGCCGTCAAGCAGCAGGTACTTCCCGTCGGCCGATACGGTCAAGTGTGTCGCGATCCGTGAGAACTGTCGTTTCCCGATGTACTCTTCCGGCACCGTACACACGACCTGCGTCGAACCGTCTACCGACACCTTATACACGCTACTTCCCATGCAAAAATACGCTGCATCGGACTCGGCGCCGACCATCGGCGAAGCGCTTGAAAACCCCGCCTGCGGGAAAAGCTTGATCTCAGGGTGCCGCGGGTCGAGCGAGACCACCCCCAACACTTTCTGCAGATTGGGAGGGAACGCCGCGTAAAACCAGAGCCAATTCTCGTCGGGCGAAATACTCACATTCGTGAAGTAGAACGATTGCTGCACCGGAGCGACTCGCTCGTTGAGGATGAAACTCTCGACTCCGCTCGAGGGATCGCTCCATTTCTCGAAATACGGGTGTTGATTCAGGTCGTGCATTTTGTGCTCCTTTTTGCTCCAACACGGCGCTCGACGTGTCGTGAATGCTCTCATAGTTCTATTCTGTAGCGGCAGGAGCAGGCGACACGCCCTCGCCACGTAGCGCCGGCCGCGGAACTCAGAAAAGACGCCGTACCCCACGTGACCACCGTACATCCGAAGCGGCTCGGTGTCGCCGACACGGAGATCGATGGTGCCGATCGTCTCGCGCGACACTGTATGCCGCATCTCGAACTTGTACGCGGGGACGTAACCCTTCGACGGATCGGCGGGGTTTTTCTCGGTGAGAAGTAACGTGAGATCGTCATCGGCCAACTCGCCCGGCTCAAACCACTCGAAATCGTTCATCGTCCTCTCAGCGCCGCGACGTCAAGACTGTGTTGAAACGACGGCCGGTCGGCGTCGTGTTCACGTCCTCGCCGCCTACGGCACGGTTCACGAGATTCAGCGCGAAACGGTTATGATTCGCGTGACTCGCGATACTTGCGCCTTCGGGATATCCATGGGTGGAAATTATAGGAGAAGCTATTTCCGAGCGCAAGCGCAAACTCAGGCTCCAACTTCGACTTCTCGCGTATCGACTCCATCGAGTAGCTCGTCGCGTACCGACAGGTATTCTTCAATCGCGTTACGAATGTTCTCCAGCGCCTCGGCCTCGGTGGCGCCTTGAGACCAACACCCTGGCAGCCCGGGGACGGAAACGCTGAATCCGTCTTCGTCGTGCAAAATGGCAATTCGATACTTCATAGCGCCTACCCGCCTTATTGTACAACGTTCGCGACGATTGTACGAGTACGCCCGACAGTATCCTCTACTCCATCCTTTCTGGTCGAGCGCGAGACGAACACGACCGTCGCCTGCGTCTTTGAGATAACCGGCCGGGCGCAATCACCCTACCGGCCTCCTGACAGAATCCAGTCGACTGCTCGCACGACGTTTTCAGCCGGCTTCATGGCCGCTGCTCCCATATCCCCGACCACAATGCTGCGTGAACTATCAAAGCGTATCCCGGTCACCGTCGCCCGGCCATACCTCGGTAAACGGGTGAAACTCTTTCCAACCGAACCACCAGTGGCTTTCGAGGACCAAAGCCGATCCGTCGGAGAGGTTGACGCCGCTGATCGCGTTGGTCTCGGGTTGGTATACGATCTGTACCGGCGTCTCTCCGACGGAGTCCCGGAACTCCCGCGAATCCCTCAGTCTGGAGAGCGGATAGGCTTTCGAGACACCGTTTACGGTTACACCGAACACCTTCTCGCGCAGCGGAAGTTCATGACCGATCTCCGTGAACCCTCTTGCCATCGCGCGCTCGGTGACTTTTAGCATCTTTCTGAGCATCGGCTTGGGGATACGCCCTTTCGGCGCGGTTTCCGACTCGACCGCGATCACCGTGTCCGGATGCGCGCTCCTCCAGTGATCGAGGCGCATCTGTTGACTCATCAGCATCTGTAACGCCCTGCCCTTCAGCTCGCCGTAGATCGCCTCTCCGGTCGCCTGTTGCCAGAGGGTGCCGGTCTCGCGGTCGCGCATCACCATGTTCCGCCGCCACACCGCGATCACCTGGAAACTCAGCCGTTTTCCTTCGATGACCGGGTTGTACACGATGCAGCTTCTGCACGCGGCGCAGTAAGAAACCAAAAGCGGCGTGTCGCCGAGACGATCGTTCAACACGTGGCGCGGCAGAACCATGTCTTCGATCGCGTAACAGACGTTGCCCGCGCTCGGCAGCTCCACGCCGACGACAATCGTGTCACCATCGAGTACGGCGCCCGGGGATTTGCGGATATGCTCTTCGTTCAGATCCCGGAAACCCTTGGTGTTGTCGATCACAAACGACATTACCAGAAAGACGCCGCACACGATCATGACCGCGACTGCTCCGGTTTCATGCCGATGAAGCGCGACCAGAACGATCAGACAGACACCGGCGATCGATCGCAGCAGTCGGCGTTTATTCTCGAATTTGTGAATCGAATAAAGGCTCAGCCGCGGCACGAAAGTTACGGCCTGCAACTGAAAGGCAGCTGCGAACGAACTTGCCAACCCGACGAAGATGACCAGGGGATACATGGCGACCCACACCTCCCGATAATCAGTTTGCCGACAAAATATACCATAAAAACACGTGTAGGTCCTTGCACGCGGTTCCGGCAGGACCGGATAACGCGTCAGAAACGGTGCCGTGACGGCACAACAGTAAATCATTGTGATCCGGAGCGTTAAAAAAATCCAAAATCAATGTCTTGACACCCCGATAGGTCGAATCTATTTTGGGATCGTACCGGCGTTGCCGTAATTCGATACATGACCGGTCGCGTGGGTTAGGGAAATGGCGGAATCCGGGACAAAACCCATTCACAGTTCTCTGGTCGCAGCGCTCACCGTCGAGGGCGAGCGGTCGCCGTACGCTGCCGATGCCAACGAGCCTGACCCGAGGTACCTGAGCTACGGCGTCCGCGCTCCCGCCGTACGGGCGGTCTGGCGATCTCACCGCGACAGGATCGGCTCGCTTCCCCCGCTCGACCGACTCGAGCTCGCGACGCTGTTGATCGAGTCAGGGTACGGCGAACAGCAAACCTTGGGCTCGTCCATTCTTGAGCTCATGCCCGAGGTCTTCACTGCTAAAAACCTTGGCCTGATCGACGGATTCGTCCACTGCCTGCGCGGCTGGAGCAAGGTCGACACCTTCGCCACCGGGATCTTGCGGATCCTGCTGTCTTTCCACCCCGACGAAATGATCGATATGTGCCGATCGTGGAACGTCGATCCCGACCCGTGGCCGCGCCGTACCAGCGTCGTGATCTTCACCCGCGAAGTGGCCGAGTCCGGCCGGTTCACCGATATCGCGCTCGAAATGTGCGCCCCACTCGCGCGCGACCCCCACATGCACGTCCGAAAGGGTGTCGGTTGGACGTTGAAGGATCTCATGCGTGCCGACCGGGAGAGGCTCATCGAGTACGTGCGCGCGCTCCGAGCCAACGGGGAGTCGAACGACATTGTCCTTTACGCGATCAAGGAACTCGATGAAAGAACACGCCAAAACATCCTCCAAGTCGGGCCGGGCACGGGCGTATCGGATTCTGCATCACTCACTTGACACCCGGCTCGCCGATAGACCGCCGACGCAGTCGCCGGTCTTGCCGGGCGCACCAAAAAAGAGCCCGACCGGAGTTACTCCGGTCGGGCGGACAATACTTCAGGACACCACCGTCAATAAATCACAGTCCGGTACGATTCAAACGCCGCAGCGGCGTGGATGGCACGCGGTCACCGCGGCCGGGCCAGAATATCGTCGGCGAGATTCATCAGATTCCGGTACATACCGTCGATAGTCTGAATTCCAAACGCAACAGCCTCGTACTCGCTGTTGTAGAGATCGCGCCACTCAATCCAACCAGGGCCGATCGGGGAGAACGGCACCGGGTTCGTCGCAAGCGACGCCTGGAGCAGTTCACGGCCGATTCCTTCAAAGCGGGTGAAGCCCGGCTCAAGCATCGTGTAGACTGCGTCGTTGATCGGCATTCCACGAGTGGTTCCGAGGATCTTTCCGGCATCCAGGTCCGAGATGAACCAGCGGATGAACTCCTTGGCCGCCTCTTTGTGTCGGGAGTTTTCAGCAACACTCATGAAAATTGTCGCTTGCGCCCAGCCGCTTCCGATTCCAGTCGGGCCGACCGGTGAACTGATCGCCACAACTTGCCCCGGCATCAGCCGCTCAAGCGCACTTACGGAACCGACGGTTTTGCCGACGACGATTACGTCACCGGACGCCATCGGATCGGCGATCGGGTCATTCTCCAGGTGACCGCTATCCGGCGGCGGAACGGCGTTTGCATCACGGAGATCCTGATAGATCCGCATGTACCGGTACCATAGCTCCCGATCAAAGTTGAATGTGCGCCCGACATCCTGGAAGATATTGCCTCGGCCGTGGGCCATCTGGTAGTACTGGAACCCTTCCCAGCTGCCACTATCGGTAATACCCCACATGTTGTCCGGCAGCTTTTCTCGGGCCTCAAGCGCCCACGCAAAGTACTCGTCGTAGGTCCAGCCGACCCACGGAGGCGTAATACCGTACTGCGCGACGCGTCCGGTGTGGTACGCCATTCCCCCAGCGTTGTGACTCAACGGTACTCCGTAAAGAACACCGTCAATTCTCAGGTTATCGACAATGATCGAATCGACTATTCCGCCGAGCGGAATGTCGTTCAGATCGGCGAGAACGCCTTGGTCGACGTACTCATCGATGAATGCCGCATCCATCTGCAGGATGTCGGGAATGGTTCCGGCAGCCGCCAAAGTCGGCAGCCTGTCCCAGAACCCGGTCCAGTCAACCGGCTCAGGCTCGAAGGTGATGTGC